>CAYLWO010000107.1:0-1365 GCA_964387285.1 uncultured Cytophagia bacterium | reverse complement strand
TGAAATCAAATTGTATCTTTTCAACAGAAATTTCGTATATGTGAGAAATAAAATCCGGGAATGTTTCCATGAACACTGATTACCTTGTCGCCTATTTTACACAATTATGGCAGGCCAGCTGCGATGATTTTCCTGCATTTGGCACGGCCTATTCCGGCTGGCAGCAAAAAGAGAGTGAAACATTGTTCAGCAGCTATCAGGATCGGTTTAAAAGGGTGCAACAAGAGGTTAAAGATGGCAGACCAAAACCCGACGCTGACAAATTCATCAGATCGCTGCGGCAATTCATGAAAGGAGTATTTGATTATTCCGATAAAGCGCTTGATATTCTCTTGCATCCGGATATGATTGCAGCCTCCAGATCGTTTTTCGAGCAGGCGCGTGCTTTTGATGCGGAATTGAAATCGGAAGAGATCTATCAGGCCATGCGCAACGTCTGGATCATGAACGGCTTGCAGCTGTTGCTGGGCATGCGGCCTGAAATAACCCCTGCGGTCCTGGCCTATAGTTTGTTGTATCCGTATTCGGATAATATATTGGACGATCCGGATATTTCACACCGGGAGAAACTCGAATTCAGCAACCGATTTGATAAGCGCCTCAGGGCAGCAGGTGAGATGGGCGAGAAACGTCGAGAGATTAAAATCTCTGAATTGGTGAGCATGATCGAAAAGCAATTTCCCCGGAGGAATTTCCCTGAGGTTTATGCGAGTCTGCTGGCTATTCATGACGCGCAAACCCGCAGTCTTGCACTTTCTGATGACAGTGCAAATCTGACTTTGGAGAAAATACAATCTATCAGTTTCGAAAAAGGCGGAACATCGGTAGTCGCAGATGGATTTTTAGCAGCCGGGCAGCTGTCGCCAGAACTGCAAAGATTCTTCTACGGTTATGGCGTCTGGCTACAATTGGCAGACGATATTCAAGATATAGCTGAAGACATCGCCTCCGGAACGCAAACGCTTTTCTCTATGAATGAGCAAAAGCAAACCCGGGCCTCTCTGGTCAACCGCACCATTCATTTTGGTCGTTCTGTTTTGAGCGATATCAAATATTGCCCCGCGGAAATTCGGGTACCGTTCTGTCAGGTCATTGTGCAGAGCACAGAATTGATGATGATCCAATCGCTGGCCATGAACGGGGGGTATTTTGATCCTGATTATTGCTCGAAAATTGAAAAGTACTCGCCAATCAGTTTTCAATATTTAAAGAAAGCTAAAAAGCAAGCCGGTCCGGGGCGATTAAAGAGCATGATGCAGTGGATGGAGATGAACTGAAACGCCGCTCTATAAATCTTTCATTTTTGGATCGCGGGCGTCCCGCCCGCGTTTTTAATTGCACAAAATTTTAACAATCTTCCCTTTC
>CAYLWO010000106.1:0-22470 GCA_964387285.1 uncultured Cytophagia bacterium | reverse complement strand
CATTCTCCGCATGGCCTTCCCAGCCGATTTGGCTGAAAAAGAAACCGATTCAATGATCCTGTTGCTTATCTCAGCTCCGGCGCAGTCGCAACACCCTGACGTGCGTTGGTTTGCCACAACATAAAATCAGCAAGGTCGGCCGTTCCCTCAAAATCAAAATCACCGGCCAGGTATCCCACGGCCGCCGTCAGCCAATCCCGATGCCAAAGGACATAATCTTGCGTTTGTATAAATCCGTCGCCATTGCAGTCGCCGGCCCATAATCCGCAAATGCCTTCAGTAAGAGGCGCAGCGCTGTGCCCGTAAATATTTGCTTGCAGCGACAGATCACATGTTTGCGCTGTGGCCCGCGTCAACGCAACGGCGGTAGCGGATAAAACAGCGCCGTGATTGCGATGGCGCGCCACGATATAGTAAGAGCCTTCGGCCACATCGCCAAAGCGCGCTACAACATCCGCGCCGTTATCTGCGACAATCCAACCGTCACGGCGCAAGAGCCCGCTCGTGGTCGCGATATCCGCTCCATCAGGCGATATTCGCAAACTCAGGGACACCCAATCGCTGATATGTTCCGGACGGCTGTCCAGGCGATGATGCAGGTAAAGTGGATCGTTGCCATAGGGCGATGCCAGGGGCATGTCGGGATGAAGATTCATATTCGATGTGACAAAAGGACCCTGAAGAAACAATTTCACCGCAACGTTTACATAATTGCCCAACTCGTGTATGCCGATGCAGGGTGATGTGGCAGGCCGCGGGTTGCCCCGAAAATCACCGGTCACATCGACGGAACAACCCCGACCTACCGCCATGGAATGGGGATATAGTTTATATCCCAGCGGCGCTGCTGTCAACGAGGTGTCCTGACAGCCGGGATTCATGGCAAAACTGTTGGGCTCTTGTGCGCAGGTCGGCACGCCGTCAGGCCAAATGTTATGGCCAAAGGTCCAGGCCTCCGGATTTTCAATATCCACTGCCTTGCCGTTCTTGCCGGAATAAATGATATTGTTGTATACGCGAACGTTCGCAGGCGGCGTATGGCCGGCGTCCACGAGAAAAGCGCGCAAGGCGTAATCTTCGCTGTTCTTGATCACATTATGCGCAATGAGAATATTGCGATAGGTGTTGCTGGTGTCGGGATTGTTTGAATCATGCCAATAAGATATTCCGCGACCGGTGTTCATGATCAAATTGTTAATAATTTTTACATCATCCAGAGCGTAATAGGGATTATCGGTGTTCTCGACCGCCAAAGCAACGCCATAAGCTGTGCCGCCCTTGGCCTTGCGCATGTATCTGGGATCCAGGTTACGGATGAAATTGTTGGCCACCAAAACATGCTGCGAATGGTCCACATAGATATTGTTGCTATAGCCGTCTCGAATGGTGTTGCCGACCACCTCGGCCGTATCGGCATGCAACGCGATGATGGCTTCTCCCCAGTTTTCATAGACGACGTTGTTGCGCACGGAGAAACAGCGGGAACGTGAACCATCGGCGCGCGTGGTGGAAGCGATAGCACCCGGCCAACCGCCACCGCCGCCCATAGCCTCATCTTCGTTGATCAGACAATTCTGATACACTTCGTTACTGTCAATCAGAACATAATGCCCGCCGCCGCCGATGCCGCGATACTGATTATGATGCACCTTGCAGTTGCGAATCACCACATGCTCGGATTCATAATAGCTGAATCCCCGTCCGGTGGAATTGCGGACTTCAATGCCGTTGGCTTCAACATAGCTACAATCGCGGAAACGAAACAGACTTTCTGTCGACCCCATGCTGATGCCGGCGCCGTCGAATATCGGCTGTTCATTTCCATAAGCGATAAACACAATCGGCTGTGACGCGGTTCCTTCCGCAATAATGTAATACTCTTTTTGATTGTACACGCCGCCGCGAATATATACGGTATCGCCGGGCGCCGTTGCCGTGGAGGCTTTGGCCACGGTCCTGTAAGGGAAGCTCAGGCTGCCGTCTCCTGTGGCATCGTTGCCGTCCACAGCCACAAAGATGCCACGCGCATGCGCGGAAACAAGCAAAATGTAAAAAAACAGGGCGATTTGTTTCATACGATCTCGTAAAAAATTCCAACATGGGATAGTCGGCGCTTGCCGTATGTTTTGTAACCAGCAGAGCACGGAAGCAGGTTGCCTTTACAGGCTAATGATGATCATCGCCTGCTGTTGCTGACAAAAGCGATTTTCCTGCTGTCCGGCGACCAGGACGGCACATTGATAGTGCCCTGACCGCCGTACACATAGGCGATGACGCGGGCAGCGCCGCCTTGAATCGGCATCAGGCGCAGATATACCTGTTGATAAAAAGGATGCGCGTCCGCTTTAACCTCTGGAAGATAAGAGAGAAATACGATCCATTTGCCGTCCGGAGAGATATGCGGAAACCAATTGTTGAAAGCATCGTCGGTAATTTGCTCTTGCCCGCTGCCGTCCGGCTGCATGCGCCAGAGTTGCATGCGGCCGCTACGGCTCGAATTAAAATAGATATATCTGCCGTCCGGAGTATATTCTGAACCGTCGTCCAATCCCGGGGCATCTGTGAGCCGTTTTTCTTTGCCTCCCTTGACGGCGATTCGATAAATATCCAGGTTGCCGTTGCGATCACCGGTATATATCACATACTTGCCGTCCGGCGACCATCCATGCAGATAGGAAGGTCCCAGGGCAGTCACCCGTCTGGGCTTGCCGCCCTGTATGGGCAAAGTGTAAACGATGGATTTGTTGTCATCATCCGCGCTGTGATGCGAGATGGCGATCATTTTGCCGTCAAAGGACAACACGTGATCGTTGTTGTTATGCACGGCAAAATCGGTGTTGACGCGGAACGGAATATTACCGTCGAGATCGAAACGATAGAGCAGACCGTTGCAGTTATAGATCAGGGCCTTGCCGTCAGGCGTCCAATTGGGCGCTTGCAGCGATTCAGTCGATTGATAAACCACCTCACGCAGTCCGGATTCGATAGCCAGGGTCTCCAGATTGCTGCCGATATAATCGCGATAGGGTGTAAAATTTTCCGGTGCAGGAATAATCAACCGGACATTGGTGAAAATCGATTTTTCCACAACATCGGCATTGTGGCTGCACACAGCCAATCCCACATAAAGCTCGTCACCCAGGTCCATTCCGGAAATCTGTTCACGGACAAACGGCTCACCGAACCGGGCTACGGACATGATGTAGACATCGCCTTTTCTCTGCAGTTGCAGCACATCAGCCCCCTGTATCGTGGACCTGATCTCTTCGGTGTTGGCAGCCGCAGCTTGACGATATTGCAGCGAGGTCAAACCGTCGCCATGCACGGTAACGTGCACCATTTTTGCCGACGCACCCAGATCCGTGCGCGCCAGCAAGCCCATCTTGCGATGTGCTTCCACTCCTGTTTCCGGAAAGCGTACACGGGCGTTGAGAATAAAATCCCCTTCAACCTTAATCCAGACAAAATGGAATTCGTCGCGGTCAAACCACATATTGGTCCCGCTGCCGGCCATCAGGTATGATTGCGTGACCGAATCGTACTGTACAGAGCCGGAATTTTTCGGCGTTCCTATGTCGTTATGATCAGTGAAAACGCCCAACGAGTTTTGTCCGGACGCGAACGCCCACAACAACAATATTATAAGAAATGCCGTCAGATGGTTTTCCAAAAATCACTCTCCCTCTTTAAACCAAATGTCGACGAAGATGTAAAAAGCCCCAAACAAATCCAATAACGCCTGTGAGCAAAGCGTATAAATCCAGGTAGCGAAAAACAAATTTGTTGGCCAGCGATAATCTTTTTGACGGCACCCCCATTTGCGGCGGAATCACGCGAAGAATCCAGCCCTGTTCCAGATCGTTCAGCCGGACTTTATTCCAGGTCAAATTGCCGTCGCTCTGGACGTCAAGCAATAATAAAATGGCGCCGTAAGGAACATTTGTGATGACAGGAGCAGAAAGGCTTGGCGTCTTGCGCACAATGGTTTCATGTTCCTTGATTTCAACAAACAGACGCGAACTCTCATACATCGGTTCATTCCAGTTCTGTGTCATGGGAATGGGTGCGAGCTGCACGGCCCAATACCCTAGCGCAAAGCCGATTACAGAATAGCATCCGCCCTTGAAAAGCCGCAGCAGCAGTGTTGGCGTCTTTTTCTTGATAATCATAAATAAAAACATCAAGCAGACTGCGGCAAATAAAATCACCGCCATCAACAGCGGATTGTTCAAAAAGCCTGAGGGATTGCAGATGCAACGCAACCCGGTCTCCGCATCTGCCATCAGGTAACGAAAATATCGAAAAAAGAGAAAGAGCAGCATAGCCGCAGAAGCGAATATATGGATAAATAATTCGATCTTTTGACGACGCAGAATCGGCTGATGCGGCGAAACCTGCAGATGATCGATCAGGCTGGGTGACGCGCTCCACTGGCATTCATAAATTGACACTTCCGACTCTTTTCCCTTGAGCCGGGTTTTTCCCAACGGCTTTAAGCAATACTCTTTTTTGCGGCATTTCGCCGCCGTACGGCTGGAGACCAGGATTTCATCGCCCTTGGCGCGATCTTCAATTCTCGCCGCCACATTGACCATATCGCCGAACACATCTTTTTTCTCGATGATGGCCTGGCCGGTGTGAATGCCGATGCGTACATGGAGAATTTGTCGCTGACTTTTTTCGCGCTCCCGCGCCAGCATCTGCTGCATGGCAATAGCCGCTTTCACCGCATGGCCGGGCTTTTTAAACTTGGCCATGATCGCATCGCCGATAGTTTTGACGACTTTTCCCTTGTACCTGTGAATGATGGGCATAAGCAGACGATTGATGTAATCAATCATCAACCTCCCCTTCTCGTCGCCATGCGTGTCCCAATAATGGGTGGAATCCTTCAGATCGGAAAACAGCACGGTCACTTGATTGCGCGACAGATGCGCGCTTTTTCTTTTGAGACGATAGAGTATTTTCATGGCTTCCTATCTCTGAATGCAGTGTAAAGTTAATCGATCTTGATGAAAAAAGCAACCGGCAAACACCCGGCTTTGCCGCAGGATGCTTAAGGCTGCTGTGCATAGAAATTATTCAACATGCCAAAAATTGTTTAATATTGATTATTGAAGAGATTCTATTTATTTTTACAAATGGCGTTTAGCCGATTGTCAACCTCATTTACATACGAATGCAAGGGCTAGCTCGTAATACCGGAAAGGAACGGTCATGACTGGAAGAATATTTTTTCGCATCTTTTGCTTGTTCTTTTTATCAACTGCAGTCTATACATCTGCGGCGGAGATTGAATGGACAGGTCAGTGGCCCAGCGGACCAGCCACGGCCATCGCGGCACAGGACAGCGCTGTCTTTCTCGCTCACGGCGGATTTATTTCAGTCTTTCACACGCGCACGTTCGCTAAAATCGGCCAATTCACAGCATCCGGATATATCCGCAACATGGCCATTTCCGGTCATTATGCTTATGTGGCTGCAACAGAAGCGGGATTGTTCATCCTCGACATTTCCAATCCGGACCGGATACAACAGGCTGCCGTGGTTAAAGATCTAAACGCCGTCAAGGCAGTGGTGCAGGGCAATTATGTTTATATAGCAACCAGCGGCGCCGGACTGCGCATTATGGACGTCAGCAAACCTAATGCTCCCAAAACGGTCAGTGATTACAAACCCGAGAGTTGGGTCGACGACGTGGCCCTGGACGGTCGCTACGCTTTTCTGGCCTGCAACACCGCAGGCCTGTGCGTGGTGGACGTGCAGAATCCCGCGGCGCCCGCCAAAGTGCTGAGCTATGCCGCCGGTTATACGGCCTATCACGTCGCGGCATCGGGTCGGACCGTGTTCATCTGCGGCCCCAGCGATGTCAAGGTGGTGAATTTCAGCAACATCAATCAACCGAAAGAGATCACCACGTTAAGCGGAAGCGTGGTGGACATCGCTTTCCAGGCCAATATCGCCTATCTGGTCAACACCAGTCATACCGGCGTCGATCTGCACGATCTCACGGATGCGTCGTTGAAAAAATTGTCCAACTGCTACAAAGCAGGCACGGTCGGCGCAGCGGTTCAGCCGGGCGTGGTCTATGCCGCAATCAGCGACTTTGGTTTCAGCACCTTTAATGTCAGCAATCCGGCCAAACCGACTGTATACGGAAAATGGATCGCCGACAAAGTGCTGAAAACGCCCTTTATGATCGGCGGGTACATGGCTTTTCCACCGGTTGGCAACGGTAAATTGCGCCTGTATGACGTCCAGGATATCATGAATCCCCGGCTGGCCGATTCAGCCGATGTCTACCTGGACGTCTACATTTTCGCCGCCCCCTATGTCTATCATACCGAGCAGGACGGCTTTGGCAATTCCCATTTATACGCCACCCATCTTGGCGACCTCCACAATCCGATTCATAAAAGCAAGATCAGCCTTTCCGGTGTGAATAATCATCTGATCAAGCAGGGCGACTCGCTGATCACCTATGACAATGGCGGCACAATAAAGGGATTTACACTTTTTAGTCTGGCCGATCCGGGCAAGCCGAAAAAGCTCGCTTTTATAAAAACAGAAACCCCGGTCCGGGTTCTCGGCGTCAAGGGTTCCGCCGTTTATTGCATAACCCGGACAAGCAGTTCGACGGTACAGGGTGAACTCTATTGTCTGGATATCGCCGATACCACGGCAGCAAAAAAAACCGGAGTGATTGTTCCAGGACAGTCTGCGCTTTCTTTTGCGGTTTACGACCGCTACGGCATCGCCATAACCTCACAGGACAGCGTGATCCTTTTCGATCTGCAACAACCTCTGCTGCCCAAACGCATTTCCGCGTTTCATCAACCCTACTTTGGCATGCCGGTTTTTAACGGCAATACGGCCTATTGTCCGGGCAACTATTTCATCACCTACGATGTCTCGGATATGCGCCATTGGCGTAAAATCAGTGAACTGCGCCGCGTGGACAATTACTTGGGCGCACTCTATTATCCTCCCTACTTTATCAGGCCCACCCTGAACAAGGAGGTCTATGTCATGGACGTCGGTCATAACGCCGCAGCGGAACTGATGGGCGACGTGCGTTGCACGGCCGCCAACGACGACGTGGAGGCGGACGAAAAGTACGTCTACCTGCTCGACAGCTATGCGGCTTTGCATCGCTTCAAACGGCAACACGGGACGTTGGTTGCCGACGCCTGGAAAAATTTCAAAGATTATGATGCAAAAGCACTGGTCGGGTTACAGATCATCGGCAGCAACGGCTTTATCGCAGAAGATTATCACGGTCATTTGCACCAAATCGATTTGCACTCGGAAAATCTTGACATTCTCAACACCTGGTATTTTGGCGATCATCAACTGCGCGGTTTTACCGTTTCAGGAGCGCGCGCCTATGTCAGGTTATCCAATTATAACGGAACAAACAGCGAATTCAGGATCTATGATATTTCGCATGGCCAGGCGTCTTTGTCAGGCGCCCTGCCGATCGGCCTGGCATCGAATATCTCTAAAATCCTGCTCAAAGGCAACCATGCCTTTGTCAATGATGGAAAAATTCTGCGCGTTCTGGACATCGCCAATCCCGCAGCGTTGCAGCAGATCGGCTCTTTCACCGATGACGTCACCATCGACGACATGACTTTGTCCGGCGACTATATTTATCTGGGCAACCGGTACGGCAGCAAAAAGATCCGCGCGGTGAATATCAGCAATCCCGCGGCTCCCACGGCAGCCGGCATATACAATAATATGGTTTACGGCACAGCCCTGTGTGCAGACGACAGATATCTATATGTTGCCGGCGGTTGGTACGGGCTGAATTTGTTGGATTTCAGCGCACCCCTGTCGCCGGCGTTAGCAGCACGCTATTACACCGGCGATATCGACCTGATCGATGTGGCGATCTACGGGGATCACATATTTGTTCTCGACAAATATCGTGGCATCATGCAGTTTAAAAACAACCTGCTCACCTCGATCCATGCAGAAAAAGCGCAGCAACCTGTTGCTTTCGAACTGTTGCCCAACTATCCCAATCCGTTTAACGACGCCACCACAATTTCATTCACGATTCCCCGGGAAGAACGCGTGACGGTCAGTGTTTACAATATGCTGGGTCAGCAGGTCGCGCACCTTTTAGACAGGAAACTGGCTGCCGGCAGGCACAACCTGACATGGAACTCGGGCGACACGCCAACCGGTATGTACTTCTGCAAAATGACCGCCGGCGCGTTCAAGCAAACCAGGCGCATGCTGTTGCTGAAATAATTACGTGAAGGAAATAATCCTTTGCAGTCTTTACAGTAAAGAAAGGAGCAAGCCATGATCGAATGCATTGAAAAACAGGACGAGTATCCGATCTGTCCCCATTGCAACACGAAGATGGAGACCGTCTGGAGCCGCCTTTTGAGCGGCGCGTTCGGCAAGCGCTATATCTATTTCTGTCCGCATTGCCGCAAGACCTTGGGCGTGTCGCATCGCAAGGGATTTTGGATGGGCTAAAAGAACGCCAATCAGGAGATTGGCGTTCCCGGTAGAAAGAAGACGCAAGCCGGGAGGCTTGCGCCACGCTTGGCCCGTCGAGCATCTACCGATCAGCCACTTGCCTTGCCATTTTTTTCATTACTTTCCAGGCTACAAAAACCATTGTATTTGTTCAAGAAAAACGGTATTTTGTAAAAGAGGATAAAGGCGATGGAGTTCGCCGTAATTGCTGTATAGCTGATGACTCCTACTTTTTTCACTTTATGCTGTGGAATGAGTAGGAGTTTTTTTTCGCTCGAGACCTCACAGGTTTTGAAAACCTGTGAGGTCTGGAAAAATTTCCATAAATGAAAGGCGTCCTGTGTCCAAATTGTTTTTAATCGGCGTTGGCGGATTCATCGGCACTCTATTCCGCTATTCGCTCAGCGGTTTTGTTCAACAGATATCCAAGCAGATTGGCTTTCCGTACGGCACCCTGACCGTAAACCTTGCCGGTTGCTTCATTATCGGTTTTCTATCCTATCTAGTCGAAAATCACGGACTCTTCCCCGGAGTACAGCGGCAATTTATTTATGTCGGCCTGCTGGGCGGATTTACCACCTTTTCCACTTTTATGAACGAAACCATGCATCTGGCCATGGATGGAGAAACTTTACTCACGTTTTTAAACATATCCATGCATATCGTACTCGGCCTTTTGGCCGTCTGGCTCGGCAACGTTCTGGCCCATTCACTTTGGAGGTAACCTATGCAAGCGCCAACGGATGGATTGCTTTTGCGTATTTTTCTGGGTGAAAGCGACAAGTATCAACACCGTCCACTCTATGAGTGGATTGTCATGCAAGCCCGCGACATGGATATGGCAGGCGCCACGGTTATCCGCGGAATAATGGGTTTCGGACCAAAAACCCGAACCATTCACACATTCAAGATCGAGCGTCTTTCCGAAGATTTGCCGATTGTCATTGAACTGGTCGATACGAATGAAAAGATTGAAAACTTTTTAAAATACATCAGTTGGTTTTTGCAAGAGGGGTTGGTCACGGTTGAAAAAATCAATATTCGGAGGTATTGTTCCGATCAGGAAAAATAGATAATAAAACCTGAAAGCGTTAACAACTCGACACGATCAGCCGTTTCTAAGAGTTGCGACCAGACGACCGGGTTCGAGCAACAGCTGGAGCGCGTCCACGACAGATTTACAAACAATGTCTGCTGTCATCACCGTTGCACTGCAGGCGCCTTCTTCCAGAATAACGACAATGCCTAATGCGGCTTTTTTAATCATCAACAAATCATTACGTCCGTTGCCGATGCAGACGGTTTTCCGCGCCCCCAGTTTTTTTACATACCGCAGTTTGCCGGTGTCCTGCCTGCCCGGCGGCATGACGCTTAGCTGGCAGTTTATTCCCTGCAAATTCTGCGCAGCACTGCCGAACGTATCTGCCGTCAGCACGTGCACCTGTACTTTATCCTTCAGTCTATGCAGAAAATCTCCTACTTTCGGAATCAATTTGCCGTCAGTAGCGATGGTTCCATTGTAATCCAAAACAAGGTGCTCGATTTCAAGGATTTTTCCACCAGGTATGTGAAATTCCAACATCTGCCGTCTCAAAACAATAATCACATTTATGAGTTTATTTCAACCTGCACAGATCATACGTGCTTAAAAAACAACCTTGCGAAGGTATAAAACCTTCGCAAGGATCATGCAATCGCTCAATTCAGGTTCGAATGAGTTATCGTCATTTTGCTTTTCGTACCCTATTGTCTGGCAAAAAACTCCCACGCTCATCACCAGGGTGATCAAAGCAGGAGAGCTTAGCAATTATGGCGAACTCCATCGACATGGTCTAGTAGACATTTCAGAAGAGAAAATCAAGATAATCGCATATGATCCTAATCCGGACAAGCCGGAACCAAATGTCGGACACCTTCGGAGACTGTCGCAAAACCCCAGACCCCGGATGTGGCCGCGTTTTTTGCGGCCACTCCGGATGTCTCTCAACGCATTATCAATGAGTTAAGAAACACATGGGGTCACAAAAACCGTGATCCCGGGGTTGTTTTGCCTTTTGCGACAGGCTCTCGAGGTGTCCGACATTTATTGACCATTTTGCGCGAAAAACTACTCGTAATACAATAAAGAGGCGTCATTCGACTTCACGCAAGCCAGGAGGCTTGCGCCACAATTCACTCGAACGGATAACTCACCACATATTTTCCCGAACCTAATTCAAGCACCACCTCTTTATCTTTTTGCGTTGCGGATTTTACTCCTGCCGCTTTTCCCACCGGCTGTGAACTCTCATTCACTCTGGCCAGTTCCGCTTTGGGCAGTAAAGCCGTGGCTGTAGTATTGGCCGGCACTTGCAGGTCGATGGTTATTTGCTTGTCTTTGATTTCCCAGCCGCAGGCCACCGGGCCGTACATGGAAAGCACTTCCGCCCTGGCTTGCGTCAAGCCGCCGCCCGGATGGGGTTGAAAAATGATATGTTTGTAACCCGGGTGTTGCGCATCGATCTCCACGCCCGCCACCACGCGATACAGCCATTCGCCGATGGCGCCGTAGGCATAATGGTTGAACGAGTTCATGCCCTTGTCCTGGAAAGAGCCGTCCGCTTTGATGCCGTCCCAGCGCTCCCAAATGGTGGTGGCGCCGCGGGTGATGGGATAGAGCCAGGAGGGATATTTCTTGCGATTCAGCAGCATGAACGCCTCATCATAATAGCCGTAATCGCTCAACACCGGGCACACCAGGGGCGCGCCGACAAAGCCGGTGGTGATGTGTTTGAATTTTCTCACGTCCTGGGCCAGGCGCGCCGCAGCCGAGGCGCGCTGTGCTTCCGGCAACAGATCAAAAGCCAGCGCCACGCTGTAAGCGGTTTGCGTGTTGGAAGCCACGCGGCCGTTGCTGGTGACAAATTCATCATTAAAAGCTTTGATGATCTTGGCGTGCAAATCCGCGTATTTCACCGCTTCTTCCTTTTTACCCAGAACCTCTGCCGTGCGTCGCACAATATCTGTAGAACGGGCAAAATAGGCCTGGCAAATCAAATCCTTATCCGTTGTGGCGCCGGGGTAATCCGAATGGGTGGTGGCAAAAGCCAACCAGTCGCCAAAGGTGAAATCGGTGTTCCAGAGATAGGAATCACCGGCTTTACCAGCCATGTAATCCACCCATGCCTTCATGCTGGGGAACTGCTGTTCGAGAATGCGCGTGTCGCCATAACACAAATAAACAGTCCACGGCACAATCACCGACGCATCAGCCCAGGCCGCGGAAGCGGCGTTGGCCGTGGGACTGTGATGATCCAGTACATTAGGAATGACATGAGGCACGGCGCCGCTGGCTTTTTGATCCAGCGCCAAATCTTTTAACCATTTGGCATAAAAGGCAGCCACGTCCGCATTAAAGCAGGCGGTGCGGGAAAAGACCTGCGCGTCGCCGGTCCATCCCAACCGTTCATCGCGTTGCGGACAATCCGTGGGCACATCGACAAAGTTGCCGTGCTGACCCCATTGGATATTATGCTGCAACTGATTCAACAGCTCATCCGAACAGGCAAACCGGCCGCTAGCAGCGTAAGCGGAGTGCACCACAATGCCGGTCAGGTTTTGCGCCGACAGTTCGCCTGGAAAATCCTGCACCCAGACGTAACGGAAACCGTGGAAAGTGAATGTTGGTTCATAAGTTTGCTCGCCGCTGCCGTTGCAGATAAAGATATCGGTCTGTTTGGCGGCGCGCAGATTTTCCAGATACACATTGCCCGCTGCATCCAGCACTTCGAAATGGGTCAGTTTGACGGTCGCATCGGCCGGACCGTTGACTTTGAGGCGCACCCAGCCAACCATGTTCTGACCCAAATCAACCACAGTTTCACCCTTGGGCGTTTTGATGATTTTCATTACCGGGAGTTCAGCGCATCTTGCAACGGCCGGGCCTTCTGCCGCGATTATGGTTTTATCCGGTTTTGGAATTACGCGAACCTTTTTCCATCCCGTTTCTGTGAAACCAGGTTGATTCCAACCTTTTTTCTCCAGCCGGCTGTCATAGGTTTCGCCGTTGTAAATATCCGCGGCGCGGATAGGACCGGTGGCGCCGGTCCAGTCGTCGTCGGTGATGATCAAATCCGAACTGCCGTCTTTGTACAAAACCGCCATCTGCATGCAAAAGGCCAATGTCTTGCCATAGACGTTGCGTTGGCCTTCGAAACCGATATACCCGCGGTACCAGCCGTCGCCCAATTGCACGGCCACGGCGTTGGCGCCGTTATACAGCAAGGCCGTGACGTCATAGGTTTGATATTGCACGCGCTTGTCATAAGCGGTCCAGCCGGGCGTCAGCACCTGATCACCGACCTTGCGACCGTTTAATTCCAGTTGGTACAGGCCGAGGCTGGTAGCATAGACGCGAGCCGAGGCGACGGGCCCTTTGAGTTTGAATTCTTTGCGCAACATGGGACTGGGTTCTGACTGGGCCGGATCTTCCTGCCAATCCGGTTCGATCCACCGCGCCTGCCAGTCCTCATTGCTCAGCAATCCCATTTCCCAAAAGGCAACCGGACTCCAGGCGGATTCTTGTCCCTGTCCGTCCCAAACCCGAACCTGCCAATAATAGCGTTTCTGTGCAGCCAAGGCTGGACCGGCATAGACCACATGCACAGATGCGTCTGATGCGATTTTACCCGTATCCCACAACGGTTTTTTCTGTAAACTCTCCGGCGATTGAGCAACACGGATTTGATAAGCGGTTTGGCGCACATCTCGTTTATCGGATTGCATTTGCCAACTCATGCGCGGTTGCATCACATCCAGTCCGATAGGATCGGTTTTGTATTCGATTTTCAATTGCGTGACATTCATGGGCGTTTTACCTAAAAGTAGGGTTGCGAAGACCAGTGAACACAGAAGCGTTCGGATTTTCATTTTTTTCTCCAATTAAAAAAACGGTTCGCTCCGCATCCGGCAGATGGAACAAACCGTCTAGCATAGTGCCGGTTTTTTTGATTACACCATGGACTTTCGCAGTTTGTTTTTCAAAAAACGAATGCGCTGACGCAAACGCTTTACTTTAACTTTGTCCTTGGCAGCGATAGCCTCATCCTTGTTCTTTTTCAGCAGATGAATTTTCGATTTGATTTCAGTTTTATTAGCCGCCACCGCATGATGATGCTCGTGCGTATCGATATTGAGAGCCTTGCAAATGGCCACCAACAGATGCTCTTTGTTCAACTGCGTGTACCCTTTAACCGCCTCATGTTCGATGCCGGCGGCAATCGTGCGCAAGTCAGCGACGTTTTTTTCCTTTAACTCATGCAGTGTATAAGACATGGGAACCTCCAGATAGATTAGATTTTAGCGGTGATGTAAAGATACATAAAGTCAGTAAATCATGCAAGAGGATATTTAAACAGCTCTTCTTTCCTTCAGGGCATCGTGATCCGATAGCGATTCGATTCAAACGACCGGATTAACACCAATCCGGCGACAAAACCGCCGATATGAGCAAACCAGGCCACGCCGCCGCCGCCGGCGCTGCTGCTGAAACCGCTTGCCAGTTGCATCAGAAACCAAACGCCTAACACCAGAACAGCCGGAATCCTGACCCGGTAGAAAAAAATGAACAGTGGAATCAGAACATGGACACGGGCGTGAGGAAAACGCAAGGCATAGGCGCCCAACACGCCGGAGATGGCGCCGCTGGCGCCGATCATAGGCACTTGCGACATGGGCGCAAAAATATAATGGGAAAAAAAGGCCAAAGCGCCGCAGAAAAGATAAAACGCCAGAAAACGGAAATGACCGCACAGTGTTTCGACATTGTCGCCGAAAATATACAGGTACAGCATATTGCCGGCCAGATGCAAAAGACCGCCATGCAAAAACATGGAAGTAAAAACCGTATGCAATTGCCGGCCGTGACTGATTTCCAGCGGAATGGCGCCATATTGCATGACAAACAATTGCCCCGCTTCCAGCGGCAAAAACATTTCCCGGAGGTAGATCAGAATATTGATGGCGATCAGCACATAGGTCACCAGCGGCGTCTGCTGATGGGGATTGTCATCTTTGATAGGTATCATTTCATTTTACCCAGAATATGTTCTTTTTGCTCACTTGATTATGGCTGCGGTCCGAGAGCCGGCATTCCAGTATATGGCGTCCCGCTGACAACGGCCGCCGGACCTGAAAACGCAGCGATTGTTCTTCCGGATCATATTCAGCAATCGTTTTTTTACCGTCCAACCACAATTGCAAATTTTCTTCAGAACCCATGCCGGAGAGCTCGTCTTTGAACGACGCGCGCAACAGAGGCGTTCGATCGCTGAGGTGCAGGCCGTCAACCGGCTGCAACGAGAGAAGAACAGGCGGAATGGAATCACGAATAAGACAAAAGCACCCCAATGCCGTAGTCGAGGCGGAGATGAAACCTGCCTGCTCTTGCCGGTCGTTGCCGATAAATTGCCAGCGCACGGGCTTGCCGGATTGACGATAAATGCCGACATCGTTACCAGAGTCAGACTCTGTTAACCGAAACCGCACAGTGACCGCATTGGCCATAGCCACATCATCCGGATTCACCGCATATATCGCAGAGATCCGGGCTTGCACCGGTGCCAGGGCTTCCGGTTGCGTTTGCATGCGCACAAACAGGGGTCTGTACAAGGAGGCGGAATGAAAATGGACCAGACACCGTTCATCCTCGCTGCGCAAAATTTTTGCTGAATTTTTCGCAACGGTGTGATACTGCAACCTCTCTGTTGCTATCCGGTGATCTCCGGTTTCGGTTTTTTGGCGCAGCTGCAATTCAATCGGTCCGGTCTGCCCGCTGTTCAGGGGCCAACCGCAAATATATTTCCGAGGTCCGATACGCTCCAGGCTAATGTGTTCGGTGGACAAAAGTGAAGTGCGGCCTTCTATCTCCAGTCTTCCTTTCGGTTCCTGAGAGAACAGAAATTCAAGCCGGCAATAATCGTCGTAAAATTCAACCTCCATTTTGACGCGCAAAGAATCGCTCCGTGGAGTTGTCGACTTGGCTGGAACGAATGGTTCACCGGCGATCAAGCGGCCGCTGACGGCTGCGGCATTGCCCCAGAAATCACGAGTCTCGATGCGAAATTCATGATGGCCGTTCGGCAGCGTGGTCACGCCATCGGGGTACTGCCAATCCAGTCCCAGAGATTGCAGGATGGAGTAGAGCCAGCCGGTGGCCGGGGCCGGCAGATCAAAGGCCACGACGCCGCCGTACAGTTTGGAAGTCGAATAAAGTTTCAGTTCATTGCCGTGATCGCGAAAGAGTTTATAAAAATATCCTTTATCCCTTGACAACAAACGATAATCACGGTCCAGGCTCGCCTGACCGTTGTCCTCATAGGAGAAGCGATCGTACTGGGAGGCAAACAGTTCCCGATCGTCGATAAACAGCCGATTGCCGTAGGCGCCGAACTTGTTTGGCGAGCCCTCCATTTGATCAAAGGCCTCCAAACCGAAGGCGATCAGACCGGTCACGCGAACAGGCTCGTCGATTTGATATCTGGTTGCATTAATACGGCGCGGTTTGATGAGCAAGGGCCGGAGGTCGCCGGCCACGCGCGCCGATGCGCTGAGCGGAACCAGCGATACGGTCTGAATCACCGGCGCCATATGATCCTGCACAGCCATTCCTTTGGCATGCGGATTAATGGGGCGCGAAGAAGCATCGCGCAGCTCGAAATGCAGATGCGGATAACCGACGCCGCTCTCGCCGGTATAGGCAATCAGGTCGCCCTGGTTTACCGGGAATTGCTCCTTATTCGGCAGCAGGGTGACCGAGTAGCGATTTCTCGCTTCCTGTTTGCGTTCCACCGCATTCTGGATAGTTGGGATAAATTTCAGCAAGTGGCCGTAAACAGCAATTTCGCCGGTATCCAATGTTTGATATAAAACGCGACCATAGCCGAACGGCGATACCTGAATGCGTGAGATATAACCGGAGCGTACAGCAAACACTTTGAAACCGACCTGACCCTGAGTTTTCACATCAATGCCGGCATGGAATCGATTGTCACGCGATTCGGCGAAAGTGGAGGAGAGCAGTTTGCCCGCATCGGTCGGCCAGTGATACTCCTGGGCAGCGCTAACCCATGGGATAAAAAATAAAATCAAAACACGATGCAACTTCATGCACATAATCCGTTCAATAGAAAAGCCAGCTGTTCTGTTTGTTGTCTGCGATCAAAAGAGTTTAAAAAACTAGAGTCCGTGTGGACAGTGATCCGTTTGGTAACCAGTCGCACCATCTTTTTGGCACAATCTTGAGGGTCCTCAGGCCGGCACAGCACCGCTGCATCATACTGTTGCAGCAACTCGATCGTATCACGCACATTGCTGATGGCCAGGATCGGTTTAGCGGCGCCGAAATATTCAAAGGTCTTGCCGGGAATGAAATGCGCATTCTGTTGGCCTAATGCCACCAAAATCAGAGCCTGGCTGTCGACAAGATGCTGCAGCGCCTGCCGATGATTAAGATAACCATGACACTGTACAATTTCTGTAAGATGCAAATCCTTAACTGTCTGCTCGAATCCGGCGGTGGTATCCAAACCGACATACTTGACCCGTATGCGCTGATAAATACCCGGATTTTGTTTTTTAATAATAAGCAGTGCCTGCAGAATGATGGCCGGATCGCTGAAACGGGTGATGGAACCACAGTGGCAGAAAGTGAAATAATCCTGGTTGCTATTTTTTTGGGGGAAATCCTCAGGATCATAGCCGTTGGTAATAATCCGGATTTTTTGCCGATTTTCCGCATGGTTGACGCGCAGCAGTTCAGCAATGCCGTTGCCGGCAGCGAGCACGGCATCCGCTTCCGTGACCACCAGATCCTGCCAACGCTGGTGCAGGCGTCGATGCAGAAAGGTGGGTTCCTGGACCACGACACCCTGCGCCCAGCCGTCGCGAAAATCCGCCACCCATTTGAATCCATGGCGTTTGACGAGGTCACGGCCGATCAGATGCGTTGAATGCGGCGGTGAGGTCGTGTACAGTGCATCGAAAGACTCCCTCTTGACCAGTTCATGGATGATTTTTAGGACATGGTGGCGCCAGAGAATTTTGCTATCCGGCAGCACGAAAAAAGAAACCATTTGTTCGACCAACCGCTGTGCCGGTGATTTTTGTTGCGCCTGAGAGTTTGTTTTTGCCTTCTGCTGTTTTTTAAATTTTGCCAGGAGCCGTTGGGGATCCCACGACTCTGTGGCAAGAATGCGTATATGAGCCAATTCCTTTAAAAGAGAATCGTCTTGCGCCCAATAAGCGATCGGCTGTACGGTGACCACGGTCGGTTGCCAGCCAAATTGCGGCAAATATTTGGCGAACTTGGCTGACCTCTGTACGCCGCCCATACCCAGGGGGGGAAAATAATAACACAACATCAACAGCTTTTTCATACAAAGCGATTCTCGAAAAATTTATACAGAAAATACGGAAATTAATTCTGTTCTGCAATTTGTTTTAGAGACACATTATCATGGAGCGGAAATACACCGGATGGTCAATAAAATCGAATATTTTTCTCACCGCGATTTTATGGCGTCAAGAAAAAATTCCTCTGCGCTCACTGCGCCTCTGCGTTAATTTTTTCTGCGCCTTTTCCCAAAAGATGCAACGGTAGAGACGCAGAGGCATTGAGAGACATAAAAATCCCTTCAATCCTCTTTCTCTTTTCCTCTCTGCGGTAAAAAGCAATCTCGCGCAAAGACGCCAAGAACACCAAGAAAAATTAAAACTCTGTATGAACGTAAAAGCCAAATGGGATAAAAAATCCGTTTCATCCGTTCCATCTGCGTTCGCTTTCTCTCTTTGTCTGCGCTATTACTTCTTGGCGTTCTTGGCGCCTCGGCGGGAGAATATCTTTTTTCTCTGCAATAAAAAAGGCCCTGTAGATATTCTCTACAGGGCCTACATAATTCCCGGCAACGTCCTACTCTCCCGCACAGTCTCCCGAGCAGTACCATCGGCGCTAGAGGGCTTAACTTCCGAGTTCGGAATGGGATCGGGTGGGACCCCTCTGCTATGGTCACCGGAATTTCTTCTTTACAATCTGTATGTGCTTTCTTTCGTGTTGCTTTTCCAAGGTAACGCAGCACTCAACTATCTGCTGCAGTTAAAAAGTTTGGTTAAGCCTCACGGCCTATTAGTACCACTCGGCTGAACATATTACTATGCGTACACCTGTGGCCTATCAACCTCGTATTCTACAAGGGGCCTTGAGTCCGCTTACGCGGAGGGATATCTTATCTTGGGATTGGCTTCGCGCTTAGATGCTTTCAGCGCTTATCCGCTCCGAACTTGGCTACCCAGCCATGCCGCTGGAGCGACAACTGGTGCACCAGAGGTTCGTCCACTCCGGTCCTCTCGTACTAAGAGCAGCTTCCCTCAAATATCCTGCGCCCACGACAGATAGGGACCGAACTGTCTCGCGACGTTCTAAACCCAGCTCACGTACCGCTTTAATTGGCGAACAGCCAAACCCTTGGGACCTTATCCAGCCCCAGGATGCGATGAGCCGACATCGAGGTGCCAAACCGGGTCGTCGATGTGAACTCTTGGACCCGATAAGCCTGTTATCCCCGGAGTACCTTTTATCCTTTGAGCGACGGCAATTCCACACTCAACCGCCGGATCACTAAGCCCTGCTTTCGCATCTGCTCGACTTGTTTGTCTCACAGTTAAGCTCCCTTATGCCTTTGCACTCTGCGCACGATTACCGACCGTGCTGAGGGAACCTTTGGAAGCCTCCGTTACATTTTGGGAGGCGACCGCCCCAGTCAAACTGCCCACCTAACAATGTCCCAAGCCCGGCTTCACGAGCCCTGGTTAGAATTTCAACAGAACAAGGGTGGTATTTCAACGATGACTCCACGACCACTGGCGTGGCCGCTTCAACGTCTCCCACCTATCCTACACATGCAATGCCGGAATTCAATGTTAAGTTACAGTAAAGGTTCACGGGGTCTTTCCGTCCCGTGGCGGGTAACCGGCATCTTCACCGGTGCTACAATTTCGCCGAGCCGCTAGTTAAGACAGCGCCCAAGTCGTTATACCATTCGTGCAGGTCGGAACTTACCCGACAAGGAATTTCGCTACCTTAGGACCGTTATAGTTACGGCCGCCGTTTACTGGGGCTTCAGTTCTGAGCTTCTCAGGATTACTCCCAATGACCCATCCCCTTAACCTTCCAGCACCGGGCAGGTATCAGTCCCTATACATCGCCTTACGGCTTAGCAGAGACCTGTGTTTTTAGTAAACAGTCGCCCAGGCCAATTCTCTGCGACCTCTTTCAGCTCCATTTGTTCAACTTTACTTACTCGAGGCACTCCTTCTTCCGAAGTTACGGAGCTATTTTGCCTAGTTCCTTAACTAACGCTCACTCGAGCACCTTAGGATACTCTCCCCATCTACCTGTGTCGGTTTGCGGTACGGTCACCAGTACGTCTCGCTTAGAGGCTTTTCTCGGCAGCCTGTTTACAGTCAGTTGCGGGCTAGGCCCACCCATTCGCGTCTCGATGTTGATAATGCGGATTTTCCTGCATCATCCATCTACTCGCTTAGACCGGCAATCCAGTGTCCGGCTGACTTTTCACTTCTGCGTCACCCCATCGCGTCTTGATCGACGTACCCGTGGTACAGGAATTTTAAACCTGTTTCCCATCACCTACGCCTTTCGGCCTCGGCTTAGGATCCGACTAACCCTGAGAAGATTAACTTTACTCAGGAAACCTTAGACTTTCGGTGACACTGTTTCTCACAGTGTTTATCGCTACTCATGCTGGCATACTCGCTTCTATCTCGTCCACGCACGATCACCCGTACGCTTCGACCTACTATAGAACGCTCCCCTACCGATCCCGCTTGCGCGGTATCCCATAATTTCGGTGACAGACTTAGCCCCAATTATTATCGGCGCAAATCCACTTGACTAGTGAGCAATTACGCACTCTTTAAATGATGGCTGCTTCTAAGCCAACATCCTAGTTGTCTATGCAAATTCACATCCTTTTACACTTAGTCTGTACTTTGGGACCTTAATTGTTGGTCTGGGTTCTTTCCCTCTTGGGAATGAAGCTTATCCCCCACTCCCTAACTCCCGGACTTTAACGTATTGGCATTCGGAGTTTGGTTGGGGTTGGTACCCTGGTAAGGGCCCTATTCCATCCAGTGCTCTACCTCCAATACTCACATCCGAGGCTAACCCTAAAGTTATTTCGGGGAGAACGAGCTATAACCGAGTTTGATTAGCCTTTCACCCCTATGCACAGCTCATCCCCCAAATTTTCAACTTTGGTGGGTTCGGACCTCCACGAACTTTTACATTCGCTTCATCCTGGCCATGCATAGATCACCCGGTTTCGCGTCTACCGCACGTTACTTGTCGCCCTGTTCGGACTCGCTTTCGCTTCGGCTGCGGTGCTCCACACCTTAACCTTGCAACGTACGAGTAACTCGCCAGCTCATTAAACAAAAGGCACGCCGTCATCCATCTTGCGACAGACTCCGACTGCTTGTAGGCTTATGATTTCAGGTACTATTTCACTCCGGTTCCCCGGTTCTTTTCACCTTTCCCTCACGGTACTAGTTCACTATCGGTCACAGGAGAGTATTTAGTCTTGGAAGGTGGTCCTCCCGGCTTCCCGCAAGATTTCTCGTGTCCCGCGGTACTTGGGTGCCCTACTGACAGACAGATCGCTTTCGTCTACTGGACTTTCACCATCTATGGCAGACTCTTTCCAGAGCCCTTCGACTAACCATCTGTTTTCTTACTGCCTGATTGATCCGAAACTCAATCTCGTAAGGTCCCGCAACCCCTCTATCGCAACGCTCTCGGGCTTGCACGATAGAAGTTTAGACTCTTCCCTTTTCGCTCGCCGCTACTCTGGGAATCGCTTTTGCTTTCTCTTCCTAAAGGTACTGAGATGTTTCACTTCCCTTCGTTGGCCTTGTTAACCTATGTATTCAGTTAACAATTTATCGACATGACTCGATAAGGGTTGCCCCATTCGGATATCCCCGGGTCTACGGTTGTTTGCACCTACCCGAGGCTTTTCGCAGCTTACCACGTCCTTCTTCGCCTTCCTGTGCCAAGGCATCCTTCATAAGCCCTTAGTAACTTAACCAAACGTCTTGGTACCACAGCAGATAGTTAAATGCTTGTTACCCTTTTTCGTTTGTTTCTTTTTTACTGATTGGCACACACAAATTGTCAAAGAACACTACAGCCCTTTCGGGCTGTATCGCAAGGCATCGCAGTCTCGCTCTGCGCCATCATTGCTGATGTCTTCTTCCAGATGCCCTAAACTCTTTTTCTCTTACTTATGACCCCGCGTGGAGCTAAACGGGATCGAACCGTTGGCCTCCTGGTTGCAAACCAGGCGCTCTCCCAGCTGAGCTATAGCCCCTTCCCTCTTCTAACTCGTGGGCCTAAGTGGAGTTGAACCACTGACCTCACGCTTATCAGGCGTGCGCTCTAACCAACTGAGCTATAGGCCCATTTCCTAACATGGACCCTGCTCTTCCTTCATTCCTCCCGGTCGCGCGGGCCCAGACTCCAGATGCCGGCTTGCGCCAACCCCTCGGTCCGTCTCTTCTCTGATACGATCAATTAAATAGCGTACAAGCCTATTATCGCTTCAAGGCCTTCTTCATGGTCCATGAATGCCCCGTGTTTGGCATTCCGGACTCCTTAGAAAGGAGGTGATCCAGCCGCACCTTCCGATACGGCTACCTTGTTACGACTTCGCCCCAGTCACCAATCTCACCTTAGACGGTTCCTTCCTTGCGGTTGGGCCACCGGCTTCGGGTGCTATCGGCTTCCATGGCGTGACGGGCGGTGTGTACAAGGCCCGGGAACGTATTCACCGCGGCATGCTGATCCGCGATTACTAGCGATTCCAACTTCATGCAGTCGAGTTGCAGACTGCAATCTGAACTGAGGCCGGTTTTAAGGGA
>CAYLWO010000105.1:0-22681 GCA_964387285.1 uncultured Cytophagia bacterium | reverse complement strand
CCCAGCACACAGGCATTGGCGGCAAAGCCCACCACAATCAAATTTTTTATCTGCAGATTGCGCAGCAAGCTCTCCAGGCAGGTTTCAAAAAAGCCGCTGTACATCTGCTTTTTGATCAGATATTCGCCGGCCTGAGGTTCTACCAGCTTGCTGAAACGAAACTCCAGCGGATCGGTTTCCCAGCGTTCTGCATTCGTCAAACCATGCGTGCGCACAAGCACAGAGCCGAATTCGCTGTGTTGTGCGGCGGTCATTTGATTCGAATTGTTCACATAAATGATCGGCATTTTAATTCTTCGCGCCGCCGACAAAGCCGGTTTAATGCTATCCACCATGATCCGCCGTTCGATTTCAGTAGAGCCCTGATAAAAAAGCGCCGGTCGCTCGGGCTCCGGCTCGCCGGGACTGTAGCCCAAACCATAGACATCAATGAGCATAAAAGCGGTTTTCTCGACGTCGAGGTGGAGCATCTCTTCGGCATGACCGAGATACGCCTCGGCTGGATACATGCGATAGTAACGACCGGGTATTTGCAAATACATGAGTCTGCCTTGAACAGGTTTTTGGTTTTAAAAACAACATTTATAACACCGATAGTTAATATAAATTGATTCTAAATACCATGCAACACTTTCCGCTCCAGCGATGTGGAATGTTAATAGAATTGACAACAAAAAGAGCAGCCAACCGCTGTGCCGTGTGGGATAGCCATAGCCATAAAAGCCTGTGGAAATTAAAAAAGCCCGACATCCCCCCTGCATGCCGGGCTTTTTATTGCTGCTAAAAACAGTTATCTCACATGCACCCGGTACTGATTCAACGCCTTGATGTAATTCGCGCGCTCAAAAGCTCCGGGTTCAGCGACCTTTTTCTGACTCATCGTTCCTTTCATTTGGGCCACCGAATCGTATTTATGCGTTTCCATCCAGGTCTGCAAATCGTGCAGCAACCTTCCGAGATATTCCGGACCATTCACCAGCAGCACCGAACACATTTGCGCCACATCGGCGCCGGCCATGAGCAACTTGACCACGTCCTGGGCCGTGTGCACGCCTGTAGAGCCCGCTAATCCCGCCTTGATGCGGCCGTGCAAAATGGCGATCCAGCGCAACGGCATGCGCAGATCATTGGAATGGCTCAGAACCACGCCGGGTTTGACCACATGTTTTTCCACATCAAGGTCCGGTTGATAAAAACGATTGAACAACACCAACGCATTGGCGCCGGCAGCATCCAGTTTTTTTGCCATGGCGGTGATGGATGTGAAAAACGGACTTAATTTTATTGCCACGGGAATCTTCACACTGCTTTTGACTGCGCCTAAAATATCGATATAATTCTGCTCAATAACCGAGCTGTCCTGTGTGGCGTCCGCTGCCAGGAAATAGACGTTTAACTCTATGGCGTCCGCGCCGGCTTGTTCGATCTGTTTGGCATAATTGATCCACCCGCCCGAGGTCAAGCCGTTGAGACTGGCAATGATGGGCATCTGCGTAGCCGCCTTGGCTTTGCGGATATGCTCAAGATAATCCTCCGGACCCATATTATATTCAAACGCCTGCGGGAAATAGGTGAGCGCTTCGGCATAACTGTACGTGCCCCTGGTTAAAAAATACTCCAACTCGTCCGCTTCAAATACAACCTGTTCCTCAAATATCGAATGCAACACCACAGCCGCAGCGCCTGCATCCTCCAGCTTTTTTACATCATCCAGTTCGCGCGACAGTGGCGAAGCGGACGGCACCAGCGGATTTTTCAGTTTTAAACCCATATACTCGGTTGATAAGTCCATATGCACATCCTTTCAGATTTCAAATCCTTGCGAAGGTTATACCCGCAACTCTGAACTAAAGTATACACTCATTGCGTTTTTTTCAAATAACCTTCGCAAGGATTCTATAGCCGGCCCAGCCTCAAAACAGCAAACAAAAAGGCCGGTTGCTTTTTTACAACAACCGGCCTGGCTTGCTTATTCCAATATCAGCTTATTCAGCTTTTTTCTCTTCACCATATTTCATGGCTGCCCATCCTTCATACATGTTCCAACGGGCATTGACGGACTCTTGCGCCTGTTTGATCAGTTCCTGGGCGCGTTCCGGCATGCTCTTGGTCAGCATCTTGAAACGGGTTTCACGATAGGCGAACTCTTCATAGGAAATGGCCGGAGCCTTGGAATCGATTTTCAACGGATTCTGACCCTGAGCCGCTAACAACGGATTGTAACGGAACAGAATGTAATGGCCGGACTCTACCGCCGCCTTCTGTTCTTCCATGCCCTTTTCCATGGAGATGCCGTGTGCGATGCAATGGCTGTACGCCATAATGATGGACGGACCATCGTAGGCATCCGCCTCGATAAAAGCACGTACGGTTTGCAGATCGTTGAATCCCATGGCGCAACGGGCGACATAAATGTTGCCGTAGGTCATAAAGATCATACCCATGTCCTTCTTGGGCAACGGTTTGCCGGCTGCCGCGAACTTGGCCACCGCGCCCAGAGGCGTGGATTTGCTCATCTGACCGCCGGTGTTGGAATACACTTCCGTGTCCAATACCAGCACATTGACATTCCGGCCCGATGCCAGCACATGATCCAGACCGCCGTAACCGATATCATAGGCCCAGCCGTCGCCGCCGACGATCCACACGCTCTTTTTGACAAACATTTCCGCCAAAGAGAGCAGCTGTTTGGCGTCCACGCTGGTCTTGCCGGCCAGTTTCTGCTTCAAGACCTCAACGCGTTTCCGCTGCTCGGCAATGCCGGCTTCAGAGGTCTGATCCGCTGTAGTTAACGCCGTCACCAGATCGTCGCCGATCTCACCAGCCAGACGTTTGGCCAGTTCATGAGCAAACTCGGTGTGCTTGTCGAGGGTGAGGCGATATCCCATACCGAATTCGGCGTTATCTTCAAACAGGCTGTTGCTCCATGCCGGACCGCGACCGTCCTGATTGAACGTGTACGGAAACGTGGGCAGGTTGGCGCCGTAAATCGAAGAACATCCGGTGGCGTTGGAGATAATGGCGCGATCACCGAACAGTTGGGTCAGCAGTTTGACATAAGGCGTCTCGCCACAGCCGGCGCAAGCGCCCGAGTACTCGAACAACGGGGTTAACAACTGCGAACCCTTCACCGTGGCCACCTTTACCTGGCTGCGATCCATAATCGGCAGGTCCAGGAAGAATTTATAATTTTCCCGTTCCTGTTCGCGCAACGGCGGTTGCGGCCCCATATTGATGGCTTTTTTGCTCGGATCTTTTTTATTCTTGCCCGGACAGGTTTGTACGCACAACGAACAACCGGTGCAGTCTTCCGGCGCTACCTGGATGGTGTATTTCCAGCCGGCCGGAAAATCTTTACCGCGCGCATCAATGGATTTAAAGGTCTTGGGCGCTTTTTCCAGATGTTTCGGATCATAAATCTTTAAGCGAATGGCGGCATGGGGACAAACCAGGGAGCATTTGCCGCACTGGATGCACGTCTCCGGATCCCAGACCGGTATTTCAAGAGCGATGTTGCGTTTTTCCCACTGCGTGGTGCCGCTGGCAAAGGTGCCGTCCACCGGCATGGCGCTCACCGGCACATCGTCACCGTGATTAGCCAGAACTTTGGCGACAACGTTCTTTACAAATTCCGGCGCCTCATCCGATATCAGTTTGGGCATGTCGCGTTTGCTGGTCACCTTGTCCGGGATCTTTACTTCGAACAAGTGAGCCAGAGTATGGTCCACCGCAGCATAATTCTGCTGCACCACCTGCTCGCCCTTTTTGCCGTAGGTCTTTTTGATCGAATCTTTGATCATCTTGATGGCCTGTTCGCGCTCAAGAACGCCGGAAATCGCAAAGAAACACGTTTGCATAATGGTGTTGATGCGCACGCCCATGCCCGTATCCTTGGCCACCTTGTAGGCGTCAATGACATACATCTTCATCTTTTTATCGATGAGCTCTTTTTGCATGGAGGCCGGCAGCAAATCCCAGATTTTATCCTTGTCTTCCTGGGTGTTTAACAGGAATGTGGAACCAGGCGCCGCTTTTTCCAACACGTTGAATTTTTCTATAAAGAATTGCTGATGACAGGCGACAAAGTTGGCGCTGTCGATCAAATAGGTCGAATGAATGGGACGCGGGCCAAAACGTAAATGGGAAACTGTAACCGTACCGGCCTTTTTGGAATCGTAGACAAAATAACCCTGTGTGAAATTGTTGGTTTCTTCGCCGATGATCTTAATCGAGTTCTTATTGGCGCCCACGGTGCCATCTGAACCCAACCCATAGAACAGTGCGCGCACCACATCATCGCCTTCGGTCTTGAACGTGGAATCATAGGCCAGACTGGCGTGCGTTACGTCGTCGTTAATGCCGACGGTGAATTTATTTTTCGGCGCCGGTTTCTTTAATTCATCGAACACGGCCTTAACCATGGCCGGCGTGAACTCTTTGGATGAGAGGCCGTAACGGCCACCGATGACTTTGGGCATGCTAAAGGGCAATTTGCCGTTTATCAACGCTTCGCTCAGACCGGTAATAACATCCTGATATAAGGGTTCTCCAACGGCGCCCGGTTCTTTGGTGCGATCCAGCACCGCAATGGCCTTTACGGTTTTGGGCAACGCCTGAATCATATGCTCTGCGGAGAAGGGACGGAACAAACGCACCTTGAGCACGCCGATCTTTTCGCCTTTCGGCTGCAAATACTCCACCGTCTCCTGCGCAGCTTCTGCACCGGAACCCATCATGATAATGACCCGTTCAGCGTCCGGAGCGCCCAGGTAATCAAAAAGATGATAACTGCGACCGGTTAATTTGGCGAATTTATCCATCGCATCCTGGACGATAGCGGGACAGGCCGTGTAATAAGAGTTGATCGCTTCACGCGCCTGAAAAAAGACATCCGGATTCTGGGCGGTACCGCGAATCACCGGACGGTCCGGAGACAGTGCGCGATTACGATGCTCAAAAACCAGTTGATCCTCGATCATGTGACGCAGATCGTCCGCGGTCAACTCTTCGAATTTTTGCACTTCATGCGAAGTACGGAAACCATCAAAGAAATGCACAAACGGAACACGCGCTTTAAGAGATGCGGCTTGGGCGATAACTGCGAAATCGTGCACTTCCTGCAGACAGTTTGAGGAGAGCAAACCCCACCCGGTTGAGCGAACGGCCATAATATCGCTGTGATCGCCAAAAATGGATAAAGCGTGTGTGGCAACGGTGCGTGCGGAAACATGGAATACGGTGGCGGTGAGTTCGCCGGCTATCTTGAACATATTCGGGATCATGAGCAGTAAGCCCTGCGAGGCGGTAAACGTAGTGGTCAACGCGCCGGTCTGCAACGCACCATGCACAGCGCCGGAGGCGCCGCCTTCGCTTTGCATTTCCGTCACCAAAGGCACGGTGCCCCAGATGTTTTTCATACCTTTAGCCGAATACTCATCCGCCCATTCACCCATGTTGGAAGATGGGGTAATCGGATAAATAGCGATCACCTCATTTATTTTGTGTGCAACCAGGGCAGCGGCTTCATTGCCGTCCGCCGAGATCATCTTTCGTGCCATTCGTTACCTCCTGAAATAACAGTTCATTATAAAAAACGGATTTATCAATTAGTAAGGGAAACTGAACACTAAATTTATTGAAAAGTATCGTAAAAAACAAGCCTTTTCCCCGAGGTAAAAGCTCTTGCTTTTGTCCGTAAAATTGGCGTTATTTTTGTCGTTTTTCACATGCCATTTTTAGCGCTCACAGGTTTTTGAAACCTGTGAGCGCTAGCCACCTGCAATGGAGCACAAATGCAAAAAAAGCAAAACCTGCATCTGTTAACGCAATGCGGAGCCATCGTCTGCGATTTCGACGGCACGCTGTATCTTGAAGACGAACCCTTTTCCGCCAGCCGCAGTTTTTTAGAAAAAATCATCCGATCTCAACGACAACTATTTTACTTTACCAATAACACTTCCAAATCAAGAAAAAGTTATCTGGATAAACTGACGCGCATGGGATTTCCCGCCGATGAGGAGCGCCTGATTACTGCCGCTGATTGCACCTACCACTATCTGAAACAAACCGGCCTGTTTCCGGATATCTATCTTGTGGGCAACAGCGATCTGCGCCGTGATTTCATCGACCATGGTTTTACCTGTCTCAACGAACAGGAGATCAAACTGGGCCGCTTGCCCGCAGCGCTGGTATTGGGCTTTGACACGGAATTGACCTATGAAAAAATAAGAACCGCCTATGAATTGATCCAGGCGCAGATTCCTTATATCGCCACGCATGCCGATTTTTTATGTCCCATGGCGCACGGCGCGTTTATCCCGGATGTCGGTTCGTTCATTGAGATGTTTAAAGCCGCAACGCACCAAGAACCCCTGGTCATGGGCAAACCGACGCATCATGCGGTGGAGGCCATTTGTCAGCGAGCACAATTGCCGGCAGAACGCATCGCTTTTATCGGCGATCGGCTGTACACGGATATTCGCATGGCCATGAATTTTAATATGGTCGGCGTTCTGGTATTGAGTGGAGAAACGGACGAAGAGATGTTGGCAAACTCGGCCGATCAGCCGAAAATTTTAGTCGATGGCATTGCGGATTTGCTGGAGGCGCTCTGACAAGAGGAAAAGGTCATTTGCTTGCCATGGCAGCATAGATCGCTTGTTTGTTGGCTGACCAGTAATCAAAAGCAGACCAGAGAGTAACCATCGCAGCCACACCAATGATGCTCATGGTCAGGTGTTTGAAAGCTGTCTCCGAACTTACCACGGCGGGCAGACAGTTCAATTTTCGCAATACCAGTAAAATCATAACGCTAAACGCACACAGAGCTTGAACCCAGGCTTTGGTTTTGCCGCTCTTGCGCGCAGCCACCAAAATTCCCTGCTTCATGGAAAACACGCGCACGACGGAAACCAACACATCGCGATAAAAAAAGATCGCCACCATCCACAAGGGCGCCAGGCCGGCGCTCAAAAAAGCCAGGAACATGGAAAAGCGGGAAATGCTGTCGGCAAAGGGGTCCATCAGTTTGCCAAAATCGGTAATCTGATTGCTTTTGCGCGCCAGTATGCCGTCAAAATAATCGGTAAGCTCGACAATCGCAGCAATGATCAGGCAAATAATATATGCGCCCAGGGTATTCGCCATGAAGCAAAGCAAGAATACCGGAGACAATGCGATTCTGAGAAGCGTTAAAAGATTGGGACCATTCAACTCTGGACGCAAAGAAAGCTCCTTTTCATAGCCGTTTCAGCGGATTCACTCCTAGCTTAAAGATATTAAAAAAAAGATCACCGTTCAAGTGTTTTCCTGCATAGAACATGAACCGTCAAGAGACATCTGGAACCCAACCGCGATTCACAATAAATTCCATCCAATAAGCAAGATAGCGCCACTCGCCAAAGTGTGCATAATGCTTTTGCACAGCCTGTGGCGTGGGCTTGCGGCCGTGAAAATGGGTTCTGGCCATATAAGAGATTACCGCGCTGTCTACGGCCAGCTCGCCGTAATAGCCGTACAGCGCGGCCAGATATCGGGCAGTGACCGGACCAATGCCCTGAAAACCTTGAAAAAAAGCAAACAGATCCGGTCCCTTGATTTCACCTTGCTCCGCGCGTTCAATCTCAGGGTCATCGGACAGCATACGTTCGCAAAGGGCCATCAAATAGCGACTGCGATAACCCACCCGACCCTTTTCCTTAAGCCAGGCCTCGCCGGCATTCAGAACAGCAGCGGCGCCCGGAAAGGCATGGTACTCTGAACCGGCAGGCCTTTCTCCTATTTCGGCAATGGCGTTAATCATTTTGACCGCCTGTTTCCAAAGCACATTAGTGCCGCAAATACTTTTAAAAACATCCTCATAAATCGATTCTGCCCGCATAATGCGGCCCAACCCACGACGCTTTAAATTGCGCAGCAAGGGATCATTGCTGCACAGGCGATAAAAGGGCGCTAAATCCACTTCCAGATTAAAGACACGAATGAATTTGGCCTCCAGGAGGCGCCAATCCTGCAGCTGTAATCCCTGCTGGCAAGAGAGCCGAATCGTTTTTTTGTCGACCTGCACAATATCAAGACCATAAGCAGAGCCTGCTAGGCGGACAATCCAATGCAACCGTTTGTCCGCGTCGTGCCAATAAAACGGCGCCAGTTGGAACCAGCCGTGCGTTTTGACTACCGCATCCAATTTGAAGGGGACCGATAGCGTATACAGGATGTTTTTCTTCATAGTCGATTTCCCGTTCAATGGGTCGGTTCAATGGAAAAAATTTTGTTTTTATTTATAAGCAATGAACGGCCTTGAATGGATGCCTGACGCTTTTCTGCCAAATCGGTCTGGAAAAAATTTTCAGCTTGTTCAAATTCCAAATTGATCGTCACCGGTTTATCCGTCATATTGAATCCACGCAGAATTAATTGATTCCGCTTTTCCGCCTTTTTAACAGCAGACAGAATCACTTGTGCGGGCCATTGCTTCATAAAGCTCTTTTGCATCGGCCAGGCTCCCTGTTGCGACTTGGCATCCTGGCAAAACAGCGGCCGCGAGTAGGAATATATTTGCCGCCAGTCCGGATCTACGCTTCCTGGTAAAAGTGCAAACTCCATGCTTTGCTTTCCGGGACATTGCGCTTCGGGCGTGGGGAAATAACCCCAATCTCCCAGTTCGCCGACGCAACGCAACAAAGTCAGTCCGACGGTTACGCCGCCATCCTGCGCACGCTTGGGTTCTATTTCAGTCAATCCCTTGTTCAATATCGTCAAGGAAAGCATCCCTTCGGCCAGGAAGGAAAAAACGCCTTGCGGCAGCGAGTACGAGTCACGACGAAATCCCGCAACAGGCGTTACCGGACGAACATCCAGGCCGAAATCCCCTTCGCTGGCAATCACATCGGTCTTGATCGCGGTCGGCAACAACACGCGCAGCCGATAATCCTCGCACGGATTGTCCAATGCAACCGTTACGCGCACACAGGGTTCGTTGTGTCGCAAGGTTAATATGGTTTTAACCGTCCACTCGCTTTTGCCGATACGAATTTTTGCTTTCCGATCTACCGCTTTCGACCATTTGGCTGTCTGCGTAAAACACAATGACGCTTCCAATCCGGTATCGCGTATGATTTCCGGTTGGCCCGAGCAAGGCCGAACCAGAACCGGCCATTCGTTCTCCAGTTTGCGGAAATTGTATTCATCGCCGATATCGCTGCGCAATTCATATTCGCCCAGATCGGCAAAAACATTTCCACGCAATTTGTCGGTCACGGTGTAACGTCCATCTGTTTGCACCGTCACTTTAATCAGTCTGTTCTCCAAAATGGCGGTAGAAACAGAAACCGGATCAACCAGGGCGGCCGGTGCAACGCTGTCCGATAATGTATATACCGCATAGCCGAACGAAGGCACAGACACAGGCATTTGCACTTGCACGCGCGTTACATAAAAAGGAATGCGGAAATGATCGTCGGGCAAGTGATAGGCAAAAGCGCGCTCTTTTGATAGAATGCGACAGGGCGTAACCGATTTGTCTGCCGCCACCGCTTTTATTTCATGAATCGAACACGTTTCCGGAAAATCCACTTGCGCTTCAATGACCTCAGTACGCGGGTAGGGGGTGGGATTGAATACCACGAGCGCTCTTTCGTTTCCGTCCGCCAGGGGAATATGGATTTTTTCAATCAGACGGTCCATGGCGGCAACTGAAATCGGTTCGCACAAGTCGTGCACCTGACGAAAACGAATCATCATGTCCTGATGCACGGCATCAACGCTGCAACCGCAGATGTCATCGTGCACCTGATTCTGCAACAATAATTTCCAGGCGCGATCCAGCAGCGCTTTCGGATAAGGGGCATCAGCCAGCGCATGCGCCAAGGCGGCTAACGGTTCGGCATAGCATTCCAAAGCATGACTGGCGCGAAAATTGGCTTGTTTGAGATATAAACGACTGGAATACACATCCTCCAGACCCAAACCGTTTGTTCTGGATTGATTGCGCGCTTCACCGACAAAAGTCTGCCGGGTATGCGGTTCGCTCTGCAGGGCTTGCAGAAAACGCAGCGGCGTTGAAAAGAAAAGCGAATCGCTTTGTTGGTTATTCAGCGACGTCATCACCTGACGGAGATTTTTTTGTAGAGGCTGATGATCGCAACCGTTCATCAGCAACCAATGTGAGGATCTGGTCCGTTTTTTTGCATTGCCGAAACAGTTGGTCAGGCCGGCGACATCAGCGGTCAAATCCTTGCCGTTGCAATACCAATCTGCAAATTGATGGGTGAAGACGGCAGAGCCATCAGGCGCCTGCCAGAGAAACTCGCTGCCAATCCGGTCTGCAGGAAAACCCCGGCCGACGATGGCAGAGGTAAATCCAAATTCTTTTAGTATTTGGGGTGACTGAGCCGTATTGCCAAAAGTATCTGGAAAGTAACCCAAGGCCAGAAAAAAATCCGGCAGGACAGGTTCTGTTGCGCTGGATGGGCCGGTCCATTGTTCCGCTTCGGTGATGGCAATCAAATGGTTGCGCACCTGGCTTTCGCCATCCGCCAAATAGGTGTCCGGCAGGATATATTGCGGCCCATAGGAAAGTTGTCCGGAGATAATAGCCCGGCACACGCGTTGTCGATTTTCAGGACGGATGGCGAGATAATCTTCAAAGAGAATGGTTTGTCCATCTGTGAGAAAATAATAATCCGGATCCTTTTCACACTGCAGCAAAGCATCGTCCAGCAGGGAAACCAGGCGCATACGATGCTGCTCAAACGGCATATACCATTCACGATCCCAATGGCTGTGCGGTATGACATGAATCATTTTCCCCGCACTGAGCAATGACTGGCTGACCAGCATCAGCAAAAATATTTTTTTCATTCGTCTTTCTCCTCTTCAACAACTGCAATATACAAAAAATCAATCTGAGCAAAAAGAGATTTTAGTTATTCACCACGAATCTTTTTAGATTTACAATCATCAAAGAAAAAGACATTTAAAACAAAACTGGAGCGAGATCATGGACATTAAAGTAACTTTTCCCGGCGATCTGCAAGTCAACGCCGAACTCGGATCGCTAACCGTCGTTACGAATCAGGACGGCACTGCGCCTTCGCCCTTTGCACTGTTTTTAGCATCCATCGGCGCCTGCGCCGGAATCTATGCACTCAACTTTTGTCGACAGCGCGGCATCGCCACAGACGGAATGGAGATCACACAACGTATGATTATGGATCCCGCCACGCACCTGACGAAGCAAATCACTTTGGACATCAAGCTGCCGGAAAATTTTCCGGATAAATATCGCGAAGCCGTCATTCGCGCCGTAGACCAGTGCGCCGTTAAAAAACATTTGCAGCAACCGCCGCAAATAAACGTCGTGACGAGCTAAAAGTTGGCTCTATTCAACATTGAATTGATATTCAATTTCGAAATGGCGCCATAAAACGCCATATAACGACAAAAAATGCATAAAAATGAGAAAAAAATTGCGTTTAGACCGTTTTTTTGAAAAAACTTCTTGATTATTAACATGAAAAAAATATATTTAACATCAAACAACACAATCTGTATGTCACTTTTTTTTACAACACCACTATTAGTAGTACGAACAACTCCATCGGGAGGATTTTATTTTTTCGATGCGCCTGGCATTAATTCACAGCTCCAAGAGCGGCATGGCCGGTATGATCAACCGATTACTGACCCAGGATGTTTTGGTGGAGGACGATGATGAACCTCCACCGGATATGCTGGCGGAATGCGATTCGGACGAAACCATTCTGGCCGTACAAAATGCCCTCGCTGAGCGATACGAAGTCATTCCTATCGAGTCGGACGAGTATGCCTACGAACGACTCAAATCTGCGCATCCTCATCTCGTCTTCAATATAGCAGAACGGGTGTTCGGCCCCAACCGCGAATCTCATATTCCTTCTCTATGCGAAATTCTTGACCTTCCCTATACGGGTTCTGATCCGCTGACGCTCTCATCGTGTCTGGACAAATCACGCGCCAAAGAAATTTTAAGTTATTATCAGATTCCCAACGCACGGTTTTGGACGGTAGAAACGATGGCAGACTTGCCCACGGCGCTGCCGCTGCCGGTCATCGTCAAACCGATGTATGAAGGTTCCAGCAAGGGCGTTAAAGACAATTCGGTCGTCTATACGCAAAAAGATCTTGCGGAGCGCGTGCAGCAGGTTCTCGATCTGTATAAACAACCGGTCATCATTGAACAATTTTTAAGCGGCCGCGAGTTTACCGTAGGCACATTGGGCAACCTGCCGGATTTGGAAGTGCTGCCCATCGTTGAAATTGATCATAGCAAACTGCCGCCGGGCGCGGCGCCGATCTATTCTTATGAAGCCAAATGGATATGGGATGTTCCGGAAAAACCGTTGGCCATTTTTCAATGTCCGGCCCATATTTCGGCAACGCTGAAATCTGAAATCGAAACGCTGATAAAAAACACCTGTCGCGTTTTGCGCATCAAGGATTGGAGCCGCATCGATGTCCGTTTAGACGATTCGGGACAACCGCATATTCTGGAAGTCAACCCGTTGCCGGGCATTCTGCCGAATCCGGAAGAAAATTCCTGTTTGCCTAAAGCGGCGCGTACCGCCGGTTATTCCTATTCACAACTCATTCATCGCGTTGTCGACGCGGCGAAAACTCGCTATGGATTGACATCATGAATCCGGCCGACATACGCGTAGGCATTGCCTACAACGAATATATTGCACCGGAAAATCCCCAGGGCGAACACGTATCCGAAGAGACGGTCAAGGATATGGCCCTGGATGTGTTCGGCCGTGTGGTTGCGGAAGGCTTTCAGACGGTTATGATACCGTTAGCTACTGATTTGTTTGATTTTACAAATAGAATTAAAAAAGAAAAAATCGATGTTTTAATAAATCTGTGCGAGGGATTCAAAGAACAACCGCAGCGGGAAGCGCATGTAGCCGGCCTGCTGGAAATGTGCACGATTCGATACACGGGAAATCCACCGCGCACCCTGGCGCTTTGTCAAAACAAATATCAAACCAAATTGATGCTGTTAGGCGCCAAATTGCCCACTGCCGGCGGTCTTTTGGTGGCCGATGTCGACGATAACAGTTTCTCTGATTTTCCGGCCATTGTAAAACCCAACGATGAGGACGCCAGTCTCGGCATTTATCCCCATTCGGTGGTGTATAACAGGGAAGAGATGAATCGGCAGGTGCAAAAAATTATCCGCACTTATAATCAGCCGGCGCTGGTGGAGCAGTTTATTAATGGACGCGAATTTAATGTCGCCGTACTGGATGCCGACAAACCCGAGGCGCTGCCGGTTTCCGAGATTGATTTTTCCACCATGCCGGAAGGGTATCCGCATATCTGCAGCTATGAAGCCAAGTGGTTTGAAAAACACGTGCTCTTTAATACCACCATACCCATATGTCCGGCGCCGATCACCAACGCCCAGCGACTTAAATTGCAGAGTCTGGCGGTGAAAGCGTTTATCACCATGGGTTGTCGGGACTATGCACGCGTTGATTTTCGCATGAATGAACGTGGGCGTATTTATATATTGGAAGTGAATCCGAATCCGGACATCAGTCTGAACGCCGGCTACGCACGGGCTTTGCGGGCGGCGGAGATCGAATACGGTCGATTCTGGAAGCAGCTCATTGAAAAAACGTTGAAACGCAAGATATGAACGTGCGCCCCATGACGGCTGCAGACAAGCCGCCGGTTATGTCTCTGTTGCAGCGCACCGGCTTTTTTGACCAGGAAGAAATCGGCGTTGCAGAAGAATTGATCGACATTTTCTTAAAGGATGACAAACAAACCGACTATGATATCGTGGTGATCGATAATGAAACACGGCAACCCGTGGGCTACCTATGCTATGGGCCAACGCCGCTCACCACGGGTACTTTTGATTTATACTGGATCGCCATTTCACCCGACTATCAGGGACGGGGACTCGGCAAACAGTTGGTAAAATGGCTGGAGAACAAACTGGAGGAGAAGCATGGGAGATTGATCCTTATCGAGACCTCTTCGCAAGAAAAGTACCGCGCGACGAGGCAGTTTTATCTCAACATGCACTATCAAGAATGCGTTCGCATCGCCGATTTTTACAAACCCGGCGACGATCGCATAATTTATGTGAAATACCTTGAACAAACAGGGAGCTTGAAACACAATGGATGACTGGCAACAATTGCTGAAAAATAGTTTGACGGATACAAAAGAGATTGCCGAACGTTTTAATCTGGACAGCAAAGAACTTGAAATGATCGCGAAAGAATTCAAGATTCGCGTGACGCCATATTATGCAAGTCTCATCAAAGAAAAAGGCGATGCCATTTACAAACAGGTTATTCCGGATGCGCGGGAACTGGCCGCTAACAGCGGCGTGCCGGATCCGCTTTCGGAAGACCATGATTCGCCGGTGCCCAGCATCGTGCACCGCTATCCCGATCGTGCGCTCTTTTTGGTGTCGCACTCTTGCGCTTCTTATTGCCGTTTTTGCACACGCAAGCGCAAAGTCGGGGATTCGACTAAAATCAACCCCCGCTATATCAAAGACGGTTTGGACTATCTCCGTCAACACAAAGAAGTGCGCGACGTCATCATCTCGGGTGGAGATCCACTCATGCTCAGCGACAACAAACTGGAGTATATTTTAAAGTCCTTGCGCGCCATTCCGCATCTGGAGATTTTGCGCATCGGCACGCGCATTCCTTGCTTTCTGCCCCAGCGAATTACGCCCCCATTGACCGAGATGCTGAAAAAATATCATCCGTTGTGGATGAACGTGCATTTCAATCACCCCGACGAATTGACGCCCGAAGCGCAGAAAGCGTTATCGCTTTTGGCCGACGCCGGCATCCCGCTGGGATGCCAGACCGTTCTGCTCAAAGGCGTAAACGACGATCCGGTGATCATGAAACGGCTCATGCAAAAACTTGTGGCCTCGCGCGTACGGCCTTATTATATCTATCAAGCCGATTACGTCAAAGGCACCGAGTACTTGCGCACCCGCGTGGAAAAAGGCATTGAGATTATGGAGAATTTGCGCGGCTGGACCTCCGGCCTGGCCATCCCCTATTTTTGCATCGATGCCCCGGGCGGCGGCGGTAAAATCCCAATCCTGCCGCAATATCTGCAGCAAATCGATGATGAAAAAGTCGTGTTGCGCAATTACGAGGGTCAGGCGTTCGTCTATCCGCAAATTCAGGAAGGCGATGCCAAACGTAAACCGGTAGGACGCCTACGTCGACGCCAAAAGAGCATACCGGTGGACCAATCGTTCGCGGATATCATTGAAGTGGGTTAACCAGCTCTTCCATCGTCGTCCCTCCCGGCTCTATGATCTGGTGATCGTCTGGGATTGGGAGTATGACGACGATTTCGTTCTTGCCATGCTGACAGGCGCCAGTCAACGACGTCTGTCAGCACGAGCTTTCCGCCCGGCTGATTTCCCGATTTTCAACAACTTGTGTCAACAAACCGAATTCTCTCCCATATTACTTTTGGATCGCGCTTCGGATGTTCATCCGTGGTTGTTGCCCGTGCTGAAAGAACTATCCCGTAAAGGATGTCGGCTTGTCAACGATCCGCAACAAATGATCTGGTGTCGCGACAAGGCTACCATGCATCTCGAACTGGTGGAGCGGGGCGTTCCGGTTCCGTACGGCATTATCGTATCGCAACAAGATCGACCTGAAACCGCTGTACTGCAAGCTCTGGAAAAACTGGGCTCGCCGTTTGTGATCAAACCGGCAGAAGGCGGCGGCGGTGAAGGCGTGATCATGGAAGCCACGACCCCCGCGCACATTCGTCAGGCCCTGTCTGAGAGCAAAACCGGCAAGATCATTTTACAGAACCGTGTACAACCCGCCCAGATTGGTTCGCACCGCGCCTGGTTTCGCATTTTCTATCTCCTGGGCGAGATCATCCCCTGCTGGTGGGACGATCAGACCCATGTCTATGACCGCATTACAAACCTGCCGCAACGCCTGCAAACAAGGATGCAGGATATCGTACAAAATATTGCGCGCATCTCCCGTATGGATTTTTTTACCACCGAGATTGCGTTAACAGAAAAAGATGAACTGCTGGTTATCGATTTTGTCAATGAGATGTGCGATATGCGCCTGCAATCGCGCCATGCCGACGGCGTGCCGGATCAACTGGTCCTGCATATGACGGATCGGTTATTGTCGTATCTAACGCATCTGCGCGCAGAAAAGGAATAGAAGAACAATCGTGCATTGTTTTAAGAATAGTGGGAAAGATTATCGACGGTAAATTCCTGCCGGGATTCGCACTATTGGGAATTTGCCAGAAATAAACCCATCTTCTCAATCCGGATAGATCGGAATCGAAAACCGACACAGGAAAAAATCGAGGTCTTTTATGGCGGACAACTTAATCCCCATTAACGATCATCTTTATGAAATCCCCCAACAAGGCAAAATGCGCGTGCCGGCGCGCATTTATGCCACGCCGGATATGATTCCGGATATCATCAAAGACCGCGCAGCTGAACAGGCAGCCCATGTTGCCTGGTTGCCAGGCATCATCAACTTCTCTTTTGCCATGCCGGATATTCACTGGGGTTATGGCTTTCCCATCGGCGGCGTTGCCGCTTTTGATATGGAACAAGGCGTCATCTCTCCAGGCGGAGTCGGTTATGACATCAATTGCGGCGTGCGCTTGCTGGCCACAGATCTGGAGCGCAAGGATCTGCAAACCAGGATGCAAGGGGTGGTAGATGGACTCTATCGCACCATTCCCAGCGGCGTGGGTTCTTCCGGATCCATCAAACTGAGTCGACAGGAAGAAAAACGGGTGTTGGAAAAAGGCGCGCGCTGGGCAATAGAAAACGGATATGGCGATGCCGCCGATCTGGACAAGATCGAGGAGAACGGCGTCATGGCCGGCGCCGACAGCGATTGCATCAGCGATCATGCTCTGGAACGCGGTCGCCAGCAATTGGGCACTTTGGGTTCGGGCAACCACTTTATTGAGATCGGCGTAGTCAAAGAGGTATACGATGAAACCGCTGCCGCTGTGCTGGGTTTGCATAAAAATCAAATCACTATTTTAATTCACACCGGTTCACGCGGATTAGGTCATCAGGTGTGCGACGATGCCATTAAAGACATGTTGCAAGCCAGTCGCAAATACGGCATAGAGCTGCCGGACCGGCAACTTTGTTGTGCACCCATTCAATCGCCTGAGGGACAGCGTTATCTCGCGGCCATGTCCGGCGCGGTGAATTTTGCATTTGCCAATCGTCAGATGATCACCCATTGGGCGCGCGAGGCGTTGCAGAAAATTCTGTCTGCCAGTCCGAAAACACTGAACATACGGGTGGTCTATGAGGTGGCGCACAATATCGCCAAAATCGAAAAACATATCGTCACCGGCGTGGAAAAAAAGGTATGCGTGCACCGCAAGGGCGCCACGCGTGCTTTTGCACCTAATCATCCGGACATCCCGGAGGCGTATCGCAGCATCGGCCAGCCGGTGTTGATACCGGGCGATATGGGCCGGTACTCTTTTGTCCTGGTCGGCAGCCAGACCGCCATGGATGAGACCTTTGGCTCCGCCTGTCATGGCGCCGGTCGCGTGATGAGTCGCACACAGGCCGTCAAATCCGCCAGGGGCAGATCGCTGCACAAAGAACTGGCGGATCATGGCATTCTGGTCCGTGCGGCCAGTCATGAGACCATGGCAGAAGAGATTCCCGAGGCATATAAAGATGTGGCACAGGTGGTGCAGGCCGTGGTTGGCGCGGGCCTGGCTCGACAGGTCGTCAAACTGGCGCCGCTGGGCGTGATAAAAGGATAAAAAAAGCCCCAGGACCTCCTGGGGCTAAACGTCGCTGCTTCTTACTTGATCAGCTCCATCCGCTTGCTCTCTTCATAGTTGTTGGATCTCAATTTATAAATATAAACGCCGCTGGGCATGATGCTGCCGTTTTCGTCTTTGCCGTCCCAGACAATCGTATGCTCGCCGGCGGGCATGGTTTGTACGGTTAAACTGCGCACGCGCTGTCCTTGCAGGTTATAAACAGCCAACTCCACCTGACTGGATTCCACTAATTTAAAAGTGATCTTGGTCTGCGGATTGAACGGATTGGGATAATTCTGCAACAGCAAGTTCATGGCCACCGGAACCTGGACGCTGATAGGACCATGAAATGTGGTGATGCCGTCATAACGCACATCCGTCAGCTTGTAAAAATAGGTGCGGCCGCCGCTGATGTTTTGATCCACAAAGGAATAATCATGGCTGATCTGGCTGCTGCCGGCGCCCTGAATCATGGTCGCGTTGATCTTGGTAAAAGCACCGTCAACAGATTCGGAACGATATAGATCAAAACCCATGTTTTCAGTTTCGGTCTGTGTGGTCCATTCGATAAGAACGCCGCCGCTGTTGTACACCGCTGAAAATGCCGAAAGTTCGACCGGCACTTCCAACTGCGCCATGTAATCCTCCACTTCCCCGTCTTGTGCCAGGCCGGTAGGCAAAGAAATAGCCGTTGGATCAGTGCTTAATCGGAAGCGGGCATACGTATTGCGACCGCCCATACCTGTAGGCAGAGCCGGGAAATTCAGCGCCACCATGCCGTTGCCGCTGCCGGTAAAACTGCCTGTGGCGATTTCATTGGGATCCTGGTTGCCGTCTACATCAAAGTCGACCCAACCGTTAAGATAAACCGTCATATTACTGGGCGTATGCACTGTGACATTCACGGTATGCGGCTGATTTTCCCTGAACACCAGTTGGGTGTTGGGCACCAGGATGCCGTCTTCATCATCAGTAACAGCGTTATCGTCACCAGAGGCATCACTGGACGGCTGACCGTCTGCTTCGGCATCCGGATCAGCAGTCTGACCCATATACAAGCCGCGCGTGACAACATGACGCGCACCGTTCCAGGCCAACGTGGTCGGATAGCGCGGATTGCCCGGTCCGGGTTGCAGCGGTTCCGGTAGATCACCAAAATCCAGATTATGATCCGGAGAAATCATCACCGGATAATCTTCCACTTCGCCGTTGTCTGCCTGGCCGGTGGGCAGTGTTATCTGACTGACATTGCTGCTCAGACGGAAGCGGGCATAGGTTGCAGTGACCGAGTTGGCCGGTACAACCGGAAATACCAGGTTCACCGAGCCGGAACCGGAACGATTGGCCGAAGCATATTCGCCGTTCTCCCATTGACCATTGCCATTGTAATCGATCCAGCCGGAAACATAAACAGTTCCAGGCAATGCTGATGTGACGTCAACCGGAACCACCGGCGCTACGCCAACGGTTAAATTCAACGAAGCAAGGTTGACTCCGGTTTCATCATCGCTGCTGCCGGTATTGTTATTGTCATCGCCTATTGCGCCGGCGCTGGGTTGGCCATCTTGTTCAGGATCCACATCCACACCCAGGTACAGGCCGCGAATGACGAGATGTCTGGCGCCATTGTTAATTGCTGTGACCGGATAGCTGGGATAGCCGGTCATATTTTCCGGTGCATCACCCCAGTCAAAGGTAGCTGCGGTGATATTGACAAGGTAGTCTTCCACTTCGCCGTCGGGTGCAATTCCAGCAGCATTTGCCACAGACGCTGCATCAGTGGAGAGACGAAAACGTGCATAGCTCGGTCCGGCATAACCTGTGGGCACTTGCGGGAATGTCAGAGTCACATTGCCACTGCCGGTGAGGGTTGCCACAGCGCGTTCGGTGGTGTTGTCCCAATTGCCGTCATGATTATAGTCAATCCAGCCGGCCAAGGTAACTTGTGTTGTTGGTTGCGGCGTCGTCACGCTCAAGTGAACAGCTGGTGTTGTGCCGATGATTAATGTCAAAGGCAATGGATCGGTCAGACCGTCTTCATCATCAGATGCAGCAACGTCGTCGCCATCAGCATTGGCACTGGGTTGACCATCCCCCTCAGCGTCTGTAAGACTTCCCATGCGCAGATTGGGGATGAGGACATGCCGTGCGCCATTGCTCACGGATAAAGTGGGGTAATCCGGAAAAGCGGTAAGGTTGTCCGGCGCATCGCCCCAATCCAGAGAAAGACAAACCGTCTGCACTTCTATCTGATATTCCAGTCGACTGTTGTTATCTACAACAAAACGTATTTCCAGACGTTCACATTCAGGCTGCGGTGTGATGGCGTCATAGGTCAACTCTCGCCCAATAGTATATGGTGCATCCGGAGTAAAGGCGCCCATATCCATGAGATAACCCTGGCCATCAGGCGCCGGATAGGATTCCCTGGGCGTTGCCGGGCATTGATTCGTCAGGCCGTTCAACCACATGATGCGATGTTGATTGACGCCGGTGATTAATTCACCGGTTCCCTGAGTTACATGCCATGAAACCTGCACCCAAATGGATTTGGTCAGGCTGGCTTCATAATCGTTGGGAACGTCGACCACAGCGGTAACAAACTGAGCCTGACTTCCTTCCGCAGTGGTTGTTTGATTGGCAATAATGCCGGTCGTCACCACACGATGGAATCGTTGATAACCCTGAGGATTGTCCCACCAATATGGCGTCTGAGCAAAAACAGATAATGCCTGTAACACGCCCCCTAACATGGTAAGATAAAAACACAATCGCTTTTTCATAACCAGCCTTTCCCATTGAATTTTTGTATGTTTTGTTACTTAATTTCTACACTCATCCATGTAATTGATGCCTTGATGTCACAATTGTCTGTTTACTAAAATTGTTACTACCTTTTATCTATAATATTTTTAATACTTTATAATTTCAATTATAAACAAACCTTTTTTCGTCACAATGAAATGATCAAAAAACAGGCCAGAGTTTTATGCTAAATAAAATTTCATTTTCTATTTGCTTCCCGTATCCGAAATTTCTTACATTAGCAGCAAAATCCAAAAGGAGGACGGTATGAAAAACACGCGTTTATTGTTGGTGATGAGTCTTGCTCTATCTTGCAGCCTTGCCCGAGCACAACGTCAATCAGAAGGACGCGGATTTTTTACGATTTCATGGGAGCAATCGAATTTGGATAAATTGAACGCCAGCCTGGCGGATTATGGTTATGGAGCGCTCTCTAATCAATTCTACGGCATGGGTGGTCTCGGATATGGCGTTGTGAAAAATTTTATCCTGGGCGGCGAGGGCTATGCGTTATGGGGGAATAAAACCGACAGCAAGGGATATCACCTGACCGCCAGCGGAGGATATGGCTTGTTCAATTTCGGAGTACTCGTACACCACAAGAAACTGTGCAACATTTATCCTTATTGTGGCGTGGGCGGCGGCGCCCTGTCGTTGAAAATCATGGAAACCGGCACGCCGTCTTTTGAAGAAGTATTGGCCAATCCGAATCGAGGTTCGCAACTGTCCATCGCCGGCTTTATGGTGTCCATCGGCATTGGCATGGATAAAATCATCATAATGAAAAAGGAAAAAAATGCCGAGGGCGGCATGGCCCTGGGCTTGCGCATCGGCTATCAATTCACACCGATAAAAGGAGATTGGGTCTTTGATGAAGAGTTGACCTCGGGTGGACCGTCACTGGGTATTCAAGGTCCTTTTGTCCGTTTGTTGATTGGCGGTGGCGGGATTCGACAGGAAGAATAAACGCGAACAGATCCTTCAGCCTGCCCAAGACAGTCGATGGTGATTTCTGGAATCGATGACGGCAGGCTTTAGGATGACATCTCCTGCGATTGTCGCACGGGTTTAAAACACCGGGAGCGCATTTATACAGTTCCTGGAATTCCAGGAACTGTATAAATAATTTGCGCGCTATTTTATCTCGACGTATTTGCTGCGACTGAGGCCGCAGATTTCGCACTTTTCCGGACCGCCAGGGCCGATTTCTATGTTGCCGCAAACAGGACAAAGATAGACAACGTCGTTGGCAAGATCATGGCCGTCCTTCAGCGTATTGAATGCTTTGCTGTACAGCTCATAATGCACCTTTTCAGCTTCCTTGGCAAAGCGAAAACCATTGGCTGCGGCTTTTTGGCTCTCTTCTTCCGCCTCAGCCAGAAAAGGGGGATACATTTTTTGATATTCGTAAGCTTCTCCCTCTGCCGCAGCCTGCAGGTTTTCCAGGGTGCTCTTGATGCCGCCCATATTTTTCAGATGAGCGTGCGCGTGAATGGTTTCGGCCTCTGCAGCGGCGCGAAACAAGCGGGCAATCATCGCATAGCCGTCCGCTTCAGCTTTTTTCGCAAAGGCGAGATAGCGGCGATTGGCCTGGCTTTCGCCGGCAAAAGCTTCCTGTAAATTTTTATCGGTTTTCATCATTAATCCTTTCCTGTTCGTGTCCGGTATGAGTTGGCGTAATTTTTCGAAAATCGTGTAGTAATATAAAAAAATTTTTTTTAATTTCAACAGGCTTTCAGAGTCATTCGGTTAATGTACTGCAAGTTGAGTGGCTGTCTTTTGCGCCAAAATCCACGAAAGACTGGAGACGATAATGGCACACCATGCTCTAAAATCCGCTTACGCTGATTTGACGGAACGCCTCAATAAATTTCCACAGGGCGCCACACCGTCGGAACTGCTTTACCAAATCCTTAAAATGCTCTTCAATGAAGAAGAGGCGAGATTGACGGCCTTGCTGCCCATTGTGCCGTTCACCACTGCCCAGGCGGCACGGGCATGGAACAAACCGGAAACCGAGGCGCGCAAAATATTGGAACAA
>CAYLWO010000104.1:0-23109 GCA_964387285.1 uncultured Cytophagia bacterium | reverse complement strand
AGACGCAGATAAGATGCGATCCGAAACTCATCTGCGTAAATCTGCGACATCTGCGAAAAAACTAAAGTTTGGCAGATGATGCAAGAAAGATAATCCGCAGATTGCGCAGAAAGACGCAGATAAGAGGCCATCCGAAACTCATCTGCGTAAATCTGCGACATCTGCGAAAAAACTAAAGTTTGGCAGATGATGCAAGAAAGATAATCCGCAGATTGCGCAGAAAGACGCAGATAAGAGGCCATCCGAAACTCATCTGCGTAAATCTGCGACATCTGCGAAAAAACTAAAGTTTGGCAGATGATGCAAGAAAGATAATCCGCAGATTGCGCAGATAGACGCAGATATGGCGTTGTCTGAAAATCATCTGCGTTGAATGAATAACTGTTCATTTTAATCTGAAGTATAATAAAACCATAAAAGCCCATTATGAAAAACAAAACTGTATCTGCCGTTTTGGAGCAAATCGCCGATCTCTTGGAATTTCACGGTGAAGTGATTTTCAAGATCAACGCCTATCGCAAGGCCGCGCGCACCATCAGCGAAATGCCGGAAGACATAGAGCTGTTGTGGAATGAAAACCGATTGGCAGAGCTGCCGGGCATCGGCAAGGGGTTACAGACCCATATCGATGAATTTCTGCGAACCGGTGAAATTCAACAGCGGCTGGAATTGGCAAAAAAATCTCCCAAAGAACTGTTTGCCCTGCTCAGTATTCCCAATTTTGGTCCAAAGACAGCCGCACTTGCTTTCAGGCAATTGGGTGTGGAGACTCTACGGGATTTACAGCTGGTTATCGATGACGGTCGCTTGGCGCAATTGCCCGGACTGGGTGAAAAAAAAGTCGACAATATTCGCAAAGGTCTGCAGTTGGTGAAAAGCGCCGGCGAGCGCATTTCCATCGGTTTGGCTGTGCCGCTGTGCCAATCGGTGGTGGATTATCTTAAAGAAAAGGCGGGGAACAAATTGGGCCGCCTGTCGCCGGCTGGTTCTTTGCGCCGCGGCAAGGAAACCGTGCATGACATCGATCTATTGGCCGAAACCGTACATGGCGCCGAGTTGGTGCAGCTCTTTGTGCACATGCCGGGCGTCTCCCGCGTGCTCGGCGCCGGCGACACCAAAGGCAGCGTGATTTTTAACGATCGCGTGCAAATGGACCTGCGCGCGGTAGCGCCGGAAAGCTTTGGCGCTGCGCTGCAATATTTCACCGGTTCTAAGGAACACAACGTTAAATTGCGCGAGTTCGCCAAAAAACTGTCGTTGAAAATTAACGAGTACGGCATTTTTAAAGGGGATCGGCAGATTGGCGGCAAAGATGAAAAAGATATTTATGCCAACCTCGGCATGCAATGGATGCCGCCCGAGCTGCGCGAAGATCGCGGTGAAATCGAAGCCGCTCTGCAAAACCATATTCCGGAATTGGTGGATTTCAAGGATATCCGTTCGGATCTCCATGTCCATTCCGTCTACAGCGACGGTCAGCTGACGTTACAGGATATGTCCGCAGCGGTAGCCGCCATGGGCTATGACTATATGGCGTTTTGCGACCACTCTCGTTCTGCCCGTTATGCAAACGGTTTGGATGTGGAACGTCTGCATGGTCAGATCAAAGCCATCAAAGAATTGAACAAAACCCTGTCGCCTTTTGTTGCGCTGTGCGGCGTCGAAGTGGACATCCTCGCCGACGGTACTTTGGATTATCCCGATGATATATTAGCGGAACTGGATTTTGTCATCGCCTCGATTCACAGCTCCTTCAAGACAGATCCCACGGCTCGAATTATCGCGGCCATGCGCAACCCTTACGTGGATGTGATCGGTCACCCGACCGGTCGCTTGCTCTCCCGCCGAGAGGGTTATGAGGTGGACATTGAAAAGATGATAAAGGTTGCGGCAGAAACCGGCACCGCGTTGGAGATCAACTCTTATTGGGATCGTTTGGATCTGTCCGATGTGAATGCGCGCGCAGCGATAGCCAGGGGTGTCATGTTGTGCATCAACACAGACGCGCACCATCCGGACCATCTCCCCATGATGCATTACGGAGTTGCCACAGCGCGCCGAGGATGGGCGGAAAAGAAGAATGTGCTGAATTGTCTGACCTTGAAGCAACTGCGCAAATGGCAGAAACGGTCACGGATTTAAAAACGAGTTATTGGCCGTCCGTTTTAATACAATATTCTGTAACAATTTTTAGGTGTCCTCATGCGAAAAATCCATGCTCTTTTCATTTTCATCATCATCACAATACATTCATCCTGGGGGGTATCCCCCCGTCCGGTCAAGGCAACTCATGGCATGGTGGTATCGGCCCAACGACTGGCTTCTGAAGCAGGCGTAGAGATGTTGAAAAAAGGCGGCAACAGCGTGGACGCGGCGGTGGCCGTGGGTTTTGCTCTGGCTGTCGTTCATCCCACAGCCGGCAATTTAGGCGGCGGTGGATTCATGGTTATCCGCTTTCCGGACGGGAGAACGACTACGTTCGATTATCGCGAAAAAGCGCCGGCTGCAGCTCATCGCGACATGTATCTGCTTAAAGACGGCAGTCTTGATCCGGAAAAAAGCCAGATCGGTTATCTGGCAGCCGGAGTTCCCGGCAGCGTTGCGGGTTTATGCCTGGCCTTGGAAAAATACGGCACGCTGTCGTTGCCGGAGGTGATAAAGCCGGCCATTCGTTTGGCGCAAAAGGGTTTTCCGCTTTCAGAAATGCAGGCCGAAAGTTTTTGTACCATGCAGGAAGATTTTAAAAAATTCCCCAGCACCGCTCGTGTTTTTTACAAAGCAGACGGCTCTTGTTATGTTGCGGGCGAGATATTTCGACAAAAATCTCTGGCTGCCACCCTGAAACTCATCGCCAAACAGGGTTCTATAGCCTTTTATCAAGGCGCAATCAGTCGACAAATCAGCGAAGACATGCAGCGTAATCAAGGCCTGATAACTTTAGCTGATCTCGCGGCTTATCGTGCAATCGAACGCCCCGCTTTACTCGGCAGTTACAAAGAGTATGAAATCATTTCTATGGGACCGCCCAGTTCCGGCGGAATAGCCATTATGCAGATGTTGAATATGTTGGCTCCTTTGGATTTGGCGTCCATGGGGCATAATTCATCGCAGTATATTCATTATGTAACCGAAGCGATGATGCGGGCATTTGCCGATCGCGCCGAATATCTCGGCGATCCCGATTTTGTGCAAGTGCCCATGGCCGGGCTGTTATCCAAAAGTTATGCTGCTGAATCAATGAAGAACGTGTTGCCGGATCGCGCCACACCGGCAAAGAACATTCGCGCCGGGGAACCCCGACAATATCAGGAAAGTGAACAAACCACCCATTATTCGGTAGCCAGCAGCGACGGCATGGCTGTGAGCGTGACCACAACTTTGAACAGCAGCTATGGTTGCTATGCGGTGGTGGAGGGCGCCGGTTTTTTGCTCAACAATGAAATGGACGACTTTAGCGCCAAACCCGGATTTCCCAATTTATATCAACTGGTGCAAAACGAAGCCAACGCCATCATGCCGGGAAAACGCATGCTCTCCTGCATGACGCCGACGATTTTGACGCGCGATAAAAAACTGTATCTGGTTGTCGGGTCTCCCGGTGGACCGACCATCATCAATACGGTCATGCAGACCATACTCAACAGCGTCGTATTTAAAATGAATATCCAAGAAGCGGTCGATGCGCCGCGATTTCATCATCAATGGTTGCCGGATGTCATTCGCTATGATCGGCAGGGATTGGTGATGGATGTTATCGAAAATCTGAAAAAAATGGGCCACAATCTTGCAGAACGTTCTTATATGGGTGAAGCGCACAGCATCGCTTTTGATGCAGAGAACAACGTTCTCCTGGGCGCTGCCGATCATCGAGCAGAAGGCGCTGCCGTGGGTTATTGATCCTGCCAATATTTCCTGGTGCAATTCCGAAAATTTATTGCTAAATTAATATCTAAAGTTGATCATCCTTGCGAAGGTTGCCAACCTTCGCAAGGTTGTTTTTCGAGCACAAATTGCTCAAGGCCAAGGATTTGTCCGCGTCGCTGTTTTGGCCACCACGCCGTGAATAATCGGCGAACTGATGCTTCACTGCAGCATGACAGATAGGATGATTTTCGATAAAATCCAGGCCCCGGACGTTCCGTAATTTTACGGCAACTCGGTGTCCTGCAGCATATTGCTTAAGACCATTAGGAAAAAGTAACGCGTGTCCCCCAAACAGGAAAAATTTTACAGTCCGCTGTTCGGCGCCCGAGGCTATCTGCGGCAGTCGCGATATCTGCTGTTCGGTTTGATTACCGCAACGCCCTTGTTGATACTGTACGAGTTATTGGCCTGGCAGGCGCAATCCGGCCGACATGCCATATTGCGCAACAAAGCGGATGTACTCATCAAATACCCGATTCATGAATTTGGCCCCGCCGGGTGGGTGGTGCTGGCTGTTCCGGTCGCGCTTTGTTTGATGTATATCTGGCGAAACGAAAGAGGACGGGTCAGAATCACGGTGCCGTTTTTCTTTTATCCCATCATCGAAGGCGCCATGTACGCCAGCGTCATGGGATTGGTGATTCATCGCATCATTACCGGCATTACTTTATCCGCGCCCTCGTTTGGCGGCGCAAGCAATCCCATCATGTTGGCAATGGGCGCCGGCGTGTATGAAGAACTGTTGTTTCGCGGATTGCTGTTCATGCTGCCGGTGCAGCTGATTTTACGGCGATGGCAAGAGCACCCTATTTATGTTTACCTGCTGATGGCGGTGACCTCTTCATTTCTATTCACCATATTCCATTACGACGTTTTTTTTATTCGCTGGGATTATACAGCCGTCTTTCGTCTGATCGCCGGGCTCCTGTACTGCCTGTTATGCACCACCCGCGGCTTGAGTGTTGCGGTCTATACCCATTTTTTGTACGACCTGTTCCTGATTATTTAAGGAAAGCATTTTGCAATTTAAAATCATCAGAATTCCGTTATCGCGGTTTTTAACCGGCCTGGTTGTCCTGTTTCTTTTGGCTACCCTGGCGCCGGTCGTTCACGCCCTGTTCAGCCCTTTCTTCTCCGGCAAGGGACAGGAAAAAGCCGAGATAAAAATCAGGTACGGCGCCTCCACTGATCAAATTACTGCACAGCTGTATCGCACCGGCATTATCGAGAGTGAAAAACGATTCAAGTGGGCGCTTTTCCTGATGCAAAAAAAGAACGCTTTGCGCGCCGGCCACTTTTCTTTGCCCAAACACAGTTCCAACTATCACGTCATCAAGGCCTTGACAGAGGGACCGCAAATATATACTCGCGTTACTGTGCCGGAAGGATTGCGCGCCACCGCCATCGCTGCGATTTTTCAACGCAAGTTGGATCTGGACTCTACCCGATTCATGGGATTGATTCAGGATTCAACCTTGTTGAGCAAGTGGGCGATCCCGGCAACCTCTTTAGAAGGCTATCTGCTGCCGGAAACCTATTTGTTTACCTGGGGCGTCACGGAGAAACAGACGATTAATCAATTGCTGCAGCAGTTTAAAAAAACGGTGTGGGATACGTTGCAGGAGCGCTCGCAAGAGTTGGGCTTTTCTGTGCAGGAAATCATCACCCTGGCGGCGATTATCCAGGCCGAGGCCAAGGCGGACAGCGAATTGGCGGCCATCTCTTCGGTATATCACAACCGTTTGCATGTAGGCATGCCGTTGCAGGCTGATCCTACCATTCAATACATCATTCAGGATGGACCGCGCCGATTGTTGCTGCGCGATCTGCAAATCAATTCGCCGTACAACACCTATCTTTATCCCGGCCTGCCGCCCGGGCCGATCAACAATCCGGGCAAAAAAGCCATTCTGGCTGCCTTGTATCCGGCTGCTACCGATTATCTTTATTTCGTGGCCGATGGACACGGCCGGCACTATTTTTCCAGAACGCTTGCACAACATCTGCGTGCGAAACGAAATTTGGATGACTTGCGACGCCAACTGTCGCGACAAAAAAGAGGACAGAGAGCGTCGTGAGTAAACCAAAGACAAGCAAAGCAGTACAGGATCCGGAATGGTTGCAATCCGATCTCAATGAGGAACAACGCAAAGCGGTCAAACACACCGATGGACCCGTATTGATTCTGGCCGGCGCCGGATCTGGAAAAACGCGCGTGTTGACCTATCGCATCGCCTATATTCTGGCCAACGGTCTGGCTGAACCTCGCGAAATTCTCGCCATGACTTTTACCAACAAGGCTGCCGGAGAAATGCGCGAACGGGTGCGCAAACTGGCGCCGCATTTTGTTACCGGCATGTGGATCGGCACCTTTCACTCCTTGTTTGCCCGACTGTTGCGCCGTGAAGCGGAACGCATCGGTTTTACGCCCAGTTTCACCATTTATGATGAAGAAGATCAACAGGCGCTTATTAAAAGCATTCTTCTGGACATGAACCTTTCCGTCCAACAAATGCCGCCCCGTTTGGTGGGTTATCATATCGGCATGGCCAAGAACGGTTTCATTCGACCTGATGATTATATCAAAAGCGCGGACAACGAGCAGGCGCGGATCATCGGTCAAATCTACCAGACCTATCAACGCCGTTTGTCCGAATTGAATGCGATGGATTTTGACGACCTGTTAATCAAACCGATCGAATTGTTTGAACTCTATCCCCTGGTCAAAGAGTTCTATCAGGATCGGTTTCGCTACATTATGGTGGATGAATACCAGGACACCAACTATGCGCAATATATCGCTCTGCGCATTCTGGCCGCCAAGTACAAGAACATCAGCGTGGTCGGCGATGACGATCAGTCCATCTATCGTTGGCGCGGCGCCGAAATTCGCAATATTCTGGATTTTGAAAAGGATTATCCTGGTTGCGCCAAATATCGCCTGGAACAAAACTACCGATCTGTGAAAAATATTCTCTCCGCCGCACACTCGGTCATTAAAAACAACCGGCAACGGCACGAAAAGCAATTATGGACCGATCGTCCAACAGGCGAGATGGTCACCATACTCAAAGTGGAGGACGATCTCGATGAAGCACGTATGGTGGTGCATAAAATTGCGTTAGAAATGCGCACCGATAAGCGCAATTTCGCCGACCTGGCTATTTTGTATCGTACCAACGCGCAGTCCCGTGTTTTTGAAGAAGCCCTGCGCCGGGAACGCATTCCCTATATTATCGTCGGCGGCTTGAAATTTTATGAACGCAAAGAGGTCAAAGACGTGCTGGCCTATCTACGTTTATTGGTGAATCCGGCAGATATGATGAGCCTGCGACGCGCGATTAACAATCCTGCACGCGGCATCGGCGATGCTACCGTCGGACGGCTGGAAGCTTTTGCGGTAGAAAAAAAGCTGCGCATTCTGGACGCCATGACTGAGCCGAATCAGATACCCGGCATTCCGAAAAAAGCGGCTGATCGAATGCGGGAATTTCACCAGATGATGAACAAGTACGACGATTTGCGCAATCATCTGTCGCCCAAAGAGTTGGCTGCCGGTTTGGTGGATGAGATCGGCATTCTGCGCCAATTTAAAGAGGAGAACACGTTCGAGTCTTTAAACCGCGCAGAGAACGTACGCGAATTGCTCAATGCCATCGCCGAGTTTTGCCAATTATCGGGTCCGGAAGCGCGGCTGGAGCATTTTTTGGAAAGCGTTACGTTGTCCGCTGATATCGACATGTGGAACGATCGCGCCAATGCTGTAACCCTGATGACGTTGCACAGCGCTAAAGGTCTTGAATTTGACGTGGTCTTTATTGCCGGTTTGGAAGAAGGATTGTTCCCCATCAGTAAAAGCCTGTCCGACCAGGTGGCCCTGGAGGAAGAGCGCCGGTTATTTTATGTAGGCGCTACCCGGGCCAAAGAAAAATTATATCTTTCCTGGGCGCGCAGCCGTCGCCGCTTTGGCGACCGCAGCTCCAGTCCGGCGTCCCGGTTCCTGAAAGAGCTTGATGATGCATTCGTCGTTGTCGAAATGCCGTATCTGGCGCCGCCGAAAAGAGAAATAACGCCGACGCGGACGCCAAAAAGCGAACCCATGCCGGATTATGAAAACGAATCTCAGGAGCAGGTCGAGTTGCGCGTCGGTCTGCGCGTGAAACACAACTCTTTCGGCAAAGGTACAATATTAAAAGTGGAAAAGTCCAACGGCTCGGTCAAGCTGATGGTGCTTTTTGACATGTGGGGCGAGAAGCGTCTGGTATTACCGTTTGCAAAATTGGAGATTTTATAACGATGCGTAAGATTTTCTTTGTGCTTTTCATGATTTGCCCGTTGCTGCTGGCGCAAACGACTATTCTGCAAGAGGATCAGGATTTTCGTTTTGCCGGACAGCTGGCTGCCAAAGGCATGCAGGATTTGGCCGGCTTGCAGTTTTTAAAATTCGCCGGCGATTATGCAACCAGCCCGCGCGCTCCGGAAGCGCTTTTTCGCGCCGCAGAAGCCTATGCGGCCTTGCCCGATGCCGGCAAAGCCATGGATATTTATCTGCAATTAATTTTAAAATATCCCCAATCGGCATTTATCGATCAGGCGTTATTCAATCGCGCCAAATTGCTTTCTGCAGCCGGACAGCCCATCGAGGCGGCGCTCAGCTATGAGCGCTTGCGTCTGTTCGTGCCCAAAAGCCCTTTGGGACCGCAGGCGCTGCTGAATGCCGGTCGTGAATTTTTCAAGGCCGGCGACCATCAACGCGGTCTGGATGCCGCTTTTGCTTTTCTTGAACAGTATCCCACAGATCCCTTGCGATTTGAGGTCCGCTACTTGATCGCCTCTATTCGCTATCAGGAACATAAACCACTGCAAGCCCTGCAGGAACTGGATCGCATTTTAGGCGAGCGCGTTGAAAGCGATATGGCTGTTAAAGCCAATTATCTGCGCGGTCGCGTTCTTTATGAAATGGGCCGCTATCGCAAGGCGGACAGCATTTTTCAAACCGTCCTGCAGAGTGCGCCTGCTGCCGATTCAACCGGCGCTTTGGCCTTGTATTATGCGCATCTGCTGCACTATCGCGGCGATTATCAAAACTCTAATCAGACGATTGCCGTTTTGCTGGCCAAACATCCGCAGATCAAAGAAAAATCTCAATTGATCCAATTGCAAGGCGACAATCATTATGCCCTGGGTGAATATCAACCGGCCCTGGAAAGCTACAATTTGATTAAAGGCACCGAAGAGCAAATCATAGTTCGTCAAGCCCTGACCTGTCAAAAATTAAAACGGATTCAGGACGCCCTGAATAAATATCAATCGCTGCTCACCAAACCCGATAGCGCCGGTGTTGATAAAAGCTTGCGGCAATTCGCACTGATCGAGAGCAGCCGTCTTTTATGCGAACAAAGAAATCCGGCAGACGCGCTGCGGCTTCTGCGCCGATATGTGCATCAACCGGGCTATGAGAGCGACGAGCTGTTGTTCAGGTTGGCAGAGATACAAAATAACTATTTCAAAGATTATGTCGCGGCCAATAGCGCCTATACTACGTTACTGGAACTCTATCCGTCAAGTCCGTTGCAGGATGACGCCTTGTATGCTTTGGCACACTGTTACGAACAACAGGGTCGCAGCAGCGACGCCCGGTCTCTGTATCAAAAGTACATTGTATCCTATCCGGCAGCCGACCAGGTTCAAGACGCGCAAAAACGCATTTACTACTTGAGCCATTTCAAACCCGCGGCTGCCGAGGAATTGCAGACGCAGTTGCAGCAATTCATCGCTGAACAATTCTCTGCAAAAGATAAAAAGCGTCTGGCTTTGCAATGGGCGGAAAAATTGATCTATGCGTTCCGGGATTATCAACAGGCATTGTCGCTTTTATCCAACATGAATCTGGATGCCGAATTGCAGCATAGGGCGCAGTATTTGCAGGGCGTTTGTCATTTATACCTGATGAAAAAATCTCAGTATGATGAAAAACCGGACGATCGCCAGACTCATTATAATAGCCTGCAGCAAACGGTCGCCTTGTTGCAGGAAAAAGGCTACGGTAATGATTTAGCGGATCAATTGTTTCTTGCACAATGGAATGAATTAAGCGATCCAAGACAGCGCATCGAATTGGTACATAATCTTGAGACGCAAAAGACGCTGCTCGCTCTGCCGGATTCATTACAGAACCAAATACAGCGACAACTGGCGGCAAGTTATTTCCAGGCAGCCGGAGACAGCGGCGCTGCCATGCTCCTGCAGGGCCTGCATATATGTCGCTCTTTAACCGCTGAATCCCAAACGCCGCAGCCTGAGGCATTGATGCTGTTGGGCGATCTGTATCGCAAAATGCAGAGACCTGATTCTGCGGCGTTGGCTTACCAACGATTGCTCCAGACCTTTCCCAATCATCCGGAGAGCGTGCAGGCCTTGTGGCATCTGGCGGGTCTGAACATGCGACAGGGACAATGGGCCCAAGCCTTGCAATTCTATCAAGACATTTCCCGACAGTTCTACTATTGCGATTTGGCGAAACGTGCGGATCGACGCATTTGTGAATTGTTGTTCAAATTGGGAAAATCAGCACAGGCGCAAACCTGTTTGGACGACGCACTTAAAACGCGTGCGTTTGGCGACATGGCGCTTTTTTTCCCGGGCATCGCCGATGATGAGCTGTTGTGGTTCAATGCCCAAACACGCGAGGCTCTGGGTGATCCGGCACTGGCGCTCAGGGCTTATCAGGATTATTACCTGAAAAACACCGCGGGTCGTCATCGGCCTCATGCCCTGTTGCGCATGGCGGAACTGTCCTCGCAAATGGGCTTTAGTGAAGCTGCCACTGGTCATTATGAAGAATTGCTCAGCCTTTATGGCCAGGACAGCCTGGCGGTTATCGCGCAGCGGCGGTTGGCTGATTCTTATTTTGATCAGGGGAAATTCAGCGAGGCCAGGAAGAATTATCTTTTGCTTAAAAATGTCGCGGATCCGGAGGCGCAAACCTGGGCAGCAACCCGGGAGGTGCTGTGTGAATTCCGTTTGAATAATTTCGCCCGGGCGAAAACACTGATTGAACTGTTTAAAAAGCAGTACTCGAATCGCAGTTCCGAAGCGCAGTTCATGCTTGCCGAAGCGGAATTGCAGCTGGCGGCCAAAGAGTTTAAAAACGCCGAAACGTTGTTCAAGGACGTAAGCTCCAAGTACAAAGAAACGCCTGAAGCGGCCCGGGGCGATTTGGGTCTGGCCCGACTTTACATCATTCTCAATAAAAATGAAGAGGCTTTGAAAATACTGATTGCCATTCCGGATAAATATCGCGATGCGCATGCCATTGGCGCGGCTTTTGTAACATTGGGCGAGTTTTATTATGCCAATCAGCAGTTTGAAAACTGCATTGCCGCCGGTCGCAAGGCCTACGAATTAAAGGACGCTGCTCCGGAACGCGCACAGGCCATGCAATTGCTCATCCGCGTTTATGATGATGTGCGCATGTGGGATCGCGGCATTGCACTGCTTCGTGAATATATGCAGACGTTTCCCAATGCAGAAGACATGACCATGCGCAAGGTGCAATTGGGCATCTTTCTGATCAATATGAAAGAGTATGAACGCGCAATCGCTTATTTAAAGGATTTGAAATGGCTGGTGGATGCAGAGACCGAGGCAGAGGTGCAATACTGGATAGCCAAATCCTTTAATGAACGCGGACAACCCCAGGAAGCGATCATCGAATATCTAAAAGTGAAATATGTCTGCGCACCGACCAAATTGCCCTGGGGAACGACTGCGGTTTACGAGGCCGGCCAGGCTTATTACAAGTTGGGCGAATTGGCCAAGGCGCGTTCTCTGTTTCAGAGCATTGTGCGCGAATTGGGCGCCGAAGATCAATTCGGCCGGGTTGCCGCAGACCGGGTGCAAGAGATCGATGCCGAGATGGCGCTGTCAGGGAAAAAATCGTGATGGATAAGCAATTGTTGCATGATGTGCAGTCCGTCATCCTGCATGCTCTGGCTGAGGATTTGCATGATCGCGGCGATATAACCACGCAGGCGTTGTTTGCTGCGCAGGCGCAGATACGTGCAGAGATAATCGTAAAGCAGGAAGGCGTTCTGTGTGGCGTGGAAATCTGCGAACAGGTTTTTCTGCATGTTAACCGGCAATCTGCTTTGGAATTTCATTTTCGAGATGGTGATCTCGTTCAATCCGGTGATGTGGTCTGTAATCTCGCCGGTCAGGCCGGGTCGTTGATCACAGCGGAACGAACCGCGTTGAATTTCCTCGGCCGCTTGTCCGGCATCGCCTCTTTGACCCGGCAGTATGTGGATCGCATCGCCGGAACGGATGCGCAGATACTGGATACGCGCAAGACCACGCCCGGCTGGCGACGGCTGGAAAAATACGCTGTGGCCTGCGGCGGCGGCAAGAATCACCGTATGGGTTTATATGATCTGTTTCTGATCAAAGACAATCATATCGCTGCCAGCGGCGGCATCAGCCGGGCGGTGCAGGGATGCCGGCAATATATGGAGATGCACAATTTTCATGCAGACATTGAAGTAGAAACCAAAGACCTCGCCGAGGTCGAGGAAGCGCTGCAATTGGGCGTGGAGCGCATCATGCTGGACAACATGTCTGTGGAACTCATGGCGCAATGTGTCAAGCGCGTCAATCATCAAATTCCTCTGGAAGCCTCCGGACGCGTCTCTCTTGATAATGTACGCGCCGTAGCAGAGACCGGCGTTGAATTTATCTCCATCGGCGCTCTGACCCATTCCGCGCGGGTGCTGGATATCAGCATGGATGTGATCCAGGCGGCGTAATCCTCCATATGGCGTCCAGCCGGGAATATGGCTGTAGCCCTTGCGAAGGTTTCCAACCTTCGCAAGGTTGTTTTTCGAGTACATATCGCTCAATTTTGGTCGAGGTATTATCACAAGCATCCAAGGATAGGTAAGGCCTATTCCAGGAACAAAACCGCTTTCCTTTTTGTTTAATAGATCAAGATATAAACGATCCTGGATGAATGAGTTTCATCTACTGGATGGAAATGCATAATTTATTAGTGGTAAGAACACTATGGCAGACAACAAAAACATACCCAATGCGGATCAGTTGCGCAAGGACGTATCCGAGTTTTTAAGAAATAAATACGGAGACCGCATCGTTATTCCGCCCGAACCCGATGCCACCGGCGAAACTCCCCATGGCGGCGGCGGTGAACGTCCGACCCCGAAAATTAATTTCAGTCTTAGACCCTCCGAGTTGGAGGCGTTTCTGCAACAGTATGTGGTGGGTCAGGAGGAAGCGCTTGAAGTACTGGCCACCAAGATTGCCACGCATTTTAACCGTATGAAGTTGGAGACTTTTACCGACGGCATCGGTGAATTGGTGGGCAACATCAAGAGCAACATTCTCATGATCGGCCCGACGGGCGTGGGCAAGACCTATATCATCAAACTCATCGCTAAAAAGATCGGCGTGCCTTTTGTCAAAGCGGACGCCACCAAGTTCAGCGAAACCGGCTATGTGGGCGGCGATGTCGAAGACCTGGTGCGCGATCTGGTGCGCGAGGCCAACGGCGACATCAAGCTGGCCGAGTACGGTATTATTTATCTGGATGAAATCGACAAGATAGCTTCATCCGGCAACCTGGTGGGACCCGACGTATCCCGCACCGGCGTGCAACGCAATCTGCTCAAGCTCATGGAAGAGTCTGAGGTGGATCTCAAAACCCCGCACGATCTGGCCGCGCAGATGGAAGCAGCCATGGAGGCGCAACGAACGGGGAAAATTGCACGTAAAAAGGTAAATACCAAAAATATTTTGTTTGTCATGAGCGGCGCTTTTTCAGGGCTGTCTGACATTATCCGTCGGCGCTTGAATCAGCAGCCAATTGGCTTTCGTAATGACGAGGGCAATACGGGCAAGGCGGATGATCTGAATTTGCTGAAAAAAGTCCGTTCTGAAGATTTGATCAAATACGGCTTTGAATCCGAATTTGTCGGACGATTGCCGGTTGTAGTCACCTTGAACGATCTGGATGTCGAGGGATTGTTGAGCATTCTCAGAAATCCCAACAGCACGGTCATACAAGGCAAGAAACGGGATTTCAAGGCCTACGGCATCGATATCCATTTTCAGGATCCGGCATTGCAGCGAATTGCTGAATTGGCTTTTGAGGAACACACCGGCGCCCGCGGTCTGGTGTCGGTAGTGGATCGTTTGCTCCTGAAATATGAAAAAAATCTACCGGACGCCGGCATTGAAGAATTTATCGTCACCGGTCGCGTTGTGGAGCATCCACGGGAGGAACTGGAAACGCTGTTGACGCAACACGCCATTAAGAGTTTTCAAAAACGGTTTTTGGCAGCCAATGGCATTGTTATCACTTTTACCGACGGCGCCATCCGGCGCTTGCTGAAACTGAGCGAACAAAAGGAAAAGCCGCTGGAACAGATCTGCACCGACATGCTGCGTGATTACGAGTACGGTTTGCGCCTGCTGGGTTGCGAAACCTTTGCCATTGATGAAGAGATTGTGAAAAATCCCAAGGTGCGGTTGGAGCAGCTTATCAAGGAAGCTTATGAGAAAAAGTAGAGTGGATGAGCAGCCAAGGTCATTTTTTATTTGTCATGCTGAGTATCAAACCTTCATAAAGGTTATTTCTGTTATGACCCTATTATAGGGCGACGAGCCTCGTCGCCCTACATGAGTGTCATTAGAAGGCGCTGAACGCTTGATGTCTTTATTATACACTAATCCAAAAGCGCCGAAGCATCTGTTCACCGCTATATTCCGGCCAGGTTGCCAGGAAAGAGACGCGCACGGATTCTTCACCCCGCCAAAAAATAATGATTGTCTGAGCAGTTGAAATTTTTCGGCGGGGTTCAGAATGACAACTTTTTTTCTGTTGTCATGGCAGCTACCAGGACTAATTACGAAAGGGATTTCCCATTGGAACTCTTTGACGCCATCAACCAGCGTACCAGCGTTCGCCAATTTACCGACCAATCGGTGAGCCGGGATCTGCTCACCCGCCTGATAGACGCCGGTCGACGTGCGCCCTCCGGTCGCAACGTGCAGCCGATCGAATTCGTCGTCATAACTGAACCTGATCTGCGGAAAAAAGTCGCCGACCTTACCGAATACGGCAAATTCATTGCCCAGGCGCCGACCTGTATAATGGTGTTAAGTCAGGATACGAAATATTATCTCGAAGACGGTTGTGCTGCTGTGGAAAATATTCTTTTGGCCGCCACCGGCCTCGGTCTGGCTTCCTGCTGGGTTGCCGGCGATAAAAAACCGTATGTACGATCATTGCTTGAGCTCGTTCAGGCTCCGGAAAATTTCAAACTCGTTGCCATGATTGCGGTCGGATATCCGGCGTCGGCGACGCAACCGCGCGAGAAAAAACCGATTGACAAAGCACTGCACTGGCAACGATATAATCCTCCCCGCTGATGCTCAAGAACCTAGCAGAAAATTTACAGCAAAAACTGGACGCGTTGCCGAAAAAGCCCGGCGTCTATCTTTATAAGGATAAAAAAGGCCAGGTCATTTACATCGGCAAAGCTCTGGTGTTGCGCAATCGTGTGCGTTCCTATTTTCAAGACCTTCCGGATCGGGATGTGAAAACGCAGAGATTGGTCAGCCGCATTGCCGATCTGGAAACCATTATCACCGATTCCGAGGTTGAAGCACTGATTCTGGAAGCTAATCTGGTGCGCGAGTACAAGCCGCATTACAACATCAACCTTAAAGACGACAAATCCTTCCCATATATACGAATTACTAACGAACCCTTTCCACGCATCTTTCCCACACGCCGTGTTATTCGCGACGGATCACGTTATTTCGGCCCTTTTACCGATGTACGTCCCATGCGTGATTTACTGAAAACCGTCAAAAAGCTCTTTTTAGTTCGTTCCTGCAATCTCGCGCTCACGCCGGAAAGCATCGCTGACGGAAAACATAAGATTTGTCTGGACTATCACATAAAAAAGTGCCAGGGGCCTTGCGAAGGTTTTATTTCGCAGGAAGAATATCGGTTGACAATTGAACTGGTTGCCGCCTTTATTGCCGGACGCGGCAAACGGGTGCAGGAGGAATTAAAAAATCGCATGCAACAGGCTAGCGCTGCACTCAAATTTGAAGAGGCGGCGCGTCTCCGTGACCAGCTGAATTCTCTGGAAATGTTTCAACAGCGACAAAAAGTGGTAGATGCCGGTTTAGCTGACCGCGACTTGATCGCTTTCACTGCTGAGGAGGACGATGCCTGCTGCGTTGTTTTCAAAGTTCGCGAAGGCAAAATCATCGGTCGCCAGCATTTTTATATGAATCATGTCGAAGGAGAAGCGCCGGAATCCATCGGCGCGGCCTTTCTTGAACAATATTATCTAAATGTCCAGGATATCCCTCCGGAAGTTCTCTTGCCCAACTCCCTGGGGGAATCCATGCCCTCTTTGGCAGAATGGCTGACGCAAAAAAGGGGAGAGGTGGTTGCACTCACTGTGCCGGTACGGGGAGACAAGGCGCAATTGATAAAGATGTGCGTCAAGAATGCGCAACTTTTGCTGGCCGAGCTGAAATTGCAAAAAGAAAAAACTGCCGATTTTATCGCCGGCTCGGTGCAGGCGTTGCAGAACGATCTGCAATTGTCGAAAACACCCATGCGCATCGAGTGTTTTGACATCTCCAACATCCAGGGCACGGATCCGGTGGCCTCCATGGTCTGTTTTGTCAATGGCAAGGCAGCGCGCTCCGAGTATCGCCGTTTTCATATTCGCAGCAAGGAAACGCCGGACGATTTTGCCATGATGCGCGAGGCGGTTGGCCGCCGCTATCAGCGTCTTGTAAACGAAAAAAAACCCATGCCCGACCTCATCCTTATTGACGGCGGCAAAGGCCAACTGTCGGCAGCCCTGGAGGCGTTGCAGAAAGTTGGGATTACGCAGCAGCCGATAGTGGCTCTGGCCAAACGTTTGGATGAGGTATACAAGCCCGGAATGGCTGATCCGCAAAACATTCGTCGCGATTCCAGCGGCCTGCGGTTGTTGCAGCGAACCCGCGATGAAGCGCATCGTTTTGCCGTAACCTATCATCGCAAGCTGAGAACCAAACGAACCCTGCATTCCGCTTTGCAGGCCATCGAAGGACTGGGACCGGCGCGTCGCGATGCACTGCTGCGGCATTTCGGTTCTGTCAAAAAAGTCAAGTCGGCCACAGTTGATGAGTTAAAGGCGGTTAAAGGGATTCCGGAAAAATTGGCAGAAAAGATTTTTCGTCATTTTAATCATCCGATTACGATCAAGTTGGAATCACGGCAGGAATAGAACGGGCTGTGTCTTAAATTTATTTTCGCATCAGTATGGATGCAACGAGTACCCTGGCATTTATACCTTGGTTTTTCTCATGAAAGCACTGATTTTAGATATGGACGGCGTTTTAGTGGACACGGAGCCGTTGATTTTTATGGCCTTTCGGGAGATATTTTCACCGCTCCATATTTCCCTGGCCGACGAATATCTATATAAATTGGTCGGTGATCCGACGCGTAAAAATATACAGGATATTTCTCGGGATTTTGCTGTCGATTTGGACGTTGATCTTTTTACCCAGAAATTGGATGAACAGTACCTAGCATTACTGGACACGGCCTCCATTTCTTTGGTTTCCGGTGTTGTCGGTCTTTTAGAAAAGGCCAGGAGTTGCGGGATGAAAACCGCTCTATGTACCACAAGTGAATCCTGGATAGTGGAACGTATTATGCGGCGGATAGATGAGGCAAAGATCTTAACAATCTCTTTAAAAAGCTATTTTCATGTCCTGGTCTCAGGTGACCTTGTCACCAGCAAAAAGCCTGATCCGGAACCTTATTTTTTAGCCTGCAAGCTGTTGCAAACGCCACCCCAAGATGCCCTGGTCGTTGAGGATTCGGCAGCCGGTATTGCTTCTGCCAAAGCTGCCGGCTGTTTTTGTGTGGGACTGCGAGCACCGTACAATAGAGATAGGGATTTTAATCATGCTGATCTGGTGATTGATCGCCTGATTGATTTGCGCTGGCCATATTCTTCTCTCTGCAAACAATCCATGGGTAGGCCAGCAAGGCAAACTCAGTAACGACGACTGATAACAAAGCATCTCTCCCGCTGTATTCCAACGTTCATGCCCGGCACAGGTCACGTTGAACCGAGATTAGCCAGAAAATAAAGCAATAAAAGCAAGAACAACACCAATAAAGACGACAGAAGAAAACCAAGCAGATCGGTGCGATAACGCTGCACAGAAAAAAGTTTGCGCAGAGAGAGCGCATCGACAATCAGCAAGCCAGCCTCATTCGCTCGCGGGAACAACTTGCGCCAGAAAGATTTCTCATTTTGATCGGAATGTAAACCGGGAAAAATGATCGGAATGCCGGCATCCAGTAGTTGTTGTTCCTTGCCGACCGGCGTATTTAAAAGAGAGTAGAACTTCTTCATTTGGCCTGCCGGCTCTGGTCGGGTTATCTTGCTGATCAGTATCATTGCCAAAATGCCACAGGAGAGGTACAATGCGATCTGAGTCGCCTGTCCAAACGAAAAAAAATAGTCGCTGATCAGAACTACCAGCACCATGGTTGCCACACTGCCCAGGGCGCCGTAGCGATTGGCCCGCCGCCAGATTATGCCAGCCCAAAAGCTTACGCCGAGAAAGGAACAGACTTTTAACAGCGCCAATAGTCCCTGCACGACACTGTTAAAAAGCGCGGCAAAAAGAATCCCACCAAAAACTACCAACACGGAAAAAAATCTTCCTGCACGCAATTTGGTTGCGTCATCCGCTTGAGGATTGATATAAACACAATATATGTTCTGTGTCAATAACGCTGATGCGTGTACCATAAATCCGTCGCAGGTTGACATACCGGCGGCTAACAAGGCTGTCATCATCAGCCCGATCATTCCAGCAGGCAGCAGGTTTCTGGCTGCTATGCCAAAAGCCAATTCACGATGATCAAAATCTATTCCTGGAAAAAGAAAGGCGGCAAACACGCCGACGAAAGCCCAGCCAATGGTGGAAAATCTTTTCAAAAAGGTGCCCAGAGTCCAGCCCAATCGACAGGCGAGCTCGGTTCTTCCTGAACCGTTTATCGCCATATGATGGGGATGAACGACCACGCCTACCAGTCCGTTAATGACAATCATGGTGACGAAAAACAAATTCATCTCTCCGGCGGCGACCAGATCGAACATGTGTTGCGGCAGACCATTGTGAACGGCTGATAAACTGCCCACCCTGAAAAACGCATACGGCAAGATCATAAACGACATGATGAGCGTAAGAACACCTTGAATCAAATCGGTGATCACGATTGCCTGCAGACCGCCTATCAAACCGTATAATAAGAAAAGCAGTGTAATTACCATAACGCTGAGATTGGTGGATATGGCGCCGTCGCTGACGCCGGAGATAATAAAACCGGCGCTTTTTAACACCAAACCGATGTTCATGCAGAAAAACAACAGACCGATCAGGACATATAACAAAGCCATCCTGGAACCGTATCGTTCGCGAAAAAAATCAGCCATGGTTAGATAACGTAGACGTCGATAAACCGGCGCCAGTAGCCAATAAAAGGGGGTTGAAAAAAGCCACATCCATTGATACCATATCCCGGAAATGCCGGCGGTGTAGGACGCGCCGGCCACAGATACCGGCTGCGCCGTATGAGTTCCTGTGCCAAAAGTCTGCGCCACCATATAAAGCTTGCCAAAGGCGCGATTGGCCATAAAATATTCACCGATGGAGTGCACCCGATTCCGCGATGCCAAGCCAATCGCGATCATAATGCCTAAATAAACGGCGATAATGATTAAATCAGGGTAAGAAAAGCCGAGCATGGCTCACTCCACCGTGTACCGGCACCAGGCAAAGCTGAATGGTTCCGGCAACTCAAAAACGATCCGACCCGTGTCATCCGTAGTTGTGGTTATATCGTGGCTCTTTCCCCACAACGAGGTGCAGTGAATTTTTTGTCCGGGTTTCAACCAAGTCTTCACAGCCATCCGTGATTCTTTGTGAGCTTCACGAAAGAGAAGCAAGTATCCGTGGTGCAAGGCCATGGCCTGGAATCCGGTCCAGCTGTGACCAGAGGGCTCATCGCCGATCGGCAGGATGCGGCAGTTGTGCCAATCTGATTGATGATCACGGAAAATTTTAATCAACGGTGCGATGGACATGGCTTCTGGCGGCAATCCGCTGGCTTCGAACCAGGCCAGAGGCTGACCGGCCATGGTCACTGCGAACAGATAATCGAAAGGCATCCGGGCTGGCGCCAAGACATCATCCTTTGCATATTTATTTTGGTTGCGCCATTTGTTGAGAAACTCGATCTGTAGCGCTTGTGGCGGCATGTACTGACTTAACTGCCATAAATTGCGCAGTGTCCAGTGTGGGTAATAATTGCCCCAATCAGTATATCGATTTTCCAGAAACAGGTTTCCATATTCCGTAAAGAAATGATAACCAAATCGTCTTCCGGCAGTCACATCCAGGTTGAAAACCGCTTGTTCGTCGGTTGCAGCCATGACACGATCCAGCATACGACGAAAATTTTTCTCGGCTCTTTTGGAGGGTGCAAAAACGCCATCCAGTTTAAAAGTGCGAATACCATACTGATTGTACAAGTCGATCATTGCGTCCGCATCCGCCTGCCAGTTACGGTAGTGATCCTGGCTGCTGGGATTAAACCAGAGACACAGTTCGATTTGCAGCTGTTTTGCTTTTTCTTGCACGGGTGTTAAACCGTTAGGAAATTTTTGCGGATTTACCCGCCAGTAATCCCTGCGCGTCCAATTGTCCTGCCAGGTACCGGCGCCGAAGGCCGAATTTTTTGAAATGCCGCTTTGCCAGCCATCATCTAGTTGCAGATGGGATATGCCTATTTGATGCCCGGCTGCCAACTCTTGCAGTGCAAAGGCTTCGCCCAACCGCGCATCGCGGTTACGATCCCCCCAGGTGTTCATCATGATCATAAAATCCCTTCCCGGAATTCGCCTGCGGATTTGTTCCTGATATTGACGCAACGCGAGTAACTGGGATAATCGATCTCCACCGGCAACGCCGATGACGATCCCATACGCCGGCGTCCATTCCTCAGAGCTGAGATCCTGTGGGGTTGCACCCGGACCAACACAAAGCACTTGCCCATTGCGGACCATAAAGTCAGCACCGGGATAGGACGGTTGTACATCTGAGCAAGGAGCTTCTTTTAGTAGGAAAATACTTTGATCCGTGTCTGCTCGATGTGCAAATAACAGGTTGGCTGATAGAGGTTGCCATTTGGTAAAAGGAATTAGCTGCCGTTCCTGTATCAGGTTGTTGTTCACATCAGTGCGATCAAAGAATTGTACAGCTGTAATCCGCCAATGAGGACCATGCAGGCTTAACCGATCCAATACGGGGATGCGCGGGATTTGAGTAAATTTGCTGATGAATTCAACGGACTCGATTGCATCAGCTGATGCATTGGTATCCAGCCAGGCCGCCTGGAGCGAACCTTTGAGAAAAAAATCACAGGCAATGGCCGGACATTGCGGATAGAGCCGAAATTGGCGTTTGACCTGAAATGAAGCATATTCAGCGATGACACTGACGAGAATATGAGCCGGATGCACCGTTGTTGCAGCTATGGTGCGCATATCTATTTGGCCGCTCGACGCGCTGTTTTCTGTGCCGGGCCAGAAATCATCGGCAGCGACCGGCATACAGTCGTGAACGATGTCCCGACGTTGATCTACCAACGCCAAGGTCGACAAACGGCCGTCGCGCCATTGGAAAATCCGTTTTATTTCACTGTTTGCCAGCACCAGACTGTCGTTGCGGAAAAAAGTGGTACAATCGTCCAGCTGCACACCGGTCGAGCGCGGCAATGTTTGGCTGAATAGCAAACTGCAATACAGCATCATGTTTATCGCAATACGCATTAATCCATCTGCCTTATAGTATACTCGATTTTGAGTGTCCTCGTTGGCTTTAAACCGATACGTTCACGAAGAGGCGGTAGCGCCACAGGAACTGCGAACGATCAGCTTGGGTTCAAGGATGGTGCGAATCGGATCACGGTGTCCATTTATGATGTGGATGAGATTTTTTATGGCCCAATCACCGATTTCATAGGTGGGTTGATGAACCGTGGTTAACGGTACGGCGGCATAAGCTGCGCGTTCAATGTTGTCAAAACCGACCAAAGCTACATCCCTGGGAATCTGCAGACCGCGATCGAGCACAGCTTTCTGGAAACCAAGGGCTGCAAGATCACTGTAAATAAAAAACGCTTGTGGTCGTGAAATATCCGCCAGCACCTGGTCAGCGATTTCATAGCCCGCTTCGAAATTGTTCCATTTCATATAATGAATATCCTCAACACGAAATGGTTTGCTGTGTTCGCGATGGGCACGTTCAAATCCATGTTGACGCAGCAAGGCGATTAAATTGCCTTTTTCTGCACTGAGGTAGCCGATGCGTTGATAACCCAGACGAATCAGATGTTCAGTTGCCAGATACCCGCCGTATTCGTGATTGACACCGACATAATTGATTTCCGGGTCGTCGATATAGGAAACCATTACAAACGGAAACCGGTCCTTTTTCAATTTTTTGATGATCGGTGATCCCTGATACTGGTGTGTAATCGAAGCGATAATCAGCCCTTCGACGCCCATCTCCAAATAATGCTGAATTTGCCGTTCCTCTTTCTCGATGCGTCCGGAGGAATTGCTCAACAGCAAATTATAGCCGTGATCCAGTGCCGATGCCTCCACACTGTGCACGATCAAGGAAAAAAATGGATTGCGCAGGTCGCTCAAGACCAAACCAACCGTTTTGTATCTTTTAAAATCGACGGCTCGGATGGGATGCGCCACATACATTCCTTTGCCGACCCGCCCCACCAGATACCCTTCGTTGATGAGAATGGCCATGGCCTTGCGCGCCGTGATCAGGCTGACTCCAAATTCATTTGCCAAATCCTGCTGTGAACCGATCAGATCGCCTGATTTTAATTTACCGGATAGTATTTTCTCCCGTAAATTTTCCACAACCTGTTTATACAGCGGCATGGGATTGCTGATATCTATAGGCATCTTTCGTACCCAGTCTGTGAAATGATTATTGAGTATATCTAATATAATAAATCAGAGCATAAAAACAATTATTTTTCCG
>CAYLWO010000103.1:21354-23884 GCA_964387285.1 uncultured Cytophagia bacterium | reverse complement strand
GCGCCATGCTGGAACTGATTTCACGGGTTATGGCGATCATCGGACACCCTTGCGAAGGTTAGTTTGATACGGCGAGAAGGTCATAGAGTTTGTCATCGCTATAATATTTTTAACCTTCGCAAGGGTGCGGATACCCTTGCGAAGGCTGGCTTGATACGGCGAGAGGGTGATAGAGATACTCATCGCTGTAATATTTTAACCTTCGCAAGGGTGCGGACTAGCTGAACCTTTCCAGCCGCTTCATCACGCTGAAAATAAACGCCGCGGACAGCAAACAGCACACCACCAGCACGGTCCACAATTGCCACAGGGCTATCTTGTCCCACAAATAGCCGATGACGCTGAGCAAATAGTTGCCCAACGCCGTGGCGGCAAACCAACCGCCTTGCGCAACGCCTTTGAGCCGCGGCGGCGCTACTTTGCTGACAAAAGCAATGCCCATGGGACTGATGAACAGTTCCGCAATGGTCAAAACAAAATAGGTGACAATCAACCAATACACGGAAACACGTCCATCCAGCGGCACCACCTCGCCCGGCGCCATGTCCTTTGGACTCAGTAAGCCGATGGAGCCGATGACCAGCAACAGGAACCCGGCAGCGGTGATCACCATGCCGATGCCGATCTTGCGCGGCGCGCTGGGTTCTTTTTGTTTCGATTTCAACCAGCTGAACACACCCAACACCAGCGGGGTCAAAGCCACAATAAAGAAGGGATTAAAATGCTGAAATTTCTGCGGCGTGAACAAATTCGCGTCGGAATAGCCGTTGAATCGCCACCAGGCGATCAGGCCGCAAGCAATGAAACCGGCCAGACCGAGCATACGCTGCATGGCGCTGCTCTCTTTTTTGATGGCGAAATAGCCGCCTAACGCAGCAAGAAAAATCGGCAACAATCCGAACAGATCGAACCACAGATTGGTGGCCTTGCCTACATGGGTGACCGTATAGTCCCGGGCAAAATAGGTCATGGTAACGCCGTTCTGGTGAAACGACATCCAGAAGAAAATCACCACGGCAAATATCAGACCTAATGCTATCAGTCGCGGTTTGGTTTCCGCCTCGTTATAAACAGGTTGATTGGCGGTTTGCGCGGTTTTAGCAACGCCGACATGATCCGCCTGTTTGTAATGTTTGCGGAAAATCCAGAATATCAACATGGAGGCGATAAGACTGAAACAGGCCACGCCAAAACCATAATGATAGGACTCGCTCAAGGCATTGATGTATTTTGTGGAAAAATCACCCAAGGTGGCCAAGGTCACACTGCTGTCCTGAGTTTGGGCGATGGCCAAATACTCGTGGACATCTTTGATTTGATTCTTTAAAAATGCATTGGCCATGGCCGGGATGCGGCCGTCATAAATAAATTGGTATTTTTTCAAGATCCAGTTGCTGACCCATTCTGCAGCGGTAGGCGCCAGCATGGCGCCGATGTTGATGCCCATGTAAAAAATACTGAATGCGGTGGTGCGTTTGCCTTCGTATTGCGGGTCATCGAACATTTTGCCGACCAGGGCCTGCAGGTTGCCTTTGAACAAACCGGTGCCAAGGGCTATGGTGGCCAGAGCAGCCACGATAAAACCGAAACCCGAACCCATGGGCGTGGGCATGGCCAACAAGAGATAACCGAGAAACATGACGATCATGCCGATGCTGATGGTTTTACTGTAGCCCAAAACGCGATCAGCTATCAAGCCGCCCAGGAGCGGGAAAAAATAAACGAAGGACATAAAGATGCCGTAGACCTGACTGGATGCAGCAGCGGTCATACCGTACTTGGCTTGCAGAAACAGAATAAAAATGGCCACCATGGTGTAAAAACCGAAACGCTCGCCCATGTTGGCAAAAAACGCGACGATCAATCCTTTAGGTAGTCCTTTGAACATAGATCACTCCTTCATAATCGTGATGTCCCAGAGGCTGTTCTGGTTTCAAGTAATTGATTTGCAGCCTACACAAGCCGGGAGGCTTGTGCTACGATAAGATCGTTCCATTCATGCAAAAGAGGATGCGGCTTTTTATAGAATCGTAATGATATAACTCAAAAACGCACCCAAGGCAATGCTAAAACCTAATCCAAAACAACCAATGGCCATGCCGCCGATAGCCTCATCCGGACGCGTGCGATGTACCTGACGGTTGGAATCAAAAGCCCAGAATGCAAAGCTTACGAGACCAGGTAAAAAACCGACCGCAACACCAACCAGAATGGCAAGAATGCCGTGAAACCAGGCCGGCAATAATGCAACCGCTTTCAGCCAACTCAAACCGCAAAAGAATAACAGCCAGAAACCGATAGAGCCGACAATAAAAGCAGCCAGCGCCTGGTTTTCATCCGGGTAATCCAGTTTTTTTTTCTCCGCAAAAGCAAATATTGAAAAAGGCAGATCACCAGTAGTATTATGCCCAGTACTGTACCGATGGTAAAGATAAGGGATTTCATGTCGCCATTTTCCTTATGGATTCAGTCGATGACTCCTGTAGTTGCTCAGACCAAAGACACAAGCCAGGAGGCTTGTGCTACGATT
>CAYLWO010000103.1:0-21254 GCA_964387285.1 uncultured Cytophagia bacterium | reverse complement strand
GACTCCTGTAGTTGCTCAGACCAAAGACACAAGCCAGGAGGCTTGTGCTACGATTTCAATCCACCCGCAGAAATTCATAATTGCCTGCAGCCGCTTCCACAACGGCCGCATCGCGGGTTAGGCGCACAAATTTCAATCCGGGTATGGCAGCTGCCGCCTGACTACGATGCACTAAATGCTGTCCGCCTTCCAGAATATTGACCTCGTTTTGTCCGGATAATGGAATATGAATCTCTGCTGTGGTGTTGGCCGGTACGGTCACCCACATCTTTAGATTATTAGGACCTTTTTCCCAGCGACAAGCCAGCACGCCGTACAGCGTATTCAGTTTAGCTTCCACCCATTGCAAATCGCCAACCGGACGCGGAGCAATGATGGAGCGTTTGTATCCCGGCTGTTGTACATCCACGCGCAAGCCGGCCAGATAATCATAATACCAGCGGCCATGGGAACCGAGCGCAAAATGGTTGCGCGAATTCATGGAGGGTCCCTCGGTATCGCTGTTCCATAATTCCCAAATCGTGGTGGCGCCTTTTTCCACCATATGGCCCCAGGAGGGATAGGTTTTTTGCGCAGCCACTTGATAGGCCAGATCATGATAGCCGTTTCTGCTCAACATCTGCAGAATAACCGGCGTAGCGAGAAATCCGGTGGAGAGATGCGTGTCCCGTTTGCGAACATCGTCGGCAATATTTTTCGCCACCCTGGCGATTTCTTCTTTGGGCGTTATACCGAATGCCAATGGCAGCAGATTGGCGGCCTGGGTCCGGCCTTCGTACCAGCCGAGGGCTGGTTGATAGTATTGTTTATGAAATGCGGCAGCGATTTTTTGCGCCAGTTCTGCATATTGAATCACATCGTTTTCCTTGCCGAGAATTTTAGCAATCTGGCTCATCAGGGAAACGCTGCGATAGTAATAAGCCGCTCCGATTGGTTTGGATGGCGACGGCGTTACAGCCACCCAGTCGCCATAGCCTTCCCGTTCATACAGATCATCGCGACTGTGGTTTTTCATATATTGCACCCAGCCGGCCATGGTTTTATAGTTTTGTTCAAGAATGCGGCGGTCGCCATAGTACTGATAAACCACCCAGGGCACGATGACCACCGCATCGCCCCAGCCCGGCGCAGCTGCGCCTCTCTGTGCAAAAGTCGGATTGATGTCATAGACCGCGCCGTCGCTGGTCTGACAATCGCTGATATCGATCAACCATTTGTTAAAAAAATCGGCCATATCGCGATTGAAACAGGCTGTGGGTGCAAAGGCCTGGGCGTCGCCCATCCAGCCCAATCGTTCGTCCCGTTGCGGACAATCCGTGGGCACGCTGTGCATATTGCCGCGCAAACCCCAACTGATATTATGTTGAATGCGATTGAGCAATTCGTTGGAACAACTGAATTGTCCGGTCTCTGCCGCGTCGTTATGAAACACGCAGCCCGTGATGGTCTGCAAATCCGGTTTTGCGGTCAGGCCGGTGACTTCAACATAGCGAAAACCGTGATAGGTAAAGAGCGGTTGCCACGTTTCCGTGCCGGCGCCCTTGGCATAATACGCGTCCGTGGCTTTGGCGCCGCGAAGGTTGTCGGTGTATAACGTGCCGTTGTCGTTGAGCACTTCACTAAAGCGCAGTTGAATTTTTTGTCCGGCCGGTTCTTTAACCCGCAACCGTGCGCAGCCGACCATGTTCTGGCCCATGTCAAAAACAAAAACGTTGGGCAGAGGCTCGTTTATTGATTTGGGCTTTAGCTCTTCGGTAATGCGGATGGGCGGGCCTTCCTGGCCGCAGAGGATGGCGCTGTCCGGCGGCAATTCCACAGCCGGCGGCCAGTCCACCGCATTGAAATCTGGTTCATTCCAGCCGGGTTGCTCTAACCGGCTGTCATAAATTTCACCGTCGTACAGATTGTTGAAAAGAATGGGGCTGTCGTGGGTTTGCCAGGAATTATCGCTGGCCAGAATTTGTGTGCGGTCATCGGGAAAAGTGATTTTGATTTTGCAACGCAACCGCAGCGGCCCTTCGCTATAGGTGCGTCGTGAACCGCTGCCAAGGCCGCCGCTCCACCAGGCGTTGCCTAAAACTGCAGCCACGGCATTGTTGCCCTTTTTTAACAGTTTGCTGATATCATAGGCCTGATAAAAAATGCGTTTGCCGTAGGCGGTCCAGCCCGGCGCCAGCACGTCATCGCCGACCCGTTGGCCATTGACATATAGCACATAACTGCCCAGGCCGGTGACATAGACGTTGGCCTGCGTAAAACTACGTTCAATGGCAAACTCTTTGCGCAACAGCGTAGAGCGGGGCGGAGTCACCGGATGACCCGGTTTCTCCCAGATGGGACCTCCCCAGGGTTCGATTTCCCGGGCAGGCAGCCATCCCCTAGCCCCGGGATCGCTGGAAATCCAGTCTGCAATTTTTATATCGGTGCTCTGCCATTTTTTATTGGTCATGACAAGCTGTTTGTCGCCATCCATATATTTTATTTCCAAACAGGCGATCAAACCGCAGATGTCGCCGGCCAGATTTACCGCTTCAACAGCCCATTGATTCTTGCCGTTGACAACCGTGGAAGTCACGTTAAACAGAAACATTTTGGACCAGGTGTTGCCCTCACCGATATCCTGGCCGTTTAACCAGCAGTGAAAGGTGTTGTCAGCTGTGATGCGCAGGATGGCGGATTGAATAGGTTTGTTTTGCGTGTCAAAATCATGGCGGAAATAGATGGGTGCCTGCACTTTGTGATTGGTCGGATGCCATATCCAGGAATCCATGATCAAACTATCGGGCTTTGCCCGTTTTTCCAATTGGCCGATCCATTTGGTCTCTTCCCAATCATTAGGATAATAAAGCGCGGTCTCCCACCAGGAGATTTCACTAAAGCGCGTCATTTTACCCAGATGGTCCCAGGTGCGTACACGCCAATAATACCGGTGATCGCTTTCCATCAAGGCGCCGTCATACATCACCTGGCTGCTGTTGTCCGAATCCTCCTTGCCGGTGTCCCAGATATCCGGTTCATTGCGTTGCAGTTTTTCTTTTTCACTGGCTACCTGAATCTGATACGCGGTCTGTTTAGCGCCGCGTCGTTGATCGTTGACCAGCCAAAACAGCCGCGGTTTTTCCGCATTGATGCCGGAGGGATTTGTACGATATTCACAACGCAGCTGCTGCGGCGCGCCCGGTTCTTTATGAAAGAGAGAACAATGCACATAGAAAAACAACAAAAGGAGAAATAGAGATTTGTATTTCATAGCCGCGTCCTTTCCTGTTTCATCTAAAATATGACTTTTACCGATTTAAAGCAATCTGATTCTCCGGAAAATATTGCTGTTGTACTGTTTTGAAATTCTGCTATATTAACATTGGAATTGGAAAAAGGGAGAACAAGTATGAGGTTAACAATTGTCTTCGCTATATTTTTATCCGGGTGTGCCTTGGTAAAAGCACAAGCAAATGAAAAGATCAAAACCCAGGCCGAGCAGCTGGGTTATCCGTCGGGTAAACGTATTTTAATTTTACATGCTGACGATGCCGGGATGAGCGTGGAAGCCAATCAGGCCATTCAAAAATATCTGCTGGCCGGCGAGATTCAATCGACAGCGGTCATGATGCCCTGTCCGGCTGCGGCCGACATGATCAAGTGGGCTGTGCAGCAAAAACGATTTGACGTGGGCCTACACACCACCTTGACCAGCGAATGGAAAACCTGGCGCTGGGCCACGGTGACGCCGGCAGATCAGATGAAAGGATTGCTGGATGAAGAAGGATTCATTTGGCGCTCAGTGCGGGAGACAGCCACGCACGCGACGCCGTTGGAAATTGGTTTGGAAATCCGCAATCAAATAAAAGCGGCCCAGGCTCTGGGCTGGAATCCCACGCACATGGACACACACATGGGCACGGTGTACAGTCGACCGGATTTTGCCAGGGTTTATCTGGACCTGGCCAGGGAGTATAAAGTTCCTGCCATGGTTCCTAATCCGACGGAGGAGCTGATTGCCCGTTTTCAAAAGCAGGGTTATCCATTGACAACCGAGATGGTTTCGTTGTTGTCGGATTACCAGCTGCCGCGGCTGGATGATTTTCAATCCATCGGTCGTGCGGAGGGCTATGAGGAGAAGAAGAAAAATTTTTACGAGCAGGTGACTGCTTTGCAACCGGGTCTGATCGAAATTATTTTTCATCCGGCTGTTGAGAGTGAGCAATTAAAAAAAATCACCGGTTCGTGGCAACAGCGGGTTTGGGAAGCGCAGATGTTCAGTGATGTGGAGGTCAAGAAATTTCTCAAAAAAGAGAAAATCATATTTACCAATTGGCGAGAGGTGATGAAGCGTTTTCGCAGTAAAAAGTGACATTATTACAGGGATTTCCTGTCACTCTGTCAAAATGACAGACTTGATTTTAATTGGCAATATTTAGTTAATTAATTAAATAACAATCGTTAAACGCTAGTGCGAAAAATTGGCACGCTCTTTGTTATACACAGGTCAGAATTAGCAATATTAAAGCAGAAGCAAAGAAACAAAACAATAAAAGGAGAATGACCTATGTGGTTAACAAGACGTAACAATGATGATGCACTCGCGTGCATGAACTCTTTACTGGCCGCGCCCTTTCGGGCTTTTGAGGATGATTCGGTAGTATGGTCGCCGCGCGTAGACGTGGAAGAGACCGACCAAGAAGTCGTGCTGCATGCCGATTTACCCGGCATTGACAAGAAAAATCTGCAGGTCAATCTGAAGGACAATTTGTTGACGATTCGGGCGGAGCGCAAGTATGAAAAGGAGGACAAAGAGAAAAACTATTATCGTTCGGAACGCGCTTTTGGCACTTTTCAGCGCACGTTTTCTCTGTCCGATCGGGTGAAAAGCAACGAGATTAAAGCGGATTACAAAAACGGCGTTTTGACCGTTACACTGCCCAAGGCAGAGGAAGAAAAACCGCGTGAAATCGCTATCAACTAAGAACCCCATATACCAACCTTAACCCCGGCCCGTGATCGAGATTTTTCGATTACGGGCTTTTTTTTACTCTTGACTTTAATTCGCGTATCGTGCATATTATCGTAAGGTCACGCTGAGTATCCTTTGGCATCAATGCCATGAATACCAAATAACAAAAAGACCATGTCATTGCGAAGGTAGCCACTGTAGCTGTAAAAGGCAATGATCCGCACTGGAGTGAAGCAATCCCCTAATACAGCAAGAAGTATTAATAAATAACGGATATGCACCATGGATTCAATTTTTATTGAAATGCAGGAAATCGGTCGTCGCAGCCGGCAGGCCGCGCGTGTATTAGCTGCCCTGTCCGGCAAGCAGCGTCAGCAGGCTTTGGCCGCCATGCCGAAAAAATTACAGGCAGTCAAAGAAAAATTGCTGGAAGCCAATGGCCGCGATGTGGAAACGGCCAGAGCGAACGGACAATCAGAATCCATGTGCAAACGGTTGCTGATTACGGAAAAAATATTTCAATACATGTTGGATCGCTTGCAGGAAGCGGCGGATTTGCCGGATCCGGTCGGCCGGGTGCTGGAAGGTCATACGCGTCCCAATGGCCTGCGCGTGGAAAAGATCAGCGTGCCCATCGGCGTCATCGGCATTATTTATGAAGCACGGCCCAATGTGACTACGGATGCCGCTTCGGTATGTTTGAAAAGCGGCAATGCGGTTATTCTGCGCGGCGGGTCCGAATCGTTGCAAAGCAACCTGGTGCTGGCCGACGCCATGTCTGCGGCGTTGCAGGAAAACGGCATACCGGGCGATAGCTTGCAGATGGTGCGCATCCCGGGCCACGAGGCTGTAGAGGCTATGCTGAAAATGGAGCAGTACATCGACGTGCTCATACCACGCGGCGGCAAGGGTTTAATTAAAGCGGTGGCGCAGGGCACGCGCATTCCGGTGATCAAACATTACGAAGGCATCTGTCATCTTTATCTCGCAGCCGACGCCCCGGAAGAGATGGCCGTACAGGTGGCGCTGAATTCCAAACTGCAGAGAGTGGAGGTGTGCAATGCGCTGGAGACCCTGCTCGTGGATGCTGCCTGCGCCGAGCGTTTGTTGCCGGCGCTGGTCAAAGCGTTTCGTGAGAAAAAAGTCGAATTGCGTGGTTGCGAACGTACACAGCGCTTTATCCCGGATTTGATCCCGGCCACAGAAGAGGATTGGACCACCGAATATCTGGCGCCGATTCTTGCCATACGTGTAGTGAACGACATCGAGCAGGCCATCGAACACATCAACACCTTTGGCTCCGGTCATACGGACGCTATTGTCACGCAGAATCTTGCCTGGTCGCAGCGTTTTGTGGCAGCCGTTGATTCAGGATCGGTGCTGGTGAACGCTTCGACCCGTTTGTCCGGCGGTGGCGATTACGGAATGGGCGCTGTGGTCGGCATCAGCACAGACAAGTTGCACGCCCGCGGCCCAGTAGGCGCCAATGAGCTCACCAGCTACAAGTGGGTGGCCTATGGGACGGGACACTTGCGGGATTGATTCGTTTTTGAGAGGGATAATATCATTTTGGTTGTATAGGGGGATTGTTACTTTTAACCATTCTGCTCAAAAGAAAAAAGTGAGCGCAGTCGGGCAAAAATTTATCCCGGCAGCGCTACTGTGAGAAGAAGCGGCTGGGGCGAGTAGATGCAGACAATAGAAAGCATTTGTTGTATTAGAATGCTCCCTTGCTGTCATCTCTTTTGGCAGCGGCCGCGGCGCTGCCGCAAGCTTTATTAATCCTCCTGTTGATTTGCTTCCATATCTGCCTCATTAGTAAGACTAATCAGCGCCCCTTTTTTCCCGATTTTATTCTATATAAATTGCAATACCCTTGCATATCAACTGAAAATTCTATATAATTGATTAGCAATCATTTGGGAGGAACCATGCGTCGCTTTTTCATCATTGTTCTCCTGTTTGTCACTTTGTGCCAGGCGCAAACGCCGCAATCACCGGAACAGTTTTTAGGCTTTCGCGTCGGTTCGGATTACAAGATTGCCGATTATCAAACCATCGCCAAATATTTTGCCCACCTTGCGGAAAACTCGGCCAGGATCAAAGTCATTTCCATCGGCAAGACCTCGCTCGGCGCAGACATGTTCATGGCAGTCATCAGTTCGGAAGAAAATATCCGCGATCTGGAGAAATACAAAGCTATAGTCAGGAAACTCTCTGACCCCCGTACCCTCGGCGAAAATGAAGCAGTGCAATTGGCCGCAGAAGGCAAGGTGATGGTACTGGTCACCTGCAATATACATGCGACTGAAATTGCAGCGGCGCAAATGTCCATGGAACTCGTTTATCAGTTGGTTACCGCGACGGCTTCAAAGTCTGGGCAGGCCTTGCAGGATGTCATTTTTCTGCTCATGCCCTCTATTAATCCGGACGGCACGACCCTGGTGGTCAACTGGTACAACAAATATCTTAAAACCGAATTTGACGGTGCCGGCTTGCCGTTCCTCTATCATCCCTATGCCGGACACGATAACAATCGCGACTGGTTTGCCTTTAATCTTGTGGAAACGCGCAATGTGGCGCAAGTTGCCTGGCATGAATGGTTCCCGCAGGTTTGGCTCGATGAACATCAAATGGGCAGTTCGGGCGCGCGTCTGTTTTTGGTTCCTTATGACGATCCCATCAATCCCAATGTCAATCCGCTAATCTGGCGATGGCAAAAGGTTTTTGGCGGCATAACGGCCCTCGATTTGCACAAGAAGGGCAGAACCGGCGTCATCGATCAGGCCTATTTTGATGCGTATTGGGAAGGGGCGACGGAAAATTCTCTGTGGCATAATCAGATCGGCATGCTTTCCGAGATGGCCAGCTGCAACATTGCCACGCCGGTTTATATCGATTCCAGCGAAGTACGCGCCACCGAGGAGATCACGCCCTATGATATCAGAACCAATTATCCGTCGCCCTGGCGCGGCGGCTGGTGGCGATTGCGGGACATTGTCGAGTACGAACTGGATTTGACCGGCAGTCTGTTGGAAATTGCTGCGACCTATAAAAAAGAGTTATTGCTGGATTATTATCATATGGCGCAGGAGGCTGTGCAAAAGGGCAGGCGGGGCAATCCTTATGCCTATATCATTCCCCGCGATCAAAAAGATCCGCAGACAACCGCCAAGATGATCGAAATGCTGCAATGGGGCGCTGTTGAAGTTCGTTTTAGCGACCAGGAATTCAAGATCGAAAACAAAATTTATCCGGCCAACAGCTACATCATCTATTTGGATCAGCCGAACGGAAGATACGTCAAGGATCTGTTTGAAGAGCAGACCTATCCTGATCTGCGCAAGTCGCGCAGCGATGCTCCGCTGCCGCCCTATGATGTGGCCGGTTGGACTCTGCCTTATCTGATGGGAGTCAAGTTTTTTGAAATAGCCGGGCCTTTTTCAATAGCAACCCGGTTGTTGAGCGATGCCAACCGCATGCCTGGCCAGGTCTGTGATTCAAGCGGCAACTATTATGTTTTAAACGCAGGCGCCAATGTCAACTCGGCCTTTATCAACAAGCTTCAGAGCGCGGGCATACCGGTGTTCTGGAATGTAGAAAAAATGGACCTGGGTGAAAAACATTTTACCGAGGGGGCGGTGTTTGTGCCGGTAAATGAGAAATCCAGGACTGTGGTCAGGGAAGCAGCCGAAAAACTCAGCCTGGTCATCGCAACTTTAACCGTACCTGACACGTCTGGATTGAAAGAGTTGAAAAAGGTTAAAATCGGTTTGTACAAACCTTATACTGCCAGTATGGACGAGGGCTGGACCAGACTCTTGCTGGAGAATTTCAACTTTGATTTTAAGAACATCGTTAACAAGGATTTTAAAAGCAAAAAGTTAAAAAAGCAGTTTGATGTGATCATCATTCCGGATATTTCGCCGGATATCATCAAAACCGGTAAGCCCTCCGGTGATAACGCCCGCTTTTATCGTCCCAAGCCGCCTGAATTCGCAGGCGGCATCGAAAAGGAGGGCGTGGAGAATTTGCAGGCATTCATTGAAAAAGATGGCGGCACTCTGATCGTTTTAGGACAGGCCTGCAATTTTGCCATTGAGGATCTGGGTTTGAAAGTGACCAATGCGCTGAAATCGGTCAAGAACAACGAGTTTTATTGTCCCGGCTCTTTGGTACGAATCAACGTCGATCATCACCATCCGATCGGCTATGGCATGGAGTACGAGTCCATCGGCTATGTGAGTCATAACATCGCCTTTGCCACCTCTACGCCTTTTGGGCAATATGACCGAAGCGTCGTGGTGCGTTATCCGACTGAAAAGTTGTGCAAGTCGGGTTTTCTGCTGGGGGAAGATTTCCTCTATAAGAAAAGCGCTGTTGTGGATGTTAAGCAGAAAAACGGCCATGTGATTTTATTCGGCTTTAAAGTGCAAAACCGTCATCAAACCTTTGGAACGTTTAAATTGCTGTTTAATGCGATTCATGCGGCCGGCATGCGATAAAAATTTTCGCTCTAGACCGCACAGGTTTGCGCCGTTTTGCGACCGCACGCATCTGTAATTGAACAAACGCACCCGGCAATTTGCCGAATATCTCATCTCTATTAAAAAAACAACCAAACAGATGCTCCTCGTCGTGTTTGCCGCGCTGTTCGCTCTCCTCATCGGTGTGATCGATTCATTGGTAAATTTTATCGTTATTGCCCTTTATTTTGTTTTGAGAAAATCCGCGAGCACCGCTATAGTATGAAAAGCAATCGGAGTTTATTTTGAGGACGGGAGTGCGATTTCAATTGCTGCCTGATAAAAACATATGAATTTTTGCATCCATTCTCATTGCCAGGCATCCAACAATCGGACATTATAAGGATTGATCTATGTATCATGTAGTTGAAACCGATAAATCAGTCGAACAGGCTTCGCAAGACCTGGAGGCTGCCGTCAAACGTAACGGATTTGGCGTGTTGCATGTGCATGACCTGGGCGCAACGTTGCGCAGCAAAGGAATGACTTTTAACGAACAATGCAAGATTTTTGAGGTGTGCAATCCGGTGCAGGCAGCGCAAGTTTTAAAAGCAGATATGCGGTTAAACATGGTTTTACCTTGTCGCATTTCTGTCTATAACGAGCAGGGTAAAACCCGGATTGGCTTTATCAAACCGATGCAAATGCTGTCGGCCTTGTCTCAGGATGAGAGCCTTGCGGCAGTGGCTCGTGAGGTGGAAGAAAAAATTATCCGCATGGCCGATGAGGCAGGTAAATGAGGCTGGCCGGCTTATTGACCGGTACATCAAGGGAGGCTTGGAAGAACCCACCCCGGTTTTGTATTGGCCGTGGAATATGTTCGAGGTGTTGACCATGCTAGAGTGGCTACGCAGTTACAACCTCCGTCTTGAGACGCATCCGTTGGTCAGTTTTTACGGCATTGATCCGGTAAACGGCGATCCTATCATCGCGGGTTGGCCCGGGCTTTACAATGGCATCAGTTATATCCGGGAAAGCACGCCGGCTGTGCTCTTGCCCTGACGAGGAGTCCGAACACCGCTGCTCAGTCCGCTTTTGTCGTGCACGGCCATGACCTAGAGCACATAACGCCGGTGAAAAAAGAGAACAATCAAGAGTATTTCAATCCTCAAATTTATGAGCTTGCTTATAATGTGAAAATTTTCTATTATTAGCGGCAAGGTTGTCCTGTTGTAGCGCAATCGTAAGGAATTGGCCGTGACCAAAGCACAGCAATTTTTCATCGGTGATGAAGGAGTGATGTGCTTTTTTAATTTGCCCGCGACGTTTTCCTTGCAGCAACAAACCCGGTTGCCTGGAGAATGCAACCTGCGATTCATTTTGTGAATTGAACAGGGTAGTAAATGAAATTCCGAAATTCGGTTACTGTTGAGGGAAAATGGATACGCCTAAAGGTTTACGTCCGGTACTAGCCAAAATATGCCATATCGGTGAAAATGGCAGATCCGAATGGTATGAAGTAGTCTACTATGATCAGGACTTTGGTCATGAGTGGTGCGCCTATGGCGTAAGCAAAACATTTAAAAACGGGGAAAAAGTGCTCGACTGGAGATATGCCGATGAGTGTTTTGAGGAATGACCAACTCATAGGCGGCAGGCATTGCTGCTTCGCAAGAACAAACCTCACAGCCGGATTGTACATTCTCCGCAACCAATTGTTGACCTCGGTACAAAATGCAACAGAGAACCAGCCGGCTGATTTTATGCTGGAGCAAAATCATCCGAATCCATTCAATCCTGTTACCTCCATATCCTATACATTGCAGAAATCGGCTTTGACAAAATTATCCGTTTATAATGTAAACGGTGAACTGGTAACCACGTTGGTCGATGAATTTCAGCAACCGGGAAATTACACCCTGCGATGGCATGCAGGAGCATCGAGCTCGGGAGTGTATCTCTTACGACTTGAAAGCGGCGGCGCGTGTCTGATGAAGAAAATGATGATGGTTAAATAATTGATCTGCGATGACAGCCAAGCCAGGTATGCGGGTTGGTTTGCAGAAGGAATCAAATAATGCTGACAATGTTGAAAAAATGCATATGGATGCCGGCTTTCCTCTTCTGCTGGTTTTCGACCAGCCCGGCTCAGGAGCGGCCCCGCGCTCGTGATCTCGGGATCGTTGTGGGTCAATTCGATCCAGGCCCATTGAATGCCATCACCGATGTGAGAGGCGTTCGCGTCGGCCATGCCACAATTATCCGCGGCGATTCCATTTGCACCGGAGTGACGGTCATTTTTCCGCACAACGATAACGTGTTTATGAGCAGAGTGCCGGCCGCCATTGCTGTGGGCAACGGCTTTGGCAAGTTGATTGGATTCACCCAGGTGAATGAATTGGGCGAGTTGGAAACACCTATCGCGCTCACCAACACGTTGTGTGTTTGGCGGGTGGCAGAGTGCGTCGCCAAATGGATGCTCGGTTTGCCCGGCATGGAGAATGTGCGTTCCATCAATCCGGTGGTGGCGGAAACCAACGACGGCTGGGCGTTGAACGCCATTCGTTCGCTGCCGGTCAGCGATAAGGATGTTTTACAGGCGATAGCAAATGCGACCGATAAACTGGTGGCAGAAGGCGCGGTTGGCGCCGGCGCCGGCACAGTGGCGTTTCAGTGGAAAGGCGGCATCGGCACCAGTTCGCGCATCGTGCCGTCCGGGCCATGGACCGTCGGCGTGCTGGTGCAATCCAATTTTGGCAGCTGGCGCGATCTGTTGATAGAAGGGATTCCCGTGGGCCGGGAACTGGGACGCAGTGGCGTTCAACCAAATGTGAAAAAAGGCGCTGACGGATCCATAGTTGTGATTGTGGCCACAGATGCGCCGCTTTCGGATCGCAACCTGCAGCGCTTGGCAACTCGTGCTTTGTACGGCATTGGCCGAACCGGTGGGTTTGCTGCCAATGGTTCCGGGGATTATGTTATTGCTTTTTCAACCAACGCCCTTGTACGTCGAAATGCAAGAGAAGGATCGCCGGAAGATACGCTCTACACATCCGAGTTGGGCAATGCGATGATGAGCGGTCTTTTTGCCGCCTCGGTCGATGCCACGGTGGAAGCTATTTACAACTCGCTGTTGCGCGCGCAAACTCAGACAGGCGCTTTTGCGACGGTGGAAGCGCTGCCGATCGACCAGGTCAAAGCCATTTTGGTGCGTCACGGCATTTTGAAATTCTAGTCGGCCAGGCAGGTGTTCCCTAAAATTTTCAGGAGTGCAAATAGATGATTCATTATCGTCCACAACTTGTCCTGATCCTGTTCATGGTTACTGCCGTCTGGAGTGCAGAGATCCACGATCTTGTGCGGCGAGCAGAAATCGCGCAGATTAAAACATACCTCGAAACACATCCCGATCTGGCAAATACTCCTGACGACCGTCGCTGTACGCCGCTGCATTATTCCGTCAATCGCGGCGATTTGGAACTCGTACGTTTTTTGCTCGATAAAGGCGCTGACGTGACCAGTCGTGATAGCGATGGCGATTCACCTCTGCACTGGGCAGCCATTTATGCAAAACCGGACATCGTTGATCTGCTCATCTCGCGTGGTGCGGATATGAATGCAGCCAATAACAAGGGCGAATCCGTACTGACCTACGCGCTGCGGGGCAGAGCCGCTAAAACCATTGTCGATCGCTTGCTTGATAGCGGCGTGGTCGTCACCTTGCCTGCCGATGGCGGCGGCGCTCTGCTTCTCGATGCCGCTGCAGCAGGGAGTGAACGATTGGTCGATCAATTATTGGCCAAAGGAGCTGATCGTAAGTTTATCAACAAGCGCGGCGAGTCCCTGTTGCACCGGGTTGCGCAAGGCGGCCTGAAGAACCTCGTTATGGCTGAACTGGATCGCGGCGTGCCTGTGGATATTCGTATGTTCAACGGTCAGACGCCTCTGGCTCTGGCTGCATCAGCAGGGCAGATTGAAATTGCTCAATGGCTGGTCGCCAAAGGAGCTGATTTTAAAACCACAGATAATTTTGCCAGCTCTATATTAGATTGCGCTGCAGAATCCGGCAACCCGCTACTCATCGCTTTTTTTCTGGACAACGGACTCTATGTCAATGCCATCGACTTTTGGGGCGGCAGCCCGTTATCTACGCTGGTGCAACGATCAGGCAATCGACAGGCCTTTGATTTGCTTTTAGCAAGAGGCGCTGACATGAACCATCGCGATACCTACGGTGAAACCGCGTTCACCTGGGCCGCTATCACTGGAAAAATTGAATTGGTCAAAGCATGCTGGCAGAAACTGTCGGCAGAACGGCGACAGGAGTTTGGCCCCCAGGCTCTAAACAGGGCAGCCGGCCAGGGCCGGATCGAAATTGTCAACTATTTATTGTCACAGGGTATGCATGTTAATTCACGTCTATGGAATGGTCAGACGCCCTTGCTGGCTGCCACTGCCGGCGGCATGATGGAAACAGTGACTGTATTACTCGCAAAGGGAGGCGGTCCCGAATTGGCGGATGATTTTGGCCGCACGGCTCTGCACTCGGCTGCCGTCATCGGTCGCACGGATATCATGGACACATTGCTTGCGCGTAGAGTTCCGGTAAATATCCAGGATAACGATGCCCATACCCCGCTCTTTCTGGCGCGCGCCTATCAACGCAAACAAGCAGCGAGTTTTCTCGAGGCCAGGGGCGGCGTGACCACGAATACGCTGCCGAATCTTTTGACTGCTAAAGTAAATCGCGGCGACGCCGTTATCTGGTTTCTGGGTCACAGCTCTTGGGCGATCAAGACAGCAGAACATTTTTTGATTTTTGATTATGTGGGACGCGGTGGTCGCGGGGCTGATGTTCCCGGATTGTCCAATGGCAATATTGTTGCAGAGGAGATTGCAGATCAGAATGTGCTGGTCTTTACCTCTCACGGCCATAGCGATCACTTTAATCCGCTCATCTACGGTTGGAAAAGCAAACTGCGACAGGTCAGATACTTTTTCGGCTGGGACCTGGAAACGCCCTTCGACGCCTATAAATTCGGCGAACCCCGCGCCAAACTCGAACTTGACGACGTGCAGGTTTACACGGTCTATGATCATCACGAGACTGTTCCGGAATCTGCGTTTCTGATAAAAATCGACGGCCTCGAACTGTTTTTCAGCGGTGATTATTTGGGCTATTATCAGCAGGACGTCCCTTACCTGAAGACGTTGACCAAAGGAGTGGACCTGGCCTTTTGCGGCTGCGGCGGCAAGATCTATACGACTATGGTGAATGAATTGGCAGCCAAATATTATTTCCCCATGCACGCCTGGCCCTTCATGTACGAGGGATTCGCGCATTTTCGAACCGGGGTAAAAAAAGCGACGATTATGCCGGCGACCTGTGCGGGAGACCGATTTCTGTACAGAGATGGAAAAATGACGCCCTGTTTTCTAAAGCAAAGCCGGTAGGATGGCATATAAAAACAAATTCTTTTGAGACTGAAAATCCCGGCTCAGCCGCTGATCACAGCGGGAAGAATATGCTTTTCGAACAACGAGTAATATACGGGGTTGGGATCCACGCCATAGTTACCCGCTGTAAACACGATCGTCATCTGCAAATCGGGAAATACCGCGAGAATCTGGCTGCCGTCGCCAGGGACAAAATAGGATTGCACAATGTGGTCTTTGATGCGCGACTCGGCCTGCATCCAGTGATACCCATATCCCCAGCGCAGTGATTTGCCGAATCTCAACCGCTCTCTCGTGGATTCGCGAATCCAGCCGGCAGAGACCACGCGCCGGCCTTGCCACTCTCCGCCATTCACAAAGAGCTGGCCGATCTTGGCCAGATCGCGCGAGCGCAGCGCCAGCCCGCCGTCGGTTTCTACTGAACCATCAGGATAACTCGACCAAAGATAATCCGTAATGCCCAAAGGCTGGAACAGATACTTGTCCGCGAATTCGCCCACATCCATCTTGACCGCGTTTTTGATGATTCGCCCGGTTACCGTTGGCACGCCGTTGGTGTAGTTGAACTCTTTCCCTGGTTCGGTCGCTATCGTTTTCTGCAGAACAAAACGGATGACATCGTCGGTATGCCACATCAGCATCCCGTCATTGTGTTCGTCGCTTACACGAAATTGCCGCCATTGGAAGCCTGGCGTCATGGTGAGCATGTGACTGATTCTGATCCGCTTCTTTTGATCCGTGAACAGCGACTCGTATTCAGGCAGGTATTGATAGATCGGATCTTCAACGCTGTTAATAAAGCCCTGGTCGATGGCGATGCCAACCAGAAGAGAAGTTACGCTCTTGGTCGTGGACGCCAGGTGATGGACACGGTCGCGAAGCAGGCGGGTGATTGGCGGTCCTGTAATTGATCCGCCTTTGCCAAAATACTCCTCTACGACCAGCCGGCCATCCTTCACCAGCAGAAAGCTGTGGATGTCGCCGTGTCTGCCCCGTCTGATTTCCTGGACAAGTTTGACAATTCTTCCTGAAGTTATTCCGACCGTTGCCATGTCCGCACATGGCCAACCATCACGCCTGGTTTCTGGTGTAGTGTATATATAGGAATTGCCGGTATACGACCGTAGTGCGGTCATCAGCGAGTCAGCAGATTTGACGCGAACAAACCGCATAGGTGCTTCTTTACTGCCATGCACTTCTGACACGATCATGGTGTCGAAGGTTGCATTCAGTATACCCCGGCAGCCGTCCCAGGACACGATATGGCCGTGCACCGACACCGCCATGTCCATTGATCTGAGTCTGCTTCTGGGTGCGATTTCAAAGGTCATTGACTGGCAAAGCGCACTATCCGGTTTCCAGGAAAAGAGGCGCCATTCAGAAGCGGGGCGATCCAACTTGGATATATAAGTAACTTCCCAACAACCGGCGAGAGGTTCGAGATCGCGCGTATTCAGAGTGCCCTGGCGAGAGCATCCGGTGATCGAGATGCACATCAACAACAGGACCAACCAAGCGCAGCAAACAAGACAGGCATGAGCGCGGATGGACGGTATCACTTCCGGCAAAAGGAGCATGTTTTAACTCGGATAATCGGGTATGTTGTCTGATTAAATATAACTTTTTGTGGATTCGAGAGCAAGCCATTTTTGTCCGAAATCGGAGAGTTGTAATGGCATGCCCAAACCGGTTACTGACGAAGAATTTTCTCCATCGTCTTTCCCTGCGCGAGCTCATCGATCAGCTTATCCAGTTGGCGAATTTTTTGCATCAGCGGATCTTTGATTTCTTCTACGCGAACGCCGCACACGAACCCCTTGATAAGCGAACTGTTCGGATTCATCGCCGGAGCTTGTGCAAAGAAGGTCTCTAAATCGGTCTCCTGCTCGATTTGCCGCCGAATTCCGGCCTGGTCGTAACCCGTCAGCCAGCCAATGATCCGGTCAACCTCTTCTTTTGTACGATTCTTGCGTTCCGCTTTGGCAACATACAGCGGATAAACCTTTGCAAACTTTATTTCGAAAACTTGCTGTTTAGGCATCTTAATCTCTCCAGTTCAATGCGGTTGCCATGCTCCACCCGGACAAGCCGGAAGCAAATGCTTGACCACTTTGCGCGAACCTCTGCGAGTCCGGCCATGCAAGTGAAGAAGCCCGTCGAATTCCTCATCCAATGTTTCAATTTTGCTCATGCGGGTGGGAGCATGACGCGTAAATCCTTTGAGGCTTTTCTCACGACAGTTCCTCCGTACACCATCCCGGCATCGAAAAAGTCATTCTAAAAGCCTGTTTATAAAATTCTATTAAATTTTAATGAAATTTTCAAGTGAATTTACTCCGCGTATAAGAACTCTGAAAGGCGGACTTTTGCTCGACGTCATCTGGTAACAAGCGAATTTTTATGCGAGCTATGATGTAATGCAAAACATCACGGCCTTAAAAAAAATCCTCAACGGTGTGTACGGATATTGGTGATGCGCATCGTTTACCAGCAATAAGCAAAAACACTTTTGCAACCCCTTTAGGTTTTCTTCTCGTTCTCAATTTCTAAAGGTAGCGATGCTTACAGAACAAATTTGAGCAAATTTTTCTTGCATTTCAGAACTATATTGGCTAAAATACCAGCAAGTTACAAAAAACCAGATTGCCGGATATGGCTTTGTGCTCTAAAAATGGGGAGATGGCTGGATATCAGGCGCTTGACAGAGGACCATTTCCACGATCTATTGACTCCGAGCAAAATCATATTCCTTATTATTCCTATCCCCCGGCATAATTAAATTCCCTATCAGCAAAAATTCTCTAAAAATAATTATAAAGAGGTGGATTATGAGACATAGTAGTTGTGTAATGCCGTTCTGTATTGCCTTGCTGTTATGTCTGGCAAACAATGATGTGTTTGCAAATATTTATGCTGCCCATGTGCAACTCGAGTTCGATGGAACGTTCCCGGCGACAATCCGCTATCGCCTGAACGAGGATGCGACAAATGTCACCGTTTACATCAAAAAAGGCGGATCGGTTGTCCGTACACTTACCGGAACCGGTAACCAACTGACGCGAGGCCATGAGGCTTCGATACAGTGGGATGGACTGCTCGAAGGCGGGGAGTCCGCTACCGATGGGGCCTATACCGTGGAAATTGACGCCGCCTCCATGGGTCACACTACTTGGACATTAATAAGCGACCGATTTGGGATTGATACAAAAATGACAAATGTCCGTGGAGTTGCTGTGAATAAAAACAACGGCAGCGTCAATTTCGGGCGGATTTATGTACTGCAGCAGCAGTCTCGACTGGCCGGCGAGGGAATCTATCGGCCGCGGGGAGTCTGGCTTTATCGTAACGATCTCTCGTTTTGGGGCGATGCACAGGAAACAGCTTATGCGAGTGGAAATTTCTATTACAGCTTGTCCGAGTATTGCGATGTTTCTGTTTGGTGCTCATGGTATGAAACCGAAACATTGGCAAGCATCACCGATTATGCCGATTCCAACGGTCCGTTTCGCGTCACGGTGGATTCCGCGGATTATATTTATATCAGCACCTCTCTGGTCGACGCGTTGGGCGGCGTCACCGTCGGCGATGCGAACTTTAGCATCGAAAGTGTTTTCTTCCTGCTAAATCGATTGCCTTTCACTAATTATGGAACGGATCCGTCTTCACTTAGCTATTGTACATTTGAGGATTATATCTGGACGACCGATTCGCTCGATATTGTACAGACATACGGTGTCACACGGAATCACGGACTGTGTTCCGGCATGTGGATTGCTGGCGTCGGCGCTGATCGCGTGATGTATCTGTGCGATTGCCGAAACGGCTCCGGCTACATGGATGAAACATGGGGACAGCAACAGGTCGTGAAATTTGCTGTTGGGGATCATGTCGAACGGGGACTCACCTATAAGGAGAATCCACAAGTGGTGCTGTCCAACGAAATAGCGCCGGAGGCAACAGAAATTCAATTCGATACGCATGGCAATCTCTATGTAGGCGGCGCATACAATCGAACAGAAGGCGTGAGTCAATATCACTCGCTGCAGAAATTCCGTCCGGTTGGTGATTCGTACGAATTAGCCTGGGAACGCATTGTCCCGAATACGATTCAGACCATGGGCATTGCGTATGATCCTCGCTCAAACCGCCTGGCTGTCACGGATCTGGAAACGATGGGATACATTCGGATTTTCAATACGGAAACCGGCGTCAAGGATGATGAATTTTCCACATGGGCATACGCCTTACGCAACAATGATATCGATTTTGATCCTGCTGGAAACATCATTGGCGCGAATCAAACGATTGGACAGGTGATATGCCTTTCTCCGCCGGATGGTCCAAATAGTTTTGTCACGAAAAGTGGCTATGCATTTTTAGTGGGTGCCGATGCAGGAGTGATCATTGCCAAAGTCAATCGCTCCGGGCAAAAGTTGACGCCGGCAGGAATTAATCTGGCGCAGAATTATCCCAATCCATTTAATCCGGCAACACGAATCAATTACTCGATCACTGAGCCTGGGCATGTAAATCTGAAAATTTATAATAATATTGGTCAGCTCGTAAAAACATTGGTAGATAAACATCAGAGCCAGGGGGATTATTCTGTGGAATGGGATGGCACGAATCAATCGGGCAGTGTGGCGCCGGCTGGTGTATATCTCTACCATTTGCAGACGGGCATGGCCTCCAGCGTGCAAAAAATGCTGTTGATCAAATGAGTCAAATAAGATTGATAAGACGAAAATTCCATGATCAAAAAAGCCTCTACATTTAAAATCGTCAAATCGCTGCTGGCCATGCCGCGCATGGCGTTGGCCAAACCCGGCATCAATTGGTTCCTGATCAAGTACTTGCAGAAATTTAAAGTGCAGGACGTGGGCGGTCAGCTCTTTGTCCATTCCCATTTACCGGCGTTGAACAGCCGTGCGTATAAACGTTTTATCACCGAACATCTGCTGGGCAAATCCGTCGGCCCGGCTCATGCGCAGATTGCCGTCACCAACGCCTGCCCGCAAAATTGCACCTATTGTTACAACAAGAACCGCACCGGTCAGGTGATGAATACGGAGACGATTTTGCGGGTTGTCCGTGAATTGCAAGAGCTCGGCGTGTTTTGGCTGGGTCTGACCGGCGGCGAACCGCTGCTCAATAAAGATATTATCAAGATTGTCGAGAGTGCAGGGAAGGAGTGCACGGTTAAATTGTTTACCACCGGATGCACGTTGACCAAAGAAAAAGCTAAAGCCCTGCAACAGGCCGGACTGGCTTCCGTCTCCGTCAGTCTGGACCATTGGCTGGAAGAGCGACATGATCACAATAGAAATTACCCGGGCGCGTTCCGCACCGCTTTGAACGCCATTGATATTTTCAAACAGGTAGAGGGCCTGCATGTCGGCGTTTCAGCCGTACTTTCCAAAGAGATGCTCAAACCGGAACCGGTTGAAGAATTTTTACAGTTCCTGGCCGGACTTGATATTCACGAAGCCTGGCTTAGCGAAACCAAACCCTCTGTGACGGCTTTTCAGGATCCGAGTCTGGTGATTACTGCGGAAGAAAAAAAGATGTTGATGGACATCCAGGATCGCTACAATCAAAAAGGCGGCATGACCGTCAATTACCTGGGCCATTTTGAAGACGCGCAGCATTTCGGCTGCACCGCAGGGCACAAGATGATCTATATCGACGCGTTTGGCGAAACAAGCCCCTGTGTATTTATTCCGATGACGTTTGGCAATGTGCAAAAGCAATCGGTTAATGAAATATATCAAATCATGCGGCCGCACTTTCCCTGCGAGAATTCGTGCTTTATCAACAGAAACTACCCCATCCTGAGCAGACAGGCCATTGGCAGGTTCCCCATTAATCGGGAAGACTCGCTGCAAGTCATGCCGGATATTAAATTCGGACCGTTGTCAAAATTTTTTCAACTGCATTATGGCAGAGAGTAAATCAAGTATGAACCGTGAATGTGCGATGAATTTTTAAAAAGCAGTAACAGAAAGGTCTATTGATATGCGCAACAACGTCACGTTCTGGCGTAAAACATACAAATCAGTCAGTTTAATCCTGGCTGTCATTTTTGGCATTGTCGGCCTGATTTTTCTTCTGATACCGGGACAAGTTGTCCGTTTCTTTAACAGCCTGGCGCCTCGTTGGGATTTGTTGGCAGCGCCGGAACAAGGCATTGGATTTTACCTGATTCTTGCTGTCGCCTATATGTATCTGGTGACTCTGTTGGCTTTAATGATGTACAAACAACCGGAGAACAAGACTGCAGCCTATTTACTCATCAATGCAAAGGCGATGAGCTCGGTTATCTCTGTATATATGTTCGTCGTCCACGGTTCCTGCCTCATTTATCTGGCCAATGCAATCAC
>CAYLWO010000102.1:0-23894 GCA_964387285.1 uncultured Cytophagia bacterium | reverse complement strand
GCAAAGCACCATGAGGAACACCCGGGGTCGCCAAGGGCGCGACCCCGGGGTTGGTTAAGCAGCCGACCCCGGATGTGGCCGTGGTTTTTGCGGCCACTCCGGGTGTCTCCTGTGGGTGCTTGTTGCTCCGCAAAGCACCATGAGGAACACCCGGGGTCGCCAAGGACGCGACCCCGGGGTTTGTCGGGAACTGTAAGATTACTTGCCGTACTGATTTTCCAACTGTTGAAAGAGTTGGGCTACTGGCGGGTCGATGAACATTTGACGGTCGCGCATGCGCCTTAGAACAACAAGGCATTTTTGCCAATAGGCGGTTGCATCACCGGAATTGGTTTGTTTTGCGAAAGTAGCCAGTTTATAATAAGAGACCACCAGGTCGCGCTGCCACTGCGAGTTTGACGGCTCCGCCGCTGCATCAGTTAATAGAATGGCATGAGTGCATTCAAGTACAGCATGTGCAGCCGCAAGCGAACGATATATAATAATTTTATCTGTAAAGAACAATGCGCCATATGCTAAATTATACAAATCATTACCTGTCCGTAGTATGATGGGCAGCGTAAGGCTTTTTTCCCTTCTGCATTGATCAGCCACAGTCCGGCTGGGTAACAGTCTGCCCAGGCATGGCCATAGGCCACGGCCAATTCAGTTTTGCCCTGGCCGCCCAGTCCGTGCAGGGCAGTGACCACGCCTACAGCGCCCCGGCTTACCTCATCGTGCAGCCGGCGCAGCTCTTCAGTGCGGCCGACAAAATAGGGATTTTGTCGGCGCAGATTGCCGGGCGCAGCCTCGGCGCGGCGCGCGCGTTGCAGCCGCTCCCACAGGCTTTGCCCCAGCACAGCCATGCGGCGCTGCACTTCCTGTTCCTGCAAGGCCCTGACGCCTTGCGGAAACCAGGGCCGCAGGTCGGTGAAATTACCGTGCCATCTCTGCCTTATCCAAAAAGATGCCCGATGGTTCAGTGCTGAAACGACGGTGATCGCTGAGAATGTGATCGCGCAATGCCGTGACCCAGCCCGATTCACCGGCGTGAATCGGATGGTTGTCCTTGCGGCTGTAACTGATAAAGATTTCGTAGGGCGTTTCTTCGGTCTACATGGGATCTCCGCCTCATGATAATGAAAAATCCTTCTGAAAAGGCATGTCCTTTTTGTTGCAGCGGGGGATTGCTGCACTTCACCCCAGATCGTTTTTTTTGGCCAGACCTGTTCCTCCGTTCGCAATGACAGGGTACTAGTGATATTGGGGAAATAGCGCATGCATGTGTACCACACTCCGTTGGCAACGACAGCGTCGGCTGATAGGACTACTCCTGATAAATGAGGATGCACGTTTTCATTTTAGTATTCCAGAGACAATATGGATTTTTTCCTCTGCTGCTGGTTGTTTCCCCGGAAAAGCCGCAAACCTTATTCCTTTTTTTGTCGTTCCGGGTTTGGTGCGTACAGAAGTGCAATTTTTAAAACAACACCATCACTGTGTCATTGCGAGCGAAGTAGAAAAGTTCGTTTTTGATGGTTCTATGCTGGAGCGAAGCAATCCCCCCGTACGACAATATGCATTAATAGTCCCACTGTCTTCAGCTGATAAACTCTGCAATTGCTGTCAAGAGGCGTGGCGAAGAATTTCTGTGCGGTCAATTTTTACAATTAAATAGAATCAATCATCAGCCATTGAGCCGGAGGAATCAGTTACTCTGCCAAATTTCCGCCACACGTTTTTGTTCTAACGTCGTGCCTGATTGTAAATGATCCACCAATCCGGCGCACAAGTTTTTCACTGTTTTGATGTACAACTGGTCTGCCGCTAATTGTGATTCAGGTGCCAGCACGGGCAATTGGCTAAACTTTTTCATTTTTTTGCGTTCATAGATGGCATGCAGGTTTTCTAAAATCAATCCGGCATGATGATACGCATAACCTGCAGATAGACCTTCTTTAGCCAAAGCGGTGTGAAATCGAACGATCCGCTTCAGCATGGACTGATCGATTGAATCTTTGGAAACTCCTTCCGTTAATGCTGTAATATTATAAAATTCCGGATCTTCCATCCCTTTAACAGCTTTCGAGGTAACTGTGAAATTTTTAATCGCCGGCTGCTTGCCTAAACCGAGCGAGATGAACAGATCGCCGCTGAATTTATCAGGATTCAGGAAGAACGATTTTTTATCCTGAACCTTGATCTTTTTGTCATTGACCAGTATCGAGGTGATGGGACCAGCGCCTTTAGTCATGATAAATATTTTTTTATCGCCAAAGTAAACCGGAAAATTTTGTTTCAACTGTGTGATGCCAGGGGGAATGTGCGGATAAATTCGTAGTCCGTCTGCCGTGTACACGTATTCAAACAATCCGCGGAGGAATCCACCTGGCGCGCCCCAGCAATCATACACGCAGTTGATGGGCTGTTTGGGCTGATAAAAGCCGGCGCCACAATCCACCAGCGGATTGTCCAGTCGGAAGGTCGGCGCCCATTTCAGGATTTCCATAAATCCCGCTTTAGCATCGTCAAAGGCATTGGCGCGATAATACCCTAGTTGCATGCGCGCCTCGCAAGTTGTCCAGTGACCGCCATTTACCCAGATGCCGTAGCGGAACAGGTCGCGTGTTTCATACATGTCATCATAACTGGGATAATTGGGCAAAATCAGGTTGTGCGGACGCAGACCAGCGATGGATTTGATTTTGCCATAGATTTTAACTGCCTGGTCGTCGTCAACGACGCGAAACGCCAGGGCGTCATGGTTAGGCGTGGCTTCAAAATATCCGTGTTTGGCTTGGCCGTATAGTCCATGTTTGGTGCCATCTTTGTCCAGGGAGCGAATAAAATATCCTTCGTCGGTGAGAAAGTAGCGCAAACCGCTTTTTACCTTTTGTAATCGTGATTTATATAATCCGACCTTATCATGGTGCCCGGCCATTTTTTCCAGTTCAATCAAGCGATTCAGCGCAGCAATATAGTTGACCGATATCTCGGCCAAATAAGATGGTTCAAAAGTACCGTCCGCTAATTCTTTGCCAGAGCCGTTATAACTTGGGGCCAGTAAATTGCCGGCAGTGCCGATGAGAAAAATGTTTTTCTCCGCATCGCGACGCGTGTCGATGAAATCAGCGCACTGTTCTAAAAGCGGCAAGTACTTTACGATCTCTTCCATGTCCCGTTGAATGAGCAAAAGCTCTGCTTGCAGGATGATGCCGGCTGTGGTAAAGCCGAATCCCCAATCATGGATTTTGTGTCGGCCGTCGCCCTGCTTGTAGATGACAAAATTTTTGCGTGCACAGTCGCATAACGAACCTTCAGGCGCTACGTACCCGTTGGCGTCGCTGCGTTTACCATCGCCTATTTCCGCAAACCACAACGACTGAGAGTTGGCGATAAACGTCTGATACGCTTTGTCCATAAACGGCAGCATGGTGTAGGTGGGGCCAAAGGAATTCTGGATCCACCAGGCATCCCAGGTGGGCCCTTCCACAAAGCCGTTCCAGGGGCGATAATAAAGCATGGAGAGATTTTCCAATTCAGCATCGGGCCGCGTCATGCGATAGGCTTTGTCCAGCAGTTCGAGATATTCCAGATCGCCTTGCCCAGAAATATATTTGCCATGATAGACAGCCTGCGAGTACACTAAATTTCCGGTGATTAGTATGAAAAGGAACAAAGTCTGTAGGCGTAACATTTTTATCCTTTCAAATGTTTGAGAGTGCGCCGTCTCGACGGCGCTTGCAGGGTAGTGGCTACCATTACAATTAAGAAAAGCGGCGACGAGTCGCCGCACTCCAATATGGTCAATGAATAAAACTAATATACTGGCCGGATAAGAAAAATTCAACAGGTTTATTCAACACCCTTGCGAAGGTTTTGTATATTTGTACCTCTGCTCTGAATATTTCTGTCTCGTTCAAATGGAAAAGCCTTCGCAAGGGTGTTTCTCGAGCCCCAACCGGTATCAACACCCTTGCGAAGGTTTTTTATATTTGTACCTCTGTTCTGAATATTTCTGTCTCGTTCAAATGGGAAAGCCTTCGCAAGGGTGTTTCTCAAGCACCAATCGATATTTTAATAAATCATTGACATTCAACCTGACAATAAATAAATTGCACTATTCTCCTCTGAAAATCATTCACCTTGTATGGGATAACCAGCTATGAAACGAATAACGTTTTTCTTGATCTCTGCCTGTTCACTGCCGATTTTTGCCGCACCTCGTTTGCAGCAGGATGTGCAAAAAAAGCAGATCATCATTACTGACCAGACTCGTTCGTTTCAAGTATGCGTCTCCTATGATCGCGGCTGCGCGCTGCAACAGATTGTTGTCGGAAACGAACCGCTGTTGGATGAGCCGGGCTCGTCCAGCCGGTTGCAGAATGAATCCCAGGTGTGGGACAGCCGCGCTTTATCCTTTGACCCGGCAATCACCATCAAGGCCGACAAAGCCATCATTGGCCCTTTCCAGCTAGGCCCGGTGCAAGAGACCTGGGAATTGACTGCTTTAGCCGATCGAGTTTTAATGTCCATCACCCGTACCTATTCATCTACCGGCCGGTATGCTGATGTGGCGCTTCCGCAGTTTCATTTCAAACGCATGGATGATTGGGACGGCGCCCTGCTGGGCAACGGCGGCGTGGCCTGGTTCAAACTGTTCGATACCCCGCAAGCCACCTATGGCGTGCACGTCGATAAAATCACTTTATGGAATCAGAAAAAGAATCTGGCTTTGCGCATCAAAGCCAATACCGCAAGTGAAACAGCTGTTCGATTCAGCCGACAACTGGACCAATCACTGGTTTGCGCTTTCAGCATTACGCAACAATCCCGCATCTGCAAGTACGACAGCAGCACCCATCGCCGTCGTTTTCTCACGGATCGCCAGGATGTATGGGACGCCATGGATATAAATTCTGGTTCGATCACCGTGCAATATGATATACAGGCGCTGGATTATCAGGCGGAATATGGCCGCGGCCGGCTCATCGGCCTGGAACAAGAGGCTGTTAATGCTTTGCTGAACACCGTGGCCCGGCTCGGCGTCATCGATACGCATCTGCACGGCAGTAACAGCTGGCGCACCCCCTATGGCCCGGCTGTGTTGCACGAGCAATGGATCGCTCTACTGGCTTCAGCCATTATGGATGACGATTATGTAAAAGCCTATCAAAATACGCTCTCGTTTTATCGCGACCACGCCAGAGAAAAAAACGGCCGGGTCAAGTCGCGCTGGGCCTATACCTGCGAAGACGCTATTCCCGGGACCTGCGACAGCCTGGGCTTTTACGAAGCGCAATGGGGCTATCTGCTGGATTCAAATCCTGATTTTGTCATTAATGTTGTCGACCTGTTCGACCTGAACGGTGATTTAACCTGGCTGTCCGGCCACAAGAACGCCTGTGAACAAGCCCTGCAGTTCATGCTGACGCGTGACCGCGACCACGACGGCCTGGTGGAAATGCTGACCGACGACCACAGTCAGGCGCGCGGCTCGGATTGGATCGACATTATCTGGGCGGCTCATGAAAACGCGTTCGTCAACAGCCTGATGTATCGTGCTCTGACGATGTGGGCGGATGCTGAAGAGCTTTTAAAAGACAAAAAACGGGCTGATGAATACCGCCAATATGCAAATAATTTAAAGGCGAGTTTTAACCTGGCCACCAAGGACGGCGGTCTGTGGGACGAAGAGAAACAATGTTATGTACACTGGCGCGATGCGGACCATTCCATACATGGCCGCAATATGGTGATCCCGGTCAATTTCATGGCCATCGCCTATGGCCTCTGCGATGATCCCAATAGACAAAAAGCCATTCTGGAGCGTATAGAAACGCAGATGCAACAGGAAAATTTATTCGCCTGGCCCATCTGTCTGAACTCTTATGAAAAAGGCGAGGGATTGGATTGGCAGTTCCCGTTTCCCAATTATGAAAACGGCGATATTTTTCTCGGCTGGGGACAGGTGGGCGTAGAGGCCTATGCCAATTATGATCCGGCCATTGCCGTCAAGTATGTGAAAAAACTGCTGGCGCAATATCGTCGCGACGGCCTGGCTTTTCAACGCTACTTGCGAACGACGCAACTGGGCGCCGGCGACGATATTTTGGCCAATAACGCCATGACTCTGGTGGGCTTGTATCGCAATATTTACGGCATACAACCCAAATACAACCGCTTGTATCTGGAACCGCATCTGACGCCGCAGTTGAACGGTACGCAGGTGATTTACCGCCATCGCGGTCAATGTTATCATATCGATTTATCCATCAACGATTATCGCCTGAGCGGACCAGGTTGTTCGATTCATTGCGCACATTCGTTTGGTCTGAATGCTGAACCGGATCGCCTGGAGTATTTTCATCATACAGAAGCTGTTCCTGCCATGCAAATTATCAAGGCCGAACAAGGTACCGTAGAGCTGGATATTCGGGAGTGGCAAAGCGGACGCAAATTGACCTGGACAGAAAATGTCATCGGCAAAGAGAAACGTTTGCAGCACAAGTTGTTACAACTCTTGCCGAATGCAGAATATGTCATTATGAAAAACAACGCTGTCTGGAGAAGAATAAAAAGCGACGGCGCCGGCGTGCTTTCATTTTCCAGTTCCAACAGGTCCGGCACAACTTTTTCAATCATTCCAGGTTTTGTTCAATAGCAGTTTCTAGATTGACTATATTCATAGGTTGCAGGTCACAAGAAAGGTTCCTGTGATGAAAAGAGTTGTTATCGTGTTGTCGTTGTTATCCTCATTTGTCTTTGCCCAGCCCGATGCTAGGACCGTGCAACTGCATGAATGGGAAAAATCCTTTGGCGGCCGCATCGGTTTTATGGCTAAAAATCTGGACACCGGCGAAACCATCGCGTATCGAGCCGATGAAAAATTCCCCACAGCCTCTGTCATCAAACTGCCGGTGATGGTCGAGTATTTTTATCAGGTGGCGGAAGGCAGGCTTTCCCCAACACAAAAAGTCCTGTTGCCGGACAGTCTCAAAGTGGGTGGTTCCGGATTGTTTCAGTATTTTGACGGAACGACGGAACAAAAGTTGATTGACGCGGTGTTGCTCATGATCGTGGTCAGCGACAACAGCGCCACCAACATGGTCATCGACGCCCTGGGCCAAACCCTGCCGGAAAAGCTCAACGCGATCAACGGCCGCATGCGCTCCCACGGATTACAGAACACACGGTTGCGCAATCGACTCATGGCCTGGAAGACCAAAACCGATTCCTCCGAATCGATCCGCTATGGCGTTGGTGTTTCAACAGCAGCGGACATGGTCTTGCTACTGGAGAAAATGCATCGCGGCCAACTGGTGGATTCTTCTGCCAGCAAAAAAATGACAGAGATTTTATCCCGGCAGTTTTATAATGATCTGTTGCCGCGCTATCTCCCGTTTGAGAAACATCCGGATATCACGGTCGCGCACAAAACCGGCTCTGTCACCGGTGTTCAGGCTGATGTGGGTCTGGTGCTCGCCAAAAAATTAAACATGGCCATTGCCGTTTTTTCCGAACAAGCACAGGACCGTCGCGATGGCCCGGACAATTTGCAGACAGAGGCCATCGCTCGCGCTTGCCGTCTGGCCTGGAATCATTTCACCGGCGAGAGCGGCTATGACCGGCCGTTCATTACCTCTGTGGATTGGACCAGTCTGCCCGGCGGTCAATGGACCCGGGTTTATCTAAAAAACGCGCCATTTCCACACACTTCCCGATTAAACGGCTGGGTTTATAAAGATCAGACTTTTCCTTTTGATCCGCACTATAGCGACAGCAGCGTGGTTATCATGGTGCCCAATGATTTTCACGATGTTGCGCACAAAGTGGATGTGATCGTTCATTTTCACGGCTGGCAAAACGACGTTCTCGGTGTATTGGAAAAATATCGCATGGCGCAGCAATTGATCGCCAGTCGGAAAAACGCCGTGCTGGTGCTGGCCCAGGGTCCTTATCGCTCCAGTGATTCCGGCGGCGGCAAGATGGAGGAGGAGGGCGGATTCAAACGTCTGGTGCAGGAGGTGGTGGATCTGCTGCATAAAGAAAAAAAGACAGCGACTTTGCAGATTGGTCGCGTCATTGTCACGGCGCACAGCGGCGGATATCGACCCGCTATTTACAGCGTGAGCCGCGGTGGTTTGCAGGACCATATCAGCGAGGTTTATCTGTTCGACGCGTTTTATGCTTTGACCGAAGAACTGATTCCCTGGCTCAAGTCTGATAAGCATCATTTTCTGCGCAGCATCTATACCGAGCATCTCGCAGCGGAGCACCAGGATTTCATTTCCTTGCTGAAGAAAAATAAATTGTCCTGGAGCGCCGGGTTGGCTAAAAAACAGCGAATTGTATTGACGCCGACGCAAGTGTGTCACGATTGCGTGATCCAGGCGACGTTTTTAGAATGGTTGAAGGCCAGTTCACTTTCGGATAGATAGCAAGGATTCTGAAAAGTGGACACAGATCCGAATGGTTCTTTAAGAGACGACTTTTTTCTTGTTATGCGGAGTATTAAACCTTAATAAAGGTTATTTCGGTAATGACCCAATTGTAGGGCGACGAGGTTCGTCGCCCTACATGAATGTCATTAGAAGGCGCGGGACGTATGCCCTATAAATTGCGATGAAAATGAAAAGCGCCGAAGCATCTATTAACGAACAGGACATGGTAAGAACCAGAGTTCAGGTCGTTGATAGATTCTTCGTCCGCCAAAAGCGGCGGGTTTCTAACAACACTTTGGTGTACTAGGGGATTGCTTCACTCCAGCGCAGATAATCCCCTTTGGCAGTTTCAATGCCTACGTTCGCAATGACATGGTCTTTGTGTTATTGGAGTAATCATGGCATCTATGCAATATTGTACTGAGAATGACAACCTTGCTATTATCTGGACAGAGTCCTGAAAACCCTGATTCACAATAACAGAAAATTCAGGAACTTTAACATCCAGCCCGGCGTTTAATTTTCACTAACTCATCGCCTTGACCGGAGGGTAACTATTAATTTTTGATACGGATAAAGCATTTTTAAAAATTGAGGAACAGCCATGCTATCCGCATCAATGTTATGCCTTTTGAGTCTTTTTTCTCTGCAAACCAATAAACCAACCAGCCAAACCTCTTTTACCGGCCAGCTGATCAACGACAAGACCAACGAAAAAATCATCGGCGCCAATGTGCAGGTAGTGGGCACGCGATCAGGCGCGGTTACTGATACCAGCGGTTGTTTTCGGCTGTCGCTTGATCGTGGTCGTTATCAACTGTACTGTACCCATCTGGCATTCGAAGCAAAAAGAGTGCAAATACAAACTCCGACCCAGGGCCGTTTTGAAATACGCATGACGCCTAAAACATTGGCCGGTCAGGACGTCACGGTGAGCGCCACCATGGATATTCCGGAAATCCAGCGTTTTGAAATCACGGCCCGTTCCATCCAGCAAATGCCGAATCCGCTGCCGGAGGTGCTGAGCATGTTGCGCACCTTGCCCGGTGTTTCTGCTCTCAACGATCAAAGCAGTTTTTACAGCGTGCGCGGCGGTGGCTACGATGAAAATCTGATTTATTTGAACAACACCGAGATATACCAGCCCCATCTGGTGCGTAAAGGCATTGCGGAAAATCCGTCTTTGCTGCATCCCTATTTGGTGCATTCCATCAATTTGCAGTCTGGTTCGTTTCCGGTATATTATGGCGATAAACTCTCTTCAGTTCTCGATGTGCGTTACCGGGATCACAGCGACCGTCGTATCAGCGGCAATGTTGACCTGTCGACCACCGGCGTTTTAGCCACATGCGAGTGGCAGCCGCAAGATCGATTACATTTGTTGGCTGCCGGTCGGATCATCCGTTATGGTTATTTGTTCAGCAAATTGCAAACCCGGGGCAATTATCATCCCTCGTATCAGGATCTGCAACTGGCGGCAAATTACAAACCTTCTGCGCGCTGGCAATGGTCCGCTCTGGCCATTCATGGACAGAGTGCGTTCAAGTCGGAGCCGAGAGAAGCCTCCTATTTTGTCATGGGATCCGTTGATTCGCTCTTTTTGAATTCCTCCTACCAGGGCAAGGAAGAATTCACTTTTCGCACGACGGTGGTCTCCGGAGAAGCAATTTATCAATGGAATGACCGGCATCGGTTATCCTGGCACAATTCCTATATCCGTCAACGGGAATGGGAGAACAGTCACGTACAGGAAAATCTGGACGGAAGTTTGCTTACCGGCAATATCGGCGATTCACTTTCTGTGCATTATTATCAGGAGGATTATGAAAATCGCTTTCTGGTGGAATCATGGAACAGCCGGTTGCAATGGTTCGGCCCTTTGGCCGGGGATTGGAACCTTCGTCTGGGTGCAGAGCTGAAAAAATTAAAACTGACGGACCACATCCAGGAGTATCGTTTTGATATGGATCTGCGCGATTCCACCATGAACGAACAAGCGGTCTGGAATTATCGTGGCCAGCGTTTACAACCGCTGATAACCAGTCAATTTATCCATTGCAACGGACCGTTATTCAAAAAGTGGCAGGCTGATGTGGGATTGCGGTTATGTCGTTCCTCCCTGAATCGGGAGCTGTTGCTGTTGCCACGTATTAGAATCAGCAGCCAACTCTCTGATCGGCATCAGATCAGTCTGGCCTGGGGACGTTATGCGCAGCCGCCCACCTACCGGGAATATCAATGGCGGGACGGCCCGGTGGCCGGACTCGATGCGCAAAAACAAAGTCAGGCCACATTGGGATTTTTACATCAACTTCGTCCGGACCTGGTCTTTAAATGGGAAGCTTTTTACAAACGGTACTCGGATTTGATCAGCTTTGATGTGGATGATGTGCTGATGCACTATTCCGGCGTGAACGACGGCCGCGGTTATGCCTATGGCATCGATGTCCAGATCGAAGGAGCGTTTTTGCCTGGCACCAAAAACTGGATCAGCTATGCTTATCTGGTGGCGCGCGAAGACCTGTTTACGGATCATGACGGCTATGTGCCGAGGCCAAACGATCAGCGCCATACTTTTGCTTATTATATGGAAGATCAAATGAAGCGTTTTCCCAACTCTAAATTTCACGTGCGCATGGTCTTTGGCTCAGGTTATCCGACCACGGATTATCGCTGGCGTTTGAACAAGGAGGATTATTCCTGGTATTTGCAAAAACAACCCCGTTTGCATTATCGATTGCCTTTTTACGAGCGGTTCGATATCGGCATGCAGCAAATTTATACGTTGCCGCATGGCATCCGGTTGATCCTGCGGGAAGAAATTTTAAATCTATTCGATCATGTCAATATTGTGGGTTACGAGTATGCCTTCCAGCAGAAACTGTATCGAACATTGGGAGGACGCGTGTTTAATCTGGGCGTGCATTTGGAGATGTAAGGATTCTTCATTACTCATTTAACGCAGAGGCGCGGAGGACGCAGAGTTGCGCAGAGGAAAAGATGTGACAACTTTTATCTGTGGTTTGAAAAACAAAAATGTCGATCTAATGTCCATCGGCATATTTTTTTTCGCCCGCTTGCACTCGGATATCCAGATAATTCTGCGGCGGCGGCAAAGGACAGGTCGCATAAGGGGTGAAGGCACACGGTGGATTGTACGCTTTATTGAAGTCAAGAATCGTCTCCCTTTGCTCATTCGGTTTATCGGCATAGAGAAACCGGCCGCTGCCGTAGGTTTCGCTGCCGCTGGTCTCATCGTTAAAAATGATGAACAGCGATTGCTCGCCTGATTCGGCCAGAGCGTCCAGACTAAAACTCTTGCCGCGAACGGTAAAGGTCAAGGCGCCCGGGCAACGCATGGGTTCAACATGGCCGAGTACGTTCACGACCGAGATTTCCTTCACCGGATCATAAGGTTTTAGCTGCGCGGTCACGCGCCACTCCGGGTTGACAGGATAGCGCTCAATCCCTTTGAAATGAAGGCGATTGGGATGCTCGCGATCGCGCAAACGCACGCCGTATTTTTCTCCGCGCTTGACAACATACCAGCTCAGGGAGCCATGTTGTAAAACCGTTGGTTTACCCTGGGCATCATTGTACAATACACCCTGGGTAATCTCGGTGCTATCCATGGTCTGAACTTTGGCTTTTTCTTCAATACGCACAGTCGTCATTCCCTGTTGCAGTTTTATCACACCCAGGACAGCCGGGGCTTTATCTTTAGGAAATACCAGCTCATTGCCGGGATCAGAGCCAAAGCGATTCTCTCCTTCATGCAACCAGAACAGCCCGGCCAGCGTCAGCCATCCGTCGGGTCTGGTGAGTCTGGCGACGCGCTCCTGATGCCAGGAGTCGATCTCTTGCACATAGGCCGGATCCGCAACCGGTGCTGATTTTTTGCAATAAGACAAAATAGGTAACATACCAACGGTTAACAGGATAAGCAAACGTTTCATCATACACCTCTTACTGTAAACGGGGATTGCCTTACACCAGCAAGGTTTTTATTCCGGCAATTAAATGTATGCATATAACAATCCAATATAAAATTTGAATTCACCAGCTTACTAACATCTAATCCAGTATATCCGGCTAATCCTGTATATCCTGTCCACGTGTAAGACAGGATAACAGAATTAACAAGATTGACAGGATGCAATTACTTTGCCGTATAAACTCGGCAACCATCGGGTACTGGTTAATCACTATTACATTAATATCATGATGCTAATGTGCTCAGGAAAGCGAAACAAGAGCTTGTTCCACTTTTTCCAGCGTTGCCTGACTTGCAGCAATCACCTTCTTTTTCGCCTCTTGCGCCTGTTGCAAGGTCTTGGTCTTAAAATCCGGATCTTCTATCCCCGGTAAATTAATGCATACATTGAGAAACGCGCCTTCAGCAGCGGAACGAATCGTGGCAGCAGCGACCGCAGCATCGCTGAGCGAGTTTTTATTGCCTTTTTCCGCAACCTGTGCTGCCAGTTCCGCAGCCTGTTGACAGCGCAATAGCACGCCTAAAGGAACCATGGTGGCCAGTTTGGTTGCCTCTTCGATGGCATTTTTTCTAGCTTTAATTTCTTCTGCCGTTTTTTTCGGCAAACGCCAGGCAGCCATGACCTGATTGAAGGCATCGGTATCGCGATCGATATCCAGGATAAATTCATCCTTTAACTGTTGTGTTTGACAGCCGATGGTTTCCATCTCGCTAAAGGTCGCTTCATAGCCCTTTTTGCCAAAGGTCAGAGCAGCCACCATGCTGGACAAACTGCAACTCAACGCGCCACACAGTGCAGCCACACTGCCGCCGCCAGGCGCCGGTGCATCTGTCGAAAGCAAGTCGAGAAATCCATCCAATTTCAGATCCACCAATGGACCTTTTTTACGCAAACGATATTCAATGATCTTTTGTTCCGTTTGAAACGGCGCCAATTCAGCCAATCCCAGAGACAGCACGGCCATGTGCACCAATTCGGATTCCGGCACGCCGGTGCTTTTATTTTGTTTGCGCAAATAGTGACGGCCGGCCTGCAACATGGCTTGCAAGGGAATCAGTCCCACCAGCTCGGAACCGGTGACGCGCAAGCCGCGCTCTTCAGCCAGACGACAGCACTCATCAAACACCAGATGCGGCGGTGTTTGCCGATAGTCGGTGAGGTTGATGGATATTTGTACGCGGCCGAATTGATCCAGATACCAACCGACCGCTTTACAGGCTTTGAATTTTCCCGGAATGCGCAACGCTTCGCCAGCGGCGTCGCGTATAATCTGTCCTTTTTCATCCTTTTGCGGACGACCGGATTCGCGGATCAGGCCGCTGATCTCGTTGGCCAGTTTAGTGTCGCGGGTGTTGAGGTTGACGTTATAGGCGATGAGAAATTCACGGGCGCCGATGACCGTGGCGCCTGATTTGGCATTGAATTGCGCAGGCCCGAAATCCGGCAGCCATTGTGGATCCTGCAGTTTTTGCGCCAGGCCTTCATATTCGCCGCTGCGAATATCGCTGAGATTGCTGCGCTCCGGACGGCTAGCGGCTTGTTCATATAGATAAACCGGAATAGCCAGTTCCGTGCCGACGCGCCGGCCTAATCGGCGCGCCAGTTCGGCGCAATCAGCCATGGTGGTTCCGGATACTGGAATAAACGGGCACACATCGGTGGCGCCGAGGCGCGGATGCGCGCCGTGATGTTGAGTCATATCGATGATTTCCGCCGCCTTGGCAATGGCCTGAAACGCAGCCTCCAGCACCGCTTCCGGTTCACCGACCAGCGTCATCACCGTGCGATTGGTGTCCTTGCCCGGATCAATATCTAAAAGTTCGGCGCCGTCCACGGAACGAATAGCTGCGGCGATTTGTTGGATTTTGGCCTGATCGCGGCCTTCGCTGAAATTGGGAACGCATTCGATGATTTTTTGCATAAATTTTCTCTAGATTAATTTAATTAATTGAAAACTATCACTGATGCTCTTTTAAAGGATGGTTTTGATCGAGATCCCATTTGTCCGGGAAAAGGGACCTTGACTTGACATAGTTCGCATCTGTGCATAAAACGTGGGGTCTTTTTGAAAATGATACCAGCAGCCTGCCTTGTTGAACCGGATAAATCTGGTCGGTGCCCAATTCGAAAAATGTCCGTCCGTCTAACTGGGTCAATCCGCTGACCCGGACATATTGCTCGTTATCCTCCGGCAGTACGATCAGCAGGTATTCGTTGCCAAAGCGGCGAAACGTAAAAGCGACTCGCGTCGGTTTGGAAGCTGCAAACGGTTCTGCGACAACCGTCAGCTCTGTTTTTAATTCCGGACTCGTCAGGAACGGTTCCAGATCTGCGATCTCGCGCGTCACCGCCAGTATAGCGCGCCAGAATGCGGCTTGCGGAGAACTGTTGAATGAACCCCACCAGAGCAAACCCTTGGCGCCATGCAGAATGGCGACATAGGCCATAAATCTGGTTTCGGCATAGGAAGGAAATCCCTGCGGATCAAATCGCTCCGGTTTTTGTTCCAGCAATTGTTCCCAGGAGAAGGCTTGCAACACCATCCATGCCGGTTTGCCCGGCCCACTGGCTTGCATGAGATCCGTGTAAGCACCAACACTGCTGAGCGTGATTTCAGCTAGATCGCTGTGTCCGTTATGTCCGACACGGACCGGGTAAATATCGCAACCGATGATGTCAGCCAGCGCAGAAAAAGGTTCAAGCTGTTTCAAACCATTGCGTGGTGCATGATTGAACCACAGGGGCCTGAACGGATCCAGCTCTTTTACATGAGCGATGCCTTGCCGAAATCCTGAGGCGAGCTTTCGCACGGCTTGTTCATAGCCATGCAGCAAACTATCCAACTTTTTTTCCGTCATGTTCGGCTGGCGGATTTTTTTCTCCAATTCCGGATAGGACAGGTTCCAAACCGCTTCATCCGGCGCTTCCCATACCGCCAGAGCCGGATGGGTTTTGCATCGCGTGATCAGCGAAATCAGATTTGTTTGTCTGACCGCACTGTTCTCGCTCAGATCCAGATCGTTGCCGAGGTTGATCCAGCCGTAGAGTCCGGCTTGTTGCGCCTGATCCAGAGCCGCCGGCTCTGGTTTACAGTTGACGAGATTAATGCCGTTCCTGGCCATGCCTTGCAGGATGGCGGCATTCTCCGGATTGTGGTAGCAGCCCAGAATAAAGCGACGCTGTCCGTTGATGACCAGCATGCCGTCGTCATCCAAGCGTGTTTGGGCAACGGCGCAATCCTGGATAACAAGCGTCATGATGACACATAAGAGAACCTGAACGATGCATGTTCTAGTTGATCTGTTCATTGATTTTTCCATTTTTATCACGCGTTATAATTTTCAACCGGCCGTCCGGCATGTATTCCTGTTTAACGACCTCCCCGACCTCACCGCTCATCGCTTCAACCGCGCTCTGCTCGGGAGATTGGCCGCGCCAATCACTCAATTGCACCGGCTCCCAATTGCGACTGACAGCCGAGCGATAGCAGGCATCGATGACGGCATTGACCACATAACCGTCGTAAAAATCTTCCAGCGGTTTGGTTTTACGATCCATGGCGTCGAATACGTCGATGAACATGTGGGTATAACCCAGTTCATTGGCTTCGTCGCCTACCGGGAATAACCAGCCCTTGTCGGTTTCCGCTTTTTCTGCCACATAACCACCGGAACCGACGTTGGTGAACATTTGCATGCCGGTGCGGAGAAAATGGTCCAGCCAGAGGGTTCCCTCTGTGCCGGCGACTTCATCGCGCAGATCCATGCCGCCGCGAAACGCCCAACTCACTTCTATTTGTCCCAGGGATTTATTGGCAAAGCGCACCAGGGCGACACTGTGATCCTCGGCATTGATGCGATGCACCAGCGTATCTGACCAGCACATCACCTCAACGGGTTTGATCTCTTTGCCGATGAAAGTGCGGATGATCTCTGCGCAGTGACAACCCATGTCGATGAGCGCACCGCCGCCGGCCAATTCCTTGTCCCAAAACCAGGCGCTGTGCGGTCCGGGATGGGTTTCACGTGAGCGCACCCATAACACGCGGCCCAAAGCGCCTTTGGCTACGGATTGCATGGACTTTAATGTTTTCGGCGTATAGACCAAATCCTCGAGATAGGCATGAAACACGCCGGCTTTTTCCACTGCATCGAGCATGGCTTTGGCTTCTTGTGCATTGCGGCCCAGCGGTTTGGTGCAGAGTATCGCTTTGCCTGCCTGGGCAGCCAATTGGACCGCCTCCAGGTGCAAATGGTTAGGCAGACCGATGATCACCACATCGGTGTCGGGATCATCGATCGCTTTTTTCATGTCCGCCGTATGTTTAGGAATGTTCCAATCATGGGCTAGTTTAGCGGCGCGTTCGCCGTTACGTGAATAGACCATGTGTATTCGTTCCTGGCTGCGATATTTATGCAGCGTATGCGTGTAGAATGCACCGATGAATCCGGCGCCCAGCAGGGTGATGCGATGCGAAGAGATCATGGCTGATTCTCCTAGAGTTATGGCGTCCCTGACGGGACGCATGATTAATTTTTATTTTTCGATAAATGTTTGGCCTCTAACGGGACGAATAGTGCATTTGCGATTATGCTGAAAGTAATGCGTTTCGAATCAAACCAAAGGCATTTTAAAATTGTTTTGCTGGCTTCCTATTCGAGACTAGTAATGATAAATCCATAAACCGTCACTGTTTCGTCTCCAGCGGCTTTTGCGATTCCTGAAAGAATTGATTTTGCAGCTGTAATGTTTTCTCATCCGCTTTCACGGAGCGTAGCATTTTTTGCAGCTGTTGCGTCTTTATTTGTAAAATTTGTTCACCCAATTCTTTGGCAGCAGGTTTGGCGTCGCCGGCATAATGATTGGGAAAGCGGGCATACCACCAGATGGCGGTGTAGCTGTTTTCCAAAGCATTCAGCCGTTGCTGATCCGCACCACTCTGCTTATCGGCTAAATCCATATGCACCAGATCCGGACGATGGCTGAGCATCATCGCGGTTTCAGATTCGTCGGCATGACCGCCAAATGTGGTTTTGCGCAATTTTTTTATGATGGCGGCATCTTCCACGTCCTGCTGCGGTTCAAACAGATACACCGCATAGTTTTTGGGTTCTGCCAGTTGTGCCTGACAAAAATAGTGCAAGAAACTGTTATTGCCGCCATGTCCGTTCACCAAAATGATCTTGTCGAAACCGTTGCGCGCCAATTCATTGCAGGTTTCCTGTAAAATCTTCCACACCAGTTCCGGACTATAAGCGATGGTGCCTGGTTGATGTTTGGCTTCATAAATCTGACCGAAATAATAGGGTGCAAACACGACACTGTATTCTTTTTTCGCTGCGCGCAAAGCAATCTCACGGCTGTCATACAAATCCGTTGCTAACGGCAGATGCGGGCCGTGCTTTTCCAGAATGCCGATGGGAATGATGCAGGTTTTTTCCGCACGAAGTACTGCTTGTGGAAATTGCACGGCAGTGAGTTCCTCATACTGCACCGGCAAGGTCTGGCTGCTCAACTGCGCCAGTGTGAGGGTGGTCAAAAGCAACAATGTTTTCTTGTACATGATGCCTCCTCAGCAAGATTAAAATACAATCCCTAACCAGACAACTCCCCAGATGAGTGTGATAAGAGTAATCAACGGCCCGGTTTTTAAATATTCCTTAAAGGACAGATTCACATTTTGCCGTTTGGCGCTTTCGGCCACTATAAGATTCGCCACCGAGCCTAACAATGTGAGATTCCCTGCCAAAGTCGAAGACATGGCCAAGTTTAGCCAGGCCTGTTGCGGATCTGCCAGATGCGGCACCAGCGGACGAAACAGCAGCACCGCCGGCACATTGGAAACCAGGTTGCTGAGCACGGTGCTGACTCCGCTAAACAGCGCCATGCTCCGTTGCGCGATGGGACTGAGCACGCGAAAGAGCTGAGCGGAGATTCCTGACTTTTCAATGGCGCCGGTCACCACAAACAGACCGGCAAAGAAAACCAATAACGACCAATCGATCTCTCTGAACACACGCTCCGGTTTCAGTCGACGGGTCACGAGCAGCAGAGAAGCCGCCAGCAACGCGGACAAAGGAATCGGCAGGTGCGTAAGAAAGCCGATAAGCATGAGCACGACGGCAACACAGCCTTTGATGAGCAGAGCGCGATGATACTGTACGGCCGCGCCTTTCTCCAATTGAAATTCGTGGTTATCAAATTCACGGCGATAAACGACCACCAGAATGATCCAGGCCAGCAGCAAACCGCCGACAGCTACGGGCGCCAAATAACGGGTAAAGACCGCATAAGGAATAGCCGAGGCCACGCCGATAATCATATTTTGCGGATTGCCGGTGATGGTGGCCGTGGAACCTATATTGGCCGCTGTTGCCAGCCCCATCAGGTAGGGAACAGGATTGCGTTTTAAAGCTAGCGCCATTTCCAGCACCATGGGTGTGAACATCAGTACGATCGTATCATTGAGAAAAACGGCCGATAAAATACCGCTGGAAATCATGATCAGGGCCAGCAATTGCCGCGGCGTACGCGCCCAATGAATCACCTTCTGGCCGATCAAACGGAAAAAACCGGCAAAACTCAGATTGACGTTGACCACCATCATGGCAAACAGCAGTACCAGCGTATCCGCATCCAGACTGTCATAGGCTTGCGCAAAAGTGATAGCGCCGACCAACACGAGCGTGGTGGCGCCTACCAGGGCAATGGTAGCGCGATTCATATGCAAACGCGGAAAGCGACCAATGGCCACGCCGATCAAGGTGATGATGACAATGACCGAGATGGTGATAAAACCCGGTTGTAATGTGGCGTGTTCCAGCAGAGTGTTGACGCGCTCTAATCCCTGATTCATCGACCGCCAAAATTTTGTGTAAAATAAAAAACCGCACGATCCTCGAGCAATACCATGGCACAACCTACACCGAGAAACGACAGGTCGTTGCGCAGAATCTGACGGCGATGACCGGCAGAGTTGAGCCACATCTCCATGATCTCTTTTGCCACGGCGTCATTAGAAAACGTCGGTGATCCATAAATCATGCGTTTGCGCATATGATGAGCCTTTAGACGTCAGATGATTTGCAGAGAATATGCGAAAAAGTATGATCATTATCAACGGTTAAATGAATCGGCGGGCGTCACTGTTCAGGAGAGTGCTGGTACGGGTATGGTATAGCGCGTTTTGAATCGAGTGCGAAATTTAAATTTTTAGGAGGGGGAAGTCTCCCCCTCGCTCCGGCCTCCTCGGGCCGGCGCTAACCATTTACCGGGCATTCTTTGGCTCTGGCACATTGCGCCGTCCCTGCGGGGTCCTCCGCTACCCCCTCTAGAGAATTCCGAGTCCGGTTGTACTTCCATATACCTTCAGGCATAAAACACCTCAATAGGCTATCTGTCTTCTGAGCCGGGCATTGCATTTGGTATCTGGAATAATGACCGTCATCGTTGTTGAAATTTAAACTGTGGTTGTTATAAAGCAATTTCCCCAAATCCAACCAAAGTTCTGTGCCTCGTCAATGAAGCACTAACTATTTGGACATTAATTGCCGAACAGATTCCTCGCCCCGCCGGAAACAAGCATTCACTGCCGCGAAAACCGAAACGGCGGGGCTCGGAATAACACGCTAACAAGATTTTTTGCACAACCTCAAGAGATTTCTAAAACGATTGCAGGGACGCAAAATTTTTTTTCCTATCAAATGATTATCATCGAGATACGATTTTTAAACATTTCGTCCCTAATGGGACGAAATCGGGGGGACGGGATGCCCTAGAAATATTTGGCCGCTACGCGGCTGGTTTTGTTTTTGATTCTACTCCTAGTAAACCGAGCAAGTAAAATTGCGTTAGAACCGCTGCGTCCGAAAATGGCAATAGTGTTGTTTGCCGGTCTTTTGATAATAGTCCTGGTGATACTCCTCGCCGGGCCAGAACGCGCCCGCCGGCACGATCTGGGTGACCACGTTTAGAAATATTTGGCCGCTAAGCGGCGGTTTTGTTTTTGATTCTACACCTGGGAAAGAGAGCAAGTAAAATTGCGTTAGAACCGCTGCGTCCGAAAATGGCAATAGGGTTGTTTGCCGGTTTTTTGATAATAGTCCTGATGATACTCCTCGCCGGGCCAGAACGCGCCCGCCGGCACGATCTGGGTGACCACATTAAATCCCTTGCTCTTGAGCCGGTCGATCAATTTTTCGGCAATTTTTTTCTGTTCATCATCCGTATAAAAAACCACGGAGCGATATTGATCGCCGATGTCCGGACCCTGGCCGTTCACCTGGGTGGGATCGTGAATTTCGAAAAAGAGTTTGCAAATCGTTTCATAACTGGTTTGATTGGGATCGAACACCACCTCCACGGTTTCAGCGTGTCCGGTGTTTTCATAACAAACCTGTTTATAGGAGGGATTTTTTGTATGTCCGCCCATATATCCCACGGTAGTGGCCAGCACGCCGGCCTCTTGTTTGAAATAGTGTTCTGTGCCCCAAAAGCAGCCGCCGGCAAAATAGCCTTTTTGTATCGGATTGGTTTCGGCTGGTTTGAATTTTAATGAAATGGAATTGACGCAATGACGCACGTTTTTAGCGGTGAATTTTTCTCCTGTGAAAACATGGCCTAGATGCGCACCGCAGGCCGCACACAGGATTTCCACACGTTGGCCGTCTGCATCGGGTTGACGTTGTACGGCGCCCGGGATTTCATCGTCAAAGCTGGGCCAGCCGCAATGGGATTCGAATTTATCCTCCGAACGATAGAGAGGCGCCTCGCAGCGTTTACATAGATAAAGGCCGCTCTCTTTATGATGGACGTATTCTCCGGTAAAAGGCGCTTCTGTGCCTTTGTGCACGATGACGCGTTCCTCTTCCGGAGTGATAGGGTGATACTCCATTTTTTTCTCCTGGGAACATGCGAATACGGTGAAAGACAGAAAAATTGCCAATCGCAACAGCATACCTATTGCTCTTTTCTTTTATGCAGAATAGAAGCCAGAATGCCGCCGGCCAGAATCAGCAACACGACGGCTAACAGATAAAAAGTGAAATATTCGCCCAACCAGGACTTGAGCCATTGTACCGTGAGCATTTTCACGCCGACCACCAACAAAACCAATGCCAACGCCGGCTTTAAATACCGAAACGAGTTTATCATTCCGGCCAAGGCAAAATACAACGAACGCAATCCCAAAATGGCGAAAATGTTGCTGGTAAACACCAAAAACGGATCCGTCGTAATGGCAAAAATGGCCGGTATGGAATCCACGGCAAAGATGAGATCTGTGGTTTCCACCATGATCAATGCAAGCGCCAGCGGCGTCAGCAATCGGCTGCCGGGTCTGGCTTGCGCAACCACAGTATCCAGGACAGCCGGCATTCCGGGCAAGGCGGATTTTAACGAGGCCGGGCTGCCGGCGGTAACATAGAAATGTTCGCCGTGATATTGTTCGGTCACCGGCGCCAGACGACGCGTCCATTTAACCACGATGTTTTGGTTGGGGTCGGTCTGTTCCGTCTTCATGAACAACATTTTAAGCGCAGTGACGATTAAAAAAAAGCCGAACAGATATAAAATCCAATGGAACTGGGAAATGAGCGCGGCGCCGATGCCGATCATGAGTCCGCGCAACACCAATGCGCCGAGAACGCCCCAGAACAACACGCGGTGCTGATAAATAGCCGGCACACTGAAAAAGTTAAAGATCATGGCAATGACAAAAATATTATCTACGCTCAGGGACTTTTCTACTACATAGCCGGTAAGATACTTGATGGCTGCCGTGCGGCCGTCGTTGTGCACACCGTCGACGGAATCCACAAGATTGCCCATGCCCAGCCATCGGTGTTCATAGCCGTAGTAAATAAATACGGAAAACGAGATACCCAATGCGATCCAAACGGCAGACCAGCTCAGTGCTTCTTTGATGCTGACAATATGGGACTTGCGATGAAAGATGCCAAGATCGAGCGCCAGCATGGTAAAAACAAATACAAGAAAACCTATCCAGATCAGAATCATTTGAAAATCCTATCATTTTGAAAACCATGGGTTTCAGTAAGATTTTAACAACCCCTGGGTGGGTAAAATTCCCGAGATTAAAACATTAACTTTTTATAAAAGTTCCATTATTATACTCTGTAAACGCCAGGCGCAACTCTTCCTGGGTATTCATAACAATAGGGCCGCGCCAGGCAATGGGCTCGTGCAGAGGGTTTCCGGAAAGCAGCAGAAAACGGGCTGGTTCGTCCCTGGTCTCTAACTGCAAGATATCGCCATCCTGGAACAAAGCGACGGACAGTTCCGCAATGGGCTGCTGCTCGCACCAAACCGCACCTTTATATACGCAGATAAAAACCGTATATCCGGGTTTTGTCGGATGCGAAAAGGTCGTACGATTGGGCATCGAGACATCCAGATATTCCGGATCAATCATGATTTCGCGCACCGGCCCGGTTTTCCCTTCGACGGCGCCGCTGATGATGTGAATGGTCACGCCGTCCGGGCGGATGACATAGGGAATTTCCACGCTTTTAATTTCCCGATAACGCGGCGCTGTCATTTTATGGGATTGCGGCAGATTAGCCCATAATTGAAATCCGTACATACGGCCCTGATTATCGCCCTCGGGCATCTCCTGATGAATGATGCCGCTGCCGGCGGTCATCCATTGTACATCCCCGGTTGAGATGACGCCTTTGTTGCCGAGACTGTCGCCGTGTTCAACCTGCCCCTGCAGCATATAGGTAATGGTTTCAATGCCGCGATGGGGATGCCAGGGAAACCCGTTGTGATAATCCTCCGGATGATCGGAGCCGAAATAATCCAACAGCAGAAACGGATCAAACTGGGGTATTTCATGAAAGCCGAACAACCGTTGCAGCCGCACGCCGGCGCCGTCCATGGTCGGCTGATGGTGAAAGATTTTTTCAAGCTTGCGTGTTTGCATCATGGCTCCCCCTCCTGAAAAGATTAGTGTTCCTTTTTCTTGCGGAACAAAGAGATACCGCCGAAACCGCCGATAATGGCTATATAAAAACCAAAGTCATACCCCCAGCCGGTGTTGATCGGTTCGTACACGCGTATGGCCGGATTAAACAGACCCCAGATCAGGGATATGGGAGCGATCCAGCCGTGCCAGATGCCGGTGAAAAAGCCGGCTGGTGCATCCGCAGTGATTTTGCCGCTGCCGGGAGCACAGCTCAAGCATAGCGCCAGCGCCAGAATCACCAACAAACATACAGCAATTTTCTTTTTCATCTCAATTTTTCCTCTTGCGAATTTGCTCAAGGTAATATACGAAACAGCCATAAGCAGGTTACGTCGAATTTCTAACCCGCACGTTGCATTTCTGCGTTACTGTGTAAAGATTGATCCGACCGCCATCCATTGGCAAGCAGATCATCCTGCCGCACGCTTGTGCAATATGGTTTGACTGAATAAACAGGATGACAGAATAACAAGAATGATGAGAATGCTT
>CAYLWO010000101.1:9100-24404 GCA_964387285.1 uncultured Cytophagia bacterium | reverse complement strand
GTGGCCGCAAAAAACGCGGCCACATCCGGGGTCTGGGGTTTTGCGACAGTCTCTCGAGGTGTCCGACATTTTTTGACCATAATAAAAATTTAGCGTAACTATGATACAACTTAACGGCCGCATCATCACGCCGACCGAACTCGTTGACGGCTATGTGTTGATAGAAGGCGAAAAAATTGTGCAGGTCAGCGAGCAGCCGCATCATCAGGCCAAACAATACGATTTCAATACCAGCTGGATCGTCCCTGGTTTTATCGATTTACATATGCATGGTCTCGGCCCATTTGAGCCTACCAGCCTAGATGGCCTCATGGGCATGGCGCAACTGGAACTGCAATATGGCACTACCTCGTTCCTGCCCACCGGTGCAGCCATGTCCGTGGAACAATATATCCAGATGGGACAGGATGTTGTTGCCGCACAGCGCAGAGTGGACGGACAGGCCGCAAAAATCCTGGGCGTGCATCTGGAGGGACCATTTATCAACACTGTAAGCTCCGGCGCCATGGACAGTTGCACGCGCCGACCAATTACAATGGCCGAAGCTGGACAATATGTGGAAAAGATCGGTCCGGCGCTGAAAATCATGACCTTCTCTCCCGAACTTGCAAACGGCATGGAACTGATAAAATACCTGCACTCTCACGGCATAGTAGCCGGTTTGGGGCATTCGGTTGCCGGCGGCGAGCAGATTGAGGAATTTGTCGAGGCCGGCCTCAGACATGTGGTGCACATGTTTAACGCGTTCGTGCCTTCGGGTGAAACAGAACCAGGAGTGCTCAAAGCCGGACTTATCGAACATATTTTAGCGAATGACGCACTCACGTGTGAATTCATATGCGATCTGCACCACGTTGCCCCGCTGCTGCTCAAGATCGCGGCCAAACTATTGGCGCCGCATCGCTTTGTGGCTATTACCGACAGCCTGGTGGGCGCCGGACTCGAGGATGGCATACACGCTTTTCCCAACGGCGGACAGTATCAGATTGCCGACGGCGTGGCCAGATTGTGCGGCGGAGAACAGCACGGCAAGCTTGCCGGCAGTGTGTTAACCATGAATCAAGCCTTTGCCAATTTGATCAGGCATTGCGGCATAAACCCGGTGTCGGCTGCAAAATTTACTGCAACAAACGCCGCTCGCGTGTTGAGAATCGACAAGGAAATCGGCAGCATCGAACCAGGGAAATGCGCCGACCTGGCTGTTCTGAATTCCGATTATCACTGCATCGCTACTTTTGTAAACGGCGCCCTGGTGTATCAAAACAGTTAAGGGAGAATCTTTATGTCAGACACTTTTACTTATCGCCCATCCCGATGGGTTCCTTTCAGAGATAAAGCGGTTTTAGAACGGGTGCGAAAAATCAAAAAAGATAATCTGACCAAACATCCGAATCCCAAATTCAAGATACGCATCGTCAAAGATGATGAAGCTGAATTCATATTTGTCGCGGATATGTTCTACCGCATCAAACAGGCGGCCGACGCCGATAAAAAAATCATCATGATTCTGCCGAATCCGGTGCCGTCCTATCGCAAGGTGGCCTATTTGATCAATCAATTTCAGGTCAGTTGCAAAAATCTGTATGTCTTTGCCATGGACGAATACGCGGATGAAGAAGGCCGCCTGGCGCCGGAAACCTGGCCGCAGGGATTCACCTATGCGTTGATGAACAACCTTTACTATCAAATCGACAAGTCGTTGCGGCCGCCCAAAGCGCAATTCAAAGCGCCCAATAATAAAAATATCCGTCACTATGGTCAAATGATCGCGGATATGGGCAACGCAGATATCTGCTACAGCGGTCCGGGTTGGACCGGACATCTCGCTTTCATCGAACCCGATGCGCCGGAATTCACCGCGCCGCTGGAAGAGTGGAAAAAAATGGGACCGCGCATCGTCACCCTGAGTCCCTTTACCCTGGCGCAAAATTCATTACACGGCAGTTTCGGCATGAGCGGCGATATCGCGCTGGTGCCGCCCAAAGCCGCCACCATCGGCCCGGCCGAGGTCATCGCCTCCAAAGCCAGACTGGAGATGCACACGCTCTCGGTGCACAACACCGCCACGGCCTGGCAGAGAATGATTTCACGTCTGGTCCTGCACGGGCCGGTGACGCCGCTGATCCCTTCTTCCATTCATCAACTGTTGGAGACAGAGTGCATTGTAACCGAGACCATTGCACAGAATATCGAACCGAATTGGGATAAAGGCTATTGATATGTCTTCTTTAATGGCAGGCGCTGCTGCCGTCGACATCACGCCGCAGAAGTCCCAATTTCTATTTGGTTATCCGCATGTCCGGCGGTTTAGTCAGGGCGTGCATGACCCGTTGTTCTGTTCGGCATTATTTCTTTCCGACGATCCAACGCAGCTGCTGTTTCTGGCCACAGATATTATTTTTATCAGCAAAAAAATTGCCCGGCAGGTGCGACAACGCATAAAGGAAAAGACCGGAATTTCAGAAAAAAATATAATGATTTCGGCTACGCATACTCATTCTGGTCCTATTACCGTGAATTACATCAGCAATGCGGAGGATGCGGCGGTACCCAAAGCTGATGAAACGTACCTCAGCTATATGCAAGAACGCATGATTCAGTCAGCTGAACAAGCCGTACAAAACGCATCAAGAGCGAAAATCGGCTTGGGATTGGCAGACAGCACCGGCATTGGCACCAATCGTCGCGATCCGGCTGGTCCGGCTGATCATCAAGTGCCGGTGTTAATGGTCAAGTCGATTAAAAAAGAGCGCAACATAGCCTGCATGCTGGTTTGTTCCATGCATCCCACCATCCTGCATGAAGATTCCCTGCTCGTCAGCGCAGATTTTCCCGGCATGACCAGGCAGTATCTGCAAAAAAATCTTTTAGGCGAAAGGTGTCCGGTGTTGCACCACACCGGACCGGCCGGAAATTTGAGCCCGCGTCATGTTGCTCAATCCAACACCTTTGCAGAAGCAGAACGGCTGGGCGCCGTACTGGGACAATCGGTTCTGCAAACGATTCAAGGGATATCCTTTAGAACAGACGTCGCTTTGAACAGCGTGCAAAGTGAAATTGCGCTACCGTGTAAAACTTTCCCTTCTGTTGCTGCAGCTGAAACAGGTTTAATACAAGCGATTGAAAAATTACAGTATCTGAAAAACACGGGCGCCGATCGACATGAAATTCGCACTGCCGAATGCGATTGGTTTGGCGCAGAGGAAACGCTCAGTTTAGCCAAAAGCGTTAAAGACGGCAAATGGACACAGGCGGTGCAAAGCTGTCTGCCGGCTGAAATCCAAATATTCAACATTGGACCATGGACCTATGTAGCCTGGCCCGGCGAGCTGTTTGTAGAATATGCCTTGCAAATAAAAAAAATTTTTGACAATACTTTTATCATTTCACTGGCTAACGGCGAGTTGCAGGGTTACATTGTTACAGCTGAAGCGGCAGCGGCCGGCGGGTACGAAGCTGCCAACGCCTTGTTCAGCCACGTCAGCGGTCAACTGCTGGTTGACGAAACGGCCATTCTGTTGCGTAAAAGCAGGGCGTAATGGATTATATCCTCGGCGTTGATCTGGGCACCAGTTATTTCAAACTGGGCCTTTTTAATCGGAACGGTGATCTGGCCGGCCTGGGACGGGTAGCGACACCCGTAGATATCGGCGACGGCACGCGCCGCGAAATGCGGATCGATCGCTTCTGGACGATATTGCAGCAAGGTTTGCAGCAGGCATGCAAGATGGCAAATACAACACCCGATCGTATTCAGGCCGTTGCCTATGCTGCACAAGCCAATAGTTTTGTCCTGCTCGATAAAAGCATGGATCCGCTGACGCCTGTCATTTTATGGAGTGATGATCGCAGTCTGGGAATGGCCGGCATTCCGGATTTCTTTCAGATAAAAAATTTTATCAATGTTACCGGTCTGGGCGTGGCATGCAACCACCAGTTTTGCGCGGCAAAAATCCTCTGGCTGCAAAAACATCAACCGGAGGTCTGGCGCCGGGCCGCGCATCTCATGACGTTATCCGATTATTTTACCTTTGCACTGACGAATCTGCAAGTTGGCGATGCCGGCACAGCCTCCCTGCTGGGTTTGTTGAATATTCACAACCTGCAATGGCAGCGGGACATTATCGATCTTGAACAGGTCGAACTTTCGGCGCCCAAACGACCCGGAACTCTGCTGGGCGGCCTTGACCGCCGGAGCGCTGCGTTACTGGGGCTGTCGCCGGGCATTCCGTTTATCCTCGGGAGTCTGGACCATCATATGGCCGCAATAGGCGCCGGCCTGAATCTTATTGCCGACATGAGTGAATCAACCGGAACGGTTTTGGCTTGCCTAAAAGCATCACATGATTTTCATCCTGTGGAAAATGTCTGTACCGGTGCAGGATTGAAAGGCGGTCACTATTTTCAACTGGCATTTGACGATAATGGCGCCGCTGGTTTAGAGTGGTATCAACAACATTATGCAAACGGATTAAGCATGGCGGAACTGGAACAGGAGGCCGCTAAAGTAGCTATTGGCAGCGATGGCATGACGGCACGGCCGCTCGTCCATCGTTATAAAAACCTGGATGGATTTGAGAACAAATCCTGGCGACATGATCACGGTCATTTTATACGCGCCCTTTTAGAATCAACAGCAGCCGGCTTGAAGAAACTGGTTCAACGTTTGTCAGGCGCAAAATGGCCGACGCGCATCACAGCCACCGGCGGCGGCGCAAAAAATGACCTGTGGCTGCAGATCAAAGCAGATCTGTTGGCCACAGAATTTATCCGCACTGCAACCCCGGCGCCGGCCTGCCTGGGCGCTGCCATGCTGGCTGCGCAAGCCATCGGCTGGGTCGATGATCTTGAAAGCGCAACGGAAAAATGGATTAAAATAGAAAAAACGTTCACACCCTCGCTGAAAAATCATGAAATTTATTTACGCTGGTCAGAGTCAAGGTCAGCATAAGAACGCATGCTCGAACCGGAGCCACAAAGAATTGCTCCGAATATAAAAAAATCATAAACCGGAGTCCGTGAATGGAAAGGATTACATTACACAGTCTGGACTGGATTGTTTTAATTCTCTACTTCGCCGGCATGCTGGCCGTGGGCTTTTATTTTTCCCGTCGCAATAAAAACACCGACGACTATATGCTCGGCGGTCGTAAAATGAGCTCGTGGCGCGTGGGTCTCTCCTTCTTTGCCACCATGTTCAGTACGGTTTCGTACTTGTCCATGCCCGGCGAAATGGTCAAAAACGGACCCATGATGTGGTCTTTTTTGCTGGCCTTTCCCTTCATCTACCTGGTTGTGGCAAAATTTTTTATCCCCTTTATCATGACGCTGAAAATTTCCAGCGCTTACGAATTGCTCGAACTCCGTCTGGGTTTAAAAAACCGGCTTTTAGCTTCTGTTTATTTTCTGCTCATGCGTCTGGTGTGGATGGCGGTGATCATCTACATGTGCGCGGACAAGGTGATTGTGCCTATTATGGGCTGGCCGCCGGACACAGCCTTATGGGTCAGTATTGTGATGGGCATCATCACCATCATCTATACCTCCTTCGGCGGCTTGCGCGGCGTGGTATTGACGGATGTGATACAAACGTTTATCCTGTTCGGTGGTTCTCTCATGGCCATAGGCATCATCTTTTTCAACTTGGGCAGTGTTTCCGCTATACTCCCCGCGCAATGGCCGGAGCATTGGCAAGGATGGGTATTTTTTGATACAAAAACCCGCGTAAGTTTTTTGACCGCATTCATCTCCATGTTCGGCTGGCACGTGTGTACGGCCGGGTCCGATCAGATGGCGATCCAAAGGTATCTGGCTACACGCGATAAACAGGCGGCGCAACGTATGTTTTTGAGTCATGTCACTGCCAATATTCTGGTTTTTATTTTACTTGCGATACTGGGATTATCGGTTATGGCATTTTTTCAAAACAATCCATCGCTGATTCCCCAGGGCAAAACACTCGACTCGGCCGCGGATATGCTGTTTCCGCACTTTATCGTTCTGGGACTGCCCATCGGGTTGTCGGGTTTGGTGCTGGCAGCTTTGTTCGCCGCAGCCATGTCCAGTTTGTCGTCGGGCATCAACTCTTCCTGTCTGGTGATCATCAGGGATTTCATTCTGGTTTTTCACAAAAAAACGATTGAAGAAAAAAAACAGGTGGTACTGGCCAAATTAATTTCTATCGCCATCGGGTTGGCGGTTGTGGCAACCAGTCTGGGCATCGGACATATTAAAGGCAATCTCTTGGAAATGACCTACAAAACAATCAATTTGCTTACCGCGCCGCTGTTCGTGCCTTTTTTTATGGCCATGTTCGTAAAAATTGCCAAACCCAATGCCGTTTTTCTCGGCACGCTTTTCAGCGGTCTGGTGGCGGCTTTGATCAGTTATTCGAACGAACTGTTCTCGATGACCATTTCTTTTCTCTGGATCATACCGGGCTCGTTTATTGCCGGTGTGCTGGCGAGCTGGCTGCTCTGCGCATTTTCGCATGAAGAGGCCAGACCGTTGCAGACAAAAACATGATTACCGGTTGAATAATACCTGAATTGAGCGCATGCGTTATCCTTGCGAAGGTTTGAAACCTTCGCAAGGTTGTTTTTCGAGCACCTGTCGCTCCATTCAGGTATCCTTTCACCAAAATGGAGCGATATGCAACACAGAACATTGGGACGTACGGGAATTCAGGTGTCGGAAATTTCCTTCGGCGGCGTGGAAATCGGCCTCCCCTATGGCATCGGCATAAAGACAATAGCGGACATGCCCGGGAATGAAGAAGCTATTCATATTTTGCAGGCTGCGCTGGAATGCGGCATTAATTTTTTTGACACCGCCCGGGCTTATGGTAAAAGCGAAGAGATCATCGGCCAGGCGCTTAAAGCTAAAAGAGATCAGGTTGTCATTTGTTCGAAATGCAGTCTGTCGCCGGACTCGGATCCGGCCACAACCATCCGCAACTCGTTGCAGACCAGCCTGGCAGCTTTGCAAACAGATTATCTGGATATACTCATGCTGCATAACGCCAATCTTGAATCCTTGCAGAATCCACGCATCGCAGATGCGTTCACAGAACTGAAACGCAAAGGTCTGATCCGGGCCATGGGCGTGTCCACCTATTCAGTAGAGGAAACCGACCTGGCTATTGACAAAAGCGTGTGGGATGTCATGCAAATCTCATTCAATCTGATGGATCAACGGCACGGCGCTTTGTTCGATAAAGCGCAAGCAGCCGGCGTCGGCCTGGTGATCCGCTCCGTGCTGCTCAAGGGCATCCTGACCGATCGCGGCAGGAATCTGCATCCGGAGCTCAAGGCTGTGGAGGAGCAGCGAAATCGCTATCAAGAATTTCTGAATGGAAACGCACCCTCTCTGTCGGTTCTGGCGACCAAATTTGCACTTTCTTTTAACCAGGTATCTTCGGTTCTGGTCGGCATTGACCGGATGGAGTATCTGCAACAAGCGGTGCAATGTGCCGATGGCTGTTATCTCGATGCATCCACCATGCAGCATTTGCAAACCCTGGCGTTTCCGGATGCGGACTTTATTGATCTACGGAAATGGGATCAAAAAGGGTGGTTAAAATAAAAGGAAAATCTTATGCTAAAACTTGGCGTGATCGGCTCGAGCCCGGGCAACGGCCACCCCTATTCCTGGTCGGCCATAATCAACGGTGATTACAATGAACAGGTCATGGCAAACTGCGGTTACGCCGGCATTCCGATCTATCTGGCCGCTAATCGGGATACCCTGGGGATTCCGGGTGCGCGGGTGACCCATGTCTGGACGCAGGAACAAACTCTGTCCGAGCAGATCGCTGCCGCCTGCCTGATCGACCATATTGTCAAAAGGCCGCAAGAGATGATTGGCCAGGTCGACGCCGTGCTCTTGTTGCGGGATGATCCGGAAAATCATGTCGCCATGGCCAAACCTTTTATCGAAGCGAATGTGCCGATTTTTATCGACAAGCCCCTGGCTGCCTGTAGCGCGGATTTAGATTATTTTGTCAAGCAAAACCGTGATGGTAAATTTTTTATGTCCTGTTCATCCATGCGCTATGCTGCGGAAAGCAGGGCGGTGAAAACCGAGATGACCGGCCTGGGGCCCATCGAACTGGCAACGGCGGTGTCCAAGAAAGACTGGATCAAATACGGCGTACATATGCTGGAAGCGCTGTTTGCGATTTTGAATGATCCCCCGGCTGTCGCTGTCAAGCATGTCGGTACGTCGCACAAAGATGTGGTGCATGTGGAATTCGCCAACGGTCTGGTGGCAACGGTGCATCTGTTCTACGAGATCACGCCTACTTTTCAGATGTCCTTGTTTGGCCGGACCGGTTGGCGACTGATCGAATATAAAAACTGGTATGCCATGTTTCGCGAGAATGTCAGCGAGTTTATACGATCCGTACAACAGGGCAAGCCGCGTCTGGACTTTGCCAAAACGGAAAATATTATTAAAACGCTTGTTGCGGCGCAGAGCAGCCTGGAACAGGGCGGGAAGACCATCACATTGAATCCTTGCGAAGGTTTGAAACCTTCGCAAGGTTAGTGATCACAGATTATATTATGACACCCAGAGAACGAATTCAGGCAGTATACCAAGGCCGAACACCGGATCAGGCGCCGCTGCTCCTTGATCTTTCACACTGGTACAAAAAAAACTATAACGTCTTTTTTGATCTGACCGGCTTTACCCGGGTAGAGCAACCGCTGGTGGAACTGCATAAAAAATGCAAGGCTGCGCTATACTGTGAAACCGGCAGTCATTTCGATATATATTATTCGGACGACAGCGTACAGTCGCAAGCCTGGACCGATGAACAGGGCGTGTTTCACACCAGAATCAGCACGCCGCTGGGAACCATCAGCGAAGAACGGGTGTTCAGTCCGGCCTCTTATTCCTATCATATCAGAAAATGGCTGGTGCAAGATATCGCTGACCTGCACGTGCTGCAGTACGCATTACAAAGAAGAAAAGTACGACCGCGATTTGATCGTTACCAGGCCTGGCAACAGGCAGCCGGCGATCTCGGTTTTATCTATACGTTTTTATCCTACTCGGGACTCGGCTTTCTGATCTCGCGATATATGGGTGTGGAAAAAACCATATTGGCCATCTATGATTATCCGGATGAATTGGAAAAATTTGTACAAACGGTCAATGAAACCAACCTGCATATGCTGGATGAAATCATCGACGGCCCGTTCATGACGATGATAGTCGGCGACAATCACGACGCCAATGTGCAAAGTCCGAGTCTATTTAAACGCTTTACTTTTGATTATTATCAGGAACTGGCGCGACGGCTTCATAGCCATGGCAAATACATGGCGGTGCATGTGGACGGTGAAATGCGCGGCTTGCTGCGCCTGCTGGACGAGTGCGGCGTTGATTGCATCGATGCGGCCACACCGGCACCCATGTTTTCCCTGACGCCGGCGCAAGCCCGAAAGGAGGCCGGAGATCGCCTCATTCTTTCCGGCGGAATTCCGGCAACGGTTTTCAGCAGTATGGCCACGGATGAGCAATTCGTCGAGGTGGTCAAACGCTGGCTGGATACCAGATGGCAGTCGCCCCGGCTTTTCCTGGCCGCAGGCGACCAAGTGCCTATTGACGCGCCCTGGCAACGGATTGAAATGCTGGCTGAATTGGTTGAAAAGTATGGAACATATTAATAAAGACCGCGGTTGTACCAAAAGTAGAACTACAAACTTTATAAAAACAAATATTTTAATTTTCTTCGAACGAATAATAAGATTGTTTGATAAAAAAACTCTTATCAAATTTTCTTTTTAGACAACCTCGCTCTAAATATGCAGGAGTATGTATTATGCAATTAAAAGAAAACCGCATGTTGAAAAAAATGCGCGACGGTGAAACGGTCGTCAGCGTGAAAACCAATCTGGCTGATCCACGCATCGTCGAACTTTCCGGTCTGTGCGGTTATGAGTGCATTTGGCTGGATTTGGAACATGTGCCCAATGACTGGTTCATCATCGAAAATCAGATCCGCGCCGCCCGAATGGTAGGTATGGACACCATTGTCAGAGTCAGCCGCGGTTCCTACAGCGATCTGATCAAGCCGTTTGAAGCCAATGCAGACGCCATTATGGTGCCGCATGTGATGAGCCTGGCGGATGCACAACAGATCGCCAGACAAACCCGCTTCCATCCTGTCGGCAGACGGCCCGTGGACGGCGGCAATTCGGACGGCGCCTACTGCATGATCGATTTCCAGGAATATCTGGCTTCATCCAATGAGCAAAAGATGGTCATCATTCAGATCGAAGATCCGGAGCCGCTGGCGGAACTGGAAGCCATCAGCCGCCTAGACGGCATTGACATGCTCTTCTTCGGCCCGGCTGATTTCAGCCATGGCATTGGCGCGCCCGGGCAATGGGATCATCCGCTTATCACCCAAACCCGCAAAGAGATTGTCCGGGTGGCCCGCGCAAACGGCAAGTTGGCCGGAACAACGGGAAATCTGGCCAATTACCAGGAACTGGCTGATATGGGGTATCAACTCATCAACGTTGGCGCTGATGTCCTGGGTCTGGTGGAATACTTTAAAAATATTACCACAACGTTGCAGCAATTAAAACAGAAAAAAGGGAATTAGTCTATGCGTACCTTATCCGGAGTGATCACGGCCGTACCAACGCCGCTATATGAAAATGAAGACGTCGATGTCAAGAGCCTGTGCAACATTCTTGATCACGTAATCGAGCAGGGCGTGTCCGGCGTTTTTGTGCTCGGCAGCATGGGCGAAGGCCCGGCGCTGATGGACAGCCAGAAACGCATCGTCGTGCAAACAGCGGTCAAACAGGTGCATGGCCGCGTGCCGGTGCTGGCGTCGATCTCGGACGTGTCCACCCGTCGCACCCTTGAAATGGCTAAGCAACTGCAGGAACTGGGGCCGGATTATCTGGTCGCCACGTCGCCGTTTTTCTACACCTTTCCGCATGGAGACAGTATCAAGCAGTTTATGAATCGCCTGGCCGAAGGTTTGCAAACACCGTTGGTTTTTTACAATGTGCCGAGTCGGACCGGCAACAAGGTTTCTATCGAAACGCTGGAATATATCATGAACCTCCCCCAGGTAGCGGCCATCAAAGATTCGAGTTGTGATCTGCCGTCTGTGCTCGAACTGCTGCGCCGCTATCCGCAAGGCAGCTCGCGGCCGTGCAGCATCATGCAGGGCGATGAGTCTGTTTACGATGTCAGTCTCCTGCTGGGTGCGGACGGCGTGGTAACCGGCGGCGGCACCTGCTTTGTGCCGTTGTTGGTGGAACTGTATGCCGCGGCCATGCGGAAGGATCAATCTCAAACATTCAAACTGCAACGTGAGTTTCGTAAAAAAATGGACGACATGTTGGGACCGGAACTGCCCATCGATTGGGTGCATGCCATTAAAAAAGAATTGGCCAAACGAGGATTGTGCAGTGATCAGGTGACCAGTCCGTTTTTAAAACGGATGTGATTTTCTAAAAACGGATTCCAACTTTCAGTTTAAATCCTGACCATCTGCTCTTTTCCATGTTTACAGAATTACGATTGCACTGCATTGGAAATCAAATGAGCGATCAACAAAAAATAATGGAGCAAAAAGCATCCGACCGTGAATATCTGCACAAAGATTTTCACGGCGCACTGGCCTATGCCCTATTCTATCTGGACAAGACCTTTGGTGAGCAAGCAACCACCGAATATCTGCAACAGGTAGGCAGAACCTGTTACATTCCCCTGATCGAGCAGATAAAAAACGAAGGCCTTTCTGCTCTGGAAAAACATTTACGTTCTGTTTTTACCCTGGAAGGCGGCCGCTTTACGGTTCATTATGAACAAAACACGCTGGTGATGACGGTAACGGAATGCCCGGCCATCGCTCATCTGAAAAAAATCGGCCAATTCTATAGTGAGCGCTATTGCGAATCCACCAGAGTAGTTAACGAGACGATTTGCCAAAATGCCGGCTACCAATGCTCGTGCAGTTATGAACCGGGACAGGGCAAATGCACGCAGAAATTTTGGCAGGAGATAAAAGCATGATCTCCTGCACGGAATTCATACCTGCCTACAGCGAACTGTTCAAGTTTCTCGAGCATAAAGGCGGGAAAGCGGCTGTGGTCGCTTTCTGGGAAAACCTTTCCGATTCTTTTCTCGCTAATCTGCGTCAACTGGCCGGTGAAAAAGGCCTGGCCGGTTGCTTTGAATACTGGAGCCACACGCTGGCGGAAGAGGCGGCTGATTTTCGCATGACGCTGGATGGAGATTGTTTTCAAATCGATATGCGTACCTGTCCCAGCAAAGGACGCCTGCTGGCCGATCCCCATCTTCTGCCCTATCCGGATTACTGTGAGCATTGTGACCTGCTGTATCGCCGGGTGCTGGAACCGTTGGGATTTGAATACGATGTTGATTTGTCGCACACCGATCAGGCGCGATGTTTGTTGACTGTAAAAGACCGGCGCATAAAAACAGCATCAAAAAACTAATTCTGTATTTTTTTATCCGTTTAATCCGCGTTCTCTTAAAATTTTTCCGGAAACATCAGCGCAGGGTGGGCGAGCGCTCATACAATAATCATTAAATTTTCAAAAAGTTCTAGTGGCGCGTAGCCCACCATGAACAAAATTCCTGCAGGAGACCTAGCCATGCATGTCAAAGAGCTTTTCAGTCTAAAAAATAAAATCATCCTAGTCACCGGCGGCGCCGGCCGTTTCGGCCGGCCCATGGTTGAAGCCCTGGCAGAAGCGGACGGTACGGTGATCACTGCTTCGCGCAATCTGCAGGCCGGACAGAAACTGGCAGCCGAATTTCAGCAGAGACAACTGGACGTGCACGCCATGCAGGTTGATCAGTCGGATCATCAATCGGTGTTGCGCTTAAAAACGCAAATTCAGGAACAGTTCGGCAAGCTGAACGTGCTGGTCAACAATGCGGTGGCCCGGCCCATGAAAGGATACGATTCGCCGCTGTCCGAATGGCAGGCTTCCATGGCAGTCAACAGCACCGGCCTGTTCGACATCACCCGGGAAATGGCCGAGTTGATGACCCCGCACGGCGGTTCAATCATCAATATCGCTTCCATGATGGGCATGTTCGGACCGGATTTATCCAACTATGAAGGCACAACCATGGGCGTGCCCTGTCCGGACTATTTTTTTCACAAAGGCGGCATGATCACGCTCACACGTTATCTGGCGCGGGTTTTGGCAGACAAAAAAATCCGCGTCAACTGCATCAGCCCGGGCGGACTGGAAGATAGCGGACAGCTGGCGCGCTTTAAAGAAAATTACAGCAAAAAAGTGCCGGTCGGTCGTTTGGCACAGCACGACGACATTAAAGGATTGATTGTGTTTTTGGCCACACAAGCCTCAGCCTATTTAAACGGAGAAAATATTCTTATGGACGGCGGCATGCACGCGTGACAGAGATCGTTTCTGTTTTTCTGTTGCTCATCGATAACCGGAGCATCATTATGAAACTGAGATCAATTTTTTTCGTTAGCATACTCTTTTTTTTCGCCGCGCTCTTGATGCAGAATCCCGCACAAGCCGCAAGCAATCAGGACAGAGCCATTGTTGTACAACGTCCTGTTGATAAGGATGGCCACCTGGCCTTTTGGCTGGAGAGTTCGCTGCAACGCGTATTCCCGCGCTCTCCCCAAGGAGAACATTGTTCTCTGCAATGCATGGCTCCGCGCAACAGCCGCTTGTCGTTTCAGGCCTGTTATCGAAATGAAAGCTCCCGCGGTGTAACTGTGGTTTGCACCGTGGACAGCCTTACAGGCATCCAGGCCGTTGTTCGACGGGTGGGATATGTACCGATGTGGAATCTGACCGCGCAGGTGCCTTTGTCAGAATTGGATGGCGTCGACCATCTCCCAGGTTTGGTTCCTGATCCGCTTTATCCTGAATCCAGCGCGCAAACCGGACCGTTCAGCACCCAGTCGTTTTGGATTTCTTTGAAAATAGCCGGGGATATTGCTCCGGGATTACATACCGTGAAAATAAAAATGAAACCGGACGATTTGGAGCATGCCATCGCATTATCGGTGGACATTGACGTGAAACCGCTGGTCCTGCAACACCGGCGCAATTTCCCGGTCACGCACTGGTGGAACGCAGACGCGATTTATGACTGGTACAAGCTCGCACCACTCAGTGATGAATGGTTTATAAAGGTGGCGCCTTATCTGCGCAACATGGTCGAGCACGGCTCCAACATGATATTCGTGCCGCTGTTTTTTCACCGCCGCGAGGTGGTGCCGCGCCCGCCGCAGCTGTTGTTGATCTACGAGCGGGAAAAAGGCAAATACAAATTCGACTGGACGGCTGTGCATCGGTTCGTCCAATTGGCCAAACGCTGCGGATTCGAATCTTTTGAATGGCCGCATTTGTGGCAAATGTTGATTCGGCCCGATGGATATACCCTGGCGGCCAATGAAACACAGCGCATCTATATCGAAAGAAATGGCCAACGGGAGCTGTTATTTCCAAGTGACTATCCGGCCACAGGGCCCGCCTATGTCGAATTCCTTAAACAGTTTTTCCCACAGTTTGAGACGTTTCTCGTGAAGGAAGGTATTTTGGAAATTTCCTATTTTCATATTTCAGATGAACCGGGAAAAACCGATAAAGACATCGAAAACTACAAAGCGGTGCGTGCGCTCGTACATGAGCTGGCGCCCTGGACCGATGGCCGCGTCATGGATGCCATGAGCGATATACGTTACGGCAAAATGAAATTGACCGATCTGCCCATTCCTCTGGCTGACGCTGCCAAAGAATATATCGATGCCCGCATTCCGCATTGGGTGTATTATTGTTGCAGTCCTCGTGGCGTTTATTTGAATCGCTTTTTCGACACGCCGCTAGCCAAAATTCGCATGGCCGGCTGGCTGTTCTATCGTCTTGGTGCGCTGGGATTCCTGCACTGGGGCTATAACTTTTGGTATGCCATGGATCTGGGCTGGAATCCGCATCCGCAAATGCTGATCGATCCGTTTACAGACGGCGGCGTGCATTTTTCTTTTGGCGGCGAGGGCGAGCCGTACGGTGATTCTTTTGTCGTTTATCCGGGAGAAAACGGTCCCCTTGATTCGATCAGATGGGAGGTCTTTGCCGAATCCCTGCAGGATTATGCCTTGCTGCAAACAGCCGGGATTCCAGCGGAGGATCCTTTGCTCGCTTTGTTGCAGGACTATGGCCATTTTCCCAAAACAGAAGAATGGATCAGGCAAGCCATTGCCGATGTGCTGGGACGAAAATGATACGTATCTTTTTTATATAGTAGGAGCCGC
>CAYLWO010000101.1:0-9000 GCA_964387285.1 uncultured Cytophagia bacterium | reverse complement strand
TGCCGATGTGCTGGGACGAAAATGATACGTATCTTTTTTATATAGTAGGAGCCGCCTCCAACAAAAGTTACAACATTCTCTGAATTGATCAGGCTAAGGCGATTTTTTATTTGCAGTTCTCACATTATGTCTAAAGCCAAACTCCAAATGCTTAAACAAAATCTCTCTCTATTCGATCTATCCATGATCGCCATCGGCGCGGTTATCGGATCCGGTATTTTTGTCACTCCGTCACTGGTCTTTAAGTCAGTGCCCTCCCCTCTCTGGGCTTTGGGTTTGTGGACTCTGGTGGGCATTACCGGTTTGGCCGGAGCGCTTTCTATGGCTGAACTGGGCGGCATGATGCCGCGCAGCGGCGGCCTGTACGTCTACCTGTCTGAAACCTATGGCGATCTTTTCGGTTTTCTTTATGGCTGGATCTATTTAACAGTCGTAAACACCGGCTCTCTGGCGGCCATCGCCATCACCTTTGCTGCCTATCTGGGTTATTTCTTTCCGGTTTCAGCACAGGGTATTAAAATCATTGCCATCAGCGGTATCATTCTGTTAACGATCATCAATGTGCGCGGAGTAAAGATCGGCGCATTGTTTTCCGATACCTTTACCGTACTGAAAATAGCGGGAATCGCCGGTTTGATTTTCGTTGGATTTTTACTGGGTACAAAACCAATAGCGGGTCTTTTCTCAAATACCATGCAGTCTGGCGCCGGCAGCGGTGCTTTTGCCCTGGCCATGGTCGGCGTGCTCTTTTCCTATGGCGGCTGGCATCACAGTTCCTTTCTGGCCGCTGAAGCAAAAAACCCGCAACGCAATGTGCCCCTGGCCATGGTCATAGGCGCATTGACCGTGACGGTTATTTATGTCCTGACCAATGTCGCATACCTGTTGCTGCTCGCTCCGACAGAGATTGCCGCTTCCAGCAGAGTGGCGGCGGATGCGGTCAGCAAGGCCATGGGTCCGGTGGGCGGCAGTTTTATCGCCATGACCATTTTCATTTCCACTTTCGGCACCTCGTGCATTTATACCATGTCGGCGCCGCGCATCTATTTTGCCATGGCCGGCGATAAATTGTTTTTCCGCAAGGTTGCCGAATTACATCCAAAATATGGAACGCCGTGGATCGCCATCATCTCGCAATCAGTCTGGGCCATCTGTCTGATTTTATTCTGGGGCACCTTTGAGAATCTGATCTCTTACGTGGTATCTACCGAGGCGATTTTTTTTGCCCTGGCAGCCGCGGCTGTTTACATCCTGCGCCGCACCCGGCCACGGGCGCCGCGGCCCTACAAGACCTGGGGATATCCGATCACGCCGTTGTTGTATATCAGCATTGAGGTTTGGTTTGTCTGTAATATCTTTACACAAAAGCCCTGGCAATTTCTGGCCGGATTGGGTTTTGTGCTGCTGGGCATTCCGGTGTTTTATTATTGGAAAAGAAGGCAAACACCATAAAAGAATGCGTATGGTCTTGCTATCTGTTGGGATGAATGGCCTAAACCAGCTTACGTACCGATGGGATCACCGGTGTAATTGGAACTAGTACTGAATCCAAAGTCATTGCTTTTTAGCCGGGTTTATTCATAAATTAGGCTAATTGAAAAACAATCCGCGTTTTTATAATATATTGTAGGAGCCGCTTCCCAGCGGCGACCTTCGGCCGCTCACAGCCGCCTCCTACACAACATACATCATTTTATAAATTAATCAGGTTAGATAACCATGCTTAGAAAGTTTAATGGGAAATTTTCAATAAAACCATTGCATATTTGATAATTTTTAATATTTTATAATGACAGGTCATTCACAAGCATCTATGCTTTGGCAAATTCATGCCGCAGAAATACTGTTCGTTGCATCCTTTCTCGAATTATTCAATTAAAATATAGTAGTGTTGATCGTAGCTGTTTGATATTATCCTTCATAAATCGATCAGAGCTGAGCGCAGTGGAACGGTTGCATTGCTAATTGCATTATCGTAAAGGTTGGATTTTATACCGGAAATGGCGAGTCTAATCCAGCAGGATTGTGGCCTAAAATGCAATTTCCAGCCATCTAGTACAGGAAATAGTGCACCGCCCAATTCCTGATCGAGCTAAAAATCAGCCGATCTTTCTCTTCCCCCCTGTGGATGGGATACACAGTTTCTTTATAACCTTACAGGCAGCGGGATGAGTGAAAGACTTGCGTAGGATATGTTAAAGTGCGTGACGAACAGAACCGTAGAATTATTTGTTAAGCACCGCGAGAAGCTCCTTCTCTATGTGAACGCGACAAACAAGATCATCGCATAACACAAGGAGCACGTATGATGGCAGCAGGAAACACCCAAAAGCGATTTTGGATGCCGTTCATCAATCTAAATAAAATTTTATCTTTTTCACTAAAACACCCGCTCGTAAGTTTACGCAAATTATAATTCACATTTTCAGCTAATACTACCTTACTTCGGATACTCACTTCTACTACTGCGGCTTGTTGGAGAAGGTTTTCGTAGTTGGTAAACGGCGCGCATTACAAATATCAATGCACATCGTTAAAGTTTTTCGTTGAATGCCGGGATGTTTTGTATTACATCATAGTCTCCCATCAAAATTCGCTTGTTATTAAATAATCAAGTCCTGCTCTCGGCGTTCTTAAACCCGAGATAAATTCACTTGATAAGTTCATTTAAATTTAATATAATTGACTAAATATATGTGGTCTTGCAGTGGTGACTTGTGAGGAGTGCCAAGCAATAAAGAGCACAGCATTTTTATCCGTTGGGTAGAAATTTTGTGCTTTTTTTATACTTATACAGTTTCTGTATAATCTTCAAATCAGCAGAGAAATAATGGATTGGGTTAAAAATTCACTATACAGTGTAAACAGACCCGTACACTAACTTGTTGTGCGAATGGAATTTGCGGCTAAACAAAATAATTGCTGCGCCTGATCATTCGGAACGTCTATTAGAAAATAATGAATGTTCTTTCAGGGCTATGAATCGTTTTTTGAGGAATGATCTTTTTGAGGTGACCAGGCTGGATTTCATGGTGGCCTTTTGGAATTTGATTGAAGCAATTGATCCATGGTTGTTGAATGGTTATCCAATATCAGTTGAAACTAGCGAATCATTTGCACCACACCGGTGTTCATCCTACCTTCGCCGTATGACGCTTTAGTGGTGTAATAGCGATAGAAAGCAATATCGCTTTAACTGATTCATTTTATACGGCTCGGCGTGTGATGAGTCCGCGTTTGACAAGGGGAGATATGAACAAAGCAGCTACCGACACAACCCTATGGGATTGGCGCTATGGTCAGGCTCAGGCAGAGAGGCTCTGTGCTGACTTACTCCAAGTTGAGGGATTCGACAACATTGATCCACAGTGCCCACTCGGTGGCCCCGACGGATGCAAAGATATACTTTGCGTTCGAGAGGGACGCAGGTGGGTTGGAGCAGCCTATTTCCCACCTACTCGTTCGGATTTTTCGGATGTGAAAAACAAATTTGCTCATGATTTTGAGGGGGTTGCACGCCACGGGGCCGATGCATTTACCTTCATGACCAACCAGCGCCTGACTCCCGGCGAACGTGCTGAACTAACGGGAATGGTAGCCCCCATTACCGTCGAAGTCTACCATCAAGAGCGTATCCGATCTATCCTCGACTCGCCGAAAGGCTATGGCCTTCGGCTTGAGTATCTCCGCATTCCGATGTCCGAAGAGGAACAGCACAGCCTTTGGAGTACACTCAAGGACGACATTACAGCCCGCCTGACGCGGCAAGAAGCCCACATTCTTGATCTGCACCGCAAACTGGACATGGTACTTGAGCGCACCATGGACATGACAGGGAATCTAACCGCCAGGGATTCCAGCATACTAACCTCAACTCCGCGACTGACCCAATTTCCAACAGCAGACCTCCAAGTCGGCCACATTCTCTGGATTCATAGATTATTGCACGAGGGTACCGGGTTCCCTCCGGGCAACCGCGGCCGTTTCCGCAGTGTATCTGTATGGATAGGCAAACCCGGTGCAACACCGGAGAAAGCACGATTTACTCCTCCGCCTCCTGAAGAAGTGCCAGCACTCATAGATTCTCTTGTCGAGCGGTGGCGCAGCCAGTATGTAGAAATTACTGCCGCACCAGTGGAAAATCGTGTCGAGGCATTAGCTCGGTTTCACCATGGTTTTTTGACCATTCACCCCTTTCTTGACGGGAACGGGAGGGTGGCGAGGGCTCTCCTGCAACAGCAAGCCATCGAGCTTACGGGACGTGTGCTTGAGGCACACTTTACTGAAGACCCCGTCAGTTACTATGACGCACTGTCTGCTGCAGACAATGGGAATCTGAGTGTACTAACAACGCTTATTGGGGCAAATCTTGAATGACCTATTGTCGAACAAGGCTAATTCAGCCGATGCAAAAAGCCGCGTGGCTGGTCTATAATGCAAAAACATTTGACCGTCCGGCGATTGTATCCCCTGACGGAACGATTAACTGGGGTATCTTGCCCCGTTGGTTGAACCCTATTTTAATACAGTGGCCAACCAAAGCTTTCAGCAATAAATGGGATTTCGGTGGTGAGTAAAAGATTATAACGAAACCTAATCAGTATTTTGCACAATAGTTGGTTTCCATTATTTATAAGGATGCAAATGCAATCCGGTCAACAAGTACGTCTTATCAACGATCCTGGTAGGATTGGAATAACTACCGAAAAATCGGTTGAGCGGGGAAATCGAAAATTGATTCTTGTCAGGTTCCCTACCGGAAGTGAATATATTTACCTAGATCAACTGGAACCCATTGAAACAAGCGAACATCCTCTTGATCTTTTTAATGAAAAAAAGCTAAGCGGTGTTAAGGATTTGCGCCGTACACTTACCTTTGAACGTCTCACTGGCCGGCTAATAGATCTCATTTACAGCATGGAAATCACTAATACAGATTTTTATGCCTATCAGTTTAAACCTGTCCTTAAAATAATGGAAAACATTTCCAAGGGGATACTTATTGCCGATGAAGTCGGATTGGGAAAAACCATTGAAGCAGGTCTCATTTGGACTGAACTGATGAGCAGGTATGATAACTTTCGTAAACTTATGATTCTTTGCCCAGCAGTGTTACGCGAAAAATGGCAATTAGAATTGAAAAACAGATTCGGCATAAAAGCTGATATTGTTACTTCCAAAGATGCTGTAAAAGTATTGAAAAATGCGCGAATTGAAGGAGCATTCGCTTCTTTTGCTATCATTTGCAGCATGCAAGGCTTGCGCCCTAAACGGCAAGAAGACGAAGAAATTAGCAATGATCCTTTACTCAAGTTGATTGAGGAGTGTCAATATGAAGAGCCGCTCATCGATTGCCTCATTATAGATGAAGCGCATTATCTGCGTAATCCAGAAACACGTACAGCCAAGTTGGGTAAAAAGCTACGAACCGTGTCAGAATATATGATCCTCTTATCAGCAACGCCTATTCATCTCCGTAATGCCGATTTATTTTATCTGCTTAATTTAATTGATGCTGATAATTTTACTTACCTGAATTCATTTAATGATGTTTTAGAAGCAAATAGGCCCCTTGTCAAATTAAAAGATATACTGTTGAGTAATCGATATCTTCCTCAGAATGATTTTATTACATTCGTTAAAACTGCAAAATCACACCGCCTTTTAAGAGACAGTCTTCAACTGACAGAGTATATAGATAATCCACCTTCTGATATTGATTTAGCTGACCGAACAAAACGGGCCAAACTGGCGAGTCATTTTGATTCCGTCAATATTTTAGGCAATATCGTAAACCGTACTCGTAAGCGGGATGTGATGGAACGTGTACCTCGTAAACCTCATCCAGTACGCATTATGCTATCAGCACCCGAAAAATGTTTTTATGACAAAGTCACAGAGATTGTCCGCGAATTTTGTTCAAAAAATTTGTATTATGAAAATTTTATGTTAGTTACACCACAGCGTCAGATGTCGAGTTCAATGCCTGCTGCTTTACGTGAATGGAAGCGTCGAGGGGAATTACTGGATGACGTTACCCTTTATGAGGACTTGGGAGTCGAACAAGAGAACACCATTGGCCCTTTGACGTTTGAATTGGTATCAAAGGCTGGTCAACTTGGTAATTATGAAGAGCTATATGCTAACGATTCCAAATACATTGAGTTGGAAAAGCTCTTGATTGATTTCTTTAAAGACTCTACACAGGAAAAAATTGTCATTTTTTCCTTTTTCAAAGCTACTCTACACTACCTATTTGAACGATTAAGCTCCGCAGATATTGGTTGCATTATATTAGAAGGCAAACCTGATATAGACAAAACAGCAATCGTAGATCAATTTGAGAAGGATGAAAGGATCAGGGTATTGCTTTCCAGCGAGGTAGGAAGCGAAGGAATTGACCTACAATTTTGTAGCACTATCATTAATTATGATTTACCATGGAATCCGATGAAGGTTGAACAGCGTATAGGACGCATCGACCGTATAGGGCAAAAAGCGGCTCTTTTACATATTATCAATCTCTTTTATGATGAAACTATAGATTCTCGCATCTATGACAGATTATTGAGTCGTTTGAAAATATTTGAAGAGGCATTGGGCGATATCGAAGCGGTAATTGGAGATAGAATCAGACGATTATCAATTGACCTACTAAGCAACCATCTTACACCAGAAGAAGAGGCTGAACAAATTGAACGAACCTATCAGGCTCTAGCTAATACAAAGTATGAGGAAGAACGACTTGAAAATGAGGCAGCCAGTCTAGTCGCATATGGTGATTATATTTTAAATAAAATTAATGCTGCGCGTGATATGAATAAATGGATCAGCGGAAAAGAACTTTTAAACTATGTTGCTGATTATATTACGTATAATTACACAGGTAGCGAGGTAAAATTAGTTTCTCTCCAAGATCTTGTTTGCACGATAACCCTCAGCGATCAAGCCCGTCAGGATCTTCACACATTTATTCGCCAAAATAAAATAGCCACACCAACACGTTTGACATCTCCGAACCAAACAATAATAAAGTGCCAATTTAAAAATAAACTGTTTGCCGCAGATCAAAAAATTGAAATTATCAACCAAATTCATCCTTTGATACGCTTTATTAGCACAGAGATACCCAAGAAAGAACACTATTTTCATCCTGCGGTGAGTGTACTAGTTAACCACAAAGAGTTTCAAACACCTTTTAAACCAGGGATATATGCCTTTGCTATTCAGAAATGGAGTTTCAAAGGAATTCGTGACTTTGAAAAACTGGTCTTTGTTGCAGGGAACATTGATTCAAACAAGGTAGCACTCAATCCAGATGATTCTGAATATCTTATTATGACAGCTGCTTTATGTGGTAAAAATTGGCATGAAGCGAGAACCTTGGAAAACTGGGCTGAATACTCAAATATACTCAATGAAAGTTGCCTCTTGGAATTGGATAATCAATTTCAGACGGAATGTAGAAAGATCAGGATTAAGAATGAGGACGATGCGAATCGGCATATCAGAACCCTGGAAATACATCACGAGAATGAAAAAAGTAGATTATTAGAGCTTATTGCAAAGCATCAGGATGCTGGCCGTGATTTCCAGGTAAAAATGCATGTGCCACGCCTGAAAAAGCTTGATGACCAATTTGAACAGCAAAAAAAATTGATTGAAAAGAAACGCGGTATTGAATCAAATAGTACGACAATCAACGTCGGGATAATTAAAGTTGATTAAAGGGACTCGTTAAATGACACGCACAGATATGCCTATACAGCATACCTATCGATCAACAGATACTCAGTTCAATCATCCGACCAGCCAAATATGTGATATTGTTATTGGTTTTGATTTTGGCACTTCTTGTACAAAAGTAATAATACAAACACCAAACCATTTTGGCAAATGGTGCGCAGCAGTACCATTCAATATTGATAATATTGAAACTGGCAGATTTCTTCTTCCTTCAAGAATCTATTTTTGCAGAAGGACCGGCCGTACCTCTTTGGAAAAATTTGATGGAGCAGAAACTTATTCTAATATTAAAATAATATATCTTAGTAGAAATCGTAATAAAGAAGCGCTTTCAGAATTCAATAATGAAGGCATTAGAATCACAACCAATGAATTTGTTGTTGCGTATTTAGCAAATGCATTACAACGAGTCAGAAGCTGGTTTATTCATGAAAATGCTAGCATGTTTAAACAATTTCAGCTCTCCTGGCACTTTCATCTAGGAATACCTTCAGGTAAATATAATACAAACAATATCACCGATTTCCTCCGTCTTGCGCAAGCGGCATGGGACATCTCTGTACAAAAGGAAACAATAAATCTTAAAGATACCTACCGTATCTTGGCAATGACAACCTTCGATAATATTCGTGCATCAACCGGTTCAGGTGGTATCCACATTATCCCCGAAATTACAGCTGAAATAGTGGGATATACAAAATCTAGGCAAAGAGTAAATGGCTTGCATCTCATCATTGATATCGGCGCGAGCACACTCGATGTTGCAGCATTCCATCTGACGCAGAAAGAAAACATTGACTATCATGTACAGCTAAGAACGAGTGTTACTCCGTTAGGTTCCTTTCTGTTGCATGAACAGCGGCTAAAATTTGTCTGGAAACATACGATTAAGCATTTATCTGAAAGCTATAGGCGTATTAATATTATGGAGCCATTGCCACCGGAGATGCATCCTTATTGGCCTCAAAGATCTATGTCCGGCGATAAAGAATTAGAGTTCTACAAAAAATGCAAAAGCGAGATCTATAGTATAATTATGGATTTGAAATTACGTAAAGATCCTTATTCCGAAGCATGGGAGAAAGGTTTGCCATATTTCCTTTGCGGAGGCGGCAAAAATATCCCTTTCTATAAAGCAGTGATTAATGATATTCACCAAAATTTTGTTCAACATTGTAACTGTGCAGGTCTTAAAGAAAAGGTTCTATACAACATTGTGTGGGTAAGTAGATAATATTATTCGTACATTCTTTT
>CAYLWO010000100.1:0-24494 GCA_964387285.1 uncultured Cytophagia bacterium | reverse complement strand
CGTTTTTTAAAGGTAAAATATTTGACGTCGTTGACAAAAAAATCCATGTGGTTGGGATACCAATCTACAGCGTAAATGTGAAATGATCTGTGATCGAACTTGCGTTTTTCGCGCATCTTTCACTAGGACTCATTTGGTGGGTGATTTGACCATTAAATGGTTATTTAACCAAAATTCACAGCAGCATCTTCTCTAAAAAGCGATAGTGGGCTATTGGAAATATTTCCGGCAAATTAAATGAACCTTTTTCAGTCAGGGAAATTTTACTTTATTTATCTATCTGTATATTATCGGTTAGCGGGCTGGCGTCCAACTGGGCTGTATCCAGAATTGCCCTGAAATTTCCAATTCATTGGTTTTGCCAAGAAAACAATCGAAAAGAAAAAAGTTTGGTACAATGCTTGTAGTACTTGAAATGTAGCACACAGGGGTTTGAGTATTTCAGTTGTTATGGAACATGTAATGACGCAATTAGCAACGCCCATGATGCGTTATGGTTTGGACCTTGCGCCATCCTGGTTTGCGGCCGATATCAAGCAACATCAATATTTGGAAGGCATTAATTCATTGTATTTGAATGGCTGTGTGGATTTTGCTCCAGAAGGTCGGCCAGACGGTGAACGTCCGCTAAATTTCGATTCCTACTATGATTTGTACGCAGAAAAGAGAAACGAATCCACTCCGGTTTTGACCGATCAACAATGCTGCCGGTTGCTGGAGGAAGCTTATTTATACTTTCGCCGTGGATTGGATTATCTGCGTAAGAGTCATTTCCTGCGCGCGCAACATGATTTGAAACATGTTTTAAAAATCATTGATTTAGGAGATCGAGCAACCACGGACAATAAATGGCGCATGATCTTTCACGAATTGAAACCGCACTATGAAATGATGCATTATGTCTTACTTGCCGCGGTCAGTTTGCAGCAACACAATCGCTATAAAGCTCTGCGATGGCTGCGTCAAGGCATCGGCAAACTCAACCATTGGGCGTCTGTTGAGCCGGATGCCGGCAGATACCAGGCTCATCTGTTATGCGCAATTGCGGACGAATTGAGCGACTGATTCTAGCCAAATTGACCTGCCTGTTTAACTTATCATGTTGCCCAGAGTTCGAAATTGCTAACTCTTGATCAAAACCAGGTAATCCAAAGTCAGCCGAATAATCATCATACAATGCATTGGTTATTAAAGCCCTGAAATGAGCGATGGCATCATCCTTGTGAAGGTTGCAAACCTTCGCAAGGTCGTTTTTCTAGCAGATATCCTTCAATATAGATAACAATTTCTCCATTCTGGGAAATCAAAATTAATTGATTTTTATCATAGTAATGAATAGGTGGATTATGTATCTTTTCTGCAGAGGAGAGCAGGTATGATACGTTTCACGTTTTGTCTAGTGATATTGTGTTGTTGCGCGATTGTTTGCCCGGCTACTGTCATTGATGTGAGCACGCCTGCGCAACTACAGAACGCCATCGATGATGCCGCAGCCGGCGATGTGATTCGGTTAGCCGATGGCGACTATCGCATAATCGACAAGGGCGGATATGCCTTCACCATCACCGACAAAACCAATTTGACCATTAAAAGTCTTTCCGGAAATCGAGCTGCCGTGATTATTGCCGGCCAGGGCATGACCGACAGCGAGGTGCAGCACGGTTTTGTTCTGCAAAATTCGCATCATATTACCATCCAGGATCTGACGATTCAAAATGTTTATTACCACTGTATTCAGAATCATCCCAATGTGGACTATTTAACGGTGCGTAATTGCGTCCTGCGCGACGGTGCTGAACAGTTGCTTAAAGTGGCTTACAGTTCTTCCATATCCGATCCTTCCGAATGGGGTTTGATCGAAGGATGTCTTTTTGAATATTCGGCCGGCGTCGGTGTGCAAAGTTACATGGGCGGCATCGATGTGCATCTGGGTGAAAACTGGATTATCCGCAATAACACCTTTAAAGGCATCCGCAGTCCCGAGAGCAGTTGCGCTGAGCATGCGATTCACATGTGGACCGGTTCGCGCAACACCCTGGTGGAAAACAACATCATAATAAATTGTGATCGCGGCATCGGTTTCGGCCTGGGCGGTGTGTTTCATTATGGCGGCATTATTCGCAACAATTTTATCTATCACGCCTATTATTCCGGCACCGACTTTGGCGATGTCGGCATCGGCCTGGAATCGTCGCCCGACACTCAGGTTTACAACAATACGATCTATTTCGCAAATTCGTACTATGCAGCGATTGAATATCGATTTTCGTCAACTACCAATGTCTATATTGCCAATAATCTTACCAACAAACTCATTCAACTGCGCGACGGCGCCAGTGGCACGGTGACCAACAATGTGACCAATGCCGCAGCCGGCTGGTTCGCCAACACAGCAACCGGCGATCTGCACTTGAAAGATGCGACCATCAGCGCAGCCATTGACAAAGGAATTTTCATCACAGGACTGACCACAGATATCGACGCTAATGCCAGACCCCAGGGTCATTTCCCCGACATCGGCGCTGATGAATTTCTCTTGCCACGTTTGCGCGCCAAAGTGCTTTTGGAAGGCCCTTATGAGGGAAGCAGCATGCAGCTTGCTTTAAATACAGGAAATGCAATTCCATTGAGCTCGCCTTATGCGGGCGCAGCAAGACTAGCAAATGCCATTCCTGCCAATGCCGTGGATTGGATTAAAGTCATTCTGCGCACCGGTACAGCACGTACAACCGGAGTGGACAGCACCAGCTGTTTTGTCAGCGACAATGGCCTGCTGTTGGAACCTGACGGCAGTGAAGGGGTAGCCTTTAATGTCAACGCCGGCAATAATTATTATATTGTCGTCCGGCATCGAAACCATGCGGCTGTTATGAGCGCCGTCACGGTTCCGGTCAATTATGCCACCAGTACTTTCGATTTCACTGTGCCGGCCAATTGTTTTGGTACAGCGGGTTTCAGGTTGATCGATGGTAAGAGCGTTCTGTGGGCAGGAGATGTCAATCAGGACAAGCTTGTAAATGCAACAGATTTTACCCTATGGTTGACCGCTGCTCAGCAGGGACAAAAAGACTATGGCGATTCGGACATGGATATGGATGGCTTTACAACTTCGGCCGATTATGTCAAATGGTTCAATAATGTACGCAGCGCTGCAGGCTCGCAAGTGCCCTGATCAGCAAGGTTTCACATCTCTGCTCATGTCCGGATCGAAAACCTGCAATATCTTTAAAATGCTTCTATATCAATCCTTTTGCATGCAACCCTCCTGAATAAATAGTCTCATTTTCATATTTCCAATCAAATAAAATTCCGGGCGGTCTGGAATTATTAATGGAATAAAATTGAAATTTGATGGTCTAATAAGACAAGAAACCAGGTTTCATTTTGTCCTGGTCCATATATTGATACGGCTTGAGGAGACAACATGCATCATAGCAAAATAGCCTGCGCATCATTTTATATCCTGGTATTATCTTTTGCCTTGTTTACCGCATGTAATAAAGGCGCTGATGTGACCGCTGTAGAAGACGAGGCCGGCAGCATAAACGTTAATAATGCAAATTACAAAAAGACCGTTGACGATGCACTGGCGGCAAATAAGGTGAATCATGAGGCTGCCGGGGATTACAGCTGGGACAGTACCCGGGTTGTGCAAGTTGTCTTGAATGGAAATAGTGTAACCGCCGGTGACAGCAGTGTGATCATTAATGGCAGTAACGCGACCATAAAAGCTGCTGGAAATTACAACATCAGCGGCAGTCTGACGAACGGACAGATACTTGTTGATACACAAGAGAAAGACATTGTCCGGCTTTTATTGAATGGGGTGAATATCACGTGTTTAAGCAGTGCGCCAATCTACGTGGTAAATGCAAAAAAAGTCGTTCTCATTCTCGTTAGCCAAACGAAAAACTACATTACAGATGGCACGTCCTATGTTTATCCCAGTAGCGATATGGATGAACCCAAAGCTGCCATTTTCAGCACAGCCGACCTTTCCATAGCCGGCTCTGGGTCATTGATTGTGCATGGAAATTATCGGGATGGAATTTCCAGCAAAGATGGACTTGTCATTGCCGGCGGATCTATTGATGTAAATGCTATTGACGACGGCATTCGCGGCAAGGATTATGTTGTTGTCAAGGACGGGACGATCACCATCACCAGCGTCGGCAACGGATTATACGCCGATAATGATGATGACGCGACGCGTGGTTATGTTTGGATTAAAGATGGTCAATTGAAAATTGCTTCGAGCGGCGATGCCATTTCTGCTGTAACCGATGCACTGATCAGCCATGGTGAATTTTCCTTGATCTCCGGTGGCGGCAGTGGAAAGAAACCGAGCGCAACGGTATCTGCCAAGGGAGTCAAAGGGCTGGTCAATGCCATTATCGACAACGGCACTTTTAACATCAATTCAGCTGATGACGCTATTCATGCCAATGCCAATCTGGTGATCAACGACGGTGATTTTGCTATTTCTAGCGGAGATGACGGCATCCATGCAGACACCACCTTGACGATTAATAATGGCCGGTTCCAGCTCGCCAAATGTTATGAGGGCATTGAAAGCATGAATATCACCATTAACGGCGGCGATATTCATATTGTGGCCGGCGATGACGGCATTAACGGCGCCGGCGGCGTGGACGGATCCGGCATGGGCGGCTGGCCAGGGGGCATGGCCACAGGTAATTATTATCTTTATATCAACGGCGGTTATATTTATGTGAATGCAGTGGGCGACGGCATTGATGTGAACGGCACGATCATCATGACCGACGGCACAGTGCTTGTGAACGGACCAACCAACAACGCAAACGGCGCGTTGGATTATGACAAAGCATTTGCCATTTCAGGCGGATTTTTGGCAGCAGCAGGCAGTTCCGGTATGGCACAGGCGCCGGGCGCGACTTCCAGTCAATATGCTTTGCTCATTAATTTTTCTTCAGTCGTCAAAGCCGGTACGCTGTTTCATATTCAAAACATCAGCGGTGAAGATATCCTGAGTTTTGTACCGGCAAAGAATTACCAATCCGTGGCATTTTCCTCTCCAAAACTGCAAAAAGGAGCAACTTATGAGATTTATACCGGCGGCACATCGACCGGCGCGCTCAGCGATGGTTTGTATCAGGATGGGGCCTATACCGCGGGCACGAAATTAACCAGCTTTACCATTTCCAGCATGGTCACCCGAATCAGCAAATAATATCCTCGTTGCTTTTCGATCATAAATCCCTGCGGCCCCGTATTTCCATCCTGACATGTAACCAGTTTGATTTTTCTCCATATTTTTTTATATTCTGAGCACAGACCTCACAGGTTTTTAAAACCTGTGAGGTCCTGGCTGGCAAAACTTGCGCTGTAGAATTTATCAGCAAAGGAGATAATCAATGAAAACGTCCTGCGGTCTCGCGATTCTTATTCTTGGTCTGCTTACCTCAACGCTTGTTTATGCCGCCCATCCAGAAATCAATTTGCTGCCTAATGCAGGTTTTGAGAACAAACTCTCGGCGAACTGGAGCAATTGGGATTCCTGCCGGTTCGAATCATCTGCTCGCGGCCAACATTCAGGCAAACGCTCGCTGGCGTTTTATCCATTGCGAGATGGCGCCGGCGTCCGCTGTGACGTTTCAGCGATACTGCAACCAGGTTTTCGTTATGCTTTTACCAGCTGGTTCCGCAATGCGGAACTGGGATGGGGTCAGGTAGATGTGCTTCTCAACTATCAACAGGCTGGCCAAAGCAAACAAGTATTCATCGGCCGTGCTGATTGTGATAAATTTGCCTGGACGACTCTGGCTAATCAGTTCGTGATTCCGGAGCAGGCTGAAAAAACAAAACTGGATCTGGTCATCAAAACCGGCTGGGGCCGCAACTCTTTTTTTGTGGATGATATTGAATTACGGCCAGCACTCCAGGTTGCCGTACATCGTCCTTTTATAGAACAAATACCCGAACTGGTTATGTATATCGGTCCTCATAATGTAAAGCGCGCCGAACTGAAAGCGCAGGTTTGCATTATGGACGCGCACAGCAAACCTGTAAAAGAGTTCGTTCAACCTTTAAATGAGGCCTATGCGCCTTCTCTGAGCGACGGTTATTACCGCGTCACGGTGCAGGCCCAGGATTTAGACGGTCGTTCGTTCAGTACGGAGAAAATTCTTTACATTGGCCTGGCAAAAGAATTGGTCAAAAACCTGGATCATCAGATAGAAACCATTTTGTCGAATCCCACATTAATCCGTTATCATGGTTGGATAAAGTATTTACATTTCCTGACCGGCTTTAATCAAAAACAGGAGGGTGCAGAGGGAGAACGGACATTACAGGCGCTGTATCGATTGAATAAATGGATTTTCATGATCAAGGACCATCCCGCGCTCCTGGATACCTTGCGCGGCGTACAGGAATGGGCCTATCTGTCACAAGTGGATGATTCCGGTCAACCGTTCAAAATCGCCATTCCAACTTTATATGATGCTCGCAAGTCATATCCCCTCGTCGTCGTTATGCATGGGTATGGTGGTAATCATATGGAATACTCGGGTGGCGTAAAGAGTAATCCGGATTATTTTGAGCTGCACGTACTGGGTCGCGCCCGTGGAGGCGGTTACTATGATTTGTCTGAGGCCGATGTACTGGACGCCGTCGATTATATTCGGGCCAATTGGCGCATCGACGATCGACGCATTCACTTGACCGGCGCCAGCATGGGCGGCGGCGGCACATTCAAAATGGCATCGCGTTATCCCGATCGCTGGGCTTCGGGCAGACCGGTCTGCGGTTATGCATCGGATCAGGCCATTGAAAACAGTCTGCATGTGCCCCTCTATTCCACTCACAGCCAGGATGATCCAACGGTGCCGGTGCTGACCTCTCGCGCGCCGTTGCAAAAACTCTTGTCCCGCGGCGGCCAGGTCGTTCTCGATGAAACCAATGGATTGCAGCATGCTGCGTGGAATTATCATGAGGGTAATGACCGTGCTTTACAATGGATGTACCTTCAGGTTCGTCCGGAATTCAATCAGATGCGTCATATCGATTTCACCGCGCGTGACCGGTATTCCTGTGCAGCCTATTGGCTCAAAGTGGCGGAATGGGGTTCCATGCCCGGACCAGCGCATTTCAAGGCCATTGCCGGACCTGACAATCAGCTGTATCTGACTTGCGATAACATTCGCGCCTTACTCATGCGCATAAAACAGTCTCCATTTGATCAGCAACAAGAGTTAAAAGTTTCTGTTAACGGCAAGGTGCCGATCAGCATGAAAGCGCCGTTAGCGGATTCGATCTTGCTTAAGGAATCAGGCGGTACGTGGTCCTTACAGGCGGAAAATGATCTTCCTATTTTCATCTTGCACACGCCGGGCGGCGTGCACAACCTGTACAATCGCGAACCGCTGCTCATTGTTTACGGCACCGATGGAGATGCAACGGCTCGAACTGCCCTGGTCCACGCGGCAGCAGCAGCAAGTAAAAGCGTGCATCCAACCTGGGTAAGTGATGGGGGAGATATTAAAGAGGGTGTTGCCCATCACCAGTTATTGTATGGTCATTTAAAAATCAAACCGGATACGGCTGTATCAGCATCGGATTTAAAAAAATACCATCTGGTATTGATCGGCAAGGCCAGTGAAAACCGCCTGGTGCGTAAAATGCAAAATCATTTGCCCGTGCAATTCGACAAGGATATTGTTTGTTCCGATGGCGTTCGTCTTCCTGGAACCGCGAGTCTCATGGGCCTTTATTTTTTCAATCCACTGGCGCCGGCGAGATTGATATACTGGGTGGCAGCGGACAATCCCGCGGCGTATCGTGCCAACAACATGCTGTTGCAAATACAGGACGATGCTCCCTGCGGCGTTGATCTTCTGGTGGTCCAGGACAATCCGTTTTGTCTGGTTAAAACCAGACACTTTGACAGCCGTTGGAACTGGATTAAAGAATTTGAAAAGACGGCCAGGATCGATAAGGCAGATAATACCTTTGGCCGTTTATATGAACGACTCGCTGATGCAATTCGCATAACAACCGGCGCCGGCTTTTGCTTACAGGCTGTGCAAGCGCCGCCGGAACTGACTGCGGGCGTTTTAGGCGTTACACAATGGGCTGATTTCGCCGCATTGGATATGACTACCTCTCTGGCGATATTTAGAGTGAAAGGCAGCGAGATGCAGAGTTATCAGCAAGATTTTAGCAAAGCAGGATTACCGTTCCATTTTTATCCAACAGTGGACGATAAAATCGAGCCGGAAAAGATATATGTCGTAGGTATGACGGCCGGCTATTGGCAGATTCAGCAATTGATCAATCTGCACAAGCGCATACCAGAGTCTTTTGAAATGCTGGATGTGACGCTGTTTGAAGCGATGCAGCGGACTTTGTTTTGACAAAGATGTCGTAACAAGGAATCGTCATCACGTGTCTTGGACAGGCCGAAGGATCTGTTCGCGTCGCTGTTTTAGCCGCCACGCCGGGAACCAGCGGCGAACAGATGCTTCGCTGCTTTGAGTAACTGCAAAGTGTTAAGATTGATCTGTTTTGCAGCTCAGCATGACAATTAAAAGGTCCAACATATTTTGATCCTTCTTACACAAAAAAGACGCTTTAACATACTAGAGAAAAAAAAGCCCCATAAAGGGGCTTTTGCATTTCTATGCGCATTTTATCCTACTTGGGCAACTGGGCTCCGTATTTCGCGTCTGCGCCAAAAAGTTTTATGGCGTCTGCAAGCGGATATCTGTTGGCAAACATGGTCACCTGAGTACTGAGTTTGCCTTGCTTGGGCAAGCCCATGACTTCACGCAGGACATTGGCCGACGAATTCGGATCAAAGTCCGCTGTTTCGCTGTAGCGGGCATTTAGGAAATTTTCCAAATAGAGTTTGTTGAGCGGCAGTTTTTGACCGATGTCCTCGCTGTTCCCTCTACAACTCGCCAAACCCAGATCCGCATTCATGTCGCCGATCTTTACTCGTTCCATTTTGCCGGCCGCCGACTTGCCCGGTTCTACATACAGCAGGGGCGCTTGTTTGTTGAGAAAAATTTTGTTATTGTCGATTTTTACCCATTCATTGAGATTTCCTCTGGTATGATCGATGCCGGTTAAAACGTTGCAGCCGATAATATTGTCATGGACATCATAGGACACCATGGTCATGATCCGGACGCCATAGCCCATGTCGGCAAAATCTTTTAAACGACTCCAGGTGAACAAAATGGTGTTGTGGCCGATTTCTACGTGGCCATCCTTGTCAATCGGTCCTTTGGGACCTCTTTTTCCGCCCGTGCCAAATACTTCAATGGCCGCCATGTTGTTGGCGACAAAAATATTGTTGGTTATGGTGATGATGCCTTTTTTAAAACCACCCTGGATGGCAAAATGACCGTTCAGGAAAACACAGTTGCGGATGATGACATTCCCTTCGATTTTTGCCAGCACTTTGTTGGTAAAACAAATCAGCGGTTCGGCAACAGTGCTCGGACCGGTTGCCGGTTTCTCGGTAGGACTGAGAATTCTGCCGCCAATTCCCTGGATGACCGATTCTTTTGGAGAATAGGCATTTTGCTCGCCACGATCGAAAATGAGGCCGTCCAGAATAAAAGTGGAACCCAGGGGGACATTCGTGATGCTGAGCAGAGGTTTGCGGCCGCTTTCACCTGTTTCGCGTGAAGGAATAACCGTGGTGGGATATTTGACCACATTGCGCACTGAAAAATCAGCAGAATAACCACCGAGCAGTTCAATTGGTTGCGGCGCTTCGAGATAACCTTTATCGCGCAGTCCGAAATAATTGCCCTGAGCGACCAGTATGCGGTCTCCGGCCTGAGCAGCTTTTAAGGCTGATTCCAGATTTTTTAATGGGGTTGCTTTCGCGCCGTCGTTCTGATTGTCTCCTTTGTCTTTCGATACATGCCAGTCCCTGGCGTATGCCGGCAATACGACAAGCCATGAAAGCAATACAATCCCTGCCACCAGACTACAGATGATCTTTTTCATTGATCTCTCCTCAAGTGAGTGAATTAAATCAACCCCATCTATTGTTTCGAGTGAACTGAAAACGATCCGGATATGGTTCCTGTTCAGACCACCCGACCTATTGGGCTAACAATCTGGGCTATGCAAGCAGCGATCGTATGCTGCTGTTCGATGGATGTAACAGAAATATACGTATTGAGGTCGCGTTTTTCAAGGGATATTTGAGATTACTGAATTTTCTCAATTTGGATTAGTGCGTTAGCACCATTTTATGCGTCTTCTTAAAGTCTCCGGCCTGAATCGTGTAAAAATAAAGGCCGCTGGCCACCCGTTGGTTGCGACTGTCGACGCCGTCCCAAATTACCTGATGCTCGCCTGTTTGTTGCACGTTATTAACCAGAATTTTTATTTCCCGTCCCAATACATCGCTGATCCACAGTCGGACCGGCGCCTGACCAGTTGCTCCGGCTATACTGTAGCGGATCACGGTTTGAGGATTGAATGGATTGGGATGATTGGCATATAATCGACAGGACGCAGTTTGGGCAAGCCTCGGCCCGGTAACGCCGGTGGTCGATGCGACGATGAAATCAGCGTTTGTCACCTTTTTGCCGTTTTCCAATGTATGGTAGTGAAAACAGGGTTTGATGGAGGCGTCTTTTTTAAATCCGCCTACGCGCCATTTGCCGTCGACCAGATTATTGAATTCATACCGGCCCTGTTGATCGGTAAAAGCGTACAAGTAGGTATAAACGAAATAGGTGTTCTCTTCCACTGCCACGACATAGACGTTGGCTGCCGGCGTGCCGTCTGCGTTGCTCAATTTGCCGCTGAGGCTGTTTTCTCCCTGATAGTACTGCAGAGTAAAGTCCATGCCCGCGACGGTTTGGCCCTCGGCAATGGAGAACTGCTGGTTGTTCCAAACCGAAGAAATGATTTCGTAATTGATGGAATAAATATTCATGTTGGTCACCTTGCCGGGCCGTACGCCGATGCGATAATGACCGTTGCCGTCGCTATAACCTTCACTGATGCCCCATTGACTTCCCTGAGCGGCAATATATTCGACATGTACTCGTATATAATCCGCTGCGTGTCCGTAGGCCAGACACGTCCCTTCTACAAATGCGGAATACTGTTCGAAAGTAAAGTTTTGGTTAACGGTTTGGCCTGCAGCGACAGTAAGAGTGACTTCAGAGGGAGTCGCATAATAGCCGAGCGGCCAGATGGCCGACATGTCGTTATCCTGACTCAAACTCAGGCGTACCTTGCCCGCGTTAACGCCCATTTTGTAATGGCCGGCGCTGTCCGATTGGCAGGAAACATTGCTGTAATCGCTATAGTTCATGGCCGATAGGACCACACCATCTGCCGGTTCGTTGTTCGTTTTTTTCAAATAGCCTTCAACAAACGAACCATAGCTTTGCAGGGTGAAATTTTGCACGATGGTTTCTCCTGCAGCAACCGTCGCCGTGACCGGTCCCGGATTCTTGTATTCACTGTTGCGGTTGCCGACAAATACCCTGATCTGCCATTGCCCTGGTTCTACAGTCACGGCGTAATCGCCGTTTTCATCCGAATAGGCGTTGTGGAACTGTGCGTTTTCCTGGTTTTGCGTTGCGGTCAATTGCAGATTGGCGTGGCTGATGGCACGACCTGTGGCTGCAGAGGTTATTCGCCCTTTGATCATGGGTGCAACAGCCGGTACGTTGATATGAATCACGGCCTGCGCTTCAGAACCGTCTTCATCCTTCATGTGTACAAAAATAGAGCCGCGCGGCCAGATGTTGGCGTGTTGTTGTAATAGGGGGAAGGTGATGCGCAGTTTCCCATCCACATCGGTCTCGTCGCCCATAATGGCTGCCAGTGGAACGACGGGGTCTGTAATCCAGCCAATGCCGTCGATGAGATAACCATAGCGCCAATCCCAATTGCGTTCAAAGGGATCGAACACGCCGTTCTCGTTAAAATCGGCATAGACGCCGCCGATGATTTTATTACCTGGTTTGGCGAGATCGCAGGTCATGATGATCAACGTGGGCACTTTGGTGACTGTAATTTCCTGCTGGCCGTTCAATCTGAGGTTGCTCACTGCCCCGCACATCAGCGGCCAGATGAATGCAAGTAAAAAGAAAGCGCGTTTCATTTTTTGACTCCCCTTACTTATAATCTCTGTGAAATGAAAATCCACCTTTTTAATTTTATCCTGTCAGAATATGGCTGTCGCTGTTTGGGCTGAAATGATCCTGTCGCGCGCTTTCAGCGCCTGCGTTTGTGGGCGCCACACCTGGGCCTGGCCAAGCCGTCTATGAACCGGTTTTTATATGCCAAGTCATGGAACTAGGCCTCGTCGCAGAATCGCTTACTGATGATCATGCAACCCACGAACTGATTCTTCACCTGCCAAAGGCGTGTTCGTATGACATCTCGCCCTTTTTCCCGGTTATCATGCTGAGCATATTATGGTATGAAGGCCATGATTACCCAAATAACACAAAGACCATGTCATTGCGAGCGTAGCCGCTGTAGCTGTAAAAGGGGATGATCTGCGCTGGAGTGAAGCAATCCCCTAGTACATAAAAGTGTTAGTAGAAGGCGCTTACCATTATGGACTCGACACAGTTCTATGGCTATAAGCGCCGCAGCCTCCATCGACGAACAAGACTTGACAAAAAGAGGGTATTGTTTGTCGATAACTTATTCGGTCTGCAAAATTTACATAAATCAAAATTCAAGTGCAATATGGAATCTTGATATTTCTTGGTTTTTATTTCATGAGTGGCTAAATTACAGTAAAGAGATGTCCGTCTGTCGAATTTCAAAGTGAATTGCTCCAGGCCGACAGTTGTCTATGATTGTGAACTCGCGATTGCTTTATTTCTAAATTGAGCGCTAACGCTCGAAAAACATCCTTGCGAAGTTTTAAACCTTCGCAAGGACAAGACAACGGTCAACACAAAAATGAATATCAGCGTGCGCCTGCGAGCAGCGTTGAAAAGGGCGAACAGAAAGGATTCCTATGAAGTCGGTTACATTCTTACACAATCATAATACCCAAAATCGTCTTCTGGGCGCTTGCCTGATGCTGCTGTTAACTTGCCTATCCACTTTTGCTGTTTCACCGGAGCAACGTCCGCTCGTGCAAAAAGCGGATCTGACTTTTCTCGGCGCCTTTGCGTTGCCGCAAGGTGATTATGGCAGCTCCCGATTCGGCTACGGCGGACAAGGCGTTACGCATTATTTCGATTCTGTCACTGGTAAACATACGCTTTTTATGGAAGGACATGCATGGTATCCGGGCAACGTCGCACAGATTGAGGTGCCGACTGATAATCTGCTCATCAAGAGCAAAGACTGGAGCAGTCTGAACCAGGCCACGGTTCTGCAAAATTTCAGTGATGTTACAGACGGCCATCTGGATGAAATCGGCTATTCACCATTTGTCTATGGCATGCTGGTATACAACAACCGACTCGTCATCGCTGCCTCCAGTTACTATGACGGCGCCAGTGAACAGGTGAATTCTCACGGCGTGTCCGGTTTGAACTTGTCGATCACCAACGATTTTCAGGGTTTTTATCCTATGACCGGTGTTGCAACGCCGCGATCCAAGGGTGGGTATATGACGACCGTTCCGCTGGAATGGCAGACGCTTTTCGGCGGACCCGCGCTTACAGGCAAGGGGTGTCTTTCTATTATCAGCAATAATTCCTGCGGTCCCTGTGCAACGGTGTTTGATCCAGATGATGTGGGCAGTGAGAATCCTGTTCCCGGCAATACACTGTTGTTTTATCCCTTGGCTCATCCTCTGGCTGATCCGAGCAGTCAGAATGAACTTTTCAATCTTACCACGCATATGCTCGGCATTGCCTTTCCTAATGGCAGCCGCAGTGTGCTGTTTTTCGGCAGACATGGTTATGGTCCCTATTGTTATGGCATCGGCGGCGAAACCGGTGAATGTCCTGATCCATGTGATGAAAGTCATGGCACTCATGCCTATCCCTATCGTAGCCAGGTTTGGGCCTATGACGCCAATGATCTTATGCAGGTAAAAAATGGCGTGAAACAATGCTGGGAGATTCAGCCTTATACCTACTGGACCATGGATGAGATTACCGATGTCTGCAGTAATCCGGAAGGTGCTTGTTATGATCCGGACACCGGCAGGTTGTATATAACCGATGCGCTTGGGGAGGAGGTTCTGGTTTTTGTTTATCAGATAATCGTGCGTAATCCGATCAATTTACAGGCGCGTATTTTTTTACAAGGGCCATTTGATACTGTGAATAGTCGAATGAAAAAAACGCTTAACATTGCAGGCCATATACCGCTGGATTCGCCTTATGCCGGTTGTTCGGTTCATGTAGACGCTGTACCTGCATCTTCTGTGGATTGGCTAAAAATCAGCTTGCGTAGTAATGCAACCGATCCCATTGCAGTCGAATGCACCAGTTGTTTTGTCGATGCCAACGGTTATTTGCTGGATACACAGGGTCAGTCCGGCGTATCGTTCGCTTCGCCGTCCGGTCAGTATTATCTGGTGGTAGAGCACCGCAATCACTGCAGTGTTATGAGTGCTGCTGCCATACAGATGAATGAAGCGACTCCACTGTACGATTTTACTACTGGATTGGAAAAGTATTATGGCAGTAAAGCAGCTGCTCAGGTTGCATCTGGTGTTTTTGCCATGTGGAGTGGTGATGTGAATCAGAACAAGCATGTTACCAGTGAGGATTACGTGCTCTGGTACAATGCGATGAGAGCATCGTCGTCCGGCTATCAAGCGACGGATATGAATATGGATGGTCTGGTGAATGCTCTGGATTTTTCGCTGTGGGACAGTAATGCACAACTGAGTGCGGGGGCACAGGCGCCGTAAGAGGTGGTGTTGTTTTTAATACAAAAAAAAGCCGATAATGATATCATTACCGGCTTGATTAGTAGCGGGGGCAGGATTTGAACCTACGACCTTTGGGTTATGAGCCCAACGAGCTACCAGACTGCTCCACCCCGCGATTTTTTCGTGCTAATAATATAGCCATTTTTTTTAATAATGTCAAGGGGTTTATGGCGAATATGAATAATAATTTGACGGATTGTGGTGTTTTAATGCATGAAAAACAGATAGATGCCGCTCCGATGGTGGCCTAGTAACTTACGGCTGCTACGCATCCCGGCGTTTACCGGATTATGCAATTAACTATTTTTACTCATTGGTTCTATATCAATTTTTTCCAGTTGTTATGCTGAGGCGCTGTGTGCACGGACTAAAAAGTGTTGATGATTCATACAGCACCGAAGCATCTGTTCGCCGCTTGCTGTCTGCCCATATATGAAAAAAGCTGTGCGCACAGATTCTTCGCCCCGCCAACGAAAATAAAGTGACAGGCCGCAAAACGTGGACGGCAGGGCTCAGAATGACAACCTTCTATTTGCAATTGTCATGCTGAGGCGCATGACCCCGGCATAATAAGCAGTTAGTCAAAACCTTAAGCGCCGAAGCATCTGTTCGCCGCTTGCTGTCTGCCCATATATGATAAAAGCTGTGCGCACAGATTCTTCGCCCCGCCAAAGACAGAGACTAGCCGTAAAACAACAAAGGCGGGGCTTGAATAGCTGTCTTACTATAAACGGGGATTGCTTCATTCCAATTGAGATAATCCCCTTTGCAGCTGTTGTGGCTACGTTCGCAATGACACGGTCTTTGTAATGTAAAGACCTCACAGGTTTCCTAAACCTGTGAGGTCTAGCTTATGCTGCTTTCCAGTTCTCTTTCATCAGCTTGACCGCTGCAGGTATGGTGACTTTTTTGTCGCCCACACTGCCGCATTCCAGACTAATATAGTCCTGATAGCCGATTACTTTGAGCCCGCGCATGCCTTCAACATAGTTGTCGCCTTCATCTTCACCAGGCATTTTGCGGCGCTTGCGGCTGGCAATGTGTACGTGATGCAGATATTTACCGCCGGAGATGAACGCACCCATGTCGCTGGTCTCTTCCCAGGTCATGTGCCAGAAATCACCCATGCAGGCAATGCCGGGATTGTTGACGTCGCGGCAAATCGAAGCTGCATCAGCGACCTGGCGCAGAAAATAGGCTTCTCTACGTTCCAACGGCTCCAGCAACAGCACCACTTTATTCTTTGCTGCATGATCGCCGATCTCCGGCAACATTTGCACCAGGATTTCGCGCGCCTCTTTATGCGGCAACTGCGGTTGTTTGTTGAACGCCGGCACTGCAATGACGCCCACCGCGCCCAAAGTGCCGGCCAGGGATAATAACTCTTTGATGGATTTGATGAATTCCAGCCGATCCGCCTCTTTATCAGAAATGGGCACGCCGGTGAAACCGGCGCAGATGACGCTGGGTTTGAGATTGCGTCCGCGCAAGCCGTTTTGCAAATCACCCAGCCTATCTGCCAAGCCTTTGCCGCCAATCTCGACGCCGACAAAACCGCATTTTTCTATAAAATCGAGTTTCTCGGTCAGAGTATCACCCGGCGCGATGCCATCCTGGCAGGAAAGTTTGAGTACCGCTTTTTGCGCCGGATCAGGCAATGTAATGGCAGAAGCGCTTTGCGGCACAGCTGCAGCAAGACCGGTTAAAGCGCTCATCTTTAACACGTCCCTACGATTCACTTCCATAATGCAAATTCCTATTTAATGATGAAAACGAATGCGAATTCATTGGATGAAAACGTATTACAGCATCCGTTTTCATCCAAGCTTTTTTAAAGGAGCTCAATCAATCCTTTTCTGTGCCCGGCACCGGCGGCTTTAAGGTGGCCAATTCCGGAACCGGTCCCATTTCCATTTTAGCCACGCCCAGTTTCATGGTGGATTGCATCATTTCATCCCAGGTCACCAGTTTGCCGGTATAAGCAGCCTGTCGACCCATGATGGCCGTCATGACAGACTCGGCGATATCTTTGGCCATGTTCACCGGTTTGTTCTCACGAATAGCGGTCACCAGAGTGACGTGCTCCTGTTCATAGGGATTTTTTTCCGGCTCTTTTTCCTTATCCCATTGCCAGATCACTTTACCCTTTAGATCGACCATTTTGGCTGCGCCCAGATACAGAGTGCCTTTACTGCCGACAATAGTTTCACTGACGTTGTTTTCACAGCCGTTGATCTGCCGGCACATGCTCAAATAATGCAAGCCGTTGGCCATTTCATAATCCACCGCAAAATAGTCATATTGATCGCCGGTGACGCGTCGGGCGCGACCGCCCATGCCCACGGCTTTGACCGGATGAGCATCCAGGAACCAGTTCATGACGTCGATATTGTGCACATGCTGCTCGACAATATGATCGCCGGACAACCAGATCCAGTTCACCCAGTCGCGTATCATCCATTCCATATCCGACCAGTTCTTTTCACGATTGCGATACCACAGCTGGGACTGATTCCAATAAACCTGTCCGCCGACGATTTCGCCAATGGCGCCTTCGCGCACCAGTTTCAGCGCTTTTAAATAGCGCAATTGATTGCGACGCTGGTTGCCGGTGACGACAGAGAGTCCTTTTTGCTTCGCCTTTTCCGCGTATTCTAAAATCGTTTTGATACCTACCGGATCCACAGCCACCGGTTTTTCCATAAATACATGTTTGCCGGCATCAATAGCTGCAGCGAAATGCTCGGGACGAAAATAGGGGGGAGTAGCCATGATCACCACATCCACGCCGGAGTCGATGACCTTCTTGTAACCGTCAAAACCCACAAAGCAACGCTCCTCTGGAATATTTTGTCCCGCTTTGGTCAGTTTTTCTTTGCAGGCGGCCAGGCGATCAGCAAACGTGTCGCACATGGCAGAGATCACCAGATTATTACCTGCTTTGAGAAAATTGTCGGCAGCGCCGGTACCGCGGCCACCGCAACCGATGAGTCCGGCGCGCAAAGGCATGCCGTCCGGCGCCTGGGGCAACAACTGGGGAAGTTTGAATTCGACTTTGCTGCAGGCCAATTGTGCGGCTGCCGCTACGGAAGCAACAGCTGATACTCTGCCGATAAAATCGCGACGGGAAAATTTATTTTCTTGTTCAGACATAACGCACTCCTTTTAATAAGAGTCTGGTGACGTATATTTTAAATTGCAGGACTTTTTTTCTAAATCAACGCCTCTTTAATTTACACTTTTTGTGTACTGGGGGATTGCTTCACTCCAGCGCAGATAATCCTCTTTGTCAAGTACTATGGCTCCGTTCGCAATGACATTGTTTTTGTACAAGGGGATTGCTTCACTCCAGCATGGATGACCGTCTTAATCTGTGCCTGAGCCTCGTTCGCAATGACATGGTTATGGTGTAAGAGGATTGCTTCACTCCACAACGGATCACAATCTTTGTCTGGGACTGTGACTCGATTCGCAATGACACGTTCTTGCTGCGGTACCTTCCTATATTATTTTTCATACACCCTGACCACGCGAAAGCCCACATCCACGCAATCAGAATACCACCACAGACTTTTCGGATTTTGCGGATCGGTCATAAGCCAGGCATCAGTCTGCGTATAGTCGCGGCTGGCGCTGCGTAAATCAGCGGCGTCGCTTTTAAACGAGCCGCCGCGAATCACATGCTCACTGCCGCTGGCAGGGCCGGTCGGATCTTGAACGGTGGTTGCCGTATAAGCGCGAGAATCATAATAATCCCGGCAAAATTCGCGCACATTGCCGATCATATTATACAAGCCGAATCCATTGGGCTTGCCCCAGCTAACCGGTTGCGTTTTGGCGTTGCTGTTCGCCATATAATTTGCATAGGAAGCAATGACGCTGGTATCGCTGCCGAAAATTTTATTCCAAAAGCTTGTACGGGTATATTTTCCCGGATCGCCTTTAAAGAAATAGGGATCAACGGAACCGGCGCGACAGGCGTATTCCCATTCCGCTTCTGTCGGCAAGCGATACAGCTTGCCGGTGACGTTGCTCAGCCATTCGCAATATTGCGTTGCCGCATAGTGGGTCATGGTGATGGCCGGGCGCATGCCTTTTCCCCAGCCCTGATCCGGCGATCCGTAAGGGGGCGTCGGGCCGGTGACCATATCCAGGTCGGTGGCATTGCCTGCCCAATATTCACGTTTGCCGCGTCCCATCTGGTTGAAATAGATTTCCCACTCCTGCCAGGTCACTTCTGTTTTCCCCATCCAGAATTGACTGACGCTCACCTGACGTTGCGGTCCCTCGTCGGCCTCGCGGCATTTTTCGTTTTCCGGGCTGCCCATGACAAAACTGCCGGCAGGGACGGCAATCATGTCAAAAGAAACGCCGGTGTTGGGTACAGTTTCGGTATAGGATGCAAACGGCGCATTGAGAATCGGTTTGCGCTCGATTTTCACGAATTTTTGCGGCTGCTTGTGCAGTAAAGCGCTATCAACCTCTGCGATTTCCTTATAATGCCCGACATACAAGTGGCAGTTGATGCAGCGCACCTTGTCGGTGTTTTTCATATAATAGACATGCGCATCGACCCCTTTGGCATTTAAATTCTTGCTGAAAAGGTCGGTGTGGCATTTTTGGCAAGAAGCGTCGTAGGTGAAATGGATTGCATTTTCCAGCCGGGACTTGGCTTCCCAGTTGATCCGTTTCACGTCTTTGCACAAAGTGCCGTAACCGTCACGGATGCCTAACCGGGCCTTTTCAGTAAGGTAGGAAATGCCGCCAGGAGGCAAATGGCATTCTGCGCAGTGCGTGACGACGCCGCTGGGATTTTTATAATGGGTCGATTTTTTCCATGATTCCATGGCATGAGGGTGGGTATGACAGATATCGCAGAATTTATCAGTGGCAGTAACTTTTAACAGGTATTGTCCAGCCAGGGTGCAGGCAATGCCGATAATAAAAAAACTGCTGAGGACGAGCTTTTTCCCTTTCCATTTCATATGGCGCGGCGAACTCCAGATTGATGGGATGTTGAAATTCAATTGCCAAAAGTACTATCTCTCGGATTGAAATGCAAGCGTTTTTTAGCAAGAATTAACCTTAATCGCGGCCGGCAGTGACATCGCTGCCAAACCGCAGAGGTTTTCTCCCGGCAGTTATTGATGCAAATCCAGATGAACGGTGACCTGCTCACACACAGATAAACGCAGAAATAAATAAAGCCCCGAGTCGTGGCCAACCCAGGGCATGAGGAATTTATTTATCCTTGGTGTAAAAATTGATTTCAATGCGCCGGTTTAATTTACGTCCGGTAGGAAGATTGTTTTCACCGATCAAGACAGTCTCACCTGTGCTGCGCAATACACCCAGGGGTTTGTTTTCACCATACCCCTTGGCCGAATCGGTACGATTGACAATACGTTGGTAAACGTCCGGGTAATTATCCTTGATGTAATCCAAAAAGCTGTCATGAAACGAATTGGCGCGTCCGTCCGACAGATTCAAGTTATATCTGTCATTGCCAATGGCGCAGGCATGGCCATAGAAACGGAATCTTTTCGCCGGATCGGTCAGAATTTCTTCGATGGATTCCAGGATATTGGACCAATAAAAACTGTACAGAGGATCCGTTTTGTTGAATTTTAACGGAAACGCCACGGTGTGTTCGCGCAACTCGGCCTTGCCGATGGGTAGAAAGGTACGTGGATAGGTGCTGAAAACCCGTTGCAGGGAATCGGTCAACTGTACAACATATTGCGTCGGTTGATTGATCCAGGGACTCTTTTTAAAGTAATCCTGAACCGGCATGTCCCAGACCAGAGGTCCCTGCACAAGAGTTTTTCCGGCAGCCTCCAGAAGGATGCTGTCCTGTGCAGTTTCCACCTGAACATAGAGCAGCCCTTTTTCGAATTTGAGCGTGTGTTTGATCTCGCTGTTGAAAATCGCCGGCGAAGCCAAATTTTCCACGTCCACATAGTTCAGCGGTTCAAACAAAACAGGCACATTGGTGGTATCGGTGGTTATTTTTACATATCGCCGTTCTTCAAAAACCCAGCGGGCGTCTTCGGCATTGGCCGGCACATACCGGCGTGCCTGAGTTTCACCGGGCAGGAGGATGATTTGCTCGGCAGCCACGCCCTTGCTGATCATGGAATCGCGCACAGCCTGGGCGCGCAGGTCAGCTAATTTCAGATCGGTTTCACCGCTGTTGGGATCGATAAAACCCTGAAGACGGATCTGGATATTACGATGTTTTACCAATCGTTCCGAAAGAATATCCAGCGGCGGTTCAACCACTTTTTTCAACAGGTATTCTTCCTTGACCTTGGCGGACAAAGTGTCAAAACATACCTCGGTGATAATCGGCAAAGCGAAGGAACGGGTGATGGCTGTAATGATTTGCAGGGTGTCTTTGGCGGCAAATACTCCTTTGGGAATCGTATAAAATGCTTTGCTGAAAAGATTGTTATTGCTATTCAACTCTTTCAAGGGCCGCTCACAACCGATCTTGACGATAATAGCGTGCTTGCCTAAAACAGGCGTGTTCCAGTCGATAGAGATAAAATGGGACTCGCCCGGAAGCATGACCGGCAACCGATCTGTTTTTAGAACTACGGTTGCATAATTGGCGGGCTGTCCCGGCGCCGGTGTAATCAGAGAATCATAAACCGTATAGATGACCTGCTTGGCCCAGTGTTCACCCATGTTGGAAATAGTGGCGCGTAATTTCCCCTGATATTCGTCCTGTGTAATCCAGGGATGATACTCGAATTCAACATTTTCAGCAATCAGGTCCGGATAGGGAACTTTAAAATGAGCAATTTTGCGTTTGCCGATATTGGCCATCCGGATATGATGATCCGAATCGTACGCCGCCACGGCCCAATAATAATCGCCGCCGCCCAGTTGGGTCGCTGCAGTCCGCGGCGCGGTTAACCCCCTGGCGGTCAGCAGGACATCCGTATCCGGTCTTGACAGATATTGAACCGGACTTAATGTCAACAGATCGATTTTCTGCGCCAACTTGGCGCTGTCCTGATCCATAAAAATCATATAACGAACATCGTCGAACAGATCCGGATCACGGCTCGGCGTGCAACTCAACATGACGCTGTCGCTGTAAACTTTGGTGTCCACCGGCGGAGTGAGGAACTCGAACCGTTCCGGTCCGACCGGGATGTGCGAAACGGTGCCGCGATAGGTGTGATGAAAAAATTCACGTTCGTTCATGGAGGCAAAATCCATGCGCAGCGCGTTGTTTCGTCCCGGCAACACGCCGACGGGTGAATTCTGCTCGTCCAGTCTAATGCTGAAACCAAAAGAATATTTTTCCAGCAAATCATTGCTGGCATCATAACCGCCATGAATGGCAAAGCGTTCATCCCAACTCAGCTCTGCGCCAAAGCCCATATGGGAACCTTCATCCTTGCGCGAATGGTAATCAGCCGTGACTTGCATTTGTAGACCGTTATGACGGCCGGCATAAAAGCCCACACCGGCGCGAAATTCACGCGGCAAAGGCGTTTCCTGGTTGATAAAGGTCAACGGTTGTCCCATGTTGACCATGGAGACGCCGAGAGAAATGATTCCATACGGAAAAACAGAGTTGACTTTATTGCTCAATTTGAAACGGGGCGTGCGATAGAGCAGGCCCGAATCAAAAACCAGTGCATTGGCATCATAGTTGGCCAATTTGCTGGCAAGATATTTGACATCTGCGCCGATGGAGAGATTATTGGTTAAAAAAGAGAGCGGTTGACCGATATTCAGGGCCAATACCAGATCGTTGGCTGAAGCGCGAACCGCGGTTTGTTCCGCACTGTCAAACTCACCAACGCCCTGATAGAGCACTCCAAGATTACATAACGTTCTGCTGCTCCAGGGAGTTGTAAAGTTTTTACCCAGTAAGAACGAAGCGTTGTACACATCGGCAATCCATTTGGTGTAGCTGGCTGACCAATGCCATTCGCGCAGAAACCCTCCGGACCCGGGATTGGCAAAAACCGCATGGTGATCGTCCAGCAATGCCGTGGCGCTATTGCCCATGGATTGCTGTCTGCTGCCGGGCGGCATTTTTAAAAACACGGCGCCGGAACGAATCTGCGCAGACAACTGGCTGCCCAGCAAAAATAGAAACAACCATGAAATTTTTTTCATTTTATTTATCTCACGATCATGCATTTTTTCCAGTCCTTATAATCGCCGCTATGCAGGGTGATAATGTAAACGCCTGAACCCACCAGCATGCCGTTGGGGATGCGTCCGTTCCAGTAATAGGTGTTCCAACCGGCCAGATAATCCGCTTCATTCAATCTGCAGATGTGCACACCGGCCAGATCATAGACATCCAGACGCGCGACCCGGTTGGTGGAGAGCTTGAATTGGATGGCCAAAGGATCCTGTCGATCCGGCTCATATACATTGCGATCCAACTTTAAATGATTTTTGCTGTGGATGAGCACGGAAGCTTGAGCGGTTGCGGAACGGCCATATGAATCTCGTATGCGCAACTCAAAGATGATCTCTTCTTCTACCGCTGCGGTAAACATGCGCGTGTTGCCGAACTGCGGGATGATGGTTAACCAGTTTGCCGAGGCTGCAGGATTTTTTAAAATGAAGGAATCCCCATAGCTCGAATCTACTTTGCCATTGCTGAAACGAACCCAGAGATCCCAGGCGCTGATTTCGCCTTCCACTTTGATGCGAACCAGCACCGAGTCACCCACTTCAATGTCGGGTGGTTGGGCTTCTATAAAGGGAATTGCAGCAACTGGTATGATTGGCTTATATATCTCATATATGGTATATCTATCTTGATTATTATAGTCCGTTGTATCATGTTTACTCTGCGCCTCTGCGATACCGTGTAAGAAGTGAGAGGAACCGGATAGTTCTATCGGCGTCACGTTGTTATAGGTGATTATTAAGGCAGCGCCTCGCTGCAGAGAATCGAAACGCCAGAATAGCGTGTCTTTCCTTTGCTGCCATAAAGGCACTGAAAAATTATCAGGTATAGACGGATAGGATTGCGTAGCCCAGACAAGTATCTCTTTCGCAGTGCCTGGCCCATTATTCATCAAAGTAATACGACTGCCGTACGGGCCTCCGGCAAGAAATGCTGGATACCAAACATTGTCAACCAACGCCGTTGTGTCTGTAATGGCTTCGTATCGCAATGCCAGATCAAATTTGTTGTATACAGGCGGCGGCGGTGGAATCACCGCTGGTTTGATGGCATAAACCGTTACCAGAGCCTGATTGTTGTCGGCTGTTGTGTCGTTGAGTGCGCTGATGCGAGTGCTGCTGTTCAGGGCGAATGGGTCCAGCGGAATATTCGCTGTCACATTGGCAGCCAGCATGATCTGCAGCTCTTTTTTCGATTGCAAGGAATCAAATGCCCAGAACAGAGTGTCTTTTTTCTGCGTAAAGGGCGTTACTGAAGTGATCTTGACTGAATCCGGAATGGTAGCCCATAGGCCAATGTTTTTGGCTGTGGCCGGACCGTTGTTCTGCACGGTGATTTGATAGGAATAGCTTTTGCCGGCCAGAACCGCCTGCTGCTTTTGGCCGTTGACCATGACTGAAGTGTCGGTAATGGCCTGATACTGCAATGCCAGATCAAATT
>CAYLWO010000099.1:0-24522 GCA_964387285.1 uncultured Cytophagia bacterium | reverse complement strand
CGCTATCTGCCGTTGCAGGACGACATCAGTTCCACCGCGTTCTGGTACCAGACCGAACCGCATGCCAAATTTCCGAAATTGCCGGATAAGGATTATCTGGAAGTGCGCTGAACTGCAACCTTTCTCGCTTTTGTCAGATTAGCCGGCCCGCTCAATCGGGTTTCTAATAACATTATGGCTGTGTAAGCGGATTGCTTCACTCCAGCGCGGATAATCCCCCTTTGGCTGCGTTCGCAAAGCGGGCGAGGACACCCGCGTTCCATAAAAAAAAGATCGCCCGGAGAATCTTTCCCCGGGCGAAATAATAAATCAGGGCATCTTGCCCTTTTTATATAACCTTTTTCGCTATGAACAGATTAGCCGATTATCTGCTCGGGCGCAAGCCCTCACCCATACTTTCGCCGCTTACCGCACCATCTCTCCGTCCAAAGTCGGGGCTGGTTTTTCTTCCTTTTCAAAAATAATATGCCCCAGCAGCAGAAACATGCCGATGGTCACGGCCGAGTCCGCCACATTGAACACCGGCCAGCGATCCAGCTCATATCCAGGAAATTGCAGAAAGAGCAGTTTAAAAGCAGGAATATGGATATTGAAAAATTCAAAATCCAGGAAATCCACCACTTTGCCGCGCAGCAAACGATCCAACAGATTGCCCATGGCGCCGCCCAATATCAGGGTCAGGGCCAGACGCGCCAGTCGTTGCGTTAACGGCAATTGCAGCAAATAATATACAATGGCCACGGAGGCGATGACGGCGAAAACGGTAAAGAACAGGTTATTGCCCAGTTGCAATCCGAACGCCATACCCGGATTTTCCACAAAGGTGATGCGGAAAAAATTGCCCAGCACCTGCAGCGAGGCGTACAATTCCATATTCGCCTGGACGATCCATTTGCTGATCTGATCAAGAATAAAGACCGCCGCCGCAACCCACAAAATCCGATATTTTTGCATCATTTATTCTTGGATCTTTCCTCTTTGGATTTACACTCGATGCACAAACGGGCATGCGGAACCGCCTCCAGCCGTTCAGCGTTGATTTCTTTGCCGCATCCCACGCACATGCCGTATTCGCCGCGGTCAATGCGCTCCAAGGCCAGGTTGAGATGATAAAGCAGATTGCCTTCCCGGGATGCAAAGAAATATTGCTGTTCGCGCTCCATGGTGTCGGTCCCCTGATCCGCCATATGGAAAGCATATGAAGAGTGATCGCCCGAGGTGTCCTTCATGGAGGTGTTCAGTCCCGAGCTTTTTAGACGCTCCAGTTCCTGCAGCAGGCCGGCCCGCTTGTCCATGATGATTTTGCGAAATTTAGCTAATTGCTCTTTGGTCATTTCTTCCTCCTGATGCTACGGGTAAAGCCGGGGTTAAATTTTTGCAATGCCGACCAGAATCGACTCTTCATCGATCTTCCACTCTTTTTGATAACCGCCGCCCGTCTCCTGAAAACGCAATTCCTGACACAGCGTTTCATTCTGAACGTATTCGGTCATTTTTTCCACCGCCTGCACAAACGGCGCCGATGCGGTCAGCCAGATGCAGATGCGATCGGTCACTTTTAGCCGGGATTCCTTGCGCATATTTTGCACGCGATTGACAAACTCGCGCGCCAATCCTTCATACTTTAATTCTTCCGTGAGCGTCGTTTCGATAGCGACGGTCAAATCGCCTTCTGCCGCAGCCAGCACGCCGTTGCGATTTTCCGTTTGCACCGTAATGTCGCCGCTATCCACGCGATACTCGTGCCCATCCACCACCAATGAACAATGCCCGGCATCCAGGAGGTGTTGCACATCCGCGTCGGAAAAGGCGCGAATGGCCTCTGCCGCCTTGTTCACCACTTTGCCGAATTTCGGACCCAGATTCTTAAAAATGGGTTCCGCTTTTTTAGAAACCAACTCGCCTTCGCTGTCGACGAATTTGATGCTTTTAACATTCAACTCTTCCAGAATCAACGCTTCCATGCCGCTGATGAGGTCGCGGCGTTTCTGCATCGGCGCCACAATGATCAGTCCGGCCAACGGCTGCCGTGTTTTGATGGCCGCCTCGTTGCGCAAGGAACGGCCCAGGAACACCACGCGCCGCACCAGGTCCATGCGCGCTTCCAATAGTTCATCATGATAATCCAGCAATCCCTCGCCGGCCCGGGGATACATGGCCAGATGCACGCTGTCGTCATGTCCTTTTTGTCCGGCGGTTAGATTTCTGTATAGCTCTTCCGTGATGAACGGCGCCATGGGCGCAGCCAGCTTGCTGAGCGTCACCAGACACTCCCATAAGGTCTGATAGGCGGATTGCTTGTCCTGGCCCATTTCCGATTTCCAGAAACGGCGGCGGGAACGGCGTACATACCAGTTGGACAAATCGTCCAGCACAAAGTTGTTGAGCAGGCGCCCGGCCTTGGTGAGATCGTAGCGCTGCAGATTCTCATTCACCTTTTCCGTCAAACTGAACAGTGCAGAACAGAGCCAGCGATCCAATTCGGAACGTTTGTCTATCGGAATGCGCTTTTGCGCATCATAGGCAAACTTGTCGATGTTGGCATACAATGCAAAAAATGAATAGGTGTTGGCCAGCGTGCCCAAAAACTTGCGCACCACCTCGACCACGCCTTCCGGATCGAATCGCGTGGGCAACCAGGGCGGACTGACCGTCAACAAGTACCAGCGCAACGCGTCCGCGCCTTGCTCATCCAAAAACTTGATCGGGTCCACGGCATTGCCGCGGGTCTTGCTCATCTTTTGACCCTCTTTATCGAGGATCAGTTCCAGAGAAACGCAGGTTTTATAGGCCGGCTGATCGAACAACAGCGTGCCGATGACCAGCAGGGAATAAAACCAGCCGCGGGTCTGATCCACGCCTTCGGAAATAAAATCAGCCGGAAAATTTGCTTTAAATTTTTCCTGATTTTCAAATGGATAATGCCATTGCGCATAGGGCATGCTGCCGGAATCGAACCAGCAATCGATCACCTCCGGCACGCGCACCATTTCGGCGCCGCATTTTTCACACTTTAACCTGATCGGATCGACGTAGGATTTGTGCAGATCCACATCGGCCAGCGCCTGTCCGGATTTTTCCCGCAGTTCCTGAATGCTGCCGACGCACTCCTGATGATCACAACCGGTGCAACGCCAGACCGGCAGAGGCGTGCCCCAAAAACGGTCGCGCGACAAAGACCAGTCGATATTGTTTTCCAACCACTCGCCGAAACGGCCTTCGCCCACCTCTTTGGGATACCAGTCTATTTTTTTGTTGTTGGCGATCAATTTATCTTTAACCGCCGTGGTCTTGATGTACCAGGATTTGCGGCCGTAATACAACAACGGCGACTTGCAACGCCAGCAATGCGGATAGCTGTGCTCATAGGGTTCGCTGCGATACAGCACGCCGCGTTTTTTCAGATCAATGATGATCGACTTGTCGGCGTCTTTGACAAACTGTCCGGCCCAGGGCGTCACTTCCGGAGTGAACGCGCCGGCCTTGTCCACCGGTTGCAAAAAGGGCAGATTGTATTTCAAACCCAATTGGTAATCGTCTTCGCCGAACGCCGGAGCGATATGCACAATGCCCGAACCGTCGGTGGTGGTGACAAAATCGCCCAACACCGTATAGTAGGCCTTTTTGTCCGGCTGCATAAAAGTGAAGAATGGCTCATATTCCAGGTCGGCCAGTTCTGCGCCGCTGTACTCTTCGACGATCTTGAATTCGCCTTCAAGCACGCCCAGGCGCGCCTGCGCCAGAATGAGCAGTTGATCTTTGTGTTGCACCTTCACATAACTGGTTTCCGGATGCAGCGCCAGCGCCACGTTGGAAATCAGCGTCCACGGCGTAGTGGTCCAGACAAGGAAAAAGGTGTTGTCCTGATCCTTGACCGCAGCCTTGATATAAATAGAAGGATCTTTGACGTCCTCATATCCCAAGGAAACTTCATGGCTGGACAACGGCGTCTGGCAATGCGGACAATAGGGCAGAATTTTATGACCCTGATAGAGCAATCCTTTTTTCCAGATCTCTTTCAGCAGCCACCAGACCGTTTCAATATAGTCGTTGGTATAGGTGATATAGGGATGATCGAGGTCCACCCAGAAGGCGATGCGGCGCGTGAGATCGTCCCAATCCTTTTTATAGGACCAGACGCTCTCTTTGCAATGACTGCAAAACTTGTCCATGCCGTATTCCAGAACCTGATCCTTGCCGTCCAGACCCAGTTTCTTTTCAACCTCAATTTCAACCGGCAGGCCGTGCGTGTCCCAGCCGGCCTTGCGTTCCACACGGTACCCCTGCATGGTTTTCAGACGGCACACCGCATCCTTGACGGTTCGGGAAATGACATGGTGAATGCCCGGCTTGCCGTTGGCCGTGGGCGGGCCTTCAAAAAAGATGAACGGATTCTGCGCATCGCGCTCCTGAACGCTGCGATGGAATATATTTTCTTTTTCCCAAAAGTCGAGAACGTTTTTTTCAATTTCTGGAAAGTTTAATTTTTCGGGCAATTCTTTGAACATATTGGTGTTCTGGTCCTTGGTTGTTAAAACTGAAAAGTTATATAAAGATTAATCCTGCCTCTCAACCACGAAATGTTTTCTCAAATAAATTACTTTCGTGTGCATTCGCGTAATTCGTGGTTAATTTCTCTAAATATACTTTTGCAAAATCGGCAACAGTTGATTTACGGTTTCTTTCGGCCACAAGGCCTTGTCGGTCATAATCGCGCCGGCCAGAGCGTTGCAGCATTTACACGTGCGCTCTTGCGGCAGACGAGCCACCGTATGTCGAATCATCTCTCGCGCCGTGGCGATATTTTTATTGACCGTCTCGATGACCAGATCGATGGACACCGTATGACCGGTTTCTTCTTCATACCAGCAATCATAATCCGTGACCATGGCCATGGTGGCATAACAGATTTCCGCTTCGCGCGCCAAACGCGCTTCGTTCATCTGCGTCATGCCCACCACATCCATGCCCCAGGACTGATACACGCGCGACTCGGCCAGAGTGGAAAAGGCCGGGCCTTCCATATTCACATAGGTGCCGCCCCATTTCACGTTCGCGTGGGCGGTTTTGCCGCTGTCGAACAGGACTTGCCGCAAATCGGGGCAAAGAGGATGCGCAAACTGGATATGCGCCACCATGCCTTTGCCGAAAAAGGTGTTGGCCCGCGCCTGATTGGTGCGATCGAAAAACTGATCAATAATGACAATGTCCGTCGGCTTGAACTCTTTTTTCAAAGAACCGACCGCAGAAACCGAAATGATCCATTCCACGTCCAGCACTTTCATGCCGTACATATTGGCGCGATTGTTCACCTCTGTGGGTAACATGCGATGGCCTTTGCCATGGCGGGGTAAAAACACCACATCGCGGCCTTCTAAAACACCTGTAATGTATTCGTCAGACGGATCGCCAAATGGGGTATCAATGCGAACCGAGCTAACGTTCGTCAGACCTTCGATTTGATACAACCCGGAGCCACCGATGATGCCGATGCGCGACATGCTGTTCCCTTTTTTTTCTTTGTCATGCTGAGGCGCAAAACAATTATTACCAATACTACTCTCAATGCCCTGGGCGCCGAAGCATCTGTTCGCGAAACGATACCAAAACAATATTCAAAAATTGCGACGCGAACAGATTCTTCACCTCGCCAAAAACCGGCGAGGTTCAGAATGACACATTAAAAATGATTTATTGGTTCACCAAAACTCTTATCTGTGTCTGTGCGAGTTTTTAAAAACCGCGTTACAGCTCTTTAATTATTTCTTTTACCAGACTCTTGAACCTCGGCCCCACCTCATGCGCCACCTGATTTACTTGCTCGTGGCTTACAGAAATCTCCTCATCCGGTATGGCCTGGTCGGTCACCACCGACAGACCCAGCACTTCCATGTTCAATTGTCGAGCGACCATCACTTCCGGCACAACCGACATACCGACCGTATCAGCGCCGCAGGCAACCAGCATGGCCAGTTCAGCCCGTGTTTCAAAGGAAGGGCCGGTAACCGCTGCGTAGACCGTTTGGGGTAAATTAAAACCCAGTTTGCCGGCAATTGATTCGGCTAACGAGGCCAATCGTTTACTATAGGGCTCACTCATATCTACAAAACGTTCGCCGAGAAATTCCTCATAAGGCCCGATAAGCGGATTAGTGCCCATAAAATTTATATGATCCCTGATCCGGGCTATGGTTCCAGGCGGCAGATGTTCGCGCATGCCGCCGGCCGCGTTGGTAACGATCAATGTGCGTACGCCCAGTTGGTGCATAACCCGTATCGGGAAAGCCACTTTGGTCATAGAGTGGCCTTCATAATAATGAAAGCGGCCCTGCATGGCCAGCACGGTCTTGCCGGCCAGGTTGCCCGCCACCAATCGTCCGGCGTGAAATTTCACACTAGATTCCGGAAAATGCGGAATCTCGGCATAAGGCATCATAACGGCCTTGTCCATCTCATCTGCCAATGTGCCCAGGCCGGTGCCCAGAATCAGTCCAACACTGCAGGGCGTAGAAAATCGTGAACGAATATAACGGCTGGCGTCGTCTATTTCTTGTCGATAAATCTGCAGCGTTGGATTCATTACTTTTTCTGTTTTTCCTGGATCTGTTTTTGCAGCTTTTTGATTTCCTGATCCTGCCTTGACCGCTCTTCTCGCAGCTTTTCCAATTCGGATTGCGCGCGCACTTTGCTTGCGCGGGTGTCATCCAGATCGGATTCGCTTTTCATCTCGGAGCGCTCCCGCCGGATTTCCAGAATGGCCGCCTGCCGGTCTTTTCCGGCGCCGATGCGGGAAAAAAGCCAGGCGCCGACCATAGTGCCGCCGACAGTCCCGCCGGTGATAATGGCATCACGGTTCTTATCCGCCGCTGCCCGCGACATCATGCTGCTGAGAAAAAAACTGGTCCCTGCTGACAACATGCCGCCGCTTATGGTAAACAATAATCGATTCTTGTTGGTCTTATGACTGCGAATATCTTGTTCCGAAATGATCCCGCCGGCGCCGTCAAAGACCGGCTCTGGGCCGGTAACACTGGCGATCGCTGAATTCTTGGCCTGCCAACGCTGACCATCGCGATCCTGTATCACGAGAGCGTCCGTAGATTTGGCAACAACTTGTCCCGCTACACTCTCGCCGGAATGTAAACGCACTTTAACGGTTTGATTTTTTGCCACCTGTTCCGGACGAAAGGCCATTTGATGACTGCATCCGGCCATTACCACAGCAAATAAAACAAATAATAACCCGTACCTCATCCACCGCTCCCGTTTTTCATACTACCAATTGATCCGAAATTCGCCCGCCGGGTTTGTTCCGGTTCTCTTCCTGCTTTTTTTCATCGACCGGCAACCCACCGATGCCCGGTCGTTTGATCGTGAAGGGTTCATCGAACTTTTTCTCACCCCGGATAATACGCGGTTCCGGCGAAACATCTGCAGGAGGTTCGACCGGTGAGTCCTGCGGTTTCGCACCCGGCTCAGCCACCATGGGACGGGGCAAACGGCCACGTGGCGTGAATCGCGCCGGCGTATCTTCCTCGACGGCGCCGACATCGTCCATGCCTAATACATCGATTAATTCAATTTGCGATTCCAAAAGATGCCGCAACCGTCGGGAAAAAGATTCTTTTTGTGTACGCAACAGACTGATCTCGTGTCGCAACTCTTGCAATTCGTCGCGCGCGCCTTCCGTTATCTTTTCTGCCTGCAGTTCGGCCTCATTGATGCGCAACTCGGCTTCTCGCAAAGAGTTCAGGCGCGCTTCTTCCGCATTGCCGGCCGCTTTCAGCATGGTGGCGCGCATGGTCTGTTCCACATCCTGATAATCACGCAACTGAGTGCGCAGTTTGATAAGCTCATCGTTGATCCGATTGCGCTCATGGATCAGCGATTCCAGCTCATCGGAAACCATGCTCAAAAAGGCTTCCACCTCGTCCGGATCAAAGCCGCGCAGCACTTTTTTGAATTCCTGTTTGCGCACATCCAAGGGTGTTAGTTTCACGACCACGCTCCTGGTTTAGATTTTTCCCCTCGCGCAATTCACTGGCCTGCGAGCATCGTAGCGCAAGCGTCCCGGCTTGCGTCACAAGCCGGGACGCTTGTGCTACAAGGCTGTTGGCAATTTATCCATTCAAATCCGCGTTCGCTTTTTTAATTGCGTTCTCCGAATAACACCCGGCCCAGCCGAACCAGGGTGGCGCCCTCTTCAACAGCCTGGATATAATCATGAGACATGCCCATGGATAGATGCCGGAGCTCCAAACCCTGTTTTTGTATTTCACTGCGTATTTCGTGCAGCATCTTGAAGCAGGGGCGCACCCGTTCTGCATCTGGTAAAAAAGCGCCGATGGTCATCAATCCGGTCAACTGGATATTTTTCAACGCACCGATTTTCAGCGCTAAATTGACCGCTTCTTCAGGTCGTACGCCAAATTTGCTTTCTTCAGCCGAGGTATTAACCTCGAGCATAATCTCCATAACGCGCTGCAACTGCCCGGCGCGTTCATTTATCTCTTGCGCCAGATAATGCGAATCCACTGCTTCAATAACTGAAAAAATCTCGCAAGCCCGCCTGACCTTGTTGGTTTGCAAATGACCAACCAGATGCCAGGTTGCTTCGTTGCCTATCTCCTTGAATTTCCCGGTCGCTTCCTGAATCCGGTTCTCACCGATTATTTGAATACCAGCGGTTAACGCCTGTCGAATTTCCGCAACCGCCACGGTCTTGGTTACAGCCACGATCTGCACATCGGTTATTGCTCGACCACTGCGTCGACACGCAACAGCGATCTGCTCTCGTACGTGATCTATATTATTCTTTATAATGGCCATGTCACGGTTATTTTTGGACATCAAATTTACCTTTAATATTAATAAAATGCAATTAAAATGTTCCAGATGTAAAATGGCGCCAGGATTGTAAAAGCTCCTCTGGTCAGAATTAATGCTTGTTTTTTTTTACAAGTTTGATTAGTATAAGCAACTTTGTTCGAATGTCATACTCTTTGATCAATTTATGTTTTTACACAACTTAAATCTTATTTTAGAATTTGACCATCGAACCTTCGCCTGGGGACTGATCTGTGTTTAATCCAGTATATCGCGTTGCACGGCATAACATTTTCTCAAAAGTAACCATTTCGCTCTGCCTGATCATGGTGTGCTCGACCAGACCGACCCAGCTTTTTCCCAGCGACTTGTTTCATGCAATGCGCAACGCCTCTGCCAATTCAGATGCAAATCCGGTCATCCAGGCGCAAGGATTGCGTGTCTGGGATCGCCGCTGCGCCTCGTTTGTCAGACTTTTCCATACGCGCGATGATATTCTGGTGGTGCGATCCGGCGAATATCTCGCCGCCAACTTTACCGTCACCAACTCACAGGAAAACAGTCTGGAGGTTCGGTCTGAATATCTGGCCGGACCGCGCGGGACATTGCCGCTGTCCACCAAAATCACCTACCGATTACAGCAAAACCGGTTAAGCATCAGTTACCAATTTGAGGCTCGAGAAACAATCGAATTAACCCACGGCTTGCTCGTGACTCTGGCTTCGTCCAATTGGAAATTGGCGCAACCGCGAAATCATTATTCCGCTCTGGAGCCGATTCGGTTTGAAAACCAGGACAAAAACTATCATCAGGCCCTGCAGCAGATATACGAACTCTGCGATGAACACAATAAACTGGTCTTGTTGTTTCCCAATCCCTATCACAGCCTGGTGACCATCGAGGAACGGGCGCCGCGTCTGTTGCTCTATTGGCATATTTTACCCGGCGGACCGCTCATCAAATCTTACAAACCGCCGGGACCGCCTTTAGCCTCTGTACTGCAAAAAGGCTGCTGCGTGCAACGCGAATTGGAACTGATATTGTTTAATAAAAATCTGCCAACTCTTATTCCGCTGGCTTATTTCTCCCCATATCCAAACGGTTGCGATCAAATCATTACCATTGGTTTGGACGACATTCCCTTTCAGCGATGGAAATTCCCTTTATCCGGAAACGACAGCCAGACGCCGGTGCAAAGCGAGCTTGTACGGCTGCTGGAAAAACATCCGCAAATGAAAATGAGCTGGGTGATGGTTCCGGACGCCATCACGCATGAACACGAACTGGCCAATCCAGACTATCCCGCCGGTCGCTGGTGGCGCGCGCACGGCAAGCATCGCATCAGCACGGCAAGTCCGGAGTCCTACAAGCAGTGGTTGCGCAATATCGATCAACACAATGTTGTGTTGGGTTATGAAGATCGTGTTAGCCTGGGCAGTCATGGTCTGCACCACACGCCGGAGCAGGAATATGGACAAAATTGGGAGTTCCAATATTATGATCCGGTTTTTTGCGATAGTACTTTTCAAGCTATCGTGCAAGAGTTTGATTTACTCGGACTCTCACCAGCCAGCCGGCGCTGGATCCGCTTTCCCGGATTTGTCTTTACCCGCTCCACTATCGATGCGCTGATTAAATACAAGTTTGTTTTGTTTGATTACGGCCCGGCGGCCATTGCGCTGCCCTGGACCACCTATTTATCTCCTTATGGACAGATTTGGGGCATGCAAGCGCGCTGGGAAGGCGATACGCCGCAACCTTTCAGCGTTATGGATGAAATCCTTGGCCAGGGCATGGTCTGTCATTGCGCCGGCCACCCCTGGGTTTGGTTTAAAAACGGAGACCTGGCTGCCTTTACTCAGCTGGATAATATTTTTTCACAGGCTGAGGAGAAATATGCACATCTCGGCTATCTCTGGCCGGATGAAATGGGATTGTTTGCCCATGAAACCAGCAACCTCCACTACCTGGGCTCTCATTTTACCGAGCAAGAATATCTTTTCACCTTTTCAGGCAAAACCGATGGGCAATCTGTTTATATCGAATGGCCGCCCCTTGTGCCGACCCCGCAACGCCTGTTCGTGGACAATATGGAACGCTCATCATGGCAGATTCGCAACGGCAGATTGATCTGCACCTTGCCAAAACTGGAGCAAGGAGTACACACGATCCGCCTGCCCATACGAGCTGAAAACAGTCTGAATGAGATAAAAATGATAAACTCCTCGGAATTAAAAACGTTTACCGCTTTTCCTAATCCCTTTCGTCATACTACAAAAATCCTGATTACATTACCAAGTGCGTCTCAGGGTCCAATGGATATAACCATTTTCAACGCCGTCGGTAAACACGTACGGGGATTGTTATATGCAGACGTGCAAACAGGTCTGTACGAATTGCAATGGGACGGGTTGGACGACCAGGGCCGGCGTCAGGCCGCGGGAGTCTATTTTTGCCATATGACCGGCTTGGGCAGTTCAAAAACTCTGAAACTGTTGTTCTTGCCCTGAAAATAATTATATTGTATTTCAGAGTGGAAAAATGTATTTTTTATGTCGTTTTTCCCTTGCCAAGGTTGAAAACTTTCGCAAGGTTGTTTTGCGAGCACACATTCAGGGAGCTCGAGTATCTTGATCCTGTTGTAGAAGCCGCTTCCAAGCGGTCCGCCTCAGGCGGATCGGCCGCTAGCCGCCTCCTACACCACAGAATAAATCAATAACCATTTTCCCGCAGGTGTTATGAAAGTCAATGCAATCGAAGGTTTCAGTCTGTTAGTGAAATGGCGTAAACTCATTGTTTACAATTTCCTCATCTTTTCCATCGTCACCGCCGCCATCAGCATGATTTTACCCAAGTGGTATACAGCCAGCTGCACCCTGCTGCCGCCGGATCAGCAGGATTCCGGCGGATTTGACATTCTCTCATTATTGGGCGATTTGCCGAAAGGACTCTCCGGACTGCCCGGTATGGCCACAGCTTCCGACATTTACGTGGCTATTCTGAAAAGCCGCAACGTACGCGAAGGCGTCATTCAGGACCTTGATCTCATGAAGGTCTTTGAAGTGGATAATATGGACGACTGTTTGTCCATGCTCGATGACGCCACCAAATTGGACAAGAGCGAAGAGGACATGATCATCATCAAGACCACCTGCCGCAGCAAAAAAATGGCTGTGCAGATGGCGGAATCCTATGTGCAAAATCTCGATCGCGTTAACAAAACCAAACGTCACACCTCAGCCCGCTACACGCGCGAGTTTATCGAAAAACGGTTGGCTGAAAACGAGGCCGAGTTGCATCGCGCGGCCGAATCTCTTCGTGATTTTCAAATCAAACATCGGGTGATTTCCATTGAAGAACAGACCAAAGCCGCCATCACCGCCATGGCGGAATTGGAAGCGCAAATCGCGCTGAGCGAAGTGAACCTCAACATCGCCCGTCGCCAAATGGATGCCAGCCACCCTGATGTGGTGCAATTGGCCTTGAAACGCGAGGAACTGAAAAAGCAGGTGGCCAAATTGGAAACCGGCGTCCGGCTGGACAGCACCAGTTATGTCGTGCCCTTTGACAAGCTGCCCGATTATGGTCTGCAATACGCTTTCTTGTTGCGCGATGTGGAAGTGCAAAAAGCGATCTATAAATTGCTTGTGCAGCAATTTGAACAGGCACGGATCAAAGAAGCGAAAGACACACCGACCATTCAAATCCTGGATAAACCGGTAGAGCCGGACAAACGCAGCAAGCCGAAACGCGGCATTCTGGTCATGTCTGCAGCATTGTTGAGCGTGTTTGTCAGTCTGTTCATCATGTTTATCGTCGAATATGTGGAACGACTAAAAACCGCTGATCCGGCCGGTTACGCACAACTGACATCAGCCGTCACCATATTAAAAAATGACTATCGAGGGTGGTTTGGTCGTAAGAAATAATCAGACAACCATAGATCTTTTGACCGATTCCTATTGGCACGTTCGCAAAGATCAGCTGTTGATCGCGCTGTTTGCAAGTCTCCCCTTTTTATTGGTCTATATGCTGGTCGCGGTGTACACCAGTCCGTTGACGGCGCTGGGATTCTATGCCGGCATCGTCATCATGTTGTCCATATTCCGCCGTCCTTTTTACGGACTCTTGTTTTGCCTGGTCATCATTTTTTCAGGTTTTGTCTGGGGTCTGGGCATCAAACAAGGCTTTTTGCCGGTCGCTGTTTTTTCTCTGGCTGCGGTTTTTACCCGAAAAATTTATACACTGGATTTTTCCTTCGTCACCGATAAGCAAATGATCTACATCTTGGCCTTTTTCGGCATTATGGTGCTCTCCATATTCGGCGCCATCTCGCCGCTGGAATCCTTCCGCTATCTGCCCATGTACGGCAAGATGTTCCTTTTTTATTTTCTCATTATCAATGTGGTGGAAACCAAAAATCAGATTTGGGCGTGCATCGCCGTTCTGGTTCTTTCCAATCTCGTTTCGGTTCTGTTCGGTTTTTACAATCTCTTTTTTGCGCCGCATTCGGCCGGCGAGATGATGGTCAAAGCGCGCATGCGCGGTCTGACCGACGACCCCAATATCATGGCCATGGAAATCGTCTTCCTGATGCCCGCTCTGCTGCTGTTGATTTTCAATGAAGGCTGGAAGTTCCGTTCCCTGCTGTATATGCTGGGCGTCATGACTTTGTTGGCCGGCATTGTCGCCTCTTTTTCCCGCGGCGGTACCGTGGCCCTGGCCCTGGTGCTGGCCATCGTCCTCTATCTCAAAAAAAGCTGGCCGTTATTTCTGCTGATAGCGACGATCGCTCTGTTGTTGATTATTTTTGTGGTCCCACCCACCTTTTGGGAGCATTTGCTCACACTGTTCGATCTCGGCAAATTTCTGGCCGATCCCTCTTTGCGCTGGCGCGGGCGTCTCATGATGGGCGCTATCGAACAATTTATACAAAATCCCATATTGGGCATCGGCGTGGGCAACTGGATTTTAATTGCCAACAAATACATGTCACTGCGAAGTTTGGCTGTACACAACACCTATCTGCAGGTGGCTGCAGAAACCGGTATTTTCGGATTGCTGTTTTTTTTGCTGATTTTTATCCGGACATTTGTTAACTTTTCTCACAGCCGAAAATTATTTGCTCAAGCGGGCGATGTCCGCATGACCTTGCTCAGCCAGGGTCTGGCCATCGGCCTGATCGGCGTCAGCGTGGATGCACTTTTTCTCTCCGTTCAGGAGGCTTTTGTGGTCTGGACCATATTCGGCCTGAGTGTGGCCATGCGTCATGTGGCGGAATCTAAAGAACAGAAAGGAACAACCTAGCCTGGTTAATTCAAAAATGATGTGGGTTTTGTAGGAGGCGGCTCCTAGCGGCCGATGTTCGCTGAAAATACGCTGGTCGTTTTTGAATTCATGCGTTTGCTGAATAAACCAGGCTGACTATTATTGATAAAATTTGCTGGCAACCGAATAGAACCGCGTCATTAATCTTGAGTTTGTCCCCAAAATACTGTTACCGTGTCATTCCGAGTCCGCTTTAGCGGGCGAGGAATCTGTTCGGGAGCTGTTATTCGTTCAGGTAGCGGTCTCTGACGAAGCACAAAAGTGAAACTGAATCCGAAAAATACACTTTGGGACAACCTCGTATAACACTCGATTCGGTTGACCTAAACCGACACAATCGTTTTTGCACTGTATCGACTTTAATCTTCAGGAGCGCATCATGAAAGTTAATTTTCTCGATCTCAAAGCGCAATATTTGTCCATCAAAACAGAAATTGATGACGCGATTCAAAATGTGCTCAACAAGAGCGCGTTTGCCGCCGGTCCATTTGTTAAATCCTTTGAAGCCAATTTTGCCCAGCGCCAGGGCGCCAAATTCTGCGTCGGCGTCAACAACGGCACCGCGGCCTTGCATGCGGTTATGATGGCGTACAACATCGGTCCCGGCGACGAAGTGATCGTTCCGGCCAACACATTTTTTGCCACGCCGGAAGCGGTTAGCCTGGCCGGCGCCACACCCGTATTTGTAGATTGCGAATCCAGTTATTATAATCTAGATCCGGGGAAAATTGCTGCAGCCATTACCCAAAAAACCAAAGCCATCATCGCCGTCAACCTGTACGGACAACCGGCGCAACTCAAAGAGATAAAAAAAATATGCGATCGTCACAGCGTTCTTTTTATTGAAGATTGCGCACAGTCCCACATTGCCGAGTTGGAGGGTCAAACCACCGGCACCTTCGGCCTGTGCGGCTGTTTCAGTTTTTATCCGGGCAAGAATCTGGGCGCGTACGGAGAAGGCGGCGCCGTCATTACCAACGATGAAGCGCTCTACAATAAACTGATGATGATTCGCGATCACGGCAGCGCAAAAAAATATTATCATGACATCATCGGTCACAATTACCGGCTGGAGGGATTCCAGGGCGCCATTCTGGATGTTAAATTGCGCCATTTGGATGCATGGACGGAAACACGACGCCAGAATGCGGCTCTGTATCGTCGTTACTTGTCCCCCTGCAAACAAGTCATTCTGCCCGAGGAGATGACCGGCGTTAAACATGTTTATCATCTGTTTGTCATTCGCTGTAAAGAGCGCGACCCATTGCTGCAATATTTGCAGGACAACGGCGTCTACACCGGCATTCACTATCCCATTCCCTGTCACATGCAAAAAGCCTATGCACATCTCGGCTATGCCAAAGGATCGTTCCCGGTCAGCGAAGAGTATGCGGAACAGATTCTCTCTTTGCCCATGTCCGAAATGCTGAAAGAAGAAGAAATCGCCTATGTGGCGGAGACCATTAAAGCGTTTTATGCAAAATAGTGCACTGACCGCCGGACCAGGAAATCTCGTCCGGCGGTCGTTTACCTGGGTGAATTTATCAAACGATTAATTAAAGCCACTGCCTTTACCGGCGCATCCACGATTCTTACTACGATCATCGGTTTCATCAAAACCAAAGCGCTGGCCCTTATCCTCGGCGCTTCCGGCGTCGGCTTTATCGGCCAGTTGAACAGTTTTTTCATTCTCATGTCCAATTTTACTTCATTGGGCAACAATGTGGGCGTCACCCGCTTTGTAGCCAGCTATGATGCACGCGGCGAGAAAGACAAGGTACAACGGCTGTTGTACACCATTCGCATGGCCATCGGCGGATTCGTTCTCGTCTGCATGGCAGCAGGCATCATTTTTTCCCGCCAAATTTCTTTGTGGATTCTCGAGGATGACCGTTATTATCTCTATATCGTCATCACCATGATCGGCCTGCCGTTTACGGTTCTGTATAATTTTTATCGATCGTTTTTCACCGGTTTGCTGGAGATACGCTATTATGTGGCCAGCGGCGTGCTCAGCGCGCTGATCGGCCTGATCCTGGTCCTGCCGCTGATCTATTTCTTCAGACTGGACGGAGCCGTTTGGCATATCGCTTTTTTCAGCATGGCCGGCTTTTTCGTGGCTGGACTGTTTCTGCGCAAAATCCGGCGCACCCGTCTCGCAGAGGTCCCGGGGCAGAAACAAATGGATGGCGCCATTCTCAAAGAGGTCCTGAAATTTGGCGCTGCCAGCCTGACCGCCGGCACCAGCCTCTACACCGCCAATCTCCTGGCCCGCAGCATTATTTTACACAACCTCGACATGACGGCAGCCGGCATATACTCCGCCATGCTGCAGATGTCCAGCCAATGCATTATGATGGTGCTGGACTCCATTAGCGCCTACTGTTACCCTCGACTAAGCGGTCTGCAGAATCACGACGACCTTGTCCTGGAATTGAATCAAACCATGCGTCTGACTCTGACGCTGATCACGCCCATCATTGTGCTCTTTATCCTTTTTAAAGGATGGATCATCGTTCTGTTTTTATCGCGCGAATTTTTATTGGCGTCCTCCCTCATCGGCATCCAACTGCTGGGCGATGCCTGCAAGGCGGTCGGCTGGTCCATCGGTGTGTCGCTGTTGCCTATGAAGAAATTAAAAGCCTTTGCAACCATCGACGTCGTCTGGGGGATTATTTTTGTCATTGGCTGTTTTGTCTCCGTTCCGGTTTGGGGATTGCGCGGGGCGTTATATTCCTATTTGATCGCTTTTATTTTCCATATTTGCGCCAACTATTTTTACACCAGAAAAACCATCGGCTACCGGTTGACGGGTGCCAACAAAAGATTTCTGGCCATATCGTTGGGTCTCATTATTTTCGCTACCCTGGTGTTCAGCGCTTCCATCCGGGATTTTCTCATATTGGCGGCCTTGACGCTCATCTGGCTGAGACTGGCTGTTCATAACAGCGAAATATCGGCTCTGATAAAAACCATAAAAAATAAATTCACCACACATCCGATTGAGTAAAATTTTCAGAGTCCGTAAATGGTAAAAGTAAGCGTCATCATTCCGACCTATAACGGCGAAAAATTCATCTGCCAGGCCATCGATAGCGTATTGGTGCAGACCTTTCCGCATTATGAGATCATCGTAGTCGACGACGGGTCAACGGACGCCACCTGGCAGGTCCTGGAAACCTATGGAGAAAAGATACGCAAATTCTCCAAGCCCAACGGCGGGCCGGGAAGCGCGCGCAATATGGGCATTCGCAACGCGCGCGGCAGCTACCTGGCCTTTCTGGATCAGGACGATCAGTGGCTGCCGGATCGCTTGGCCGCGGGGGTAGAGATTCTCGACAACCGCCCGGAGCTGGCCCTGGTTTACAGCGATGCCAATATCTGTTCGGCTGAGGGCGCCATTACCGGAACCACTTTTTCCTACGTCAAGCCACGGCGCGGAAAAATTTTTAAGCACTTGTACCGGAACAACTTTATCGCCAATCTGACGGTGCTGGTGCGAAAAAGCTGTTTTGTGGAATTGGGAGAACTGGACCAATCAGGCCGGATGATGATCTCCGATGATTACAATATGTGGCTGCGCATCGCTGCACATTACCCGGTTGAGTACATCGATAGAGCGCTGGCGCGCTATCGCATCCATCAAGCCAATCTGAGTCTGGATCTGGAAAAAAACTGTCTGGACACCTTTGCCGCGCTGAACGACATTGATCGTCGCTTTCCGGACAAGGTTAAGCGTTTAGGTTCTGTCGTTGCCAAACGAAAAGCTCATCTGTATTATTTACTGGCGGTCCATTACTTGCGAAATCGGCAAAAGGAAACAGGCCGGCAAGAGTTGCAGAATTCCATCAACGCTTGTTTTTTCTATTGGCGGGCGCAGGCGCTTTATCTGCTTTATCCATGGAAAGGGAAAGGCGGCATCCCAACATGCTATCGTTGGCGAACCTGGCTGCTGAAAAGGATTTTTGCCGTCACCCTGTCGGTTGCGAATGGCGGTCAGATAAACAAAAACATGGCGTCACTCTGACGGTACGACGGCATTTATGCCGTCAGTTCTCAAATAACACACAAGCCGTGTCATTGCGAACGAAGGCATAGTAGCCGGCAAAGAGGAATATCAATGCTGGAGTGAAGCAATCCCCTTATATAAAAAAGTAATATTAGAAGGTCTGTCGTTTCCGATTCCAGGAATCATCATCGAACTTTTTTGGCAGGGCGAAGAATTTATCGTTGCACCGGACACTTGTCTTAATGGAATGCCGTTCGTCGATAGATGCTTTGGCGCGCATGAACAGCAAACAGCATTGATCTCATTTTGTTCTGCGCCTCAGCATGACAATTGGGGAAATAGGCGCGATAGGACAATTTTGTAAGATGCCCAAACTCAAACAGCGATCTTGAATTTTTCTTTCCACGACAAATAACTGAGCACAGCTATCAGAGTCCTTTCCTCGATCTGATTCAGATCGAACAGCCGGGTGATGGTCTTCATATCCAGATGCGGATCATCCTGATGACGCGACAGCAACCCGCTGAAAAACGGTTTATTCTCCTGCACCATCTGCACGCTGGGCGTGGAAAAGCCCACCTTGTCCACGCGCAAACGGACGGATTCCGGCAATATCCCTTTCATGCTTTCACGCAAAATATATTTTGAATAGCCGTTGCGCACCAGCATGCCGGTCTTTTGACCAAGAATAAAATTGAACAAGCGATAATCCATGAACGGAATGCGCGATTCAATGGCGAAAAACATGGACACGCGATCTTCATGCCGCAGCAGATGCGGCAGTTGAAATTTAAAATAGTCGCCGATCTGCAACTCTTGCCGCGTTGCCGCACCAATCTGTTTCATCATGTCGCTGCGTCGATCCTGACTGATGCGAGATAATTCAGGAGAGATAAATTTGGCTATGGACCACTTGCGTTTCATGGCGCGGAATTGCGGGGAAAGAAAGTAAAAAACATAGGCCATCTGCCTGGCCACGCTCAGATTCGCGAACGAGCGTGAAAGATTGATCTCGCGCAGCATTTGCCCAAAGGCTTTTTCTTTATACAAAAAATAAGCGTTATACGCCCGATAGCGGTCATAGCCCAGCAACAATTCGTCACCGCCCTGACCGTTGAGAATGACCGGGACTTTAAACTTGTCGATGAGCTGATAAATTTTCCAATTTGAATAAAAAGACAGGCCCGAGAACGGTTCTTCCATGCTCCAGATATAGTCGTCCCAATCATCTGTCAACTGGTTTCCGGCCAGAGTCAAAAAATTCGCCTGCACATTGGTTTGCCGAATAATCGCTTCAGCAAAGGCTTTTTCCGAATAACGCGCGTCCTCAAACACCACCGTAAAAGTCTTGAGCGGGCCGGTTTGATTATCGGCCGGCGCAGCCAGACAGGTGAGACTGGAGGAATCCAGACCGCCGGACAATTTGATGCCCACCGCTACGTCGCTGCGCAGACGCAGCCGAACGCCGTCAGCCAGCAATTCGTGAAATCGCTGCACAGCGTCTTTTTCCGGCAACGCGGGCTCCGGCTCTGCTTCCCAGTAAATGCCCGGGGATAGTTTCCCGGACGCAAGCGCCTGACCATTCACCTGCAAATATCCGCTCGGCGGTAAAGAGAGTATGTTGTCAACAAAAGTTTGCTCACAATGAGTTTGAAAATTCCAAAACAGGAAATCCGCTAAAATGGCTTTATTGATGGTGCGGGCCAGGTTGGACAAACCCAACAGCTGCTTGATTTCAGAAGCAAATGCAAATCGATTTCGATCGAACATATAATACAGCGGTTTGATGCCAAAACGATCACGGCTCAGAAACAAGCTTTTGTTTTTCATGTCGTAAATGGCCAGGGCCCACATGCCGTTAAAACGACGCAGAGCATCACGACCCCAGGCGATAAAAGCCGTCAGCGCCACTTCGGTATCAGAATCAGAACGGAACCTATATCCTTTTTGCAACAGCTCTGCGCGGATTTCCAGATAATTGTAAATCTCGCCGTTCAGTACGATCCAATAGCGGCCGGAACTGTCGCACATCGGCTGATGTCCGGCCTCACTCAGGTCTATAATGGACAGCCGGTTATGTCCCAAGCCGCCCTTTATCGCCGCATCATCGGGCAAGCGGGCACTCTTCAGCTGCCGGCGATTAAAGGCATGATGATTTTTTTCAGCAAACAGAACAATACCGTCATCGTCCGGTCCGCGATGCGCTCCCAGACGATTCATGGTCAGTAAATCATTCCACTCTTGTTCTTTAAAAGAATCTGTAAATAATCCGCAAATCCCGCACATGACTGCTCCAAAGTTATATTCCATAATCCTAGCGAAGGTTTGCAACCTTCGCAAGGTTGTTTTGCGTGCGCCTCTCACTCAATTCAGATGAAAATAAAAGCCATATTAGGATATTTTTTCCAAAAAAGCAAAACAGTTTTCCGCTGAAAATTTTAATTGAAAATGAGTTAAATTACCGTTACTTTTGATTCTCTTTAAATGGAATGCTCCTAACATACAATGCAAAATACTCTTAAATCGGTCTGTTTTGTCGCTGACAGCGGCGCCACGCACATGCTGCATTGGGCGGCTCTGTTGGCTCGTCGCGGGATTCGCGTCGATTATGTCAGCTTTTTCCCGGTGACCATTCCCGGTGTACGCTCGACTGTTTTAAAACCATTGTGCGCCAACAGCTATATCAAATATCTGGTTAATGCTAACAGACTGGCCAAAACTTTGGCAGCTATCCGGGCAGATTGGGTGCACAGCTATTACACAACCAACTATGCCTTGCTGGCTTCCTTGAGCCGGCCGACCAGATTGGCGGTGACAGTGGCCGGATCCGATTTGTTCGACGATCCGCCGGTGCACCCCATTTTCAATCTCAGCAATCGCTGGGTGTTCCAGCGCAGCCATTTGCTGCACTCGATGGCACAACATATGACGCAGCGCCTGTGCATGCTGGGAAAATGGCAGTCAAAAATCATCACCTTGCCGGAGGGCGTTGATCAAAAGGTCTTTCCGCCCTACTCTGACCTACCAGCACAGCGGCCGCCGGTTATCGTCAGCGCCCGGCATATGGATCCGCTCTATGATGTCGGTACGTTGATCGCGGCCATTCCGCTGGTGCTGAAGAAACAACCGGACGTCCGGTTCGTGATCATCGGCGAAGGTGCGGAAAAAGAAAAATTTCAGCGCCTCATTGCAGCCAAGCAAATGGATCACGCTGTTCGTTTCACCGGACGCATTTCCTGGCCCAAGCTGGCTCACGAATTTCAGCAGGCCAAAATTTATGTTTCCACGTCCCCGGCAGACGGCATGTCCGTCACCCTGCTGCAGGCCATGATCAGCGGCATGCTGCCGGTGGTGACCGACATTCCGGCTAATCGCGAATGGGTGGCGCCGGAACAAAACGGATTGCTGTTTACTCCAGGTCAGGTGGAACAGCTCGCTCAGCATGTCCTCTCTGCTCTGCAGCATGGATCATTTCAGGACCAGGCAGCAGAAAGAAATCGACAACTGGTAATGGCCAACGGACTGGATGAGGTGGTCATCGATCGATTGATAACTGCGTATGAAAAATATTTAAATTCATAGACTATTTGTGGCTATGGGTTAGCTAATAAACAGATACTTTTTGCACATTTCCAGGAAGAAATGTCCGACACCTCCAGAGACTGTCGCAAAAGGCAGAACAACCCCGGGGTCACGGTTTTTGTGACCCCGGGTGTTTCTTAACTCATTGATTATGTGCCGAGAGACACCCGGAGTGGCCGCAAAAAACGCGGCCACATCCGGGGTCTGGGGTTTTGCGACAGTCTCCCAAGGTGTCGGACATTTGGCTCTGGTTTATCTATCTTAGGAAAAGAATGGAAAAATCAACACCGACAAAGACCTCCACCTTGATGGTTTTGCAGTCTGACTATCCACCGGATTTGCGTCTGACCAAAGAAATTCAGGCGCTCAAAGCGCAGCATATCAGCACGTGGCTGCTGTGCAACAACAAAAAACGACAAATCCGCAAAGATCAGGTCGATGACGCGGACATCTATCGCCTCGGTTTCTTTGCTCATCTGCCGGCCGTCATGACCAGTGTGCTGCAAATTCCCTTGTTTTTTAATCCGGTCTGGATTTGGAATATTCTGAAATTGGCCAGGCAACGGTCTATCAAAGTGCTTCATGTTCATGATCTGCCATTGGCTTTAAGCGTTCTGTTGGTCGGCAAATGCGTCAGGAAACCGGTCGTCTTTGATGTCCACGAAAATTATCCCGCGGCCTTGCGCATTTGGGGTAAAAAAGGATTTTGTCCGTTTTTGTTTCGCAATCCCTGGTTGGCGGAGAAATTGGAAACGATCTGCTTGCGAATGGCGGACGCGATTATTGTCGTGGCCGAGGAGCATCGCGAACTGTTCATTTCGCGAGGCGTGGCAGCTGAAAAAATCTTTGTCGTTGCCAACACTGTGGATTTTGCTCACTATACCAACTTTTCAATCGATGCAAAAATTATCGATCGTTATAAAAATGATACGATCCTCTGTTATGTCGGCAAATTCGGCGTCGAAAGAAATCTCGATACCGCCATCCTGGCGCTCCATGACCTGCGCCAACAGATACCCAACATCAAATTGCTCATTGTCGGCGAGGGTCCCAATGAAAAAGAACTGCGCGATCTGGCTGTTCAGGAAAAGGTCGACGACCGTGTTGAATTTACCGGCTGGGTGGATTTTTCTCTGACCGCCTCTTATATCAAGGCAGCCACGATCTGCATTATTCCACAATCTGCCAATGAACTGATCGACAACGGCGTGCCGCATAAAATGTTCCAGTATATGGCGCTGGGCAAGCCGGTTCTCTGTTCCGACTCTAAAGCGTTGGCGCGCATTGTCAACGACAGCGGCTGCGGACGCACTTTTACATCTCGATCCGCGGCCAGCTTTCGCGACGCTGTGTTATACATGCAGCAGAGCCGGATTCCTTACGGAGAAAACGGCATCCGCGCCATTGCAACAAAATACAACTGGGGCCAATCGTCCCGCGAGCTGATAAACGTGTACACCCGTTATGTCCCAACCTCTTAAGGAGGAAAACATGATCAATGCCAAAACTCGCAGATATCCTTTAGCCATCCTGTTGATAGTGATCGGAATCAGCGTGTCGCCGGCGCAGGAAGCATGGCGCCCCTTCTCGGACATCAGCATTTGGAATTTGCCCATCGGCGATAATCCACTCATCGACAGCAACTCTGATCTTTATCTCAAGCAGATCAATGCGGATTACCGGCAACAAACCCGGGCCGTTGATCAGTGCTATGTGAGCACCAGTCGCGAAGCCTGGGGCGTGGCTTTTTACTTTATCGATCAGCTCACGCCTTACCCGTCCATGCTGTTTCTGAAAAGCCATACCCATTGGGGACAACCGCTCAGCGCACCGTTTCCGGCCTGGGCTATTGCCGATCCATCCGAAGATGCACATCTCTGCATCGTGGATCGTCGCAACCATTTAGAGTGGGATTTCTGGAATGTCAAAGGCAGTTATCCCTCCGTGTCCTGCGGCAGCAGCGCACTGGTCAACACATTGGGTGACGGCATCATCGCGGGCTTTCACGGCTGCCGGGAAGCGGGATTTCCCCTCAGCGCCGGGCTGATTCGTCCGGAAGAGCTTGTTGCCGGAAAAATCAACCATGCGCTGGTATATGGATTTGATTGCCGCAACGGCTACGATCAGTTTGTCTATCCGGCCATCACCGGCTGCGACAGCAATAACGGTCCTGACGGCGCTCATGTGCTGCCCATCGGCAGCCGGTTGCAATTAAAACCGCAGACCGACATTTCCAGTCTGACGCCGGCCGCACGGGTCGTTGCGCAGGCGCTCAAAACCTACGGCATGTTCCTCGGCGACGAAGGAGACAGCCATTCGTTCAGCATCTTTATTCAATCGGTCGGCAACGACGGCAGCCGCTTGATCCGCTATCAGGATTTGTGGAAAAATATCTGGACTGAAGCGGATCGCGTAACGCTGCTGCGGCTCAAAACCAGCGACTTTCGCGTCATCGAGCTGCCGGCTCTTGGCGGCGGCAGACCGCCGTTGATAGAATTTACTTCACCGACCGACACGGTTACCACGGATAAAAACGTCAATTTTACAATTACCCTGCGCGCCAGCGCATCGCCCGTTAAACAGGTCGTTTTCTATCTGGATGACGCTTCGTACAGACAGGCCAATTTTACCGACACGTCCGCGCCTTTCATCTATCGTGTTCCGGCGCAACGATTATCCCCGGGCAACCATACCATGTATGCGCTGGCTGTGGATCAAAAAGGCGCCAAAGGCTGGACGCAAAAGAAATTTTATGTAACCAGATAAAGTCGGATTTCA
>CAYLWO010000098.1:0-24777 GCA_964387285.1 uncultured Cytophagia bacterium | reverse complement strand
GAATCTCTTCTCTTCGCTGCACTCTCCGATCAGGGGAAAGAGCGCGAAGAAAACCAGGATGCATTGACTGTGTTTGATTGGCGCCTGCTGCCGGTGCGCCAGGCTGAGCGCGGCGTCCTGTTTGTTGTGGCCGACGGCATGGGCGGACATCGCGGCGGCCAGCAGGCCAGCCGGCTGGCCTGTGAAACCATGGCTGAGTATTTTACCCGGCCGATCAAGAACCAGGCGATCCTGGAACAAATACCTGTTCTGCTGCATGACTCGATCATGGACGCGCATCAGGCTGTGCTGGCCCGCGCAGAACAAGAGCCGGCGCTACGCGGCATGGGCACGACACTGACGGCGGCGGTGATTTATCAGGACCAGCTCTTCATCGGCCATGTCGGCGATTCGCGGCTTTATCTGCTGCGCCGCGGCGAATGGCTGGAGCATGCCGAATATCACACGCCGTTCCTCACGGAAGATCACTCGGTGGTGGGTGAAATGGTACGCATGGGCCGGTTATCGCTCAAGCAGGCTGAAGGATCGCAGCAGCGCAACACCTTGACCCAGGCAGTGGGCGCCGCGCCGACCCTGGAGGTTTATGGCAGCCGGCTTACCTTGATGCGCGGCGACCTTGTGCTGCTTTGTTCCGACGGTCTTTATACCATGATCCCTGAACGAACCATCAAAGAAACACTGCTGTCCGTCAACAAGCTGGAATTGTCGCTGGTCTGTCAAAAACTGGTTGATCAGGCCAATGCTGCCGGCGGACATGATAATATCACCGTACTATTGATCCGAGTTTAATTGTTTCGTACCGGCCTACTGAAAATAAGATTAAAAGAAACTTGTTATTGCAGAATGATTTTTTTTTATTTATCTTTTCTCTATCTATCCTTATTATTTTAATCTTTCGAAATGCACCAGGGGGCGAATTAATAATGTGTTCGCGGTAATTTTATTGCAACCTTCTTCAATAAGAGTCGGCATTGTAGCTGTAGTGATAAAGATGTTCGGCCAAAAAAAGTTTACAATAAATACAGTATTGCATGAGGTCTAGAGTTTTAGCTCAAGCTGGAAATTGAGAGAGAAGGTCATTTGATGCGATCAGTAAAACGTGGACTGGTACTCATTGTTGTAGCGGTCTTGATGTTTTTCTATATGATCCGCCATGACATCAGCTTCAAACCGGGGACCCTTACCTTCCGGTCTTTATTCAGCGATCCGGTGTTCACCCTGTTCCGCGGCGCCGGACATCTCGATCATATCGCTTACCAATTCATGGGTATTGCCGCCTATATGGCGCCGCTGTTGTTGCTGGCCATTGCCTTGCAACCGCAGCGTAACAGTCGTACGTCGACATGGCGCTTGGATTACCTGCTACTGCTTACCGCGCAGTTGAGCTTGTTGGGCGCAACCTACGATCTTGTATTCGGCAAAGAGACGGACATGAGCGGCGGTTGGCTCGGTCATGTTGTTGTCGACAATATTTTTTCCATCAGCAACCGCTTTCTCACCGTCATTATTATCCTCGGCTTGCTGTATATAAGCTGGTGGTGGACACCCTGGGGTAAAAAGAACCTGGACTGGCGCCGCTTGCGGCACACCTGGCGCCTGTCGGCGCCGATCGGCTGGTCACACTGGCTGGGCTCTGTCTGGCCTTTCAAATCCATTCCAGAGAAAAACGGCGGTCCGCAGAAATCGCCGCCGGGCAGACGCAAACCACTTGTGCAGCCGGATGCTGACGAGCAACCGGAGCGCCCTCAACCCAGGCCGCAACCACAACCTCCCACGCAGCCGAAGGTTACACCTGAACCGCCTGTTGTTCCAGAAAAAGGGACAGATCTGTTTCGCATCTGTGAGCGCAATAAACGCATACATTCCTCCACAGTACCGCCGCCGCCGGATTTGATACAGCCAGGCACTGCAGTCAAGGCTGTCGAGACCGCCGAAGAGTTTAAAGAGCAGGGTCGCATCATTGAGCGCAAGCTGAGCGAGTTCTCCCTCAAGGCGCAGGTGGTCGGATATGATGTTGGTCCGTTGGTGACGCGCTATGAACTCAAATTGGCCGCAGCCATCAAAATCAGTCAGGTACGCAGCCTGGCCGATGATCTGGCTCTGGCTTTGGGCTCGACGTCGGTGCGCCTGGAGATACCGATTCCCGGCAAAAACACCATTGGCGTCGAGATGCCGCGCAAGCAGCTGGACACGGTTTATGCCGCTTCTTTCTGGCACTATGCCGATTTTTTTCAATATGAACAACCATTGCAAGCAGCCCTGGGCGTGAATGTAGTCGGCAAGCCGGTATTCGCCGACCTGGCGCAGATGCCGCATTTGCTGGTGGCTGGCGCCACCAATTCCGGGAAAAGCGTATTTCTCAACTCCTTGCTCTGTCAGTGGTTGTTTAAAAACCGCACCAACAGCCTGCGCCTTTTGTTGGTCGATCTCAAGCGGACCGAACTGACTCTTTATGAAGGATTGCCTCATCTGTTGTGTCCGGTGATTACCGAGGTGGAGGATGCGACCACAGTTTTCTACTGGGCCATTCATGAAATGGAAGAGCGTTACAAGTTGCTGGAGGCAACCCGGGTCCGAAATATTGGCGAATATAATGCACAATGCAAGCGGGAGCAGGACAAAATGCCGTTCATCGTCATCATGGTGGATGAACTGGCAGATATGATGATGCAGGCGGACAAGCGTACGGAAAATTATATCGTTCGTCTTTCGCAAAAAGCGCGCGCCGTGGGGTTGCATTTGGTTCTGGCCACACAACGTCCTTCGGTGGATGTGGTTACCGGCCTGATCAAAGCCAATTTCCCCGTACGCACCGCTTTTAAGGTCTCCAGCATGGTGGATTCGCGCGTGGTGCTGGATGAAAACGGCGCAGAGAAACTTATCGGTCGCGGCGACATGCTCTATAAACCGCTGGATGGATTTCAACTGGTACGATTGCATGGCGGTTTCATTGGCACAAAAGATGTAAAACGTATGGTTTATTATTGGCAGACAGCCTAAATAGATTTGCTCGAGGAGGAACGCATGGGCATTATAAAGAAAATTAAGGAAATTTTTAAAGATCTTGACGATCTGGAAAAACCGCCTAGTGAAAAACCTGATGAAGACGAGGAAGTGGAAGGCGACGAGTTTGATGCCATTCTGGGTCAGATGATCGCGAGCCTGGAAAAGACAAAGAAAAAAATCGGCAAGATTGTCCGGGTGCCGGTTTATTTCATTCTCTATCTCAGTCCGCCGGATCGGGAGGATTGGTTAGAGGCTGAAGAGGACCTTAAATCCCAACTGTTGGAAAATTTGCTGGAAAAAGCGCAGACCTATGATGAACGCGTGCGCAAAGTCGAAATGGAGATTGTCACCGATGAAGCATTGACGCCGGGCGTGCGCCGCGTTGAGGCGTTTCTCACGCCGCGAAAAGCAGCTGTCAAAAATGCGCCGCCGAATGCCCCGGACGATCTGATGACGCGCGTTGATTTCAGCCCAGAACCGCCGGCCAGGCCGCGGGAAGAAGCGGCCACCATCGTGCAGCCGGAGACCAGAAGAATCATATGCAAAATCATCGAAGCCGGCAAAAGAGGCGCCAAGAATTATGAATTTGCCAAAAGGGAGATACTGATCGGCCGCGATCCAGAGTGTGATATTCGCATCTCTTCTGAAGATACATCCGTATCACGCAGACAGGCGATGTTGCGCATCGAACAGGGACAGGTGCAGGTAACTCGCCTGGGACAGTGCTCGATGTACCTGAACGGTTCAGCGTTGCCGCTCAATCAACCGCTGTCAGCGCCATTGGACGCCCGTCTCGAAATAGATACTTATACCTTTACCATACAAAGCGCCTGATCATCGCATCCGGAGGAGCACGACCATGGGGAAAATGACCCATTTTAATGAGGGCATTCGTAAATGGATTGAAAAAGGCTTTCGACGCCGATACGGCATTCTCGAGGAAGACCGTCTGCTGGCGGAATTGCTCGATGAATGGAGCAAACCTTACGACAAGTTTGCGCCGGACCGTTTTGAAGTACGTGTACATTCGGCCCTGTATCATGACGCTTTTCGCGGGTCGGAGGAAAAGGTGCAATTATTACAGACCAAGCTGGAAAAAGAGTTGCTCGAAACTGCGCAGCGCCAACTTTTACCGTTAAAGACCTTGCGCATCACCGTAGTAATCAAAGGAAGCTCTTTGATCGCAAAGGGCGCATTTCAAATAAGCAGCCGGGTCTCTCGAGACAACGAGATCATGACAATCGTCAAGCCGCCCGAATACTATTTACAGGTGCAGGGGAAAAAGCGCAAGCTGGAAATCGGCAAATCCTATGCCATCGGCCGCGGCAAAGAGTGTCAGATCATCATAGCACGCGACAACATCTCGCGACGCCATGCACTCCTGGAGCTTACCGCTAATGAAGAGTTGTATCTATCGGATTTGGAGAGTCGGAACAAGACGTTTCTGAACGACAATACAGAACCGATCAACGGCCGTGTTCGCGTCAAACCCGGCGATGTGATCCGGCTGGCTAAAGAGAATGCAGTGCGTTTGACCATCGAGAAGCGATAGGATAGAATTATGAAACTGGTGTTCATCCTTTCCAAATTGCTGATCCTGATTGTTTTTTTCTTTTCGGCGCTCCGCATCTGGCGCTCCAGCCGAAAAAGTTTGGCCAAGTTGTTGTGGTTTCGCGGTTATCGAACAGAAAGCGTGATCGTCTGGATTTTCATCCTTTCGTTCGCCGGTTTGTTGGTATACCAGGCCGGTTTGCATATCGGCAGAGACACCGCCGAATACCGCCGCGCCAAAAGGGAACGCGACATGCATCTCTGGTTCGAGGAGGCCACCACTATTAAAGGCGGCATTTATGACCGGCGCCATAAAGCAGATAAGCAATTGGCGCAATACAGCCGCGATAGACGGACCGGTCGCATCATCCGCACCTATCCGTTGCGGGAAGCAGAAGGGCATTTGCTGGGCTATTCTTCGTTGACCCGTGGCCGCGCCGGACTGGAGAAAGCCTATCTGGAAAAATTGATGGGCCAAAGCAACGGTTCTGTGGGCGAAATAGTCAATAATTTTCTCAACACCTGGATGCGGCTGATACCGCGCGGCAATGATTTGGTTTTGACCATCGATTATGATTTACAGAAGGAAGCCTACGATCAACTGAAGCAAAGCGGATATCAAGGGGCGGTGGTCATGCTGGTTCCAACCACCGGTGAAATACTGGCCATGGCCAGTTATCCGGGCTTTGATCCGTCGCGCATCACGGACAAGGAGTACTGGAACAAGCTGCTTAAAGATAAGGATGGCCAGCCTTTCTTGAATCGAGCCATCAAGGAGTATTACCCGCCGGGCAGCACCTTCAAGACCATAGTGGCTGCAGCTGCATTGGAAAAGGGCGTAACGCCGCAATTCGTTTGCCGACAGGAGGGCCTCGCCTTTACCGGGTATCGCAAGCGTCTTATCGATCACGGCAATGAATTTCATAACCGCATCGGTTTAGCCGAGGCGATGAAAAAATCGTGCAATCAGTACTTTGCACAGCTGGGCAATGCGGTCGGCTATCAGTATCTGAATGAAATGGCTACGGCTTTGCGCTTTAATAATTCCCTGGAATGGAACACCGACAACGATCTGTTTCAAAAAGATTTTTCCATTGTGAAAAGCGTGTTTCCGGGGACCGCCAATATCGACAGTTTCCGTCTGGGCTGGGCGTCCATCGGACAGGATCAGGATCTGGCAACGCCCATGCACATGGCTTTGATTGTCGCCGCCATCGCCAACGGCGGTAAAATGCCCAAGCCGTGTTTGGAAGCGGACAAATGGAAAAGCACCTATGAACGCGCTTTCAGCGCATCGGCGGCGCGCAGATTGTCACATCTGATGCAGGGCGTACTGGAACCCGGCGGCACCGCTTACGCTTCACGCCTGAATGTGGCCGAGATGGCGGGAAAAACCGGAACCGCTGAGGTTGCTCATCGTCGACCGCATGCCTGGTTTATCTCCTTTGCACCGGTAGACAAGCCCAAAATTGCCATGGCGGTCATCTGCGAGAACGCCGGTTACGGCGCCAGTGTTGCCGCACCCATCTCCAAACGGCTGTATCAAAAAGCCAAAGCCCTTGGATATTTTTAATTGGACAGGATGCTGAGGATGAATAAAAAAACGGATGACATGCGAGCCAACAAGGCGTTTCGTCTGATGATGATCTCCTGGATCATGGGTCTGATCGGCCTGATCGTTGTTTATATCGTCGGACAGAGTCGCGGCTATGAACCCAAATTGATTATCTTGTTGCGCAACGCCTGCCTGATGGCCGGATTTATCGTGACATTTTTCGCTCTGCGGAAATGGGGTTACAAAGGCGATTATACCCTGCTGGTGCTGGTCATGTTTCTTTTTTCACTGGGACAGGTTATTCAATACCGGTTAAAATCCGATATCGATGCCGGCGGACCGAAGAAGCGGGATATGCAGTTTCAAAAGATATTGGAAGAGCAAACCGAGATTCCCGGTGAAGAAAGAAATACGGCGTTGCAACCTTCAACAAAAACCAAACCCAAGGATTGGACTGCGAAAGTCAAGGAATTTGTTGCAAATGCAATGCAGATCTATGTCGCCATTCCGCTCGGATTTTTCCTGGTGTATTTTATTATCAAGCGCTATGGGCCTGCCGGTGTCGAGGTTTTGCGTAAGAGATATTTTCTGTGGGCGGCTGTTTTGTTTGCGGCATCGATTGTTTTTTTTGCTCTGGGCAAGCTGCCGCTGGTCGGCGACCTGTTGGGCAAATTCACTCCCTGGGAGTTTTTTAAAATTGCATTTATCGTTTTATTGGCCGGCTACCTGAGTCTGGCTCGCGTTTCCATGGCTTTGCGCCGTATCGGTACGGTGTCGGAAACCGCGCACAAAAACGCCGGCCTTTGGATATATCTGGGACCGTTGTTGGTCATCCTGATCGCTCCACAACTTTTGTTCATCGCACTCAAGGATTTCGGGCAGATCATTCTTTTCAGCGGTTTGATTATCATTTTGTTATTTGCCGCCAGTAAACGATGGGTTTACCTTTTGGGAGGCGCATTGCTGTCCGCTGTCATGACCGTTCTGCTCATGACTTTGGGCGGGTATTTGCTGCCAGGCAATCGTTTCAACCGATTCCTTCTCTGGGCCGATCTTTGGAATTACAGCGCCTTTCCTGATTTGATTGGTTGGTGGGATGCCGCCTGTCAAATGGTGATCGCTCTGTTTGCTTTTGATGCGGGTAATTTTTTAGGTACCGGTCTGGGTTTGGGCTATCCGACCAACATACCGCTCGCCGTATCGGATTTTGTCTACGCAGCCATTGCCGAGGAACTGGGTCTCTTTGGCTGTCTCGTGGTCGTTTTCATTTTTGTGCTGATCTTGATGGCCGGTTTGAAAACCGCCAACGCCTGCCGCGATGATTTTTCCAGATTGCTGGTAGTTGGTTTTTCGGTCATGATCACGCTGCAGGCTTTTGTCAATATCGGCGGCGTTACCCAGTTGATACCCATGACCGGCATCACCTTGCCGTTCATCAGTCGCGGCGGTTTTTCCTTTGCCGCGTGCATGGCGCAAATCGGTTTTATCATGGCGGTTTCACATTTCCTCGCATTGCAAAGGGAAAAGGAACATGAACCGGACAATGGAATACCTCAAAGAGCATCGTAAAAGGATCATTCCCTATCTGGCCTCAATCGGCCTGATGGGCGCTGTTTTTACCTTTTTCTTCAATTACTGGTTGCAACGGCCGCCGCAGATTATCGAATCGCTTTGCGAGAATCAAGAAAATCCGAAAGAGGTGGAGACATTATTTCCGAAATTCTCCTGGAAGATCGATCGTCTCAATCTTTATGGCAGTCAGACCGGTGCGGTGGTGCAGGTCGGCAGCACGCCGGGCGAAGCTGATCTTTGGAATTATGAATTAAATGACAGTCGGGATCTGGTAACTTTTGATGAAAATATGACTGCCGGCTCCCTGATCGCAGGCAAGCAATATTACTGGCAGGTGATGGCCAGAGTAGCCAAGGGTAATGTGGCTACCAGTTGGTCGCGCGGCACCTTCCGAATTGCACCCTGGGTTGGACCATCGGGTTCCAAAGGACCGGGGGGCAGTGAGATAATACAGGCCACGGATAAAGATCCGGAGTCTAAGACACACGCCAATGTAAAAGATCCGGAGCCTGAGCTGCAAGAGGTACCGGCTGATCAGAAGAGAGTTGTCACGCACTCATTGACAAATCTGGTCGAATTTAAAAGCACGCTTTTATCGTCGCTGGATAAAACAACGGTGCAGGAAAGCGCAACCCTCATCGTGGATTGTGTAAATAAGCATTTGCAGAAAACAGCGAGATCGGCTGTCAAAGTGGTTGTCATTTTTGAGAACCTTAAAACGACCAACCAGGCAAACAACGCGACGGAGCAGGAATATACTCTGGAATTGATTGTAACAGATACGCAAGGTTCGATCTTTTTTCCGGATAGGCAGCAAACCCATGCAGCCGCTCCAACCCCGGCCCTAGTGCAGCTGCGGGAACGTCTGTGTCGGGCACTCGAATAAAGATCACCAACTTTTCGGAAAAAGGGAGCATGTTTTAGAAAAACGCGCACTGTAAACCGGCAGCTGTCGCCGGCAGTGAACCAAGTTATGACTGGGGGCATGAATGAAAGCCCGGAAATTAGCACTGCTCATGTTTTTTGTTCTATTGCTGTTGGTCGATGTGGCTCTGATCGATCATGTGTCGGGTGAATTTTCCCTTTCCAGATCGGTGCGATACTTTGGTTTTGGTATTCTGGCCGGAATCCTGTTGTTGTTGATTTTTCCGCATTCGGAATTGTGGAACACCTTTTGGCACGAGTTGACGCATCTGCTCTGGGCCAAAGTTTTTAAGGCCCAGGTGGGCACCATCATGGTGTCGCGTCGACGCGGCGGATATGTGAGCCACAGCGGCGCTGTTTCCTGGGGTTTGATCTTTGTCGCTCTGGCTCCTTATTTCTTTCCCACGGTTCCCATGCTTCTCGTCCTGTTGAAACTGTTTTTCAAAAGCTATTTTCATTACTTTGTCAATTTTGCAATCGGCCTGACCCTGTTCTGGTTCTATTGGGATACGGTTCAGACGTTGCGCACACCCCAGTCCGATATTGCCAAAATCGGTTTGGGCTTGTCTGTTGTGGTGATTTTGTCCCTTCATGTTTTTTTTCTGTGCCTCTTGTTGCTGGGCGTCCTGGACGCCTCATTGTTGACTGCGGGCAAGGCGGTGGGACGTTTCTGGCTGCGTATTTTTTAAAAAAGGCCGATTAATGAATTTGAGCGATTGTAAAATCACCATCAGACCCGAGGGAATCGAATTGCGTTCCTGCTCGCCCGGACTGGATGCGCTTTTGTTAACGCCTCGTGATCTCTCCTACCTGCTGCGATTGCTGATGCAAGAGCCGGCAGCAAGCGGTCCTCCGCTGTACAAATTTTTGTACCAATCGTTATCAGATCGTGGTTTGAACGAGAAACGAACAGTAAACGAAGATCGGTTGCTCGCGCTTCCTGAACAGGGTCTGTTTCTGGTCGCCGATGGCGTCGGCGGTCAAAATTCTGGAGAAGTCGCCAGTCAATTGGCTGTTGATCTGATCCAGGTGCACTGGGAGCGTCCTCAGCAGGGCGTTGCTCTGCAGCAGGAGCATCTGCGGTTTTTGCAGAGTGTAAATTCCCATATCCGGCGCCGGGCAGCTCAGGATACGGCCTTGTCCGGAATGGCCACCACGTTGGCCATGATACATTTTGGAGCGGATGGGGCGCTGGTGGTGCATGTCGGCGACAGTCGTGTTTATCGAATTCGCCGTCAAAAGCTCGAGCGACTCACCGCCGATCATACGCCTTATCAGGAAACAGAGTCTGACGCTGCACGAACGCCTTTGCGACACGTGATCACCAGAGCGCTTGGTGCACAGGAATCCGTGGAGCCCGGGTTTAGCCGCGTTGACGTTCAGGCTGACGATTTATATATCCTGACGACAGACGGCGTTACCGATAACGTCAGCGATGAACAGTTGCAGGAAATCGGCACGAGCGCAGCTGATTTGGGCGAGATGATCGCACGCGTTAAATTGATATGTTTTGACGCCGGCGCCAGGGATAATCTGACTGTGATTTTTGTGCGCGTTCAGGCAGGATTTGAAAAAACAACCTGGCCGATGTTCAAAACCGGCCCGAATCAGATGCTGAGCAGCACCGATCGATTGAAATGATTGCAGGAACCGTGATATGTTCAGGATTGATTGTATCCGTCTTGGCGTTCTGGGCGCTCTGTTTCTAGCGGGCGTGGTGCGGCCACAAACCATGTCTGTGCAGGAGATGAGCACCCGAGCTGCCGAGGCGCATCAGCGCGGAGATTTGCAGGCCGCCAGAAAATTATTTGCACGGATCGCGGATATGGAGCCGCAAAACACTTTTGCCAGGGCGCAGTTGGGCTTGATTTGCTTCAAGCTTCAGCAGACAGACCAGGCTGAAACCTATTTCCGTCAGGTTCTTCGTTTGGCGCCACAGGATGTTTTTTCCCGGCTCTGGCTTGGATTTATTCATATGGATCGATTGCAGTTTGACGAAGCCATGCGGCAATTTATGAGTGTGGTGCAGGCGGACCCGCAAAACGCTGCTGCCCATTATTTCATGGGCGCCTTGTACAGTTATCGTCGGCAGGATGAGCAGGCCATTGTCGCGTTTGAGACGGCAAGAAAACTGGACAGCGGAGACGCCGATACCCATTACCGACTGGCGCGCGCGTACCAGAGATTGCGTAATCTGCAGGTGGCGAAAAGCGAATTTGAAAATTGTCTGCGCATCAACGCGAACTATATAAAGGCCTGGGTCGACCTTGGCTGGCTGTATTATACTGAAGGCCTGCGCGATCGGGCCGAGTCCTGCTGGCAAAGCGCTTTGAAAATACAACCCAACGATTTGACCGCATTGGACAGCATGGCCAAATCCTGCAACGATCAGGCGCTTGCCTGTTATGAACAGGGTAAAATCGGCCAAGCAAGACGTCTGTGGCAGAGAGCTTTGCAATTTGACGGGAAAAATCGAGCAGCTTTGCATTTTTTGAAATCTACATATAATAGTCAATAGGAGGGAGCTATATGACAAGCTATCGAATGCAGAATTTAGTGATGTGGGCCTGCCTTTTGTGCGTTGCCGGATCAGGGTACGGGCAGGATATTTCACCGCAGCAGATCGCTGCAGAGGCGGCGCAGGCTTATGAGGGCAACAAATTGCGCCAGTCCACCTATGCCGGATCAGCACACGGCGAGATCGATTGGGAAAACGGCATGATTATCGTTTCGGCCTACGGCGCTGCCGACAAGAGCCGAGTGCAAAATGAAGCGGACGAAAAAGTACAAGCCATCGATGCCGCCTACTATAACGCAGTGTCGCAATTGGGCGAGATTGTATTGGGCGTGCAGATCGACGGCGTTGTGACCGTCGGCAGCAGCATTGAAAGCGGACTCATCCAGCAGACCTGGAAAGGAAAATTGCGCCAGGTCCGTCATCTCAGCGAGTATGATAAGTGGGAACGTCTGGCCGACGGCTCCTTGCTCGCACAGGCCACGGTCTCTATGCCTTTGTACGGCGAACAAGGATTTATCCCGATGATCGTACAACAGGAGCCGTTCTGGAAAGAGGTCACCAAAGTTACACCGACGCCGGTCAAGCCGGCGCCGTTGCCGGAACCCAAACGCATCGAGTATAGCGGCTGGACCGGTTTGGTGTTGGATTGCCGTAGTTTGCACGGAGGATTTCGTCAGGCGGTTTTGATAAGCGTAATGACTCCTGACGGCAAAAGCGTGTATGGAAAAGAGTATGTGCCGCGAGAAATTTTGATGAACAACGGCATGGTCTGGTACGGCACATCGCTGAGCGGCAAGCTGGCACAAGATAAAGTAGGTCCAAAGCCGTTGGTGATTACGGTGACCGGTTCCAAACTGGATCAATTCAATCAACCATGCCTGGTGGTGACGCATGAGGATGCCAATCGAATCATTTGGGCAGACCAGCAAACACCGTTCCGCAGCAAAGGCCGGGTGTTGTTGTTGTTTTAAAAATAATAAATCGGGATTGTTCATTTGATATAGAAAGGATACCTTATGAAAAGGACCTTTTGGGCGTGTTTGTTTATTTGTCTTTTTACGGCCATGCCGGCCCAGACGCAGACATCCGGCCTGATGCAGATCAAGCAGGATAAAGATGTCACGGCAGCCGTGAATTTTGAAAAACAGCTGATTAGCGTGACCGCCTATGGCCGTCCGGACGAAAACAGACGCGGATCGTTGGCGGAAAAATTGATATTTGCCATGACAGAAGCACGAGCCAAGGCCTATGTAGAGATGGCCGCTTATATCGAAGGCATTGCTGTAGATGGCGCCAGGATCATCAAGGATAACCGGCTCTATGATGCCAGAACGCGCCTGGCTATGACCGCTATGGTCAAAAACGCGCGCGAGATCGAACGCAAACGGCATTTTGCCGGCGACGGCAGCGTGTATTATACTTCGACTTTGGCGATTTTCTGCAACGGCAGTTCTGGAATCAATCGAGTTTTGATTCCGAGATTAAAGGCGGATGCAGCAAGCCAAAGTACGCCGCAATACGCCTTGCCGGGCAATTACAATCCGCCGTCTGCAGCTGCTCAGCAGCGTTACACCGGCCTGGTCATTGATGCCGGAGGCCTTGGATTGCGGCCGGCGTTGGCGCCGCGGATCCTGGCTGAGGACGGCAAGGAAATCTATGGTATGCTCAAGATCGATTCCGGCTATGCCATTGAACAGGGCGTGGTTGCCTACACAGACCAACCTGGAAACCAAACCATTCAAGATCGCGTGGGTGATCATCCGCTGGTCATCAAGGCGATTCGGGTGAGCGGCGTCAATCGCTGCGACGTGGTGCTTAGTGACAAGGACGCCGGGCTGGTGCTCTGGGCGGATCAAATCGGCAAGTTTCTCAAAGAATGCCGCGTGGCGTTTTGTGTCCAGTAAAAAGGAGATCGTCACCTATGATACCCATCAATTTGCCCAAGGGATTTCGCATCAAGGATATCGAGATTCTCGACGAACATCCGATCGGACAGGGTGGATTCGGCGTCGTGTATAAAGGCTGGCGTGAACACGTCAAGCGTTATTACGCCATTAAGGTTTTTTATCCGGTGGCTCTGCAACAGATTGCAGATCCACAGCAGCAGCGCGAGCTGGCGGAAAAAGCTCTGCAATGGTTCATGAAAGACTATCAGGTGCTGGTCGATTTCAAACATGAGAATATTGTGGAAATCGAGGACTATGGCATTCTTCATGACGCTTCCGGCGCCCAATTGTTTTATTTTATCATGGAATATCTTGAGGAAAACGTTGACGGAAAACGTTACACTCTGCCCGAAGCGATTGATCTGTGCGTTCAAGTGTGCGATGCGCTGACCTTTCTGCATCAAAACGGCGTGATTCATCGGGATATCAAACCGGAGAACCTGTTGCTGCAGCACAAGACGCGGATTAAAGTGGCTGACTTTGGCATCGCCAAGGTTTTTTCCGAATCCAACATGCCTACCCATTTTACCACCATCGGTTCGCAATTTTATTGCCCGCCGGAACAATTAGGCGGTGATTCACTGGACGCAACCGCTGATTTGTACGCTCTGGCCAAGACGCTGTATTATATGATCACCGGTGAACAGGTGCAGCCTTTGAAACAAATTACCGGTTTTCACGGCAAATACATGGAACTGCCGCGCCACCGCGAGTTGCTGCAACTGTTGTCCGGCGCAACAGCCGATCTTCCGGAAGACCGACCCCTGAAAAACGCAGAACAGTTCAAGCAGGCCCTGATGGAGATCAAACTCAGCGTTCGTGCAAAGATTCCATCCGGTGCAGTCGACATTCCGGCGCCAGTGAAGACGGATCCGTCAATAAAAAAGCCATCCCAACCGGTGAAACAGGGTGACGGCGATTCCGGACAGGTTTTGCCAAAGCCTGTACACAGGAAAAGATGGCTGGCGCCGCTCATCCTTGTTTTATTATGTGCCGTGGTTGTCTGGAAAGCGCCGGAGATTATGACGCTGCTGCCAAAGACAACCGGTCCGGTCGCAAAGGCGGACCTGGGCAAAGCCAAGGATTATTATGAACAGGGATTGCGTTTTTTCGAAGCCGGACAGCCGCAGAAAGCGGTTCAAGAGTTGGAAAGAGCTGTGCAAATTTCCAGCGACAAGGCGGAATACTGGGCATATCTCGGCTTTTCCTATGCTCAGCTCAATTCGGTGGAGAAAGCGATCAACGCCTGGCAAAAAGCTGTGGCGTTGGCGCCGAATAATCTCAATTACCTGGTCAATCTCGGCAAAACCTATTCGCAGTTCGGTATGAAAGCACAGGCTATTCTAGTTTACGAAAAAGCGTTGCAACGGGCGCCTAACGATGAAAATATTAAAACTCTTTTGCAACTGGAAAAACGCTAGTGGGTTGTTCGGGGCGAATGCCTGTTGCTGTGTACTGGTTTTGCTCCTCCTCCGACCCAACAGCGTCAGCAGCCAGACGCAGAGCCTTCGCCATCAAGGCCGTATTATGGATGCTAATACGGTTCGTCTCGAGTTGACGATACCGCAACGCGGCGAGTTTTATTATTTTTATCGTCCGGATCCGCCGGCGTTGGTGATTATGTTGGAAAGGCCGTATGCGTCGCAGGTCACAGCTCTGAGCCTGCCGATGTTCAGGGATCTCAAGATTGAGAATTCGGCACAAGGCGGCGCGCGTGTGGAAATCGGACTGATCGAAGAGTGCGACATTGCTGTTCAGAGTGGGCCGGATAAAATCGTTTTACAGGCCACCCGTTTACGGATGACAACGCCTCCTGCAGTGATCCCTGTCGGGCTTGCGGCGCCCATTCGCAGCCGGATGCAGATCAAAAGAGTGGTGATCGACGCCGGACATGGAGGATGGGACAGCGGCGCCAGCTATGGAGGCATTGATGAAAAAGATCTTACGCTCTCCCTGGCGCTCAAGCTGCAAAGGAGCCTGCAAAAAAGCGGACGCTTGCAGGTTGTTCTTACGCGACGGGGTGATTATTATTTGCCGTTGCGCGAGCGCACGTTGATCGCCAATCAATATCAGGCGGATCTTTTTCTCAGTGTGCATGTGAATGCCGCACTCAACAAAACGCGCCGCGGATTCGAAACCTATTTCTGCAGCGAGGAGGCTTCGGATCGAATCGCGGCGCAATTGGCTGATCAGGAGAACTCCGTGTCCGGGGAAGAGGAGCAGGACTTGGGTCCGGGATATGTGAATATCGAAGATGTTCTTTTCAAACTCGAGCGCCGGCTGTACTGGCAGGATAGCCAGGTCCTTGGCGCGGCCTTGCAACAGAACACCGGCATTCGTTTCGGCGGCAGCGCTGATGATTTGCGCAGTGCGAATTTCAGCGTGCTGCGTCACGCCGCCATGCCGGCATTGCTGTTGGAGGTGGGTTTTCTCTCCCACACGGAGGATCGACGGAATCTGCAACAGACCGGTTATTTACAGAAAATAGCGGACAGCATTCAGCAATCGCTTTTTATACTTTAGAATCTAGAGTCGATGGTATGGAGTTAGGCATATGATCAATGTCGGCGATGTGATTCGTGATCAATATGAATTGAAAAGATTGTTGGGCAGCGGCAGTTTTGGCGAAGTGTATCTGGCTGAAGAGAAAATTTCGCGTATGCAGGTGGCCGTCAAGATCCTCACGGAAAAGGGCAAGATTTTTCAAAATGGATTCGAGCGGGAGGCGCAGATTATGGCCCGATTGCAGCACCCGCACATTGTTCGCCTGCTGAGCGCTTTTTCTCTGGAGAATAATCATTTTTTGGTAATGGAATATTGCGCCGGCGGTAGTCTTGGCGATCGTTTGCTCGCTGAAGGCCCCATGAGCGAAGCAGCGGCTTTTACGGTATTGCAACAATTGTTGCAAGGATTGGCCTTTGCCCACAGCTATGCGTTTGACGCAGGCGAAAAGGGAGTGATTCATCGGGACCTGAAACCCGAGAATGTTTTTTTTCACAGCGATGGCGCCATCAAGATCGGCGATTTTGGCATCAGCCGCATTGCCGAGGGCTCGGCGCGTTTCAGCTCTCAGGTGGGCACGCCGCAGTATATGGCGCCGGAGCAGTTTGAGGATGTTTACGATTTTCGCGCTGATTTGTATGCGCTAGGCATGATCTTCTATCACATGCTGGCCGGCCGGCCTGCGTTCACGGGAAGTTATGCCAGCATCATGCGGGCGCACCTGACTCTGGCGCCGCACATTCCTGAGGCCTGGTCTGATTTCAGCCGCGAGATGCTGACAAAATTACTGGCCAAAAAGCCGGAGGAGCGGTATCAGACGGCAGTGGAGGCATTGGCTGTGCTGGCAAACGGGCATCGGGAACTGCAGCGATTGGGTAGATTGCAAGCGCCGGCTATCAAGGTAGAAGAAGAGGGGACGATTCTTGTACAAACGACCCAGGAAAATATTGACATAGAAATGAAGGCCCCTGAAATCGTTGAATCAAGTGAACAGGTTGATGAACTTGCCGAAACGAGTGTCTCTTCAACAGTGCGCAAGAAAAAACGCCGGCAAGTGATTGAACCTTCAAAAGTGCTTGAAATCGATTGGGTGTTAATTCAAAGCGGCGAATATGAGATGGGAGACTTGTTTGGCCACGGTTTCCCAGATGAACTCCCGGTACACAAAGTTCGCGTGGAAAAATTTTATTTATCCCGGACACCTGTAACCGTCTCGCAGTATAAAGCTTTTTGCAAAGCCACAGGTAGAAATATGCCCAAAGCTCCATCTCAGGGTTGGACCGATCAGCATCCTATCGTGAATGTTAATTGGGATGATGCGCAGCAGTATTGTGAGTGGATTGGCGGTCGATTGCCGACTGAAGCGGAATGGGAGTATGCGGCTAGAGACGGCGGAGTTAAATGTGAATGGTCTGGAACCAATAGACTGAGTAAACTCGATGATTTCGCATGGCATGAGAAAAACAGCAGCGATCGATCACATGCCGTACGTAAAAAACGTCCGAACGCACTTGGTCTATATGACATGAGCGGGAACGTTTGGGAGTGGTGTTCGGACTCATACCTGGACAAATACCGTAGAAATGTTTCATCGTCCATTGCTCAGGGAGACTCCTCGGGTCCGGATCGGGTATTGCGCGGTGGTTCATGGGATGATAGTCCAAGGTTTTGTCGCAACTCGTCGCGATATAGCAAGCCGTGGGATTATATGGAGGATACTATAGGATTCCGGGTGGCTCGGGATGGATAAGGAGCTTTTTGACAAACGGTATTATCAAAAATTTTGTTAAATGAGACACACTTAGATATTAATAGATATCTGAATCAGATTATGAAAGTGATGCATGATTTATTGCATAGCTCAATCTTTTTGAAACTCTTGAATGGTGATAAACCGCAAAAAAGCAAGGAACATTATGAAGAGAAATATACTTGTCAGGTTATGTTTTCTTGTTTCAGGTTTCTCTCTTTTTTGTACCTGCAGTGAAACTCCCGAACATCGCTATGATCAATTAGCTGCTAATCTTTTGTCTCAGATAAAGCATGAAAAACAAATCACTCTGGCAATTGTTGGGATATCTGATCGCGACACGGAGCTCTTTCTCACTACCGCTTTTTCAAGAGCAAAAAGCAATAATGTCAGAATTGTGAGTCGTGCGTTACTGGATGCAGCGCTTAAAGAACTACATTTTCAATATAGTGATTTGTTCAACGAACAAAAGCGCCAGAAATTGGGTAAATTTGTCGGCGCCAGCGCTGTTGTCGTGGCTGATATGGCCAAAAATGACAAAAGTGAAATTGAACGGCTTTATCTCATCGATGTTGAGACTGCTGAATTACTAGCCGCTTCTATGAAAGAACAAATTCTCTACAAGATCGACAACTCGATTGATAAGATACTCGTTACTGCTGCCCTGACAGATAATCCCGCGATAGCCATTTTAGCAGCTCCAATCGGCACATTGACTGGTGATGCTTTCGTTTCTCAATTTAATACAATTCAACAAAATTTAACAGCCCATATTGTATCTTATAAAAACAGGAAAACGCCAAATGTTAAAATACTCAGCAGATTTAAGCTCGAGTCTGTCCTGAAAGAAATGAAATTTCAACTTGAAGATCTCTTTGATCCTGACATGAGAAAGAAACTGGGGCAGTTTACCGGAGCAGAATATGTGCTGGTCTCTTCTATTGAAGTTCAGAAGAAAGAGATTAATTTACAATTATTGGACGTCGAAAATGCCGAGGTTGTTGCTGCTCAGGATTTTGTTTATCCGGACGGCGATAATTATTTGCGGTTATGGAAAAATTTTTATGTTCGGTTTTCAATCGGTTATGTGGCATTGTATTTATTATCATTGATCATTTTGATTATTTTAGTATTGTTGTTACAAAGTGAAAATGATCTTTTTGGTGCGGGAGTGGCAATTTTTTTATTTATACTCTTTTTTCTGGTGGGCATTGCTATCATAATTCTCAGGATTATAAAATGGATCATGTAAGAATAGATGATAATGGTTAGGAGACTAAATATGAAAGTCAGTCAATTTTCGTGCATAGTTTTTTTTATTATAATAACTTGTTATCTTTCATGTTATCATATTATTGGCCATAATGAACCTGATCAATTAGTAAAGTCGCTGGTTAATCAGATATCCAGGCAAAAGCATTTTTCGGTCGCTGTCGTGGGAATTAAAGACCGGCAATTGGAACTAAAAACAACGACCGCCCTGGTTAATCACAAACCTGCTAATTTAACTGTTGTCAGTCGAACGTTATTAGATGCCGCATTAAAAGAACTCAAATTTCAATACAGCGATCTTTTTGACAAGAAGAAACGCCAACGTTTGGGCAAATTTCTAGGCGCCGACGCTTTAGTGGTAGGTGATATTGAAGCACAAACGGGAAATAAAATCAATAGTCTATTTCTGGTCGATGTAGAGTCAGCAGAAATTATTGCGGCTGCTTCTGGAAAAATCGAACTTAAAGCAATGCCCGGGATTTTGCATAGAGTTTTACAAGTTGCCCAATCAGAGAGATTTGCTACGATAGCGATCGTCGGCGCCAATGCAGAATCAACTCGAAATAGTAAAACTCCAAATTTTTTGCAAATCGTAGAAGAAGACGTCGCTGTCGGCTTGGCAATGGAGAAGGCCAAAATTGGAGCAAAGATTAAGATTTTAAGCCGATTCAAATTGGACAAATTACTTCAAGAATTAAAATTTCAACTTCAAGATCTTGTTGATCCAAATCAGAGAAAAAAACTGGGACAATTTAGCGGCGCTGAAGCGATATTGGTCATTTCTCCGACAAATGATGAAGAAATTTTGAACGTACAATTATTACAACTGGAATCAGCTCAAGTCCTATTTGCAGAGAATTGTAAATACTTAAAAGGCGATTATGACATTATTTTCAATAAAGTTGTTGATCTCAGCCTTAAAAAGGTCGTAATTAGAATTGTAATTTTGTTTGCAGTTTCCATAACTCTTATTTTTATTAGTACAATATTAATGGAGGAAGTCGGTCGCACCACCAAAAAAATTATGAATGGAATTATTTCTACTCTGGAAATCTTGTCCTTCACAATTTTGACTCTTTCCATGCTAATCAGTATTTATTTGATATCTGCCAAGCTCTACTTATGGTATCTGGCATTTGTTGACTGAATTGTGTTTTAAGCTGAATTGGTTAAAATTGTAATACCAAAATCTTTTTTAAGATTATACATAAATACTATTTATTGTCAAGTTTTACCAGATGAGGAGTCTTCATGTTTTCCCTTGCGCCTCTGTGCTTCTGCGCGATTGATTTTTCTTTTAAAAAACTTGTGCAAGCGCGTACGATCTGCCTCGCTTTGCTATTCGCAATTATTATTATTCCCAGTACCGTTCTTGCCGGCCTGATGAATGCGGCTATCGATGACGCTGTAGTTCAGCTGCTCCACGATCTGCAATCGAGCGCTCCGGCAGGTTTGCGCATTGCTGTCACCAAGGTGGAGGATGATCCGGACGGCGTGGTGCGCGATCTTGTCATCGCTGAATTGTCTGGAATCAAGAAATATACCATTGCCGGCGATCGCGAAGAAATCGACCGGGTGCTCACCGGCCTGTACGAACAACTGGACAGGCGTGACCTTTACGACGAGTCCACGCTGGAACAGATGGGCAAATTGACCAGCCCCCAAGCCCTGTTGCGCTGCCGAGTCTTGACGCGTGAGCAATCTTCGAATGCAGCACATATTACGCTGGTTGGTAAACTCATACGTATCCAATCCGGCGCTGTTCTCTGGTCAGGTCGCGTCCAGGGCCGGGCTTTTCAGCGTTTGACGGTCGGACAAATCGTCTGGCGCAGCGTTCTGCTCATGGTCTTGCTTTTATTGTTTTTTATTTTTTACAAAAGCCGTCAAACCGTGCTTTACTATCACCGTAAAACCATGTATTGGTTCATTGTGTCTGTTCTGTGGATTTTCCTGATATGGGTTTTTATCATAAAATTTCTTTTCTAAACCTGGTACGATTATGTACAATTTTGAATTCCTGAAATCACTCTTCTTTGAAAACAGCGGCACTTATCTCGACATAATCAAACGCGCCGAATCTTATGCCGACCATGAAGAATTCGTCGAGCTTATCGATCTCTGGTGCGAAGGCATTGCCAAGCGGTTGGAGCGCAGCCGTTCGGGTGCAAAGGCGAAAACCGATATTACCCGTTTTCGGGTCGAGTTGGAATTGTGGATCGGCAAGGCCATCACCTCTTTTAGCAGTTATCCGGAGCGGCGGGATGTCGCGGCCGCGGTTAAGGAATTGGAACACAAGCAGCGTATCTTTTCAGTATCGCAGGCGCGGCTGGACAAATATGGCGTTAACATTCCGCTCATGGGAGAACTGGGCGCTAAACTCATGAGTGTCATCGACCGCTATCGCCATCTTAAAGCCGGCCAGGACGCACTGCGCGAACACAAGTTGCGCACCGCTCTCAATGAACTGCAACAGGCCGAAACTCTCCTCTTGGCCGATGAATTGTTGCAAAAGGCGTACAAGACGGACGAGCAAGCACGCGCTTACTTTTCGGAAGCGCTGCGGTTGTTGGCCGAGAACAATTTGGATTCCGCACAGATTGCCTATGACCAGGGCCATAGCCTCAACACGGAATCCGATTATCTGGAAGAGATCCCCAGCCGTCTGAGCAAACGTAAAACCGCGTTGGGCCTGTTGGCCAAAGCGCAAACAGCCATGCTCAGTGGTGATATCGATCGCTCTTTGCAGCTCGCCCGGGAAGCGAGAAATACCGACGAAGCCGCCGACCGGAATAATCTCTATGACAGCATCACCGAAGCGGTCGCCCAACGCTATTACAAGTTGGTGCATGATCACCTGCATGCTCTGAATCTGGAAGAGGCTCTGCGTCATTGCCGTCTTGTTCAGCAGGTGCAACCGGATTTTAAGGATATCGCGCAGTTAAGCAAAGAATTGACGGCAGAATGGCAAACCGTGCAAGCGGCAGAACAGCGCGGCCGGGAAGCCATCCAACAAGGCGATCCGCAAGGCGCTCAGGAGACGCTCGACGATTGTACGAGCCGGTATCGATTTGAACAACTGGATGCACTGAGAAAAATTGTTCAGGAACAATGCCAGGAAGCTGAAAAGTGGTGCGTGGAAGCTCGTCACGCGCTTTCGACCGGTCATTATCAACAAGCCGTGCAGGTGCTCGAGAATTTGGCGGAGAAATATCCGCTCTGGCGTTCATTGCCGCCCTTACAGCATCAGGCGAATATCAATGTTGTTGCGCATAATGCGCTTTTATCAGCCAAGCAACTGCTGTCGCAAAAACAGCTTTTTTCCGTTCAAACCGAACTGCAGGGCATTCCCCGGGAAGCGGACGATTATCAGGAAGCGCAACGTCTGTTGCAGACCATTCAGGCGCAACTTGAGCAAGTGGACGAATTGCTGCTTGAAGCGGAACGTGAATTGGCCGACAACGAACTGGACAAGGTCCAACGTCATTTGGCCGCAGCCCGGGAAATTCATCCGCACGATCAACGCCTGGAACTGTTAACGAAACAGCACGCCGACTATGGCAGAGCAGAAAAGGCGTATCAGGCGGCATTGCGCAGTTTGACAGAGGAGCGCAATGTGATCATCGCTCTGCAGCAGATCGACGAGGCGTTGACGAGTCGCCCGCATTTCCCGGTCTATATGGCCGCTGCGGAAAAAATACGTTCCGTGGCTGCAGAATGCCGCAAGCATTGGGAAGAGAGTGAACAGCGCATGCAGGAGGGCGATCTGGTTGCGAGCATCGAAGCGCTGCAGTTTTTTGTCGAGCAGAACTGGCATTATCAGGACGCCCGGACCTCTTGGCAGAGCAAATCAGAAACGCTGCAGAAAATCGAATCCCTCTGGATGCCCAGGGCGCTCACGTTGTTCGAACAAGGACAGTATGTGCCGTGCCGCACGCAACTGGATCAAATTCTGTCTGCTTTTCCCAGGCATGCGGCCGCTCTCGCTTTGGAGAAAAAAGTGATCGCCGGTTTGCAGCGGCAGGAAGGATTGTCCCGCGTCAAACTGTTGCGTCAGCAAAATGATTATCCGGCTGCACTCCGTGAATTGCGCAACCTGCTGTCCCTCTATCCCCAAGAGATCACGCTGCAGGAAGCGTTGCATGAAACCATGCAACAATATGCTGAACAGGGTCTGGCACAGGTGACTGCGTTGGAACAGCAGCGCAAACTGGAAAGCGCGCGGGGATATCTGGCACAGATGCAGAAAGAACTTGAACCTCAGGCCATTGAGGATCGCCTGAACGCCCTGGATAATACCCGCAACCTGGCCAAGAGCCTGCACAGCGATGGCCAACGAGCCATGGCGGAAAGATCGTTTGATCATGCTCAAGCATGTTTTAAAAGAGCTCTGTCGCTGAACGTGGAATTGTCGATCGCCGAGTTGGCGCTGAAAGAGCTGGACCAGAAGCGGGCTGATTGGCAGACCTTTCTCCAGGGACAGGAGGCTGAGAAAAAAGGCAATTTCACGGACGCGGTGCATTATTATAAAAAAGCGCATCAGGCTTTTCCAGAAGCTGCAGAGATAACTGCTGCGTTAGAAAGCGCCCAGTCCCATCTCGGCATACGGGGCGCTTTTATTCTGCAATGGGCTGATGAAAAACTAAGGATTTTGCCACAACGTTTTTTCAAAATAGGACGCAACACCGCGAGCGCGCAGGAAAACGTTTTGGCCTTGACCCAACCCTGTATTTCCCGAAAACTGGCACAGATTCAATGTGTTGAAGACGAATTTGTTTATTCTGATCTTTCCGCCGGCGCGACCGTTTTTAAAAAGGCTCTGGTCGATCGGCATGTCATTCATCACGGTGATCTTTTGGAAATCTGGACGCGTGACAAATCCGGCGAGCTGGTTGAGCCGGTCGCAGAACTGCTTTGTCTGTTGCCGCATGAAGTGCGGATGAATCGCGCCAAACGCAAGGCGATCACCGGCGGTCCGACCACCGATGATCTGCCGACGGATCGGCCGGCGCTGCTCATTCGGGTTAAAGAATATATATTTGATCGGGAAACCGAAAAGGTCAATCGCTCGGAAGCGTGCACCCGTCGAGAGGATTATCTTTTTATGCAGGACAGCGCACTGGTCGGCAGCAGTGAACAGTGCGAGATTCAAATCAACGACAAAACCGTTTCTGAAATCCATGCCGTCCTGTTTCGCCGGGATTCTCGATTTTTTCTGCGCGATTTGAACAGTCAGAACGGTACCTATGTGGACGGAGAACTTGTCAACGCCGAACATCAACTCTGTTTCGGCGATCAGATACAGATCGGTCGGATCACGGCAGTTGTTAAGGAAGAGACCCTATAGAACCAAAGGAGGAATTATGTTGCGTTTTTACAAATCGATGTTGGTGTTGTTCTTTATGGGCGTTGCTGCAAACTGTCTCGCGCAGTCTTCGGTTCAGGTGGTTCAAGCTCAGGGCCGAGCCAGCATCAAAGCCGGCGACGTGGCCATGGCCCGGGACGAGGCGTTGATCGATGCACGCGTCAAAGCTCTGGAAATCCTGGGCATTGAAGTGGATGCCGAGCGGGTGCTGCAGATCGGCCGGCTGGTCGATGAGACGGTCATCAACAAGACCAAAGGATACATTCGCGATTGCCGCATTCTCAACGAGCGGCAGCAGGAGGGCATGTATTACGTCGAGATCGAAGCGTGGGTCACCGGCGAAGTAACAGCAGAAGAGTTGAAAAAATACGTGCGCAATTTCACTGTGGTGACCGGCTTTACCGTATTGCAGGACGGCAAGCAAGTCACGGATGATCGGCCGGAAGGCTTTCTCTCCGAGGCGTTTGTGGATGCCGGATTTCAGGTTTTACAGAAAAGTCAGCTGTTGGCCGGTAAAAACATCACCTGGTTTAAGGAAGGCTTTGGCGGCGATGCCGTTGTGGCGCGCAAAATCGGCGAACGCTATCTTGTCAATGTGGTGGTGATCGGCAAGCTGGACGGTCGTTTGAGCAGCAGCACCTATGTACCGAAAACCTATAACGGAGGCAGCGGCAATATCCTCGCCTATCGAGCTCATGGGAAAATCCGTGCTTATGAAGTGGATACCGGCAAAATCATCGCCGAGGTCAGCACTCCGTATGAAGGCATCAAAGGATTCGGCACCACCAATGAGCGCGCCATGGAGAATTGTTTCAGCAA
>CAYLWO010000097.1:0-25065 GCA_964387285.1 uncultured Cytophagia bacterium | reverse complement strand
ATTAGAAGTCCGTTGCTCTATCCAGCTGAGCTATGGGCGCAAGTTATGGAATTTAAACCAAATAGAACACCACTGCGTACCAGTTATAATTAGTGATTAAGTTAAATATTATTTGCCCAAAAGTCAATAAATTCTTACATCGACCCACTAACCTTTAATGAATAGGTCTATTGGTAATGTAACAAAACCTCCATCAGGCATTGCTTTAATATCCGGGTTCTGAGTATGACTGAGCGCTTTTGGGCCTTTGAACATATTGCTCAAAAACTAATTAGCCTACTCCATTTGCAGTTGCTGCGGCGTGGCATCTTTTATCTGCAGAATTTTTATTTTATAGTTCAATTTTTCCCCGGCAAGCGGGTGATTGGAATCAAGGACCACCTCAGTTTCATTAAAAGATTTTACGACCACTTTGACCTTTTGACCATTTTTCTTTTTTGCACTTAAAATCCGGCCAGTATATAAGGCGATGCTCTGTGGAATGAAATTTCTCGAATAAACTTTTACAAGTCTATCTTCTTTTAAACCGTAAGCATCTATTGGCTCAATGGTCCCATCTTTTATATCCCCGGCTTTCATACCCATGATGGCCATTTCCAATCCCGGGATAACCTGATGATGTCCGACCAGAATATATACTGGCTTGTGAGTGGCAGTTGAATCAACAATTTCTCCTGAATCCAATCTCAAGATGTAATGAAGTGCGACTATTTTATTTTTCTCAACCTGCATGTCGACTCCTCGCTTTTTAAGCAAGCTAATTGTTCAAAATTTGTTGTGCTGCACAATATTTTTAAATGCCAAAACCCATCCACTAGCAAAACATTCTTGCCGGTATCTGATTGAGCGCCATTATCTTGATGGCATCGTCGGCAAAAAAGAAACTAGGGCATATCATTTTAAGCATTGTTTTCACATTCATAAATATGTTGCTTAGATTTTCCAATGTGGCGCCGCTGTCAACCACCTTGCCGATATATTCTGTGTCGTTAATTCTCAAAATCTGCAGAAACTCGGGGTTGTTATCGTTAAAAAACGGCTTCATGGAAGGCGAGGCAGCATCAAGACTGTCGCGCAGCTTTTCATTGGTTTTTAATCCCACAAACATCCTATTTTCATGTTTCTGCATAATTACCTCAATGCTGCGTTCAACTCAGCTTTGTTAAGAAGCTCATATCATCTTGGCAAAAATAGCGGCTGCATATAAAACTCACTTTATGAATGAGCAGAATCTAGCGCATGCATTCCCTGATGGCGTCAAGCATTACCTGTTCTGAGGGTTCGTCAATACGCATCTTGGGTGCGTCCGATCGGTATAAAAAAGCTGTATCACATTTTGCCGAAAGAGTAATAACTTGCAACAATGGATGTTCTTTCAACAATTGATCGCAAATAATGGCATCTCCGTTAGTGTTGCTTGCAGAGATGATAATCACATCCGCTATGATTTCCTTAATTGCAACTGGTAGTTCAGTCGGGTCAAGCACTTGGACGACTTGCATATCGGGCTGACGCTCTACCATGTTTCTGATCACGTCAGAGAGCATTTGCGGCTGGCTCGCCAGTACGACTTTAATTTTAAAATCTCGTTGTTTCATATCATGAACAGTATAGGCAATTCAGAGCAGAAATTCAATAGACCTTAAGGTTTAAATAAGGTCTATCGGAGGGACCGGTTTACAATCAGTCAGGAAGAGGTTTAGATAAAGTTTAATTGGTACTTTTCGATACAAAGTCCTGGTACTATTTTTTTACTTTTTGAGCAGGTTCCTTTCACGAGCGTATTCTACGGCTTCAAGGCGGTTATACAATTGCAGTTTGTCGAGAATATTATGAATGTGATTTTTCACCGTCTGTGTTTCGATAAAAAGCCGTTTGGCTATTTCTTTATTGGACAATCCTTCGGCGATCAAGTTAATGATCTCCGATTCTCGGCCGGTCAGCTTGACCGAACCATCAGGTATTTTCGGCTTGCGTTCACTGGCCAACTCTGCAATACGCGTAAAAAGCGAGGCTGTCAACTGGGGAGAACAAAACGACTCGCCGCGGAAGACAGAACGAATGGTTTTCTCTAGATGGTCAAATGAGGCTTCTTTCAAGACATAGCCGACAGCCCCGGCCTCGATACACTGCATGATTTCTTCAGTCAGGTCCAACATTCCAAGAATAACCACTTTGACTTCCGGCATATCCTGGTGCAGTACGCGCGTTACTTCGATTCCATCTTTATCCGGCATGCCGATGTCAATGAGAACAACGTCTGGACATAAATTTTTAATTTGTTCCAGAGCTTCATGCCCACTGGGGGCCGTGCCAATAACGATCAGGTCTTCCTGATCTCCCAGTAAAGAAACAAGTCCTTCTCGAAGTAAACGATTATCGTCTGCAATGAAGACTCGAATGGACTCCATCTCATATCATCCTGCTGTTTATATTTTAAAATATGTCCAGATTCTTGATATTTAAAGCGCCAACGATTAATCAAGCCTTTCTTCACAAAGTCAAACAAGGAACATCTGAATGATAAGTTAAATTTAGTTAAATATTTTACCAAAAGCAAAGATAATCCAAATAATGAATTTCGAGTCTATTCTCACCTTCTCACTTTTCCCGTTTCGGCGCAGTAGCCTGACGGATTGCATTTCCAAGCCTGGTCAGACCGTCGGAACAGTCGCGGTTCGGCAAGCAGGCTTCGATAAACACCAGTTTGTCCTTTGCGCCGGCAACGGTGCGCATGGCCTGCTCCAATTCTTCCTCTGTGGTCACCTGCTGGCTGATGACAAAAGAGTCATCGCCAAACACTGCCGGCAGTTTGGCATAGTGCCACTTTTGAATATCGTTATACAAGCCGTCGTCATGAAGCTTACGTTCGATCAAATACCCATCATTATTTATAAGTACGATCACGCCGGGACAGCGCTCTCTGATCATAGTAGAAACCTCTTGTGCGGTCATCTGGAAAGCGCCATCGCCGGTGAGCACCAACGGCCGCTTGCCGGGACGCGCCAGCGCCACGCCTAATGCCGCCGGCGTGCAATAGCCGATTGAACTATAATAAGCTTGCACGATAAAATTTTCAGCCTCCTCAATATTGAATTCCGGCGCTGCACAAAAAGCGTCCCCGGGTTCGGCAAGAAGAATCATCAGATCGTCTAAATGATAATTCAGGCATTCGTAAAGCCGGGGCGCTGTTAAAGTACACGAAGGTTTAGGTACAAAAGGCTGTTTGGCAACATAAGCGCCGGCCGGATGAGAAAGTTGAAAAGAGCGGGGTTTTACCGCCGGCGCCAAAGCCAGGATAAAATCTCGCAGCTGTATATTATGGAAATAGTGGTTGCCGATTTGCACCTGGCCGCTTCCGGCGTTTATCATCCGCCGCGCATCTAGATTGATGCTGAACATTCCTGTGTCCAGATCTGTCATCCAGGCGCCGAATGAAAGAAGACAATCGGATTCCTCTACTTGCCGGCGTACATGAGCTTTGCTCCACCCACCCTGGTAGAGTCCGATAAACTGAGGATGCAACTCTGGTAGTACCGCTTTGCTGCTGAGCATGGTGGCAAAGGGAATATCGATGGTTTCCACCAGACGGAGCAGTTCGTTGCCGAGGCCGAAGCGAAGCACTTCAATGCCGGCAAGTATCACCGGATTTTCAGCTTTGTTGATTTTGTCTGCAACCTCTGCAACGCACTCGGACAGGCTGTCTTTGTTAGAGGTTGACGAGCTAGTAATCAGCTCTCCTGGTTCACGACACCCGGCGTGTACAATATCAGCCGGGAGTTCAAGGTAGCCCGGCAATTTCGTCTCCAGGCAATTGCGAATAACCCGGTCAATCTCGTCGGGAGCGGTGACCGGATTAACCAGCAGTGCGGCCTCAGCGGTCATCTTGCGAAACACATCAAGCTGCATATAGTAATTGGCGACCAGATGATGCACCAGCGCGCCGGACTCGCGGCGCCGGGACGGCGGGGCGCCGCTGATGATGAGCACCGGCACATGCTCAGCATAAGCGCCGGCGACGGCATTTAAAATGCTCAATCCGCCGACATTGTAGGTGACCACGGCAGCGCCGATGCCGTTCAATCGCGCATAGCCGTCTGCCGCATAGCCGGCGTTCAACTCATTGCAATTGCCCACCCAACGGATCGGACTCTTCAGCACTTCATCCAAAAAGTCCAGGTTGTAATCCCCGGGAACGCCGAACAGGTGCCTGATGCCGATTTGTTGCATACGGCTGATGAGATAGCGGGATACTGTATATGCCTCGTTCAAAACATCCTCCTTGAAAAATTGCCGAGTCCGCAAAGTCTTTACTGACAGCCAAGACTATTTATTCTATTGCACCTGCCGCAGCGGCAGCTGCCTGATCTTCGCTCTCACAGATCTTGAGCAATTGATTAAAGCCGGAAATATTGAGAACGTTAAGCACGTTGGGCGTCAGACAGCAAACTACAAGAATGCCGTGCACAGCCTGCATTTTTTTCGCCCATACCAGCAAAAACCGCAATCCTGCGCTGCTGATGTATTCCACTCCAGCCAAATTCAGCACCAGGCGCTGCACGTCTGCGCTGAGGCGCTGTTGCATGGCAATCTCCATAGCGTCAGCACCCGGCAAATCCAGCCGGCCTGTGATCCGCACGATGTTCACGCCATTTACGACATGGTGCTCAGAATTTATTTTGCTCATCACACTGCTCCTTGACCGTGTTAATCGTCTTTTCATTCAAGTAATTTTAATAAAAATAGAATAGAGTTACAAGCAAATTTAGGATTTTTTTCCAAATTATGCTTTGAAATAACAAAATGATTTACAAGATTAACGCAAAAGGTGCGAAATCGCCTTCATCGAATTTTTTAAAAGCAGAAATCGACATTTCTATCCCCCTTCTGTATACAGTACGATATAAAAAATAAGGAGTCGGCATGATGAACAAACTCGCCTTATTACCTGCATGCATTGTGATTCTCTGTTCTCTCACATTGACCGCCTGGGCCATCGCACCTGATCCCGCTGAATTCGCCACCTCGACTGCCTGGATTCAATCACATTTTTCAAATACTGCGGTTTCTTTGCCTTTTTCTTTTACCTATGACGGTAAAAGTTCAAACGATTTTATACATAACTGGAAAAAAGAGTATTTCAGCCGTAAATTGGAAGCAAACCGGATTCTGCATACTCTGACTTTTGCTGATCCGGCGACCGGACTGGTCGTGAGCGCAAAAGCCACGGTTTATACCGATTTCCCGGCAGTGGAATGGGTTCTCAATTTCAAGAATACCAGCAAAAAAGACACGCCTATTCTTGAAAATATTTTGCCGCTCGACCTGCAGCAGCCGGTTGTGGCTAAAAATCCGCTATTGTATTATTCCAAAGGCGCTCTGTGCTGTCTCGAGGATTTTGCGCCAGTGGAAAAAATCCTCAGCCTCAACACAGATGTTCGGTTGTCGCCGGGTGGCGGCAGATCGTCCAGCGAGGTACTGCCCTTTTTCAATCTGGATTTGGACTCGATGGGTATGGTTCTCGGCATCGGTTGGACCGGAGAGTGGCAGATGGTTTTCAGGCGAACAGACGAAAAGAGCTTGCAGTTGCAATCCGGTTTGGCGCTGACGCATTTAAAACTTTTCGCCGGTGAAGAAATCCGCACGCCGAGTATATTGCTGCTCTTCTGGCATGGATCAACAACACAGGCAAGCGAGGTTCGGCGCTTGCGCGGCAACAATCTGCTCCGTCGCTTTATCCTGGCGCATCATCGGCCGCATCCTGGCGGCGTACCGCTCACCTTGCCGGTGATACAGGGCGCCTGGGGCAGCTGGCCGGAATCACGACATATGCAGATTATTCAAAAGCTGATCGATTTGGAAATGGATGTAAACCTTTATTGGATCGACGCCGATTGGTTCGGTCAGGGCAATTGGTGGTTCCAGGCCGGCGATTGGCGCGTTAAAAAGCAGTTCTATCCCAATGGCTTTAAACCGATCAGCAATCTGTTGCATCGATCGGGAATGGAATTTCTACTCTGGTTTGAACTGTTTCGCGTGTGCAAAACCACGCCCTGGCACCAATTCAGCAATAATACCGGCTGGCTTTTACAACTGACTGACGGCGTGGAAGAGTATCAGCAATGGCGCTCTGGCACAAAATGGCCGGTGCCGCACGAAGATCCGAAATGGATCGTCTATGAAAGTCATCGCAGTCAGATGACCGAAGATGAAAGGCTTTTCAATCTGGGCAACGAAAAGGCACGGCGGTTTCTAACGGATTTTCTCTCGGCAAAAATTACCGAATTCGGCCTTGATTGGTATCGTGAAGACGCCAATATCGCTCCGGTTGAATACTGGCGTTGCGCGGACGCCCTGGATCGTCAGGGAATAACTGAAACGCGATACATCGAGGGCTTGTATGCTTTTTGGGACGAGCTGCTGAGAAAATTCCCGAAATTAAAAATCGACAATTGCGCCAGCGGCGGCCGGCGCATCGATCTGGAAACCATCGGCCGCAGCACGGTGCTGCACCGCACCGATTGGGCCTACGACGCCATCCATGCGCAATGCCATAGTTTTGGTCTATTTCAATGGCTGCCGTTGCACATGGCCGGCCGCGCAGCTACATTGACAAAAGGCAATGAATATGAAATCCGCAGCGCCATGACCGCCGGGCTGGTCATAAACCTGTGGGATGAAAAAGAGGGAGATCAGTCGCAAGAAGCTAAAAAGCAGCTGCAGCAATATCGCAGCGTGCAGAAATTCTTTTTAGGCGATTATTATCCACTCACGGCGTACAGCCAGAAAAACACGGATTGGCTTGCCTGGCAATTCAATCTGCCGGAAGAATCTGCGGGCATGGTGCAGATTTTCCGTCGCGAGAAGAGCGTTTATGAATCAGCCGGATTAAAGCTGTTTGGCTTGGAACCGGATCAAAAGTATATGGTGGAGAACCTGGATTCGGGCGAGCAGAAAATATTTATGGGCAATGATCTCTTGCAGAAAGGTCTGGTAGCGACGATTACAAATCAACCTGGATCGGCGTTATTGAAATACACTCAAATTGAATAATATTGATAATGAGAAGGTACTCCCGCCTTTTTCCTCGTGCCCAAGCTCTCAGACTGTGTGAAAACCAACAGACCCCGGATGTGGCCGCGTTTTTTGCGGCCACTCCGGGTGTCTCTTAACTGATTATCAATAAGTTAAGAAACACCCGGGATCGCATAAACCGCGACCCCGGGGTTCGTCAATCATTTTCACACAGGCTGTGGAGATTGAGAACCAGGGGGAAGCTGTTACTACATTCCGGTACTCCATGCGAGAGTCTCTTTTGCGACCACCTCACGATAAAAAAGAGAGAAAAATCATTTTCTTTGTGCCCTTTATGTATGCTTTGTGGCTTCTGCGTTTTCTCTTTAACCATTAGCTCCGAATTGTTCAACGCGGACGAGACGTCCGCGTTCCGGTCAATGAAAAAATTATTTCTTCTGTTTCACTCCCTCCCCGGTCATGGGCACAAAAACAACGGGAATGACATCGGTAGTTACAATCTTGCCGGATCGCTTGACGATCTTTTTTAATTCCTGCGGATAGCTCCCAACGGGAATGACCATCCGCCCACCCTCTTTCAACTGATCAATCAGTGGTTGTGGAATATGGTCCGGCGCAGCCGTGACGATAACAGCATCAAAGGGCGCGGCCTCAGGCCAACCCAGGTAGCCATCGCCGGCCCTTACCTGGATGTTCTGATAGTTTGCTTCGAGCCGACTTTTTGCCAGAGCGGCAAGGGATGGGATAATCTCGATGGTGTAAACCTGTTTTACCAGTTCAGCCAGGATGGCGGCCTGATAGCCCGATCCCGTGCCTATTTCCAACACCTTGTCATCCCCTTTTAGGTCCAAGAGTTCGGTCATCAAAGCTACGATATACGGTTGCGATATGGTCTGCTCTTCGCCGATGGGCAAAGGTTGATCAGAATAAGCCAGACTCAGGTATTGCTCGGGGACAAAAGAATGCCGTTCTACCTTGAGGAGAGCTGAAAGAACACGAGGATCTTTAACGCCCCTGGCTTTGATCTGTGTTTCCACCATCTTTGTACGCAAGGTTTTGAAATCCCTCACAGAGTTTGCTTCAGCGACTTTCTCCCGGGATGTGCATTGAGCAAACAACAAACAGAGAGAAAAAATGAGCACCTTTGTTTCTTTCATCATCATCGACCTGCCATCTGAATTCAAGCAACAACTAGCCCACAACGGTGTTGCTGTAGGCAAGTATTATTACCGCAATCAGGATGGTGGCAATAGCAAGATACATGACGATTCTGGGGCGACCTTTCACGCCGCTCCATTCTCCGCTGATAAATCCCACCAGTTGATTGCCTATGATCTGCATGGATTGGTGAATGCCAAAACCGATAGATGCGCCCAAGACACCGAGCAAAACCATTCCCCTGCCCATCAAAACGATGGAAGCGATGAATTGCACTCCCAGCAATGCACCGCAGACAAGTTCGTCCTTACGATCGAACAACAAGTTCCAGGTCTTTTTCTTTGTCATAACATAACAGGCGTAAATAATATTTACCAGAGCACCGCCAATGCAGGCAAAAGCCCAGACGGTAAAATTGGCAGTGATTTCACCCGCAGCCTGTGCTTTTACCGCCGCAATAATCGGCCCCTGAGAATACACAAATGAAAGCGAAAGGCCGCATGAAAGAATACCAGCAACGATGACGAGTATCAATCCTGCTAAAAAATTACCCGAGGCCTGTTTCTGCCGGACCTGCTCGGACTGTTGCGCCAATGTTTTTTCTCTGCCGAATCCGGCAACACTCAAGAGGACAACACTCAACAGCATGGCCAACAGGCCCAAAAGGATAAAGACACCGGCTCGAGAAAAAAGACTGGGAGCCTGACTGAACAGACCGCTGCCTTTGAGGATCATCGGCAACAGAACGCCGACCGACATGCCAAAACCGGACAGTATCGCGCCGGTCAGCGCAGCGCCAATTCGGATGACACAGATCAAATAGAGCAGATTGGCGATTCCCCAGGAAATCGACAAAAGATTGGAAATGAGCAACGGTTTGAAACCCACATCGGCAATGACTTGCAGCGGATCAGGCACTTGCAGCAGGACGATCATCCAGGGATACAGGACAATGCCCAGCAGAATACTGAAAAATAAATACTGCTCGAACCGAAAATTTTTAATCACTTTCATTGGCCAGGCGCCGGCGCCGGTGCCGAGCCCTGCCAGAGTGACAAACAACAAGCCAAGTGCGAGTTCCATAACATCCCTCAATTAGAATAACCTTGCGAAGGTTTGCAGCCTTCGCAAGGATAGTATTTCATCTTGTTAGTGGAATCTTCGGTTTAACATCTTTATTAACCACATGCGCCGGATATTGACCGGAGAGAACCTGCACCACTGCCTGTGCGCCGCCAGTCCGGGCGTTCAGTGCAGCTTCTTCAGAGTTGGCCGATATATGCGGAGTCAGCAATACGTTCTCTAAAGAAAACAAAGGATGAGTACATGCAAATCCGTTCTCTGCAAAAACGTTGATTCCGCTAAAAACATCGAGGCTGGCGTAACGGATGACGCCTTGCTGCAATGCTTGCACCAGATCGTTTTCATTGACCAGTTCTCCCCTGCCGGTATTGATCAGAACGGCTGTCCGCTTCATCCTTTTCAACTCGTTCATTTTTATCATCTCACGGGTCGATGCGGTCAAAGGACATAACAAGCATATATAATCCGATTCAGCCAACAGGGTATCCAGATTTACCAATTCAACTCCAGCCAGTTTCGCCTCTTCTGCTGAAACAACCGGATCAACGATCATGATCTGCAAACCAAAGCCGGCGGCACGTCTGGCAATGGCTTTGCCGATGCGGCCAAAACCGATAATGCCGAGTTTTTGTACTGCCAGCCGGTGCATATCAGCTACTGTTTTAGGCCTGATACCCTGTCTCATGGCGTTTTCATGGAATTTCAGTTGCCGGGCTGCAGCCAGCAACAAGGCCATGGTATGATCAGCCACTTCTTCAGTGGAAAAGTCAGGGAGGTTTGAGACGATAATGCCGTTACGAGTAGCTTCCTCAACATCGATCTTGTCCACGCCGGTGCCTAAACGGGAGATCAGCTTTAGCCTGGACAACTGTTTTATTACCTGGCCATGCAAATAAGCCGATACGATCATGATGGCATCCGCATCACGGCATCTTGAAAGAATTTCTTCATCCGTGGCGCCTTCGATTTCAATGATGTCGGCATGAATGGAGGAGAGTATTTTTTTCTCTTCTTCCCCCATCGGGGAAGTGACGGCGTTCAAACGCACAACAATGGGTTGCTGCATAATTGATCCTATTCAGGATAAATAAAAAGTTCGCCAGGCGCCATCACTCTGGCAGAGATGGTATGCGGAAGATGAGCCGCATTTTTAAGAAAGGCAGCCGGATCCCCCTGGCCATTTTCACTGACGTGTTCCACGAACATCCAAAAATGTGTGGCGATTACAAGCTTTGGTTTGAGGATTTCTGCCAGTTTGATCGCTTCTGCTGCGGTCATATTGCCGTATTGTCCGTTGATCGGCGCCAGTAAAATGTCAATGTCGGAAGCCAATGAGGCCTTTATCTGCCCCGGGGCAAAGCTGGTGTCGCCGGTATGATAAATTTTTATTCCTGAAATATCCAAAAGCAAGCCCACGGCATCCGGCGCCAGATCACCATGATCAGCATACACTGCCCGGACCGTGATCCAGTCATTGGACCATTGCCGGCCGTTTTTCAACACAAAATAGCGGTTGATTGGAATGCTTTCTTTTTTATAGTACTCTTCACAATCTGATGAACCAAGAAAGAATGTTCTGTTGTTACCGGCCACGATCGGCAAGGCGTCATAATCCAGGTGATCGACATGTGCATGGGTGGAAAGGTAAAGATCAGCCTCCACCTCTTCAGGCGACAAAATTTTCGGAATCATTCTTTTGAAATTGAATAAGCGTTCACAGGCGTCCGACAGATAGGCATCGATGATAATGGTCCTGTTGCCGCCGGTTTTTATGCAAAATCCTGCCTGGCCCAGATAAATAAGCGCAACGCGGTCTTTAGCGACCTGGAAATTTTTAATATGTCCGGCTAAATTCATTTCATTCCGATTTCGATAACGCTGCCTGAATGGCCTGATAACTCTGTTTGGTATAAGCCCACATGCTGACCACATCCGCGGCAGCCCAAAAAACGCGCATGCCCTCGTTTCGCCAAAAGGCCACTTTAGCGGGATCGCCCATGGCAATGCCGGGCAGTACGCCATGCCGGTTACAGGCGGCAATCATCTCTTTGACAGCCGCGATATATTTCGGATTTTCGAATTGGGCCGGGATGCCCATGCCCAGGGATAAATCATCGTTGCCGACGAGCGCAATATCAATGCCAGGGACAGACAATATTTCATCCAAGTGGGTGATCGCTTCGAGCGTCTCGATTTGAATGCCAACGACAAAATCATTGTTGTAAAAATCGAGTTGATCCAGCGGAGATGGCCAGCCAAGATATTTTCCTGCCGGACAGGTGCTGGCGCCATAACCCTTAACGCCGTGAGGAGGGAATTTGATCATTTTCATCACCGTTTCAACCTCCTGGCGGCTGCGAATGCGCGGGATATAAATGCCGTCCGGCGCCTGATCCATGGTACGGTTCAATTCTGCATAGCTTGGTTCAGCCACTCGCACCATGCAGGGAATGCCAAGCGCTCTGGCTAATCTGATGTGTTCTAAAATTGTCTCACTGTTCAGCAGTGTATGTTCTCGATCGATCAGGATGCAGTCAAAGCCAATTTCATGATACATTTCAATTACAGAACCGGACCGGCAATCGACAATGCATCCGGTCAACAAAATCTCTTTGTTCCGCACTCTGTTTTTCAGCAATCCGGTACAGCCTTTCATTATTCCCTCTCAAGCATTTGATGATCTTCAAACATCATAAACCGGGCACATAGCCTTTGCCCAAACGCAACCCGGTGTCGCGAAAACCTTCACTAAAAGACATCCACGAAGTGGTGCCGCCGTCGACGACAATGGTCTGACCGATGATGTATCTGGCAGCATCAGATGCCAGAAACACGGCAACTTTGGCGATATCGAGCGGTGTGCCGGCAAAACCGCAGGGGATGAGTTTTGCCAATGCGCTGGTATCGTTGCTGCCGGCTGCATTGAATTGATTTTCCACCGGCACCGCACCCGGCGCAATGGCATTGACCCGGATGCCGAGGGGCGCCAGCTCGACGGCAAGTTCGCGGGTATATGCGATGATGGCGCCTTTAGTGCCGGCGTAGACCGAATGTCCTTTATACGCGCGTATTCCGTGCACAGAGGTGAGATTGATGATGGCGCCGCCGCCCTGTTTGATCAGGGTCGGCAGTGCGGTTTGCGTTATAAAAAACTGCGCGCGGATATTCACATTAAAGACGATGTCGAACTGCTCGGGTGTCACGTTTTCAAATTCCTGCGTCATGGTGATGCCGGCGTTGTTTACCAGCACATCGAGACCGCCCAGAAAATCAATGGCATCCTTTGCGAGTTTTTTAGCCTGATCGACATATTGCAGATCCGCTTTAAAAGCGATGCCTCGTCCTCCCAGGGCTGTAATTTCCTTAACCGCAGATTCAGCTCCTTCGGCGCTATGGGCATAATGCAGGGCCACAGTCGCACCCTGACGGGCGAATTCCAGAGCGATTTCCCGGCCCAATCCGGTTCCCGAACCGGTCACCAGCACTTTTTTATTTTGCATGCAGGTTATCCTCTTATTCCGTTTGTTGTTTTTATCCTGATTAATTCATAAAATGATGTAACTTTTGTAGGAGGCGGCTCTTGCCGCCGATGGTCGCCGCTAGGAAGCGGCTCCTACAATATAATATAGAGACGCGAGTTGCTTCCTGAATTGGTGCTTTGTATGAATAAACCAAGTTAACTAAATTAAACGATGGCATCACCGTTGCGACGACTGAAAGCCTTCGCAAGGATTGGCTTATATGCTGATCTTCACCCACCAGCTCATACTGCCTGCAGCGTTTACTTTACTCACCTGGCCATATTTTTTAGCCACATCCGGCCGGTCATAGCAAACCGTGCACGGTTCAATAATAATGTTGTACAAACCGTCCCACCCTTTCTCATTCATCAAAATGCCGAGATAGGGGACTGTTTCGGTTTGAAAGCTGATTTTAATTATATTACGATTGTCAGGATAACAAAGCTCGCACCAGCCGTGCTGCAATTTGTTGACAAAATAGTATTTCTCAAAGCCCTCTGCTTCAGGTGGCCGGCAAATGTCGGCCCGATAGGGTTGACCATTCTTGTCGATAAACTTTGGCCAATTCTGAATATCGCCGTATTTGCCTTTGCCGTTGGTCAAAATCTTGACAGCTTGTCTGCAGTCATCCGGTACAACCAACCGCGCGCCCTGCTCGATATTGATCATCAAATGGCCGGCCCAAAGAAATTCAAAATCATACTCGCTCTTATTGGTCAAACGGTAGTCCAGTTGCAGGGTGTCATCATCGATAAAACGGATATTCTTTTCCAACTGGTATGGAAAGCGAATGCCTTGCACGGACATGTGCAGAGAGTCGGCGTTGATCTGATGCTGCCAGGGCAGAGACCAGACTTCGCCGTGGTCAGCCATTTTCACGTTTTGCCAGGGTTCATTTTCATAATGGCAAACATCGATAGTGGGAAACATGTCATCAAAACCGCTGCATTCCCCTTCGGTGTACACGCCATCGAACGGCTGCTCGCGATACAGGGCGCCTGAACGCTGCAGCATGAATTCATAGCCGGTTTCTTTATTGATCAAAGAAGCCAGTTTTCCACCCGTATCCGGAAGGAAAAAAGCACGGATTTTATTGTTTTCGAGCAGAATGGCGGTCCTGTTCTTGTATTTTGCATATACGGGTGTTTTCATAGTAAATATCACTTTAATAATTTCTGAATATAGCGAAGGAAAAAGTCAACATCAGGACAGTTTTGTCATCAAGATCGTAAAAATAATTTTCAATGTCAATATCAATCTTGCATTATGCATAAATCTAACGTTCTCAGAGCGAACCGGTGTAGGTCAATTTTTTAAAATTTTTAAATTTTTTATTTCAATACTTTTTTATAGATTAGGTTTGTTGCATTGGGCCATCCGGACTTGCTGGCTGACTTTGTATGAATGAGCTCGTAAAGAAACGAAAAGAATTTCAATAACTTTGGAGATACGAGAGGCTCTAAAAAGAAATATAAAGATTATTCTGTTAACACCCTCGCCTGATCAACGCGTTGATATACTCCAAGTGGATAATGCTTTGCAAAAAAATGCAATGCAGATAAAAACTCTGGCGAAAAAATATGGCCTAGGACTTGCAGCTGTCAATGAAAAATTCAGGCAAGTGGCCATTTCAGGCGATCGTATAGCAAGCTATATGTCGCAGGTAAACCACCCTAATGAACTGGGACATCAATTGATTGCGGATGAGATAATGAAATACTTTAATTAGTAACGGCTGGTAACCTGATAGTTGATTTGCGCTAGAAAAACAATAATGATAAACAAAAAAAATTTTATCATTCCTGAAAGATATACCTTCAATCACAGTGAAATACCTCTTCCATATTAGCCCACCACTCGTCTGGTAATCGTGTTGCCAGCGGCTCCTGGCAGGGCATGCATACTTTCCACCATTCCTGGGTTTTAGGATCAGCAGCCATCTTGGCCATATCCGCCGAAAAATCATTTCCGGTATACTCAAAATAGGCAAACAGAAAACCATCCTTATGAAAAATAGAGTAATTCCTGATATTGCATTCGGCAATCATGTTGAGTACATCCGGCCAAACAGCGGCATGCAGTGTTTTATACTCTTGAAGTTTTTCCGGTTTGATTTTGATTACTTGTCCGAATCGTTTCATGACCTGGTTCTCCTTGTTGACTAGATAATCTCAGGGATGTCAAATTCACCCAATTTGAGAGGATATTTTCCTTTTTCGCGTACAAGATTGATCACATAATCATAGTTTTCTCCCGAAACATTACCGGGCACAGAATGATCGGATTGAAAAATAAAACCGCCGCCCTTGCCGGCGTTGAGTTTTCTTAGAACAATAGCGCTAAGCTCGTTACGAGAGCAGTTGGCCCAATCGATAACATTCATATTGCCGCAAAACGCGATGCGATGTCCATACTGACGTCGTAAATCTACAACATCCAGGCCGGCTTTTGCTTCCAAAGGATTATAGGCATCGACGCCCAGTTCGATGAAATCATTGAAAATCTTTATGACATTTCCGCAACCATGATATATCACCGGCAGGTTGTTCTGGTGACAAATATCGACAAGGGCTTGCACGCCCGGCTTGAAATGTTTGCGCCAGAATTCAGGTCGAAAAAATAAATCTCTGCTGTAGGCCACATCGCCCCAAATGACCATGCCGGCCAACAAACCGTCGGCTGCTTTAATCTGCGCTTTAGCGATTTCCAGCATGAACTGATTTATCCGCTCGATGAAAGCAGCCATCTCGGTCGGATATAGGGCTGACCACAGTAAAGTGTTCTGCTGACCAATAATGCGCCACAGAGTCTCATGACCTTCACACACACTGCCATATACCGGGAAATCAGGATATAGATTTTTTACCGTTTCGATCCACGGGGGCAAATTTCTGCTGAATCCATCTCCCACCCCGCCGATTTGATGATCGCCGGATTTAAAATAGCGACGATCATCCCAGGGGTCATCAAAAGAAAAAGTCGGCAGCTTTTCAATATTATCTGTATGGAAAGCTTTGTACTGCGGCATGGGATCGGCATAAATTTTTTTAATAATCGCCTCAAAACCCGTTTTTATTGTAATGGAGTCTGCTGTCTCGGCGAGTATCTCAAATGGTTTTATATGCGGATCCATATTCGGCACAGTTACCATCCAATCCAGATCATAATAATAGTAAGGATCCGCATCCCTGGGCAGGCCCAGTTCTTTTCTCCATCGTTCGATAAAACTTGCCCAGAAGAAATCACTTATGGGAATCCGATCCGGTTCCTCGTGCCTAAGGGACTTGTTAATGCGTGTTAATTTTTGGCGACATTTATCAGAACGTGATATCATAGGCTTGTCATTTATTGTGATTATTAATGTGATTAACAAAATCGGGATAATAATTTTCAATGTCAATATTAAACTTTTAAACCAACTAAAGATTCTTCAAATTAATCTTTGTATTCTGTTTTTTTTAATAGATTAGACTGTCCTGTTCTATCAACTGTTCAGTTTCTGGGTGCTGCCTGATGAATTGACTCATCAAGAAAGGGAAATAACCATGAAACGGCTAAATCTGTTCTACGGCCTTTTTTTCAACCTTTGCAGTATCAATCTTCCGGCTCAATGGGTGCAAATGGAGGGCCCGTATGCGGGTGCAGTGTTAAGCATTACGTCAACAACCTCGACTGTCTGGATAGGTACAAATGATATAGTTTTCCGTTCCGATGATAACGGTGGTTACTGGGCTCCTGTTTATGGACCTGGACAATACATTACTTCTCTGGCAATAATAAATGAAAAAATCTTTGCTGCATCCTATATCGGTATCCGAGTTTCCTATGATAACGGGATTTCCTGGAAAGATACCGGCGTTTATAACAAACCGGCATATTCCCTTGCGATAAAAGAGTCAAGGCTATATGCCGGAACCAATGATGGTGTTTACACACTAAATTATAATGGGGAAACCTGGATTGCGACCAATATCGGCTTGAAAAATGCTATTGTTTATGCTTTAGCCATGAGTAATGATATTCTCTTTGCGGGAACAAATGACGGCGTTTTCATTTATGACGGCTCAACATGGTCAAGTATGAACGATGGATTGTCGAATACTCAAGTACGTTCGATTACACAAAGCAGCACTTTTATCTATGTTGGAACTAACGGCGGAGGTGTTTTTCGATCACCAATTAATTCAAAAAAATGGACTGCAATAAATAACGGCCTGAGCAGATACAAAATTATTTCTCTCATAGTAAAAGGTACAGTTCTATATGCAGGAACTGAGAATGGAGTTTTTTCCTCCAGCAATGAGGGCAATGATTGGGTTTATGCTGGACTGGAGAACCGCATTTTCGCACTTGCAGCCATCCATCATTATCTTTTTGCCGGATCAGTCAAGAATATTTACAGATCTGAAGACAACGGATTGACCTGGTCTGCAATGAACAAAGGACTGGTTGAACTATCTATCCGCACGCTCTCCATTCAAGGGCCATACTTGTTTGCAGGAACTGGTCGTGGATTATTTCGTTCAGATGATGAAGGAAAAAAATGGATTGATATCAGCACAGCGGATCCAGCTATGACAAAAATGATGACCAGCGGACCCAATCTGTTTGCCTGTGAACGCAACACGCTTTACTTATCCACCAATCAGGGAGAGAACTGGACTAAAATTGAAAATGTTTATGTTGATTTTCTGGCAGTTTTCAGCCCAATTATATATGGATTTGGATGGGGGGCGATATATCGATCAGTAGATAACGGTGCAAATTGGGCAAACTTTGGCCCAGGTCTGCATTATGGGATTTATGGTGTTGTATCAAGTGATTCCTCTCTTTATGCAGGAACAGACGGCGGCCTATTCTATTTGCATAAAGATTTGGGATGGACCCATGTCGATAACGATACAATAAAATGGGATATTTCGGATCTGGTGAAAATTGGACCCTACATGTTCATTGCAAAATCCGGTCGGATTTACCGCTCAAATGATAATGGCCATAGTTGTATTGAAATGGGAAACGGCCTGGTTGACACATTTGTCAGACGCTTTTATGTAAAGGATTCCGTTTTATTTGCGGGCGGTACGGGAAATATTTATCTAAGCAAGGATCATGGTAATCACTGGATTGCGGTCAATCAAGGCCTGCAGGAGGACGATATCCTTTGTTTTGCCTCAGATGATAAATATTTGTACATTGGCTCATATGATGGAATCTGGTGCCGGCCATTATCAGAGATGATAACAGCCGTTGATGAAAAAGCACTTCCGGTTGCAAATGGATTTATGTTAAAGCAAAATTACCCTAATCCGTTTAACCCGTCAACATCCATCTCATTCCACCTGCCGCTGAGATCGTTTGTGTCCTTAAAAATATTTGATCGTTCAGGTAGACAAGTGGCTGTACTTGTTTCTGAAGAGTTGCCAGCCGGAAATCACGCCTATGAATGGCATGCTGCCGGCTTGCCAAGCGGAATATATTTTTATCAACTGCTAATAGGCAGCCATATCGTTGCCACAAAGAAACTCACCTTGATCAAATAAATACAAAAATTGCTGCATAACGATCACAACCTTAGGAATCCAGGTTATGCAGTTCCTTACTAGTCGCCAAAGCGGTCAATCAACGCATTGAGTTTGTTCCGATAATAGCTGAAATTGGTAAAATCCACATCCGGCGGAATAAGGTGATCGCCAAAGGGCACATATCCGCCGCTGCGTAACACATCCTCCACCGGCTGCAGAATCTCATCGATGCGTTCTTTGCCTTTTTGTATCTCTGATTTTGGAATGCCGCCAAACATCTGCAATCTGGGATAGTTTTTGCGCACCTGTACAATGTCCATTCCGCAATGGGTTTCAAAGGGAAACATGCCGGTCACGCCGGCGTTGATAAATAAGGGAATGATGCTGTTGCAATCGCCGTCCGTATCGAGTAAAATGATGTTCACACCTTTGCTTTTGACAAAATCAGCAATGCGGCGGATATACGGGCAAAGGAATTCCTGTACCATATCATTTGATATCATGCAGCCCTTGCCGAAAGAGATGTCCTCCCAGATTTGCCAGTGATCTATTTCCACCTGAGAGATCACTTCCTCGAACACAGCCAGCCAAATAGAAGTAAAGGTGTTGAGTATGTCATGAATCAATTCCGTTTCCAGACAATACCAGATAAACAGGTTTTCATAGCCGATTAAATGGGCCAAGGTGCCAAAAAATCCATGCGGATAGCCGCCAACAGCCAGAGGATAGTCGCGGGATTTATATTCTTTGAGTAATGCGGGCCAGTTGCTGGGGAACCTTTGCTGCAGATTGTCCAGGTTCAATCTTTCGTCTTTTAGCTGTTGCCACGATTTTTTGTCTTTAATCGGCCAGTCGAGTGAAGTCGGGATGGTTGCCTCTGCCTTCATGAATGCTCTTTTCACGCCATCCAGATCGATGTAGAGGATGCGCTCATCATCTTCCTCGATGACGATGGGATCGAACATGGGGCAAAAATGCAGATTAACGTCAACCACGCGTTGGGTATGATCCATGGCAAAATGCGCCCGCACATCTGCATCTAAAGGAAAGCCCTGGCTGGGCCAGTATAGTCCGCCGGCGGTCACGGCAATGCCGTTGGGCAATTCATTCTGATTCGTACGGTTCCACACTGTAGTGTACAGGGAACTGGTGGGTGTGGTTATCTTTTTTTCCAAAGTGGGATAATTTTTCAAAGGCAGGCCCTGACGATACCAGTTTTTAACCGTTTCGCCCCAATAGCCGAATTCCCACTTGATAGCGTGCACGGCAGTATTGAAATTCATGACTTCATGAAAGCGTTCTCGGAGATTCATCAGCCGACTCCTTGATAGTCCAACAGACTCGTAAATGCCTCATTGTTTACCCGAATAATAGCCAATCAAGGAACAAAAACCAAGCACAAATTTTTGTCCAGTTGAACAATTTTATTTTTCCACCTCGATCGTCACCGGTCCCAGTAATCCGGACATCAGCAACTCTTCATCCGGCTTGATGTCCGTAACGGTCGTCCAGGTATAACGCTTGCCCGTTGGCAGCTGCAGGTCTTTGATCAGGCGATTGCGCCAGGTATTCACGACGGTTATTTCCAGCGCATTGTCACCGATATTCAGATAATCGCGCAACGCTAATCTAAATGGGGCAATCCAGGCAGTACCCAATTCCTTGCCGTTTATTTTAATCCCTGCCATCACTCCCAGTCGGCCGAGATTGAGATAGTATGCTCCGGCAGACGAGGTATCAGAAAAATTAAAATGGGTTGTATAGTTAACAGTTCCGGAATAGTACTTTATCCGTTCATCTGTAGATTCGCGCCAGTCCAGCAACCGGGTCCATTGCAAAGGTTGCACAGGACCTATTTGTTTATTGACAAAATCAACGGTCCAATTTCCCTCAATCTTGCACAGGACTTGCGGCGCTGGAAAATTTTGTGCATAGCCGGTTTGTACCGCCGAATTTTCTTGTTCAGCGAATACGACGAACCAGCTTTGCGCCGCTTTAAATTGCAATGGTACTCTGGTTCTGCCGTCCTGAACCGTATACTCATTCAACGAGCGAATTTCACCGGTGACCGCATCCCAAAGCTGGGGCTGCAAACCGTTGGCGCGGAACGAGGGTGCGATAGCGAGTTCCTGATCGCTTTGATTAGAAACGAAATAGATTTCCATACCAGGCAAAGACCGATGAGTCCATAGAACAGGCGCTTTTTCCGTAAGAATAAAATCCGCAGGCACGTTGATCAAGTTTAATGCTTCCTGAATGGTCAAGCCGTCGCAGATATAACCTTTGCCGTAACGTTGTATCAGTTTTCCGTCCTTGTATTCATCGGACCACAGACGCGAAGCAATTTGATGAACTGCCTCATCGCAGGCAGGATAGTCGGCCAGACTGGGCGATTTTTCCGGCTTGGGCCCGAGCACAACTCCCCCCTGCTTTACCAGTTCTTCAATTTTAGCCAGGACATTAGGCCGCATGGTTTTCACTTTTGGCAAAACCAACAACCGATAGTGCATTCCGTCAGGGAGGATAAATTTTCCATCTCGAACCGTGATTCTTTGCAAAAGGGCTTCGGCGTTGATAAAGTCATAGGAATATCCCTTGGGCAATTCCGGATCACAGATGCCGGACATTTTGGGCGCATCCTCACCGATAAAGTAACACACATCCGCGCAATATTTCCCTTGCTGCAATAAATGCTGGCAACGGCGTAAATAATCGACATAAGATTTGGCCTGCTTGAACCAGGTATTATGGCGATTGAATTCAGTGCCGAACCAGGCGTTTATTCCGGGAATGCGTTGATCATCCGGCTGTTGAATGTAAACGTGCAAAACATGATGATTAATTCCTTCGGTATAGCACCAATCGCCGCGTTTTTTCAGCATTGCCGGATGTCGTTTAAAGCTGAGATTTGCGGAAGTAAATGATTCTGCAGAAGTGACAGGTTTGCCATAGATATGGGCAGCTGAAGAAGCGGACTTGCATTCGATATCGCCCAATGATCCTTCGTTCCAGAACTCACCGCCGACCAGATCGGATTGGCCGCCGTACATGAGAAACTCACCGGGATAACCCCAGTGACCGTAATTTTCCAGCCATAATTTCATGTTATTTTCGCTGGCCATCTGGCGCAGGCCGCCGACATATTGATAAGCAATATCGTCAGCAACCGAGCGGCGCAAATCCCAGAGAAAGCGATCCGACTCTTCCGCGCTGCCTACTACCCGTCCGGTAATGACCGGCAAGTACTTGGTCGGATTATAACCAAATTTCGTTTCGAATTTTGTCTCAAAGCCATCTGTCCAGTTTTGCGAACCCATTTCATAACTGTCGGCAATCACATATTTGAGCGCGGACCGGCTTGCCTGCGGTACGCGTTTAATGATTTCCGCCATGAACTTTTCAAAGTGGTATCTGATCAGGCTGGCACTGGCTTTATCGATTTCATATCCTTTGCCTTGCGGTGCAGCCGGTGCATTTCGGGCGCCGGTGGGCGTCATGCCCATGCGTACCACCGTCCACTCTCCCTGCGGCGCTTTCCATATCAGACGGCCGTTCGCATCCATTTTGTCGGAAATGTCCAAAACATATTCGATCACCAAACCTTTTCGCGTCACCGCTGGTTGCGCAGGCCACATATAAGAATCGAAAAGCGGAGTCGGCGTAGGATGCATTTTACCAAGTGATTTTTCTACATACTTTTCCAACACACGACCTTCGGTGATGATGATATCGCTAAAGCCCGCGGCTTTGGCGCCGCTGCGCAAATCCGAACAAACCAATTTGAACCGCTCAGAAACCGATTCAGGCAAAGAGATGGCCACCGGGCCATGCGTCGCCGGCCCAACGCCGACGCCAACGTTGCTGCGATCAAAGACAAAAGATGTGCGCAACTGATATTGGCCGTCCAACCACGCGTACAGATCACAGTGACATTTAAAATTTTGCTTTGCAGGATAAAGCAGAATGCTGCGCGCTGTTAATTTCTTGCGCCCGACTATTTCAATATCATATTTTGTATCACTGGCAATCGCGAATAATCCTTCGGTGGCCGGATTCCCATCCAGCCAGTTCATCGCATCCTGGACCTCCGGATTTGCCGTTATTCGGGCGTTTGAGGATTCCAACCGCACCTTTTCCGCTGCGAGTTTTTTAAAGGCCAGCGCTTTGACATCCTGGAATTCAGGAGCAGGTTTAGGCAATAATATATCAATTTTTGAACCACCCTTCACATCGGTCTCTGTATAGACCAGATGACGCATGGCTTTGTCAAATGTCACCCATGGCCCGCCGCTTTGACTCCAACCAGGACAATTGAAAAAGCCGATATCGATGCCCAGACGCTTGCCCTCGTTAACGGCATGTACCGTGATATCCCACCATTCTTGACTGAACAGCGGCACGCGGCCATTTTTTTCGTCCGGATTAATGTTGCCGATCAGCACTGCGCCGATGCCGAAAGCCTTCATCGCCTCGAGGTCCCTGGTGACGCCCTCTTTACTGATATCGTCACCGATCCAGTAATAGTAACACCAGACCCGATTGGCATCCAGCGGAATCGTGAATGCCTGCTGTATCTGGTCGAACTGTTCCCTGGTTATTTTTTTAGAACTCTGACAACCGTTGAACAGTATGGTCAATGTCCACGCAAAAAGCAGGATGCTCTGAAAAGCTCTTTTCATGATGATCATTATTTTTCCTGGTTGTTGTTGGTTTTACTCGAATAGAAAAGTTACAGGTAACTGTCCTTTGCTGCCTGCATTTTTTTACGCAGTGTATAGATCAAGGTATAAATATTTCTGAAAGCCCGTAAATATCTTGCCAATTTCTTCCGGTTTACCCAGAACGGCAACAGCATCCGATATCGAGTCATGATATTTGAGACGTAATAACGGCGTAAGCCTGGTTTGATCAAGCTCTTCCACACCAATCGTGACATAGTGAAAAAGAACAAAATCGAAAAAATCCGGGGTGTACCGGCCAAAATAGCATTCGGGTTGTCGCCCGGGCACGCCGATCTCCTGATCGGCATTTTGAGAAACGCCAATCGGTAGATTGGCGTTTCCGGGATTTAGATCATCTTTCATAACTCTCATAAAAGGCCAGGTAGATTTTATACAAGTAAGCGATAATAATCAAGTCAAATTATCACCTTTGGACATAAATAATTCACGAAATACCATTTGACATTTATCCAATAATTGCTTTTATTTTAGACAGTCCTGTCGTTCCGCTCGGACCTCAATACGGACAACCCATGAAACTTGTCAAACTCCCCAAACCGGTCGTATTTATCGCCGGCCTGTTGTGCGGCATTCTTCTTCTCCTCATCTGTCGGCAAATTCCGTGGAACGAACTTTTTTCAAAAAAAAAGCCGGTAGCTGCCCTGCTCAAGCCGCAGAGCGATCCGGCAAAAAACTTTTATCTGCCTCTCAATGATCGAATCAATGCAAAAATTCGCTTTTATTTACGTCCGGGACAAAAAGCCAATTTGCTAACCGGCGTGCAGCGCTCCGGACAATATCTGCCCTTTATCATCAATATATTTCGCGAATACGAACTGCCCCTTTCTCTTGTTTATCTGCCTATCATAGAGAGCAATTTTAAATCAGACATGGTTTCTCATGCAGGAGCAGCCGGCTTGTGGCAGATCATGCCGACCACGGCCCAGGATTATGGTTTGCAGCAAAACCGTTGGATCGACGAAAGAAGGGATCCGGAAAAATCGACCATTGCGGCAGCTGAATTTCTGCGTTTTCTCTATGATGAATTGCATAACTGGGATTTGGTCCTGGCTGCGTATAACAGCGGTCTCGCGGCAATTAAAGGCGCTGTCCGTCGCGAGTTCACCAGCAACTTTTGGCAACTTGCCGGCATTCCTGAGGAAACATACCATTTCGTTCCTTCTTTTTATGCCATCCTGCATCTGCTTGCTGATCCGGCAGAATATCGCCTCGACCTCACGGAAATTTCTTCGCCGGTTGATTACGAAACGATTCAACTGGAAGCGCTTTATTCTCTGGATGCCATTGCCCAATTGGCCAACGTACCGACTCTAATCCTAAAAATGTACAATCCGGCCATCATCAGCGACATCGCGCCCAGCGGGAATTATCCGATTCGGCTGCCTATCGGACGCAGAGATTATTTTCTTGAACAAGTTAAATTGCATCCGCCACAACCGGTGCAAGTGGCCTACTCGACTTATCGCGTGAAACGCGGCGAGACTCTGTACAAAATTGCACAAAAGCTGGGCGTCCCGGTCAGTTCTTTACAAGCGGAAAACAACCTATATAGCGCCAGACAGCTCAAGCCGGGGCAAATTTTAAAGATAGCGGTTGTCGGCACTGTCGACGATTATCCGCAGGTCGTGATGACCGGCAAAGCACCCAATCCGTTGCTGGTGACCGATGCTTTGAAAAGATGCAAATTTGTCTATTCTGTAACCCGAGATTCCATCTCCATCAACACGCTGGCGAGATATTATGGTGTAAAAAAAGAGGAAATCAAGGAGTGGAATCCATGGATCAAGACAGATTGGATACAGCGAAACAGTCAAACTGTGATCTATAAACCGGCTGACCGTATCACCATTCACAAAAGCAAACGAGGCGATACCATCTGGGAGTTGGCGCGAAGACATCATACGACGGTGGCACATATCAAGATGTGGAATCAATTGGCCCATGCGCAGATTTATCCGGGACAGCAGTTGATTGTAAAACTCTTTTGAATATTTTAAGCAGGCC
>CAYLWO010000096.1:0-25308 GCA_964387285.1 uncultured Cytophagia bacterium | reverse complement strand
TGAACGGAATATCTGTTCCAACATACGATTTTACCGATCTGGCCGGCAAATACTACAACCTGATCGCTGCGCTTCTGCCCGATGGTGATTACGGCATGCCGGCCGGGGAAATCACTAACGACGGGTCAATCACCAGCGCCGATTATGTAAAATGGTACAAGAAAAAAAGAACCTCTCCTGCTCTGGGTTATTATACAGAAGATTTGACCGGTGATGGGAATGTGGACAATGCGGATTTTATTTTGTGGCAAAACAATAGTCGCACGGGTATGCGCTCTGCAATACAGTAATCCCTTTTTTCTTCTCATGTGATTGTTACAAATGCAAGTGAGTTCCCAAGCCGGCCAGACTGTGTGAAAACCAGCAGACACCGGATGTGGCCGCGTTTTTTGTGGCCACTCCGGGTGTCCCTCAACGCATCTTCAATAGGTTAAGAAACCCGGGGTCGCAAAAACCACGACCCCGGGGTTTGTCAAACGTTTTCACACAGCCTGCGGCGCTTAGGAACCAGAAAAGAATAACTATTTCGCCGAGTAATGGGTGTGCAACAGCTCGTGTGATTTATGGCTGTTGGGTTCGCCCAGGAACTCTTTGTACAACTGCTGCACCGCCGGATTCTCATGTGATTTACGAATCTTGATGCCGCGATCGGCCCGGTAAATAGCCTCTGCTCGCTTTTGACGGATTTCCATGGAGGTCGGAATCGGTTGGCCGCCGCCGCCGATGCATCCGCCCGGGCAGGCCATGATTTCGATGAAATGGTAATTAGCCTCGCCGGAAACGATCTTGTCCATGAGCTTGCGCGCATTGGCCAGGCCGTTGGCCACAGCCGCGCGCACTTTGAGACCATCCAGATCCACCTCAGCTTCTTTCACGCCTTGCAAACCGCGCACAGCGGTGATATCCACATTATCCAACGGTTTTTTGGTTACCACTTCGTACACGGTGCGCAGCGCAGCTTCCATCACGCCGCCAGTGGCGCCAAAGATCACGGCCGCGCCGGTGGAAATGCCCAGCGGCGCATCGTACTCTTCGTCCGGCAGATTGGGCAGATCGATGCCGATCTGTTTGAACATGGTGGCCAGTTCGCGCGTGGTCAAAACGGCATCCACATCCTGGAATCCGCTGGAGGTCATTTCCGGACGACCGCTCTCCCACTTTTTCGCGGTGCAGGGCATGACGGAAACGACATACAGTTTTTTCGGGTCAATGCCCATTTTTTCCGCATAATAGGTTTTGGCCAGAGCGCCGAACATCTGTTGCGGCGATTTGCAGCTGGACACATGGGGCAGCAATTGCGGATAAAAATGCTCGATGAAATTGATCCAGCCGGGACTGCACGAGGTCAACAACGGCAGAGTTCCGCCTTTTTTAATGCGGCCCAACAATTCGAAACCCTCTTCCATGATCGTCAAATCGGCGGTGAAATCGGTATCGAAAACCTTGTCAAAACCCATGCGACGCAGGCCGGCCACCAGTTTGTCAGTCACCAATGCACCGGGCGCCAGACCGAACTCTTCACCGACGGCAACACGCACAGCCGGCGCGGTCTGCACAACCACATGCAGATCCGGATTGTCCAGGGCTGCCCAAACGCGATCGATGTGGCTGTTTTCATATAAAGCGGCCACCGGACAGCGATCGATGCACTGACCGCAGGCCACGCAGGGCACGTCGTTCATACCCTGGCTGAACGGCGTATCCACCCACACTTCATAACCGCGTCCTTCCATGCCGATGGCGCTGACGCTCTGCACCATGGCGCAGGTCTGGACGCAACGTCGGCACAAAATGCATTTGCTCGGGTCGCGGATGATAGACGGACTGGAAGTGTCCAGACCGCCCTGACGTTGATGATATTCAAAATTGATTTCGCGAATGCCCAGCTGGTCGGCAACCGCGCGCAATTCACAGCTGCCGTTGCGTACGCATTCTGTGCACCGCATCGGGTGACGCGACAGCAACAACTCCATAGCCATTTTACGCGAATCGCGTACAACCTTGGAATTGGTCGTTACTTCCATGCCTTCCGACACTTTCCAGGAGCAGGCGGTGCGCAACAAGCGGTCGTTCTTGACTTCTACAACGCAAACACGGCAAGCAGACACCGGGTGCAAATCAGGATGATGACACAAGCGCGGGATGGTGATGTTGATTTTTTCCGCCGCATCCAGCACGGTCGTCCCTTCCGGAACCGTCACTTTCCTTCCATCTATGGTCAATGATACATTCTTCAAAGCAAGTTCCTCCATTTGAAAATGCAAAACCGTTAATTACGCAGCCTGGATTTTCGCGGTCCCTTGGAGACTGCATTTGCCGGCGCGGCAGAATTTTTCATTCACATGTTGTATGAATTCCGGACGAAAATATTTCAAACAGCCGAGGATCGGCACCGGCGCCGCCTGACCGAGGCCGCAAAAAGCGCCGCGCATCATGGTGTTGGCCAACTGCTCCATCAGGTCGATATCTTTGGCTGTGCCGTGACCGTCGGATATTTTTTCCAACAGCTCCAATAAACGTCCATTGCCCTCGCGGCACATGGTGCAGATGCCGCAGGATTCATGGTTGAAAAATTCCACAAAGGATTTTACCAGATCGACAACGCATTGACTGTCGTCAACCACCAACAAAGCGCCGGAACCGAGACCGGAACCGATTGAGCGCAACGTGTCAGTGGCCAAGGGCAAATCCAAATGTTCGGTGGTTAAAATACCGCCGGTCGTGCCGCCCAATTGCGCAAACAGGAAGCCCTTGCCGTTGGGGATGCCATGACCAATGTCATAAATAATTTCACGCAGGGTAATGCCCATAGGCACTTCAATCAAACCGGGATTGTTGATATTGCCCACCATCGTGAACACTTTGGTGCCCGGACTGGCTTCGGTGCCCAGCGTTTTGTACCACTTGGCGCCGTGCAAAATGATCTGTGGGATATTGGCCAGGGTTTCGACGTTATTGACGATGGTTGGCTTGCCCCACAGACCGACAGACGGCGGGAAGGGTGGTTTATTGCGCGGTTCGCCGCGTTTGCCTTCAATGGATTCTATCAAAGCGGTTTCTTCACCGCAGATATAGGCGCCGGCGCCTTCACGGATTTCCAGATTAAAGTTGAATTTAGAACCGAAAATTTTCTTGCCCAGCAGGCCGTGGCTGCGCGCCTGTTCGATGGCGCGTTGCATGCGATTGATGGACATATGATATTCACCGCGAATATAAACATAACCCATCTCTGCACCCACGGCAAAACCAGCCAACGCCATGCCTTCAATGACCGCATGAGGATCGCCTTCGAGAATCAAGCGATCTTTAAACGTGCCGGGTTCGCCTTCATCAGCATTGCAAATGATATATTTGACGTCGGATTTCTCTTTGGCAGCAAAACTCCACTTTAAACCGGTGGGGAAAAAGGCGCCGCCACGGCCCTGAATTTTGCTGTCTTTCACCACTTCCATAACCTGTTCCGGACTCATAGAAGTAACGGCGACGCCCAACGCCTCATAGCCGTTTTGCGAAATATACTCTTCGATAGATTCCGGATCAATGACGCCGGCGTTCTTTAACACCACGCGCACCTGTTTGCCGATACGGGGGGCTTTTTCATCCACATGCGTTTCTTCAGTCGGCATATCCAGATATTGCAGTCTCTCGACCACGCGGCCTTTGAGCAGATGTTCGGAAATGATCTCGGCTACATCTTCCATTTTGACGCCGGCGTAATAGACGCCGTCCGGGAATAGAACCAGCACGACGCCCTTGTTGTAAATGCCGAGACTTCCGGTTTCGACTACTTTGACTTCATTGGCCAGACCGGCCAAGGCCAATTCACGCACCAACGCATCTTTGACTGAACGGGCGCCTTGAGCGATGGTATGCGGATCCATGGCGATAACAATGTGCGCTCTATGCATTGGACGACCCTTTCAGTTTATAGTCCTTGAGAATGGCCACAGCTTTTTCCGGAGTCAGATTGCCATAGACATCGTTATCCACCATCATGACCGGCGCAACAGCGCACAAGCCCAAGCAGCTGGTGAATTCCAGAGTGAACAGATTATCCGGCGTGGTTTCACCCATTTCCAATTGCAGATATTCTTTAATCTTGGCTAAAACTTCCATGGAATTTTTTACATGACAGGGAGCGTTATTGCAACAACGTACGATATGTTTGCCTTTGGGCTTGGTGGTAAACAGACTATAAAAAGTAGCTACGCCATAAATATCGCTCAACGGCAGTTGGGTCACACGCGCGACTTCGGACAGAACCGGTTCTGTCAAAGCGCCATACGCATTTTGTACATCCTTGAGGATATAGATCAACGGCGTTTTTGTCGATTCGTAAGATTTTACGATATCGGTTATCTTGTCCAGATCAGGCATTCGTTACCTCCTGTGGAATGAAAGGTTGATGTTGATAAACCGGATCAATGATTACTTTTGCATAAATACATGATTGGCGACGATTTTGTTGTTGACGATATGATCGGTAATGATGGATCGCGCCACTTCCGGCGTTACCTTGCCATACGTGATTACAGCCTGATCCGACTGCATCACCTGCACCAGCGGTTCCTGGTCACAATAGCCCAGACAGCCGGTCTGGGTAACGACCGCATCGCTGATATTGCGTTTGTTAAGCTCATCGAGAATGACGGACATGACGCTGCGCGCGCCGGCCGCGATGCCACAGGTGCCCATGGCCACCACGATGCGATAACGCGCCGACTGTTCCCGCTGCGCCATCTCTACCTTGGCTTTTTCTCTGATTTTCCGCAGATCCGCTAACGTTTTCACAAATGGTTCCTCCTACGGTTGATAAATAGTTAATTATGCATTTGATGAAATTGAAAAAATTCCCTGATCGATAAAACGGGCCGATTCACCGGCTAATTGCTGCATGCCGCAATCCCGTTCCGCCATGCGCACAAGATACCAGAAAGAATCAAAAGAGAAACGTCCGTGATCCGTGCAGTGACGATAATAAAAATGAATATCCGGCGAAGCGATGCAGAGATTGGCCAGCGTTTCGCCCATCTCGCCCAGGGGCATGCGGTTCAAACTGTTCAGTTTGAAGGAAACGTCGACCCACGTGCCTTTGCCCAGTTCGGAAGATATCTTTAATCCGCCTTCGCAATCCATGGCCGCCTGGTACAGCAGCGACAATCCCATACCCACCGGTCGGGTGGTGCGTGTCGTGGTAAACGGATCCAGCACGCGATCGATAAGCTCCTGACTCATGCCCCGTCCATTATCCTTGATGCGGATGCGCAGCTGATTGGTGCGATTCGATTCGTCGACCATCACCACGATACGCGTGGCGCCAGCCTCGATCGAGTTGGTGACGATGTCCAGGATATGTAGAGCCAGTTCGCGCATTTTTTCTGTAAAAGTATATTTGTGATTTATTGCAGCCTCTGATAAGCCGCTTGCTATTCAATTACAAAGAGTATTAATTTAAACAAAAGTGAAAGATTTAACCACGAATTACACGAATGCACACGAAATTGTACTGTTTAGAACGCCACCTGCTGCACCTGCACCTCCGGCCGCGCGATGGATATCCGCTGATTCTCATGATCAGCCAGCGCGGCCTTGATTTCAGCAAAGGTCGGTTCTGCCAAATAAAATGAGGTGACGGCTTTGCCGATGTCCCCGATATCATGGGCGTCGGATGCGGTGATCAGGTGATAGCGCGCCAATTCAGGGAATTTTTCCCGTGCTTGTTCTGCCAACAACCGGTGCGAAATTTCGACTGCGTCAAACGGGATCTCTTGCGGAATATGACCCAGCGTTGACAAAGCGCTATAGGCTTTGCGATCCACATGCGCCGGATAAGCCAGACCGCCGAGTTTGCTCGCTTCCTGATAGACTTCAGCCATAGACACCGTAGTTGAAAAAGCGAGCAGTTTTTCTTCCTTGTCTATGATATTTTCATGTTCATCCAGGATGATCTGCGGACCGTACAGAGCTTCATTGTACTGACCTTCCAACAGATGCTGATAAATAAAATCCTGAAAGGACAGCGCATTTTCCCATTCCGGGAAAAGACAAATCACATGTACATCCTCTGAGGTGGCCACCTCCATGCCGGGAATAACCATCAGGTCGTGTCCGACAGCCGCCTGCATCACCGCCCAGACGTTGGCCATGGAATTATGATCGGTGATGGCAATGATGTCCAACTGTTTTTCTTCCGCAGCCAAGACAATATCGCGCGGTCCCATGGATAATTCGGCGCATGCTGACAGTACGGTATGAATATGCAGATCAGCGCGATACCATTCGGACATTACCGATGCCCCCGGATGCCCAGGTTGTATAACTTGCCGGCCAGTTCATAGGCCGTCTCAGCCGAGCCTAAAACGGCGATGTTTTTCTTTTTAGCCTTATCCAGCACCTCTTCATCCAAAGTGACGCTGTTGGCCAGCAGCACAGCGCTCACCTCTTTAAACCAGGCAATGGCTATCACATTCTCATTATTCTGATGAGTAATCCAAAGACCGCCGGACGGAGCGCGGGACATCACTTCACTCAACATATCGGAAACGCAAGCGCTCGTTACCTGTCGTTGCAGAGCAACATCCGACGCATCAAAAATCTGCAAGCCTAATGCCTGTATAATGTCGTTTAATTCCATATTCCGTCTTCACCGTTGTGCAATGAGTGATGATGGTTCAGCAGCAAAATTCTGTCGTAGAGCTGCAACAACGCGCGACATATCCAGAGCATTGCCGCCTTCCACCATGATGGCGTCGCCGCGACTGACCTCCTGCAACAGGAATTGTATGACTTGATCCACCGAAGCGCATAAATGCACAGCAACCGGATTGCTTTTCTGCCCGGCCAGGGCCTGGGCCGTCAGGGAGGCATAGTGCCCGACCAGGACGATCATATCCAGAGGCATGCCGGTCAGATAGTGGCCTATCATTTTTTCATAATATTCCGTCTGGTCGCCCAACTCGGTCATGTCGCCGAGGACCAGTACCAAACGGTTGCTGTATTCTTTGCACTGTAATAAGGAACGAGTGGATTTCAACAGGGATTGCGGGGTGGCGTCATAGGTGTCGTCGAACAGCAAAATATCCCGTAAGCGGTGCAGACGACCGCGTCCATCAGGAAGCTGGAAATCATGCTCCAGGCCGTCGCATACAGCCTCATCAGAGATATGCAACGCATCCGCCACAGCGATGGCTGCCAACGCGTTGTAAACATCGCCCATGCTGTAAATAGGAATGTGTAAACGCAGGCTGGAGCGATTCTTGCGATGGATGGTAAAAGCGGCGCCCTCTGGTCCGAGGAAATCGATATTAGCGGCAAAAAAATCCGCCACTTCCGATAAGCCAAAAAAGCGTTTGATGAATGACAGTTGTTCACCCAGCGCTTTGGTATAATCGTTATCACGGTTCAGCACGGCAATGCCGTCATGCGGCATCGCGTTATATAGTTCTGCTTTGCTGGCTGATATCTTTTCAATGGTGCCATGACGAGCGAGATGCGCCTCGCCGATGTTGGTAATCACACCGATATGCGGTCGGATCAGTTCGGCGGAAAACCTGACTTCATCGGGAGCAATGGCGCCCAATTTCACCAACGCCCAGTCATAAGCATCCGACATGGTCAACAATTCTTCTGCGATTTGCGGAGCCGTATCGGAATTATCAGCAAAATCATACACTCTTCCGCATCGGCTCAGTATGGCTTTCAACATGCGTTTGACGGTCGTTTTACCGTTACTGCCGGTGATCCCGATAAACGGAAAAGGCAAGTTCCGGCGCCGCTCAACAGCCTGCTGAATAAGCAGATGTTTCGTTACAGCGGTCACAAATAAAAGACTCGGAAATAGGTTGGTTGAATGCCTGAAAGTACCTGGAGTCAGCTATAGTCAATTATAATAGAGTTTTTTTATATTAAAGTCAACCTCATTTTTTAATTAGAGCTTATCTGTTCGGCAATGGGCAGGCTGATGATAAAGCTGGTACCCTTGCCGTACTCGCTCCGCACCTCGATCTTGCCGGCATAGGCGTTAATTATCGATTTGACTATAGTTAGGCCCAGACCGGTTCCGGTAATATGGCGGGTGAGCGGGTTTTTGGCGCGAAAAAACTCTTCAAAGAGACGTTCCTTCTCCTCCGGCGTCATGCCAATGCCCGAATCGGCAACCTTAATTTTAATATAATGCTGATCGCGCGAACCCTGAATGCGAATTTCGCCTTGCGGTCGATTGTATTTAACGGCATTTGAAATAAGATTTTGGAAAACCCGCTGCATTTCGTCGCGATCCGCAGCAGTCCACAACGGTTCCGGCAGATCCAACAGCAGCTGCAAACCGGCCTTGTCGATTTCATTTTGATAAAATTCCGCAGTCTGGCGAATAATGTCCGCTACATCCAGATTTTCGATTTCACGTTTGACCGTACCGGCTTGCATGCGGGAAATATTCAACAGATCATTAATCAGACTGATCAGGGCCTGGCAGCGTTCGTTGGAGCGGCGCAGATAGCCGTCGTACACATCCGGCGCATTGCCCAGAGTTTTGTCTATCACCATTTCCAGATATCCCTGCACAGCGGTCAACGGCGATTTCAACTCGTGAGCTGCCATGTTGACAAATTGCGATTTGAGCAGTTCGAGATTTTTCAATTCGGAAATATCCCGCAACACCGAGACCACGCCGAGGAATCGGCCTTTTTCATCCTGAATGGATGCGGTATTGGCCATGACCACCAGCTTGGCCGGCGGTTGGATGACGATTTCCTGTTCGATACCCTTCAAACTCTCCTTCTTGGCCAATATCTCTGCAATCTGATTGCGCAAGGCCTCCGGCAGAATTTCCAGCACCGGTTGGCCGGGAACCAGGCGTTGCTCAATGCGCAATAAAGTGAGAAAACGCGGATTAAATAAAACGGCCTCGCCATCCTGATTGATGACCAGTAAACCGTCGCCGATGGCGTTCATAATGGTGCGCATGCGCGACTTTTCCTGGCTGACCTCTAAAAGTCGTCGCTCGCGTTCTTCACGCAATTTACGCGCTTCTAGAATATAAGCGCGCCGTTCCAAAGCCCGCTCAAACACAAACTGGATATCTTCAGGCGCGAACGGCTTGGCCACATAGTGATAGGCGCCTAACCGCGTGGTTTCCACAGCCGTATCAATGGAGGCATAGGCGGTGATGATAACGCAGATCGCCTCGGGAAACACCTTTTTTATGCCGCCGAGAACGGCGACGCCGTCCATATCGGCCATTTTGAGATCTAAAAAATAGAGATCATACTCGCGAGCCGTACCCATGGCAATACCGGTTTCGCCGCAGTCCGCGGTATCCACATGATGTCCCTGGGCTTCAAACAACCGTTTGACGCCTTCGCGCATACCCAGTTCGTCGTCGACGACGAGTATGTTGGCCGGTTCATTCGCCATCAGATTGACGAAACACCTTTTCGCGTAAATAGGTTACCAGGTCTCTGGGACGGATCGGTTTGTCCAAATAGTCGTCCGCATGGATCCAGCGGCGTTCCTCTTTGGTCTGAGTGGAAAAACGTATGCCGGTTTCATGGCTGGCGGCCGTCATCATGATGATGGGGGTATTCTTACCCGCGTCCGTGGCCTTGATTTTATGGCAGAGAACGAAACCGGAATCAAAATGCTCCATGGCCAAATCCATCAGCACCACGTCCGGTTTAAAGGTTTGGAACAGTTCCCAGCCTTCGTTGCTGTTATAGGCTGCGGTAACCTGATAGCCCTCTTTTTCCAGCACCGGCTTGGTCATGTGAATCAAATCTACATCGTCATCAATTAAAAGAATCTTTTTGTTCATGGACCTCTCTCACGTTATTTAGACAATAAGGTTCGTACTGTTTTCAACAATTGTTCCTTGCGCACCGGCTTGTCGATAAAAGCATCGACCGGATTCCAGGATTTATCCGGTCCGACGCGCAGACTGAAACCCGACTCGTTGTTCACGGCGGACAACATGACCACCGGAATGTGCCGCGTGGCTTCCTGGCCTTTGATCTGTCGGGCTACTTCAAATCCCTCTCCCGGCGAGACCATCATGACGTCCAGCAGAATCAGGTCCGGCGAAACTTCCGCCACCTTGGCCAGGCCTTCTTGACCATTATAAGCAACATGCACTTCATAACCCATGACGGTCAAAAGCGCCTTGTTCATTTCGATCAAATCGACGTCGTCATCGATTAAGAGAATTTTTTTCTTCACGTTGGTTTCCGTTCGGATTTAATTTTTCTCAGGCAATTCCACCGTAAACACGGTTCCTTGCCCCACTTGACTTTTGACATAAATATTGCCCTTGTGCATTTTTATAATGCCGTAGGCAATAGCCAGGCCCAATCCCGTGCCCTTGCCGATCTGCTTGGTGGTAAAAAAAGGTACAAACAGCCTGCTGATGTTCTCCGGCGGTATGCCGCAGCCGGTATCGCGAAAGTCGACGGCGATGATTTTTCGTTCGACCAGATGACGTCCGCTGATGATCATTTCGCCGCCCTGCGGCATGGCTTCAGCCGCATTGACGCCCAAATTTAAAAAGACCTGATAAATCTGATCGTCGTCCAGTTCGATTTCCGGCAGGTCGGGCAATTCTATCTTTATACGCACCTTTTCGAACAACGGTTGATGCGATACCACGTTCACCAGTTTTTGCACAATATCCTGAATCCGGTGCGGACGCAGATACAGGTTGCCCTGCCGGGCAAAGTTGAGCAGACCGGCCACGATCTTTTGACAGCGCTTGGCCTCTTCCATGATGAATTTCAAATCGCGCGCTTTGGGCTCATCCGCGGTTAACTGCTGCAGCAGCAGATGAGCGTAGAGCATGATCGAACCCAGTGGATTGTTCACTTCGTGCGCAACCCCGGCGGCCAGCTGACCGATGGACGCCAGTTTCTCGCGCTGGATCAATTGTTCCTGCGCATCCGCCAGCTCTTTGAGAGATTCCTGCAGTTCCTTTTGCGTGCGCTGCTGTTCATCGATCATGAACGGCAGACACATTTCAGACTCGGCGATGCCCTGGAACACGGCCGTGGCGTATTCCCGGCAAGTTTCATAACCGCAGGAACCGCAGTTCAATTCATCTTCTGCAGAATATTTGTTGATGGAGGCCAGAATTTTTTGAATGTCCGCTGCGGTCGGTTGCAGAGACGGCACCGGCGCGGCGTGAAAAGCGCGCACGACCTTGACGTCCTGATTCTGCAGAATGCTTTTTTTCCAATCCACGTAACTGATGTGCGTGCGCAGGGAATCGGTATAGGTAACGATGCGCTGCTTGCGCATAAAATAATTCAACGAAGAATCGATAAAAGGGCCGTTGATGCAGCCTTCACAGAAAAGAATGTCGACCAGCTTGGCTTTGATTTCGCCCTTCTGGATGCTGTCCAGCAACCGTAAAACCCGTCCCTTGCCTTCGGTGACAATCACCTCATTGTTCATAATGTCATAGGGCAATCCCGCGCTGCGCAACAAACCGCCGGATACCGGATACAACCGGCCCAGGTACGCTTGCGGCGGATCCCAAAAAGAAGCCTCGGCCCTGGTCGGATCGATTTTAAATTGCCGCCAGATTTCATGCAGCTCTTTGAACGTTAACACCTCGTCCACCGCATCCGCCACTTCCGGATTGCGCGCTTCAACTTTTTTCGCTGCACACGGGCCGATGAAAACGATCTTGATGTCCGGCCCCATGAGCTTACGCATGGCGCGGCCCATGGCGATCATGGGCGAAACCACCGGCGCCAGATGAGGCAGCAACTCGGGTACATATTTTTCCACCAGCTCGCAAATAACCGGACAGGAACTGGTGATCAACGGCAGATGTTCGGAAGATCGGTCTTTTTCATGAGAATTGATCAAACGATAATATTCGCGATTGATTAAATCCGCGCCATAGGCCGTCTCCACGACATGCGTGAAACCGCTGCGACGCAGAGCGCCGATAAACACCTCCGGCGGCATATCGATAAACGAGGCGACAAAGGACGGCGCCACCATAGCTGCGACCGGGCCGCCATTTTGTAAAAATTCCAAGGTCTGTTCCACACCGCTGATCACCGCCTTGGCCTGTTGCGAACACACGCGCACGCAATGTCCGCAGGCCAGACAGCGCTCGTCGATCACCTTGGCCTGGCCGCGTTCCACCTTGATGGCTTTGGCCGGGCATTCGCGAATGCAGCTGTAACAGCGCTTGCAGCGCTCCTGTATGGTCCAGACCGCACCCATCACATTACGCCCCGCTCCGAGTATTCGGTGTGCAGCAATTCATGGGCTTTATGACCGTTGGGTTCGCCCAAAAATTCGTCGTACAATTTCTTGATCGACTCGTTATGATGGGAAGCGCGTTTCGGCAGCGAACGATCGATGGCATAGAGCGCTTCTATGCGTTTGCGCACCTTGTCCGGATCAGACGGAATGGGCTGACCGCCGCCATTGATACAGCCGTTGGGACAAGCCATCACCTCAATAAAATGATAGGGCGAGTTGCCTTCCCGGATGCCCTGCAAAAATTTATCCACATTCTTTAAACCGCTCACAGCCGCTACTTTGAGGGTAACGCCGGCAATGGTCACATCCGCTTCACGCGCACCGGCCAGGCCGCGCACCGAGGCAAATTCGATCTGTTCCAGATCCTTGCCGGTCAGATAAAAGTAAGCGGAACGCAAAGCCGCTTCCATGACGCCGCCTGATGTGCCGAAAATGGCGGCCGCGCCGGTGGACTCGCCCAAAGGATCATCAAAATTTTCCGGCTGCAAACGATTAAAATCAACACCGGCATTTTTAATCATGCGCGCCAATTCGCGCGTGGTGATGACCGCATCCACATCCTGATATTGGTCGGCCAATTCCGGTCGCTGTGATTCAAATTTCTTGGCTATGCAGGGCATAACCGATACGACGAAAATATCCTTGGGATCCACGCCTGTTTTTTGCGCATAATAACTCTTGATCATGGCGCCTTGCATTTCCTGCGGGGATTTGCAGGTCGATACGTGCGGCAACAGATCCGGATAGAAATGTTCCACATATTTCACCCAACCGGGGCTGCATGAAGTCAGCAGCGGCAACACGCCTTTGTTGTTGATGCGATGCAACAGCTCATGAGCCTCTTCGATGATGGTCAGATCAGCGCCGAAATTGGTGTCGGTCACCCGATCCACGCCGAGACGGCGCAACGCCGCGATGGTCTTGCCGGTGACGATGCTGCCCGGCTCCATGCCGAACTCTTCGCCCAAAGCGACGCGTACGGCCGGCGCGATTTCAGCCACCACGTGCTTCCTGGGATCGTTGATCGCTTCCCAGACAATTTTTTCATTGCTCTTTTCACGCAACGCGCCGACCGGACAAACCGTGACGCACTGGCCGCAGAATACGCAGGCAATGGTGTTCAGACTGCCGTCCATGGCCGGCGCCACTACGGATTGAAAACCGCGGCGCACGAAATCAATGGCGCCGACGTTCTGTACCTCATGGCATACCCGGACACAACGTCCGCACAAAATGCATTTCTCCGGATCCCGTTCCAGAGACGGACTGGCCACGTCGATCTTGGCTCTGCGACGGTCGCCCTGATAACGATGATCGCGCACTTCATATTGTTCGGATAATTTTTGCAACTCGCAATTGCCGTTGCGCACGCACACCAGACAGTCCTGCGGATGGTTGGCAATCAACAACTCGACAATCGTTTTACGGGCGCGACGCACCGCCGGAGAGTTGGTCTGCACCTTCATGCCCTCATTCACCGGAAAGGCGCACGACGGCACCAGACTGCGCTGGCCCTCCACTTCCACCACACAAATGCGGCAAGAGCCGGTAGGCGACAGATTTTTCAAATAACATAACGTGGGGATATGCACACCCTCGCGTTGCGCCACCGCAAGGATGGTCTCTCCCGGATTGGCCCAAACCTCTTTATTGTTTAATGTAATCGTCATGGTTTCCTCGTTACGGTTCTATCGTAAATTTCTTTTCTCTAGTGAAAAAATATGCAAGGTGCGATGCCCGGAGGGGTACGTCTGGTCTTGACTAGTCGGCATCGCACCCTGACTCTATTCCACAAAAATAGCGTTGAACTTGCAATTGGCGCGACACTGATCGCAACGAATGCATTTTTCATCGATGATATAGTGCGCCTTCTTCTTCTCACCGACAATAGCGTTCTGCGGGCATTTCCTGGCGCACAGCGTACAGCCGGTGCAGGCTTCGGTATCGATGTGATAGGTCAGCAACTCGCGGCAATGGCCGGCCGGGCAACGACGGTCATACAGATGCGCTTCGTATTCATCGCGGAAATAGTGCAACGTGCTGAGCACCGGGTTGGCAGCCGTTTGCCCCAAACCGCACAGCGAGGTGTTCTTGATGACGTCCGCCAGTCGCTCCATATAAACCATACCCTGGAAACGAAGGAGAGCTTCATCCGGAGATTTTTCGCTGCGATAGCTTTGCGTCAAACGCTCGAGAATTTCCAGCAACCGCTTGGTGCCTTCGCGACAGGGGATGCACTTGCCGCAGGACTCGGCCTGTATAAAGGTCATAAAGAATTTGGCCATATCCACCATACAGGTGTCTTCATCCATCACCACCAGACCGCCGGAGCCCATCATGGCGCCGATGGCTTTGAGCGATTCATAATCAACCGGCGTATCAATCACCGATTCCGGCAAAGCGCCGCCGGAAGGGCCGCCGATCTGTACGGCCTTGAACTTTTTGCCGTTGGGAACGCCGCCGCCAATATCAAATATTACCTCGCGCAAAGAGGTGCCCATGGGCACTTCCACCAGACCGGTGTTGGTGATTTTGCCGGACAGAGCGAAAATTTTGGTGCCTTTGGAACCGGCCGTGCCGATGGCGGCATAGGCGTCGGCGCCGTATTTGAATATGGTCGGCACATTGGCAAAGGTTTCCACATTGTTGATCACCGTCGGCTTGCCGTTCAGACCGGCGTCGGACGGATACGGCGGACGCGGTCGGGGCATGCCGCGTTTGCCTTCAATAGAATGAATCAGGGCGGTCTCTTCGCCGCAAACAAAAGCGCCGGCGCCCTTTTTGATTTTCAAATCGAAATTAAAACCGCTGCCGAGAATATTCTTGCCCAGCAAACCGTACTGTCGCGCATCCTGGATGGTTTTCTGCAGGCGTTTGATCGCCAACGGATATTCCGCGCGGCAGTAGATATAACCTTCACTGGCGCCGATGGCATAAGCGGCGATAATCATGCCTTCAATGATGCGATGCGGATCGCCCTCCAGAACTGCGCGGTCCATAAAAGCGCCCGGGTCGCCCTCATCGGCGTTGCAGATGAGATACTTTTTGTCCCCTTTGCTTTTGAAAGCCAATTCCCACTTTTTGCCGGCAGGGAAACCGCCGCCGCCGCGACCGCGCAAACCGGCTTTGAGCACATTCTTGATGACCTCTTCGGGCTTCATGGTGTTCAACACAAGACTCAATCCGCTGTAGCCGTTGCGCGCCAGATACTGGTTGATGTTTTCCGGATCGATGACGCCGCAGTTTTCCAGCACTAATTTTTTCTGCTTGGCGAAAAACGGAATTTCGTTCATGGCCGGCAACCCCTGCCAACCGTTATGCGGTCCGTCGGTATACACAGCCAACGCTTTTTGCGGCCAAACCCGTTTTTGCACCACGGTTTCTTCCACAAGGGTCGGCACGTCTTCCGGTTTGACCTCAGCATAACTGATGCGTCCATGATCCGGCAGTTTAATGTCCACGAGCACTTCACGCGAGCAAAAGCCCACGCAGCCGGTGGCCACCAGTTGCGCTTTGATGTTTCGTTTTTCCAATTCTATTCTTAACAGATCGAATATTTTTTGCGCGCCGTTGGCCAGGCCGCAGGTGCCCATACCGACCAGAATGACCGGCTCCTTGTGCGCCTCCAACAGCAACTCTTTTTTAAACGCATCCAGACGTTTTTTACTCTCTGCCGATTGGTTGCATTGAGGACCGTTCTGAACACAGGTGATAAAATGCTTGCAGGGTTTTTCCTGCGTATGCCAGCAGTTGGTAAACAGTTGGGTATATGAATTCATACGCTCCTCATTCACTTGTCTTTGCCCGATAAGAGGCAATTAGTTTTTGCACGTCCTTGACGGTGAGACCGCCGAAAAATTCATCGTTGATCGAAATAACCGGGGCAATGCTGCAGGCGCCCATACAAGCGACTGTTTCGATGCTAAACATCATGTCCTTGGTCGTGCCGCCGGCTTTGATGCCCAGTTCCGTTTCTAAAGTGGTGAGAATGTCCAAAGAACCCTTGACATGACACGCCGTTCCGCGGCAAACGCGAATGACGTTTTGGCCCAAAGGAATCAAGCGGAATTGGTTATAAAAAGTCGCCACACCATAGACCCGGCTGACCGGCAGATGGGTGTGTTTTGCGATATTGTACAGCTCTTCCTCCGGCACATAGCCGAAAACCTCTTGCACATCCTGGAGAATCGGAATCAGAACCGAAGGATCGTTTCCGGGATATTTACTGTAGACATCGTTTGCTTGCATTGCATCCTCGTGATTTATGATCGAATTGATTGCTAGTTTTCTTTAGCGGCGGACTGTTTGGCCAAACCCAGCGCAGCGGCAATGGCCAACAGCAGGTCCTGATCGCCGAAAGAATCCACATGGTAGTAATATACTTTTTCGCTGCGCACCTGCGTTTCCAGATGACGCGAATTCTCATCCGTGCGCACGATAATGCGCACCTGCGGATCGCACCCTTTGAGCAAGCGAATGGCGCTGTCAATGGCGATGCCCGGCGTGCGCGCGTCCAGCAGAATAAGATCAAAGTGCTGCTCTTGCGCTTTTTGCACGCCCTGCCAGGGATCGCTCAAGGTTACGGTTTCGACCTTTTTTTCCTCTAAAAAGCGATCCAAAGAAGCAGGCGGTTCGTGTTGCGGATTATTGATGATCAGACAATTCATGGTACTTTTTTTCTGGTTTTTATGCTAATTTCCATAGTGCATATATCAAATGCCATGCCAGAATCATGGTTATTAGCATAAAAATAAGATATTGATTTTTATGAAATTACTTATTTAAAGTTAATGAAGTAAATTCATTGTTGCAAAAATGAGAGAGTTAGGTGGGGAGAAAATCCACAATAAATAAAAAGTAGTCTCGCGCAAAGGCGCCAAGACGCAAAGGAAAAAGCCAATGTTTTTCCTAACACTCTCTACAGCTTGGCACGAGTTGGCGTTTTTCAAAAATTTGCTCGATATGAAATCGGCGGGAATGGAAGAGTTTGAACACTTGTCGGTATGGAATTCTGTGCCGGATCATCATTTGATTGGATTAAAACTTGCGGTATACAAATTACAACCAAGCTTTAATATAAAGCGAATGCGGTCGGAACGGAATCTCAAAGATGTTTTATCAAATAGTATTAAAATTTTTGGGAGTATCGATTGAGCAAGCCGCAACGCGGTGCGATATCATTTGGAAAGTTGACAAATTAATTTTACGCTTGCACATGCCATCGGTTGGTAAGAAAAAAAAGATTAAGGAGGGGGAAGTCTCCCCCTCGCTCCGGCCTCCTCGGTCTGGCGCCGAGCAGATTTTTGTTGCTGTTTCCATTTACGATTATCATCGTTTATAAAAAAACACACTATGCGCCAGCCCTGCGGGGTCCTTCGCTACCCCCTCGCGAGTGCTATTTCTCACTGCTCAAATGCAGGGGTAATGGGCAAACATGAATAATGCCTTGATGTCGATCAACACGCTCCGGTTAATAGCGAGCTTCGCTTTATCCCCTAGACCTTCGGCAGAAAAAAAGACCTTCAGATCGAACTCGTTAAAATCGCTCTGCAGGGCGATTTCCCGGATCGCGTCCGGCAGTTGATAGGTTAACAGTACCATGCGCGGCAGCGCGGCATAGGGATTGTCACTGCCCTGCCAGTCCCGTTTGGCCCGCTGTTCGTCTGAATAGGTCCAGTTGCAGATTTGCTCCTCGATGAACTCGCCTGAGGCGATAGCGCGGAATGGTGTGCCGGAAAGGTAGAGATAGCAGTCCGTGGTGATTGCCAACAATCAGATTTATATATGGTTTTATTATTTTACTGTTTGTACAGAATTCGATGTCCTGTACTTGATTTCCAAACCGCGTGGCTACTCTAACTTTTTTTTCTTCTTGAAATGATTCATGTTTATAGAAGCTGATGTCTCTAACGATAGCATTGTATCCGATTCTTATTCCAAATTATACTTTTTTATCTTTTGATACAGCGTCTTACGATCCACGCCCAACACTTTAGCTGTCTGGCTGATGTTGTGCTGCTGTTCCTGCAAAACGCGATCGATATGTTGTTTTTCCATCTCTTCCAATGTCATGGATGGAGTGTGATCGATCGTATCTGAGATGGATTTATTCTGCTGCAGATGCAATGGCAGACTATGCCATTGAATACAGTCGGTCTCTTCCACAACCGCAGCGCGTTCCAGCACATTTTCCAGTTCACGAATATTGCCGGGCCAATCATATTGCAGCAGCGCCTCTTCCACCTGCGGAGACACGGCCACCAGAGCAGGTCTGTGACGTCGTAAATTGTATTTCTGTAAAAAATTGTTCACCAGCAACGGGATGTCCTCTTTGCGCTCGCGCAAGGCCGGCAACACGATGGGGATGACGCTCAACCGATAATACAGATCATCACGAAATTGTCCCTGCCGCACCGCCTGCGCCAAATCCAGATTGGTCGCTGCCACCAGCCGAACATCGATCTTGACGCTTTGCGTGGCGCCGACGCGGCGAATCTCTTTTTCCTGAATGGCGCGCAAAAATTTCGCCTGGACGTTTAACGAAATATTACCGATCTCGTCAAAGAAAAAGGTCCCTCCCTCCGCCAATTCAAAGGCGCCATGCTTGGTGGCTGTGGCGCCGGTGAAAGATCCTTTAATATGGCCGAACAGCTCGCTCTCGATCAAAGACTCGACCAACGTGCCGCAATCCATGGCGATAAACGGATGATCGGCTCGGGCGCTGAACGCGTGAATCGCTTTGGCCACCAGCTCCTTGCCGGTGCCGCTTTCACCCTGCAACAAAACCGTCGTTTCTGTCGGCGCGGCCTTTTTCACCAATGCAAAAACGCTTTTCATGGCCGGACTTTTACCGATGATGCAAATCGGCCGGCCGTTGAAATTGAACTCTAAATCATCCTGATCGTCGAAAATCGACATGGGAATTTCAGCCGCTATGCGATGGATCATCTGCAGCAACGAATCCGGTTCAAACGGTTTGGCAATGTAATCACGGGCGCCCATTTTAATGGCTTCGACCGCCATTTCGATGGTCGCATAGCCGGTCATGAGAATCACACGCGTATGCGGACTTTTAATGCGCATCTGCTGGATGAATTCGATGCCGGTCATGCCGGGCATGCGAAAGTCCACCAGAGCGAGCGGATAGAGCTTTTGTTCGGCCAACTGCAAAGCGTGACTCGGATCGGCTGTTGCCTCCACCTCCAGCTGGTCAGCCTCTAAAAGACGCCGACAGGCGTCGCGCAGAACATCGTCGTCGTCCACAAGCAAAATGGAAAGATGGGCATTATTGGAATCAACAGGCATAACAATTATTTTATTATTTTTTTTTCAGCGTATCTCTGCGCTCTTAACGACTCGGCGTTGCCAGCAGAAAAGCATGAACGCAAAGGCACAGAGATCGCGAAGGACCGCAGAGTAGTTTCAGCTTGCGAAGGTTTAAAACCTTCACAGGTTGTATTTCGAGCACAAATCGTTCAATTACGGTACTGGTAATATACCTAAAATATAGTATATTTAACAACGTTTATTCAGGCATTTTATTCTAAAATTGCAATAATTTGTATTGACATTATGGTTTATTTTTACAAATTTTAGAGATAACACAACACTTTATCCAAAGGGATAAACCGAAAAAGCCGGACACCTCCAGAGATTGTTGCAAAATCCCCAAAGCCCGGGGTCACATTTTTTGTGCCCGCAAATAATACGGTGCGAGACACCCAGAGTTGCCGAAAAAAACCTCGGCAAAACATCCGGGGTCTGGGATTTTGCGACGATCACCCGAGGTGTCCGATATTTCTTGACTATTTTGCACTAGTACAGACTTAAACCAACCTGGGAGAAACCATATGCATACTGAATTGAATCGCCGTCGTTTTTTTCAATTAACCGGCTTGGCTGCTGTAGCCGGCTCTCTGCCGGCGACAAACACAGCTCTGGCCGGCAGCAAAAAAGCAAACATGCCTCTGGGCATCGCCTCGTACTCGTTTAAAGAATTTAAAACCGATCAGGCGATTGCCATGACCAAAAAGCTGGGCGTGAGCAAAATTTGTTTTAAAAGCATGCACATGCCCCTGGAAAGCTCTGAAGCTGAGATCAAAGCAACTGCGGCACAGGTGCAGGCAGCCGGACTCGATCTTTATGCAGTGGGCGTTATCTACATGAAGAACGAACAAGAGGTTCATCAGGCTTTTGCTTATGCCAAAACAGCCGGTGTTAAAATTATCGTTGGCGTGCCCAATTATGACTTGCTGACGCTGTGCGATAAAAAAGTTAAAGAAACCGGCATCATCCTGGCCATCCATAACCATGGTCCGGGGGATCTGCTTTATCCCAGTCCGGGGGATGTATACAAAAACATAAAAAATCTGGACAAACGCATCGGTTTGTGCATGGACATCGGTCATACCATGCGCATTGCTGAAGATCCTGCGCTAGCTGCGAAAAAATATTTTGATCGTCTGTACGACGTGCATATTAAGGATGTCAGCGCCGCGACCAAGGAGGGCAGAACCGTAGAGATCGGCCGCGGCGTCATCGATATCCCCAGGTTTGTCCGCATCATGCACAAGCTGGGCTATCAGGGCGTGCTGTCTCTGGAATATGAAAAAGACATGCAGGACCCGCTGGCCGGCGCTGCCGAGTCCATCGGCTATGTGCGCGGCGTGATGGCAACGTTGTAATAATCCTTGAGGCTGTCTAAAAGTAACTTGCGTAATCAGTTCACCGCCTAAAGGCGGAACTACATGCTGATTAAACTATTAGGTTATTTATTGTTCGCATATTACTGCTCTGGTTGCTTATTTAATCCCGAGTACAAATAGCGAACTTTTTGGGACAGCCTCAAGGGAAAATGGATATCTTGTTTTCTCATCCGATCAATCCGAGTTCGCTTTTTAGGAGAATTTATGACGAAATATTCACTGTTCACTTGTATAGGATGCCTTGCCATGTTATTGATGCTAGCGTGCAATTCCAGGACAGATAAACCATTCACCGGCGCCAAAGGCGAGGTCAAACTCATGACGCTGGATCCCGGTCATTTTCATGCCGGTCTGATGCAAAAAAACATGTACGATCAGGTCTCGCCGATCGTCTATGTGTATGCGCCCCAGGGTGCCGAGTTGGAAGACCATCTCAAACGCATCGAACAGTACAACACGCGCAGCGAGAATCCCACTCAATGGCAGGAAAAAATCTACAGCGGTCCGGACTATTTGGAGAAAATGATTCACCAAAAGCCGGGCAACGTCATGATCACTGCCGGCAACAATGCCAAAAAAATGCAGTACATCCAAGCGGCCGTAGATGCCGGCATCCATGTGCTGGCGGATAAACCCATGTGCATCGATGCGCAAGGTTTTGCGTTGTTGCAGCAATGCTTTGCATCGGCGCAACAGCACGGTGTGCTGCTATACGACATCATGACCGAACGCAGCGAAATCACCTCCATTCTGCAAAAAGAGATTTCACAGATACCAGAGGTGTTTGGCCAACTCACAACCGGAACAGCGGATGACCCGGCCATAACCAAAGAGAGCGTGCATCACTATTTCAAAGAGGTCTCAGGTAAACCGCTGAAACGGCCGGCCTGGTTCTATGACGTCGAGCAACAGGGCGAGGGTATTATCGACGTCACCACCCATTTGCTGGACCTGGTGATGTGGGCTGCCTATCCGGAGGAGGCTATTGATTACAAGAGTGACATTGCCATAATGGCCGCCAGGCGCTGGCCCACGCTGATCACCATAGACCAGTTTGCCCGCTCGACCGCGCTGACGGATTGGCCGGAAGAGTTGCGCAAATATGTCGACGACAAAGGCATTTTGAATGTTTATGCCAACGGCGAGATTCGCTACAAACTCAAAAATGTATATGCAAAGGTTTCGGTTATTTGGAATTTCCAAGCGCCGCCAGGCGCCGGCGACACGCACTATTCCGTTATGAAAGGCAGCAGAGCCCACGCGATCATTCAACAGGGCGCAGAGGAAAAATATAAACCCGAGCTGTATGTGGTTCCGGTTCCTGCCAACACTCCGCAACAATTGGGCGCAGCGCTGGAAAAGGCAGTGGCCGAGTTGTCCGGCCGTTATCCGGGAATCGGTCTGGAAGCGCAGACCGATCGCTTCAAGATAACGATTCCGGATAAATACCGCATAGGCCATGAAGCGCATTTCGGCGAGGTGGCAGAACGTTATTTGAAATATCTGGTCGATGGCCATCTGCCGGCCTGGGAAGTGCCCAACATGCTGGCCAAGTATTGGACTACCACAGAAGCGTTAAAAATGGCCAAGGTAAAATAATCAACCTGGGAGCGCCGCTCTCCTGAGCGGCGTTGTCCATAGCTAGCGGCGTGCAAAAAACCCTTCGCCTTCGCGTTTATAATTTGTCCACCAAATCCTTCACCGTAATCTTTTTAAACGTATACCCCAATTTCTTGTTAAAACGAAAACAGAGGCTGTCGGTGAGACGGTCGATGTTGCGGTGGGAGCGGTTATGGGTGCAACCGGTGATGCGCAAATCATAAAGCAGATTGGCGATGGTCACGGTCTCGGGCGCATGCGCCGGCAAATAACAGCGATCCGGACCGCTTAACAGGACCAGATAGCGCAGATCCACCAGATTTTGCGCCGTGATGTTGATGACGTTTTCAGGAATATTGAAATAGTCTGATAAACTTTCCTCCGAGGTGCTGATCTTGTACAACAGGTGCTGCTGGGTGACGCGCAAGAGAATTTTCAGACCGATCATCTCATGAAAAGCGGCGCCGATGTACGGGTGTTTTTCCTGCCAAATCAGTTTATACAGATTCTGATGCGCGTAAGAAACCTGGGCGACAAAAAGCACAACGGTCCAGCCGAAAAACATCCACATGAGAAACAGCGGCAACACAGCCAATCGGGCGTATATCTGCGCCTGCGCGCCGGAACTATAATATTCGACGATAAAAGAGGTAAACACCCAGTTGCCGATGTTCCACAGTATGGCGCCGATGACGGCGCCCACGAGCGCCGACTTCCAGCGCACCCGGGTATTGGGAATAAATTTCAAAATATAGATAAAAGCCACCAGGGACAACAACGAAGGCAACACAATGGCCGGCACATCATTGATAAACTCGTACGGCGTCAGACTGTGCGTCGGTGCACTCTCCTGTAATGAGACCAGCCAGCCTAAAATGGCCAGAGCCAAAATAGGACCGATTAGAAAAATGACCATATAGTCCACCAGCCGGCGATACCAGGCGCGTACCTTTTTAGCTTTCCAGATGCCGTTGAGCGCTTTTTCAATGGAGGAAATGATAAACAACAGCGAAACGAGTAGAAAAATGAAACCAACAATACCCAGGGTGTTAATATTGGAATTTTCTACATACGTGATGATTTCCGGCACCAGATCCGAGGTCGCTCTGGCGCCCAGAGGACTCAGTAAAAAAGTTAACGCGTTCGCCATGTTCTGCTGCAAATCAAAAAGCTTGTACACGGTAAAAATAACCGCTAAAAACGGCACGATGGCAAACAGGGTGGTAAAAACCAGTGATGAGGCGCTGTCAATGAATCGGTCCCGCCAAAAAGAACGCAACACCAGAACAGACAGCATGGAGTGGTGATGCAAATATTTCGAAAGCCGGGAAGAGCGATGGAAATCGATGTGCCAGAGATCATGCGTAAAAAATTTTCGCCAGCGGTGCACCAGTTTTTTAAAAAACACAAACGTCATATCTGATTCTACTTTTCCTTATTCGAGCCGGAAGAATAAATATCCCGGCCATAAGCAAACAGAGCAGCCGTACCACCGGTGTGCCAGAACAAAATGGTTTCGTTTTCGGTAAAGAATCCTTTGCGAATCAGGTCCACCATGGCGCCAAAGGCGCGACCGGTATAGACCGGATCCAGTAAAAGTCCTTCCTGTTGTGCTGCCATATAAATGGCTTCACGTTCCAAATCGCCGACCACGCCATAACCCCGGCCTAAATAATCATACTGCACATTAAAATCAGCCGGCGTAAAATCAGCTTTGACTTGGGCCAATGCACACGCCTTATTGGTGATAGCGGCCAATTCTTTCTGAAAAGGTCTGCCGTCCAATTTATCGTTATCAATGGATATGCCGAGAATCGATCCCTTAAAATCGCACAGACGACTACCCAATACCAAACCGGCCTGGGTGCCGCCGGAACTGCTGGCCAACAAGATATGATCAACCTCGGTTTTGGCCTCATGCAGTTGGTTCTGCAGTTCAATCATGGCCAGAGCATAACCCAATGCGCCCAAACCGGTGGAACCGCCGATAGGAATGACATAAGGCTTGCGTCTCTGCCTGGCCAGATCATCTTTGACCTGCTGCAACATGGCCGTGCGATTCGCACGTGTGGTAATATGCACGCGAGCGCCTAACAACAAGTCCAGCAGATAATTGCCGTTCGGCAGCGTATTCTCCTCTCCGTTCACCACGAGTTCGCAATCAAGGCCGGCGATTTTGGCTGCCGCCGCTGTTTGACGACAATGATTGGATTGCATGGCGCCGGCGGTGACAAGCACGTCCGCCTTTTTATCTAAAGCATCAGCCAATAAATATTCCAGTTTTCGACTTTTATTGCCGCCTGTGGCTAACCCGGTTTGGTCGTCGCGTTTCACCAGTATTCTGGGACCATTGAGCAACGCACTGAGCCTATACAAATCATGCACCGGCGTAGGCAATTGGGCTAAGGGATAACGAGCGATGTGCGAAAATGGAGTTACAAACATAAATGAACCTTATTTTTCCAGAGAATTGGTATATTACAATATAATTTTACAAAAACCGGTTCAGAAAGGCAAGAATAAACTGATAAAAGGTCAGAATGGCTGATTAAATGTAACATATAACAAATACTGCAAGTCAAGATATTGCCATAGCGAAGCTTATCCCAAGGTCGCTCCGCGACCAGCCTGGACCGCAAATTTTATGGAATCCAGTGGTCGCAGAGCGACCAGGGCCGGTATCCGGGCGTTTCAACGCCCGGATAGGAAAAAAGAACAACCACGTCGCGGAGCGACG
>CAYLWO010000095.1:0-25397 GCA_964387285.1 uncultured Cytophagia bacterium | reverse complement strand
GGTTTTGCTTGATCAAATGGCAAATTCGTTTTCCAAAAGCTGCCAATAACGGCCGTAGAGGTAATTGTGCAAGAAATAAACCGGGATTTTATCAGCCAGTTTAATACTATTTTCCAGCAATCGATTGCGGAGCAAGCGTCTAACCTCAGAGTTCATCTTACCCCATAATTTGCGGTATACATCTGTTGAAGATTGGTAAAGCAAATAAGCTGCTTCAGATGGTGGCATTTTGTAGAGTGCATCTGTGTGAGATTGAATTAAAAAACAAATAGCACTGAGAGGCACTGAAGCCTCAATGGGCCAACTGCTATGCAACAGGCCACGGAACCAAATATCGGTCCATGTCGGAAAAGGATGGCTTTGAAAACCATCACTCTTGCAAGGCATTACCAGGATTTCATCATCAGCCAGAGCATGCCAGGGGGATTGGAGACGTCGACATGAAGTGCTTTTGCCTGTACTGCCGGTTCCGGCAAGAATGATTCCCTTGCCGTTCTTTGCTATTAACGCCGCATGTAGCGGTAAGCCTTTTTGCATGGTGCAGAATTGATAAATTGGAAAGAGAGCGTTTCGCATTGCGCTATAAAAAGGGGCGATTTCTCCAGAATCAGACTCTACCGCCCGATATCGTATACTATGTTCTGTTTCCGGCTGCCACAGATGTATATCGTATTGCCCATATTCTTTTCGAATCAACTGCTCATCACGCGAAAAATTGATGTCAACAGTCAATTCATTCATCGGATACGAAGGCGGTTCATGCCATGAAAAAAACATATTTGGCGGTACGGTCGAATAATTCGGTCGTAAGCGTAAAACAGTTTTCCACGCCGTGAACCATTCCTGTGAGCGGTTATCCTGTTGGGAGGCGATTATCCACTGTAATCCCCCGGGAAGCGACAAAAGACTGCTGGGATTCCCCATTCGGAACGTATCAAATGATGAAAATCAGACAGCTACAGAGCCCGAAGTACATTTGTTTTTTTGCGCTGTACCGCCTGAGCTACATGCATGAGTGGCAGTGGATACGCCATTCGTACAGTCGTTTCCGGTTGTATATGCACCACCACTTGCACAATCGCCGCAAGCCCTTTCATAGCTTGTCAACGGCTCTAATCTGGGTTGTTGCCATTTCATGAGCATAGTCACCCCTCTTTTGTTTTTGGTCTATTTAGTATATAGCGTATATTTCAATTATTTGCGGACAAATTTTTTACATTCGTAATAAAAAATCAAACAGACCGGATTTGGCGGCCGGCCGGGAAAAGGCCCTGTTGTTGCGCCCATTCGCAATACCAGAATCCGGATAACAGATCACGGGTGCGGTAATAATTCTGCGCCACGCAACTGCCAAAACACATATCTTTCATCAAACAATCGGCGCAAACGCCGTGCAATTGGCGAGGCAGATTCGTGCGTAAATGATTCAATACCGCAGTGTCATGCCAAACCTCGGACAGTTTATCTTTTTCCGCATGGCCGAACACCAGTTCCGGGATAGACATGCCTATGCCGCACAAAGCATAAGAACCATCGGCCAACACGCCGAGAATGCCCAGGATGCCGCAGCGGCCGGCGCCGGCGCCGGTTGAATGATAAATTTCATGCAAGGGGCGAAAGGCCAAAGGCTGATCATAATAAATGGGAATTCCGAATTGAGGCGCCAGCGTCTGCGAAATCCATTTGCCCAATTCAATATATTCGGCGATGGTAAGCGTCTGTTCAAATTCACACAACCGCTGTCCCCGTTCAGTCGGTTGGATGAGATTAATTTTAACCGATCCGCAGCCCAGCGTTTCCGCCAATTGCACCACATCAGCCAATTGATCCTTATTGGCCGAAAGAACGCTGAATATGATCTGCGGTTTTAACCCTGCGGCTACGCAGTTTCTAATGCCTGTGATGGCCTGGTCGAAACAACCGGCAACTCCGCGCACCCATTCATGGGTCTTGGCACTACTGCCATCCAGACTGACCGACACCGAAGGCGATTTACATGCTGCCATTTTCTCAGCCAACTGGGGCGTACAAAGAACGCCGTTGCTCTCCACGACCAGGCGCAAGCCGAGATCGCGCACATTATCGATGAGTTGTGCTGCCTGCGGATGCATGAGCGGTTCACCGCCGGTTAATTTGACGCTTTGCAAACCCAATGGTTCTGCCTCGGAGAGAATTTTCTGAAATAACTCTACCGAGAGATGCGCATATTGGTGTTTTTCGTTCTGCAACTTGGGCGCCAGCCAACAATGCCGGCAAGCCAGATTACATCCTTCAGTCAGGTAAAAGTACAGTGTTTGCAGCGGCCAACTGTTCTGAGCCATATCAAACCGTTTCCTGCTGGGCAGGCAATTTCCCACCGGCAATTAAAAAGCGTCGCAGACAAGCGTCCGGGCTGGGATGATGAACATCACCGGCCAGTTCATAAGCGAGAGAAGGACAATTCCCCGTACAGGAATCAATATACTCACAATCGCGGCAAAAATCAAATTGCCGCAAAGAGATTTTGGAGCGGTTGCGCATTTTTAGCATCTCCGGATGATCTCGCCAGATATGCCCAAAATCGTCACGGTTAATGCGGCCCAGTTCGATATGGCTGAGCATGGCGCAGGGAACGATTACGCCGTCGGCACGCACCGCGATTTTTTCCCAAACGCAACCACAGGCTGTCAAACTTCCGCCGATAAAACCGGTAGGCGTTGCGTACAGCCGAAACGCCTCCATCTTTTGCCACATGTGCAGTTCAGCCAGAGGGCCGGCGTTTGCGGTAATACGGCCCGGATACTGTTCTTCGAGTTGTGCTAATGTTGCCATGGCTAGCATGCGCGCTTGCAGGTCCAGGGCCAACTCTTCCATATGCAGACGGCAAGACCCCATGCAGGAGGCGACGTTGGTGGAAAAATTTCTCAGATTCAATTCTTCCAACAGTAAATGGGCAATATTCGCTAAATCGCCGACATTCCAGCGATTGATGGTCACGCGCGAAGTTACTGCAATTTGATGGCGCTGCAGGCAACGGATGCCGGCCAGAGCCTTTGCGAATTGGCCTTTGCCGCGCACTTTATCATGTATCTCTGCCGTGGAACCGTCGATGGACACCTGGACGCTGTCGCAACGCCGGCTTTTTGCTATAAATTCGGCGATATCGTCGTCTATCAGTGTGCCGTTGCTCAGCAGGCTATAGCGCATGCGATTATCAACCAGACTCTGCAGCAGCACTTTTAAATCCGTACGGAAAAAAGGCTCACCTCCCGCCAACGTGACATTCAAGACTTGGCAGCGTCCCAATTCCGCAAAAAATTTCAACCAATCGTCTGTAGGCAGATCCCTGGCAACGTCGCCGGGACCGGTAAAATGGTAACAATATTTGCAGCGAAGATTGCACTGTGTGGTGATATCGATATCCACAGCGCGCGGTGTCGTCATGATGGGATTCATGCGGTCGCCGATTTTTCGTAACCGGCATAACCGCGTTGCACCAGATCGTCGATGAACGACTGCACCTGGGCTTCCGCATCTGCCGGGACATCTTCACAGACCGCGCGCAATTCGTCAACGATCTCTTTTGCGCCATGCCGGCCGTCCAATCGTTTGAAAGCAAACGCCGAAATGGGATTGCAGGCATGAGCCTCGCCGGTGTCCGGATCGAACAGTATCGCCCATTCATCAAATTCTTCGCGCAGGACCAGGACGGGATTGGCTACAGGGCACTGGGGGGATTGCATAAGAGCCTCGATTGAAAGTTAGAAGGGAAACGTTGAACGTTGAACGTTGAAAAATCATAGTGCATCTATTAATCGTTAATGCGGACGATGTAGTAGGCGGCGAGAGCCAGAGTAGAGACATCCCGTGCTACCGCAAGCGCTGATTTCCAATAATTATGCTTTTTCGGAACATAAATCACATCGCCCGGTTTGACGATGGGTAGTTTATAATAACTGCTTGAGGAGAAAGCCTTGCTCAAATCGATAGAGTACTCCATACTTTTACTGCGCGACGGCGAGATAAGTCGGACCTTTTTTATGTTCGCATCATCCATAGGTCCTCCAGCGCGCATAAGCATGTCTAGAACCGTAGCGCCGGCTGCAGGTTCAAAAATACCAGGACTGCGCACAGCGCCAATTACTTTAATATTGGACAAAGTGGGATTACCGGTAACCATAATCACATCGCCGTCATTCACCACCGGATTCTGTTTCATATCCGCTTCCAGTACGAATTTTTCCAGATCATAGGCATTGGAAACAGAGCGACCTTCCATATCGCGTGTAACGGTCACTTCATTGAAACGCGCGCCCGGCAGCAGTCCGCCGGCAGCAGCCAGGGCGCCCTGCAACGTAGAATTCAGTGGCATTGATATCAATCCCGGATTTTTCACCATGCCCAGGACGCTGACCACCATGGTGTTGCTTTTGGAAAAACTCAACGTAACTACCGGATAGGTGTTGAGATAACGGGACAGCTGCGCAACAACGATCTCGCGTAATTTATCCAGGGTCATCCCATCAACGGGCACGCTTTGCATAAAGGGAAAATCAATGGCGCCGTTGGGACTGACGGTCACGACGCGGGTCAATTCCTGATGACCATAGACAACAATTTCAATTGCATCGCCGGGCTTTATTTTGCGTTCTTGAGCAAAGGCAAGGGATGCGAGCAGGAGGAGCGGGAAGATTTTTTTCATAATAATCCTTAGTTATTGGTAAAACGTTGAACGTTGAACGTTAAACGTGATTCTTTAAATAATTCGTTAGCTTGAATATTTGTCGACTGATTTTATCAACTTGATCATAAAGAGAAGTAAATTGAGTTTGATCGATATAACCAACATCGAGCGCTATATATAATTGAGCACGAACTTCGCCAGCCGAGCCTTTAGCTCGTCCCAGAAATTCAGTAAACAAAGGCCTGGTCCTACTTTCAAAACCTTCGGCAATATTGGACATTATAGAAACCGCAGCACGTCTTATTTGATCACGCAAGCCAAAGTCATGAGCAAATGCGCCTACGCTGCTTAACTGATATACATCCAAGGTCAGTTTTCTTGCAGCTTGCCAGGCGTGAAGATCTTCAAAACGAACTGCTTTCATGAGAATGCAGGCCTCCTTATTTCACGTTCAACGTTCAACGTTGGCACCTTCTACCTTCACCCTTCTAACTTTTAAGTACAGCTCCGCCCTGTCACTCCACCAATCAAAAGGTTCCAAATTAGCAGGTTGAGATGAAAGCTTATGCCCCAAGTAACATCTAGTTTATTAAAATTTTCATGGAAAAGCAAGAATAATTATCCAGTTAATGCAGGTTTCGTCGGGTAATGTGATGACAGCGACAAATTTACGGACACCTCATTATGTAAATCGCTTGCACACGCTGATTGAATTTCCTATATTAATAAAGCATAGGGGTTTACTCATGATGTCTTGTAAACAACAGCCGTCGATTCTGTTCTATATTTCTCACCCGGCCTATTTTTATCTGTACAAGCAGACCATACAAGACCTGCAAAAAGAACATCCGGTCATGGTTTTGTACAAAAAAAAAGAGGTGTTGGAAGAGCTGGTCCAGAGCCTCGATTGCGACAGTCTGAATATTTTTCCGCAAGATAGAGGAGAGTCATCTTTTGGAATTGTACGCAGTATTCTCCGGAGAGACTGGCGCATTTATCGTGTCGCAAAAAAATGCCATGCAACGATGCTGGTCGGCACTGCGCCGGAGATTGCCCAGGTCGGCAAACTCCTGGGTGTTCCTTCTGTCGTGGTCAATGACACAGATTATCGTGCAGCCGCTTCGTTCGCGTGGTTGACTTATCCTTTTGCGGATTGCATACTGGCGCCAGAGTGCACCGGCACAGGTCGCTGGGCGCATAAAGTGATTCGCTATCCCGGGTGCCATCCGGCCGCTTATTTGCATCCCCGCTATTTCAAACCGGACGCGCAGGTGGTTCGTCGCATCAATCCGGGCGAAGGCCGTTATTTCATCTTGCGGCTGGTTAAACTGTCGGCACATCACGATCGCGGCAAATCCGGCATAGCCGATGATCTGGCTAGTGAAATTGTACGATTGCTGGAGCCCTACGGCCGGGTGTTCATCTCTTCCGAACGAAAATTGCCGGAATCTTTGCAATCGCATCGGTTAGAGATTGCCGCTCAAGAGCTGCATTCTGTATTGGCCTTTTGCGATTTGCTTATTACCGACGGACAGACCGTAGCAGCTGAAGCAGCAGCCCTGGCAACGCGCTCTATTGCTTATAACGATTTTATCAACACGATGGGATATTTGCGGGAATTGGAAGAAAAGTATGAGTTGACTACGGGATTGCAGGCTAATCATCCGCAGCAGTTGTTGGATAAGGTAAGAGAGTTTGTTTCCAAGCCGCATAATCGTGCTTTATGGGAGCAACGGCGGGAGCGATTATTTTCTGCAGCAACGGATGTTCCGCGATTTCTCACCTGGTTTATCGAAAATTACCCATTTAGCGCCGAGGAAATGCGACAAAATCCCCATAAAAGTTCCGAATTTTTATTCATCGCCTAACTGCAGCGTTTTACCCCACAGGATGCGCAGTTTATCCCGGCAACGTTCGTGGATGCTGAAAAACAACCAATATTTAAACTTGATCAAATCCACCTTGTTATTCCACCTATCCTGCCCGGCAAACAACGCTGCGATCAAACGAGCGGCTATCCTATCGACTTTTCTATTCTGTTCGCATTGCGTAAAGAGCGTGCCGAATAAACGATGGATCAAAGCCAGACTGACCTGTATAATCCGCTCATGCCCCTGCTGTTTGCTTTGATTGAACAGCCACGTCCAGTCAGATTCGGTCAGTTTGGCGCCCAGTTCATGCAAGTCAACGACGATGCTGAGCGTGCTCCAAAAATCCTTGGCCGCATGAATGCATAAAAGTAAAAACAGATCGCGGTTTGAAAAGGATAGGCCGGGAGCGGCGCCGACTTGAGCACAACGCTGCAAGTACTCTTCGATGGCGAAGGTCTGCATGTACTTGGGCACAATGTGCCAATGCAGTTCCAAAGCCGCATGACCGGTTTTATAGAAATTCAGGTGATAGCGATATTTAATTTGTTTATTGATATGTTGTGATGACGCATGCACGCTATAGTGATAACCCAGGTCTTCGAGTACTTTAATGGCGCCGGCAATATCTGATTTATTGACGATGATATCCAAATCCACACTGGCTTTGCGCCAGGCAAGATTCGAGTATGCCTGTTCAGCAAGTGCGGGTCCTTTGAAAGGAATGGCAGATATTCCGCATATTTGCAAGGCCGCCACCACCTGCTGCAATTCGTGTTGCAGCTTGATATTGGCAGCGGCGTTGTGCATATAGATGTCGCGGAGAAATGATAACGATCGTTCCGGGATTGATGAGGATGCATAACTTTTCAGATTCTTATAAAGCAAGGGCGCCACACCCTGTCGACCGGCGAGAGCGGTCATGCCGGGCCAGTCGGGATGGGAGGCCGCGAGTTGTTGCATCTGTTCAATTTGATGTGCATTCGGTTGCGTACGGCAACAGGAGAGTATCAGTGAGTGTTCAAGAGAGAAATTTAAGTGCTGCGAAAGTTTGATATAAACTCCCCAAATAAAGAAAAGCTTTGCTCTGCGATTGGCGCTACAATTTTTTTATTCTCCCGCCAAGACGCCAAGGCGCAAAGAAAAACCTTAAAATCTTTCTTGGCGCTCTTGGCGTCTTGGCGCGAGTTAGTTATTTATCCTCGTTTCCAATATCCGGCTTTTATCTCGTTCTTAAGCTCCACAGGCAGTGTGAAAACGTGCTTATTAAGCGCTTTTTCGCATTCAACTTAAATATTCAGCTTTCAATTTTCGGGTTTTCATACACTCTGTGGAGCTTGAACGAGAAAATCACAAGCGGAACCGGCTATGTGAAAACCAGCAGATCCCGGATGTTGCCGCGGTTTTTGCGGCAACTCCGGGTGTCCTTCAACGTAATATCAATCAGTTAAAGAACACCCGGGGTCGCAAAAATCACGACCCCGGGGTTTGTCAATGGTTTTCACAAAGTCAGCAGAGCCTGGGATCGAGAAAAACCAAGTTGTTCAGATCGACAAATTTCTTATTTCCTGCGCCAAATGCACGGACGGAAAAGCATCCGCAATGCCAAAGCCGCGGCCGGCCAAAATTTCGCGATACAGGACCGTGTGCAGATCGGTGAATCCTTCGGAAAATTCCACCTCCGCCCCATCCACAGTAATGGAACGAAAGGTTTTTTTACCCTGATCGCGTGTTTGCGGCGGCAGATCATTTTTATCTATGGACAACATCCAATTGACGCGAGCGTTCTTCAACTGCAAAAAACCAAAAGTCCTGTTCCCATTCGCCTGCGCCACGCGGTACTCTTGCACGGGTCCGAATATCCAGATCAGCATATCAAAGAAATGGATGCCGATGTTGGTGGCGATGCCGCCGGATTTCTTGATATCCCCCTTCCAGGAATAATGATACCAGTTGCCGCGTGAGGTGATATAGGTCAAATTCACATCGTACATTTTCGGATTAGCGCGAATTTTCTCGCGCAGGGCCATGATGGCCGGATGGACGCGCAGTTGCAGAACGGTATACACGTTGCATCCGGATTCATGTTCCAGTTCCTGCAACGCTTCCAAATTCCAGGGATTCAGCACCAGCGGCTTTTCACAAATAGCGTGCGCGCCGATGCGCAAACTGAAACGGATATGAGCATCGTGCAGATAATTGGGCGAACAGATGCTGACGTAATGAATGCGCTGCTCCTCTCCCAGCCGCCGCAGCTTTTCAGCATGTCGATCAAAGCGTTCGAATTCGGTAAAAAAATCCACCTGTTCGAAATAACGATCTAAAACACCGACCGAGTCGCTGGGATCACAGGCAGCGACCAGTTGATTGCCGGTTTCCTTGATTGCTTGCAAATGGCGCGGTGCAATGTAGCCCGCAGCGCCAATCAGGGCAAAATTTTTATTCATATATTTCCGGTTCTTGTAGTACGATTCAAGGCCGCATCAGGCTAAACTCGGTTTAGCAGCGCCAGGCAACAACATTTTGTGTGTATGTGTATGCAGTCCCGCCTTTAGGCGGAGAACTCGTACGAGAGTCTTGTTAGACAATCGCGGACCACTCATAATGACTGCAAAAATACTAAAATACTGTCAGCAAATCAAGCGGTATTTTTTTAACCTTGCGAAGGTTGGCAACCTTGGCAAGGATAGTATGGCCGAGTTGTAAACATCTTGCTTGTTTTATATGTTTGGAAACAGTATTTTTCAGGGTTTAATGACCAGTAACGAGATTTCCATGTACCCGAAAACCGGTAAAAAACGGTTCAGCCGCGAAAATCTGCGATCTTTGCTGCAAGCGATCAACCTGGTCCGCACCAGTGCACCAGGCTGGACCTTGCTCAATATCGTGCTGCAGGTATTTCAGGGCATTCTGCCGCTTTTCACCCTTTATCTGACCAAACTGATTATTGACGCGGTTACCGCCGCCGTGTCATCGCCGGCTACAGGCGTCGATTTCAGCCGTATTGCCGGCCTCGTAGCTCTGGTGTTGGCGGTTAATCTCCTCGATCGATTGTGCGCAGCTTTGGCAGCGCTCACCCAGGAACAGCAGTCCTGGATCGTGACGGACCATGTCCACCGCATTTTGCATCAAAAATCAGTCACTGTGGACATGGAATACTACGAAAACCCGGATTATTACGACACGCTGCATATGGCGCAACAGGAAGCGCCCTATCGGCCCAATCAGGTGGTTTCGGCGCTCACGCAGTTATTGCACAACAGCATTTCTCTGGGCGCCATGCTGGTCCTGCTGATGCGTTTTCACTGGTCGGTCATCCTCTTTTTGCTGCCTGCTGCCGCGCCTGCGGTTTTGGCAAAGGCTAAATTTTCCAAACATCTTTATGATCTGCGGGAAAAACAGGCAACGGTAGAGCGCGAAGCTTCCTACTATAGTTGGATGTTGATCGGTCAACATCATGCCAAAGAGGTGCGGCTGTTCGGACTCGGTTCGCTGTTCATCGAACGCTACGACCGATTGCGAAAACATTGGCGGCAGGAACGGCTGCATCTGACGAAAACACAGGTGCTGCGCGATTTATCCGCAGAGGTTTTTTCCGCCCTGATCCTGTTTGGCGGCTTTGCCGTCGTTGCCTGGCGCACTTTTACCGGTTCTATCACCGTCGGCGATCTGGTGATGTACTATCAGGCTTTTCAACGCTGTCAATCATCCATGAAATCGTTTTTCAGCAACGTCAGTTCCTTGTATGAAAACTCTCTTTTCCTCAACCATTTTTATGCCTTTCTGCAACTGCGGCCCAAAATCGTTGCTCCGGCGTCTCCCAAACCCATGCCCAGACCCATTCGCAAAGGATTTGAAATTAAAAATCTCGAATTTGTTTATCCGGCCAGCAAACGTCGTGTATTGGAAGATGTGAGTTTTGCCATCAAGCCCGGCGAACATATTGCGCTGGTGGGTGAAAACGGCTCCGGCAAAACCACGCTGATCAAGCTGCTCTGCCGTCTTTACGATCCGGATGCAGGAGAAATTTTGCTGGATGGAATTCCGATTTCTGAATTCACACCGCAGGAATACCAACGTCACTTTAGCATCGTTTTTCAGGATTACGTGCATTATTTTCTGACTGCGCGGGAAAACATCTGGCTGGGCCATGTCGAGGGAAACCCGCAGGATGAACGCATTATCGGCGCTGCCAGAGAAGCAGGCGCTGATGAGGTGATAAAAAAACTGCCGCTGGGATATGAAACCCATCTCGGCAAATGGTTCTCGAGCGGCGAGGAGTTGAGCGTCGGCGAATGGCAAAAAATTGCCCTGGCGCGCTCTCTCTGGCGTCCGGCCGAAATCGTGATTCTGGATGAACCGACCAGTTCGTTGGACGCCAAAGCAGAAGCGAAAATATTTTCTCTGTTTCAGCAATTAGCCAAGGATCGCATGGCGATTTTCATCAGCCATCGTCTGGCGTCAGCGCGGGTGGCGGATCGCATACTGGTGCTGGAGCACGGCCGCATTGTTGAAAACGGATCCCATGATGAATTAATGCGGCAACAGGGCGCGTATGCACGATTATTTGAATTACAATCCAGACACTATAAGGACGTTGATCGTTGAACGTTCAACGTGTAACGTTTCTATTCCGGTAATTTCTCTCCTTTGGTTTCCGGCATAAACCAAATCACCACCAGACCGACAAGATAGACCGCGGCCATCAAGGTGCCGGCCTTGGCAAAGGAACCGTTAAAAACTTTGACCAACTGACCGGTGCCGGCCACCACTAAAATGGCGGCCAGTATGCGGCCGAAATTATAGGTAATGCCCTCGCCGGTGGCGCGAATACGCGTGGGATAAAGCTCCGGTAAGTACAGCGGCAACCAGCCAAAAAACGCCGTGGCAAAGATGCCGGAAAAGGCGGCCATCAACAACAAACCGGTTCCATAACTGGTAATCAAACCATACAGGGACGCGGCGGTGATAAAGCTGGTAATGCAATAAATCGCATAAGACCGGCGTCGGCCGATCCATTCCGCCACCAGACCGCCGAACAAAGCGCCGATGATTTGACCAAAAGCCATGTACATTTGCACGGTGGCGCGTTGTTGCGTGGCATCGCCGCCCACCAGGGTGTTGACCCAGGTAGGAATCCATTGAAACACGCCCCAGGTGCCGACAATAACCACGGAAGAAACGATGCAGGCCAGAATCGTGCGTTTGCGCAAGGGCGGCCGCCACAGTTGACCCACGTCCGTTTTTTCGCCGCGCTCTTTTGCCTGTTTCCATTTTTCCGGTTCCTGCACCAGCAGTCGAATAAAAAAGGCCAGCACCGCCGGGCCCAGTCCGACCAACAACAATGCGCGCCAGCCCCATCCGCCGGCAACAAGACCGATGAAGGAACAGAGTAAAAATCCGACGTTCGCGGCAGCGCCCAGGACGCCGGCCAGCAGCGGACGCTTGGCATCCGGCCAGGTTTCCATCACCAGCGCCACGCCCAGACCCCATTCACCGCCCAGCCCCATGGCGCCGAGAAATCGACAGGCGCCGAATTGCCAGACATTGGCAGATAGCGCAGAAAGGCCGGTAAACAGCGAATAGGTCACAACCGTCAGCACCATGGTTTTTACCCGGCCGATTTTATCACCCAATCGTCCAAAGATATAGCCGCCGACGGAGGCGCCAAGCAAAAACAGCGCGAACATGATGCCCACATAGGGTCCAATAACGGTGTTATCCTGTGTGTGCAGCAACTCGCGCAACGCAGGCATGGCGATGAGGGAATATAATCCCATCTCCATGCCGTCGAACAACCAGCCAAGCCAGGCAACCGAAAGATTCAACCATAACGCTTTTTTACTAATGCTGGAATCCATAGGACAAGTTTCCTCTAATTCTTAAATCCGGATTTGACCATTTTAATCATGGCCGGCAAAAACGAGATGACGACAACACCGACAATGACCAGCATAAAATTATTCTTGATAAAAGGTATGTTGCCGAAAAAGTAACCGGCCAGCACATAACTACAAACCCAGGAAAAGCAGCCGAACAGGCTAAAAATCGTAAACGGGAAAAAATCCATTTTGCTGATGCCGGCAGCCAGAGGTGCAAAAGTTCTGATCACAGGAATAAATCGCGCAATAACAACGGCTATGCGTCCATAGGAATCAAAGAAACGGTGCGTTTGCATCAGGTTCTCATGAGATAAAAAGGGGATTTTTTTTCTCTTTTCCACAAAAGGATTGAGATACAGGCCGATTTGAAAACTGGAGAGATTGCCCAGCCAGGCGGCCAGACAGAGCAGCAACAAAAGCCAGCCGAGGTGGAGTGAACCGCGTGCGGCCAATGCGCCTAATGCAAATAGCAGTGAATCTCCGGGCAAAAAGCCGGTAATCACCAATCCGACTTCGGCAAAGATGATAAAAGCGGCCAGCCAATAAGTCCACATGCCGAATTGCGGTATCAGAACGTCCAGATATTTATCAAAATGTACGAATAGTTGCCAAAGGTTGTTCAAATAATCCATAAGCTGTCAGTAAATGTATTAGAGTTGTTTTTCGCACAAAATGGCAACAAAATCTTAAGCAGTACGTCATCTTGTGATTGGAAAAAATAACCACCTTTTGTTCGCTGCTGTTTTTTCATTTGTTTGCAATTCTGCTGCGCTAGGCATTTTCAGCCAATCTCCTGCTCATCCGCAGATGACGCAGATGTTCGCAGATAGCATTCGGATGGCGACATCTCTGCGTTTTTCTGCGCAATCTGTGGATTATTCGATTATTCATTCCAGTTTATCTGGGTTGATATTGTCAATCAATTTCATGCTGTTAAAAAACAAAAAACTTTATATACAGATACACCACCGGCGCCGACAAGGTAAGACTGTCAAAGCGGTCCAGAATGCCGCCGTGTTCCGGAAGTAAACGTGACGAATCTTTGACCCCGGCATCGCGTTTCAACATGGATTCAAAGAGATCTCCGTACTGTCCGATGGAACCGGCAATGGCGCCGATGATCATAGAGTCCATCAGTCGCAAGCCCTGAATAAACCAGACATGGCATCCCCAGGCGCACAGCAAAGCGAACAGGAATCCTGCTGCGGTGCCCTCAACGGATTTGTTGGGGCTGATGCGCTCGATGAGTTTATGCCGCCCCAAATAAGAACCAAAGATATACGCGGCGGTATCACACACCCAAATGCAAAGTATCAACATAACGATCCAGCGGCCGGCAGGTGCATAAGCCAAACCGTACCGTTCCGGCAGTTCACGGATCAAAATAAAGCAACCGAGAGCAGCGCCGTAAAACACCGGAGCAAATAACGAGGTGGAGATATTTAACGTCGCCGAGCTCTTGTTGCGATACATTTCAATAAAAAACATCAGGACCACGCTAATTAACAAAATGGAAAAAAAGCCCAACTCGTCGAAAAAATAAAAAGAGACGACAAAAGCAACAGCCGCCGGCATGCCCAGCGCATAATGGCCCAAGCCGCCTTTTTTTTCAGCCAGTTTGTAAAATTCAAAGACAGACAGCAGGGCCACCAGGGAAATGAACGCGAGCCAGTACCAACGGCCGGTCAGAGCGGTCAGAATGACCAGCGGGCCAAAGATGACGGCAACGAGGGAACGAATAGCAAATGAACGATAATTCAATAAAACCTCCGATCAGGGCAGCTTGATGATTTCTATTTCGACTTCGGCGCTGCCTTTTTCAATAAAGCCTAATTGTTTGGCCGCCTCGAAGGAGAGATCAATGATGCGTCCGCGCACATAGGGGCCGCGATCGTTGATGCGCACCTCCACTTCCTGGCCGTTTTCCAGGTTGCGCACAGCCACGACGGTGTTGAACGGCAAAGTTAAATGTGCGCCCACCATCTGGCGCATATCGTACATCTCGCCGTTAGCGGTTTGCCGGCCATGGGTTTCATCCGCCATAAAGGAGGCGATGCCGCGCACCTTGTGACGCAAGCGCACCGGTTCTGAATAATCTGAACGCTTACTCACCTTCTCACTCGCACGTGTCTCGTTTTCATCCCTGGCCCAGGCGCCTGAATATGAACGGGGATAGGGCGAACAGGCCCATTCTCCGGAAAACAAAAGGACGATAAAGATGCACCATCGCATCCTGCCGATTCCGGCACAACGATGTTTCACGGCCATAGCCGCTCCTTTTATAATAGTAGAGAGCCGCATAGTTGTTCCAGGGTGGAAAAGCCGTTATCCGAACAATATTTTACAATGCCGTGCAAGATGCTCATACAGGCATCCGGACGACAAAAATTAGCGGTGCCGACCTGAAAGGCTTTTGCACCGACGATTAAAAACTCAAGGGCGTCTGCAGCGGTGACAATGCCGCCGATGGCAATAACAGGAATTTTTACCGCTTTGACCAGTTCATGAACTTTGGCCAGAGCTACCGGTTTGATCGCCGGTCCGGAGAGTCCACCGGTGACATTAGCCAGGCGCGGTCGGCGCGTGTGAATGTCCACGGCCATGCCGACCAGGGTGTTGATGGCGGAAACAGCATCTGCGCCTCCCTCCTGCACCGCTAATCCGATCTCGGCGATGGAGGTGACGTTCGGCGTCAGTTTGGCGATCAAAGGACGCCGGGTCAGACGGCGAACGGCCTGCGTAATGTCGTGAGCCGTGTCGGCCCTGGCGCTGAAGGACAGACCGCCCTCTTTGACATTGGGGCAGGAATAATTCAACTCATAGGCGCTGATGCCGGGGACGCTCTCCAATTTTTCCACCACGCGGCCAAAGTCATCGCCGACCTTGCCGGCGACATTGACAATAACCGGCGTGGTCAATGTTTGCAGAAAAGGCCACTTTTCTTTGATAAAACCTTCAACGCCGAGATTGGGCAGGCCGATGGCGTTCAACATGCCGCCGGCCGTTTCCACAATACGCGGCGGCGGATTACCCGGTCGGTTTTCCCATGTCACGGTCTTTGTAATCAGGGCGCCTAATGCATTGAGATCGAAAAAGTCCTGGAATTCATCTCCATAGCCGAATGTGCCGCTGGCGGTCATGACCGGATTGGCTAATTTCAATCCGGCGATATTCAGAGACAGATCAATCATGCAGGAGAATCTCATCAATTGGAAAAACCGGCCCGTCTTTACAAGCAAGCAGATAGCGTTTACCGTCGGATCGCGGATTTGCCAGTTCGACCGGACAGCCCATGCAAGCTCCAAATCCGCAGGCCATTCGATTTTCAACCGTAACCTGGCCGGCGAGTTTATAGCGGCGCGCCAGCTCTTGCACCTGCCGCATCATGGGCGTGGGCCCGCAGACATACAGCATGGTGTTCCGAGCGGACAAGTCGTTGATATGTTTTTCCAGGAGAGCGGCGACAAATCCCTTATGGCCCACAGAACCGTCATCGGTGGCAATATGCATGACGGCGCCTAATTTGACAAGTTCGTTTTGGCAGCAAAGCCGGTCTGCTGTGGCGGCGCCGTAAAAGACCGTCTTTCGCACCGGTCGCTCGAGCAAATCCTGCAAAAGCAGACGAAAAGGCGCAACGCCGAGCCCGCCGGCCACGATCACCACGTGCTGCAAATTTTCAGGAAAGCAAAAGGTGTTGCCGAGCAAACCGAGCAGGTCCAATGAACCGCCTGCCGGAACCCGGCTGAGGCTGTGACTGCCGCGTCCAGCAGTATTGAATAAAAGTTCAATGACGCCATCTTTACGATCGACCGCATGCACGCTGTAGGGGCGTCGCCAGATCATATCTCCCGGTTGCGGTAAAAGCACGTTGACAAAATGGCCGCTGTGCGCTCTCTGCGCCCATTGCGGCGCCAATAACCGCATACGGTTAGTTTGGGCAGCCGCCGGTGTATTGCTCAGAACCGTCGCGGATATTTGCGCTTTTCGTTCCGCCAATCAGTTTTCTTCCAGCTTGGTTTTCGTTTTCATGGAATCAGGTTTGTTCTTTCTCAACCGACTGGCGGCGCGCGCCATGGCCTCACGTTCTTTTTCCGACGTCTCTTCATCGATCTCTGCCGGCGGTCGCGGATTGGCGCCGAGCGGCGGTGAAACGGCCAGGCGGCTCGTGTCCTTGACAGCCGTCGTTGGCGGATTCGCCACCGGCGCCTTGACGGTGGAATCCGTGTTCACTGTTTGCGACGCGATAGCCTTTGCGGTCGAATCGGTCGCAGCCAGGGGCCGGCCCAGCGAATCAACGGCTGCTTTGGTTTTCAAGGTATCTCCGGCAGCAAGTTTTATAGAATCCTGTTTCGCTTTTTCTTTCAACTCTGCTAAAACTTTTTCATACGCCGTGATTTTGGCGGATACTTTTTGCGCGATGGCTGATTTTGAATTCTTTTTAGTCAGATCCTGATAAGTCGCTAACGCTTTATCGTATTGATAAAGCATATTTTCATACAACCAGGCTTGAGCATATAGAGATTTTTCAGCGAACGGAGAGGTCGGCCAGGTTTTCTGTAACAGGTCATGCAATTCCATGGCCTTATCCATATTCTTTTCTTCCAGCGCCGCCTTTTCCGCCTGACGGAAAGCAATGGCGGCGGAATCCACCTCTTCCGACATCAAGGTCAAGCCTAACTGCTTGCGCGCACCTTCGGCGTGCGCCGAGTTGGGATATAAATGCAAGATGGAACGATAAACCGAATCAGCGGTAACCGTGTCATGCTTGATGAATTTCAGAATGTAACCGATGGAATAGAATGCGCGTGCATTCATAGTCGAATCTATCTTTTGTTCGCAGACGCGTACAAACAGACTCATGGCCGAATCCGGCATGTCAAAATGGAACATCAGCAATTCGCCCAGCGCCAAACGTTTTTCAGCCAGCTTGCGTCCTTTTTCCATCTTTTCTTTTTCTTCAGCCTGAGCCTGGGCCAGGCTATCGTTCTTCACCTCTTTCGGCACAGCGCCGGCAGACAGCGTATCCGAGACGGCTGCGGTGGCCGCTTCAGCGCGCAATTTATCCTCTTCGGTCAGGTTCGCCAGGGTCTTTGGCGGTGGACGATCACGGCCGCTGTAATTGACCCACATGCCGTCAGAACTCAGATTGATGGGAGCGTCATCCCGCTCGTTTCGTTTCTCTTCTTTTATTTCATCGCCTTTTGTGGAATCCGCGGCCGTTTTAATGCCCAACATTTCATTGATTTCTTTGGTCAAATCCATAAAGGATTTGATATGGTCGGAGCGTTCCTTGGCCCGGGGCGCGACAATAGAATTGGCATTCTCACTGCGCACCAAATCATAAAATTCGCGCGCTTTGACGTAATCTTTCTCCTTGTATTCTTTCTCTTCCGCCAGAGCAAAATAGCTTTTAGCAGAAGCATCCGTGCGTCCGTGATCCTTGATGATATTTTCATACCATTTCAGCGCATCCTCTTCTTCGCCTTTGAGCTGCAGATTGTTGGCCAATTGCAGCTTGATCATCGGGATGCGCTTGAGTTCCAGTTCTTTGGACAACAGGTTGGAAAAAGTTCGTGTAGCGCCTTCATAATCACCGATCAAACTTTGCGCTTCTCCCAGTTTGTAGGTGGCCTGGGATTTAAAATCCTCATTGGGACTGGCTTTGACAGCCCGTTTAAAGACGGCAACCGCCTCCTGCGGCTGCTTGAGGTAGATCAGACATTCGCCCAGACGATAAAGCGACATGGCGCTGATCAATTTGTCGTCCGCTTCTTTGGCGGCGATGCGATAGGCATCGGCAGCCATGTCATAGGCGCGTTTTTCATAATAAAGACCGGCCAGTTCGTATTCCGCTTCTTCGCGGATGGATTTGTCCAGATCTTTGTTCACAACCATTTCACGAAACTGAGCTTCAGCTCTATCATACTCTAACAAGCCGATATAGTTTTTAGCCAGCAGCAATTTCGCCTCAGGGACAAATTCGCTGTTAGGATACAATTGTATCAACTCTTCAAATTTTCGTTGCGCTTTACTAAACTCCCGGCGATAATAAAAGCATTCTCCCAACAACATGAGCGCATCATCCACCCATCGGCTTTTCGGATAAAACTCGAGCAAACTGGAAGCCTTTTCGATCGCTTTCTGATAATTCTGCATTTCAGTGCCGCTGGCGCGATCGGCTTCGGATTCTGTGGAAATGCCCTGCTTTTTCATCAGCTCTTTTTCTTCCGGCGACGCCTCGACGATCTGCGAGCGAGCGCGTTTCTGACGTTCTTTGCTCGCTTGATTATAAAACTTTTTAGCATTGTAAAAAGTGTTATAATAGGCGCAACCGCTGAACAAAAGCGCCGGTACAAGTATGTAGATCGATTTTATCCGCATAGATTCTTTAAATTAAAGAGTTTTGGGGAAAAATACAAATAAAATAAAAGGCGCCTCGGACGGTTCTCGACCCTGGCAGACATTCTGTTGCCGGAGAAATCAAGCCGGTCTGTCGTCGCAAGGTCAATGTAAAAACCCCGTTAATTGTCAAAAGTTCCAGATTTTACAGTTCGAATTTCGTATGCTTCATGAAATTTTTGCATAATCATTACAGCAACCAGGCCGACCAGCGGTCCGGTGACCAGGGCAGGAAAGAGCATGAGCGGCAATAAACGAAACAATTGCAGATGATGAACAATGATAAACCATGCCATGACCAGTTGCGTGAGGTTATGAGCGACGCTGCCGCACAAACTGACGCCGATAGGACTAAAACGAAATAGCCGGTTATTTTTTGCCCACCCCATGACCAGGGTTGATGTTAATCCGGCTGAGACGGCCAGAGTAAAGGAGGGAGTGAAAAAAGCGCCCACGATAAGAGAGCCCAACAATATCCGGCAAAGCGTCACCCATAAAGCGGCTCGTATCGAATAGCGATACAGGGCGACGACCGTGACGAGATTGGCTAAGCCTGGTTTAAACCAGGGCAATGGACGGGGCAACAGGCTTTCAAACACGAATAATAGCAAACCCACTGTGATGAGCAGAGCTATTTCCAGTATGACATGTGTTTCCCGGCGGCGCATGATAACCTCAGCCTAGTGCGTGACCATATCTAAAGAATTATTTGAATGGCCCGGAATGCGAATCACGACCCGGTTAGGCACGCACACCAACAGTTCTCCACTGCGGTAAATGGCGCCGCTATGAACGCACACCTGTTGCGGACAGGGTGATTCGGTCACAGCTATCTGCCCGTCGCGGACTGTAATCGTCATCGTGCCCAGTTTGCCCGGTATGAATGAGTGTTGCGGCTCCAGCAGGTTTAATTTACTGTAAGGATGGCCGTTTATTTCAATAACCGCTTGCTGTCCTGCAGGATTCCACCTGGTCATCAGGAATAAAGTCAGGCAGGATAAAATAAAAATCACAACGAACAGAATTTTATCTGCCCGCGTACAATACCCGAAAATAATCTTGAAAAAAGAATTTAGATTTTGTTTCATTGATTACGGCAACTTGTTCAATGCATCCAATCGTTCCTGAGCGCGACGGCGATATTCGAGCGCTCCCTGGTGATTCGGATTAATGGCCAGGGCTTTATCCCATTCGGCAATGGCCAGGCGGTATTTTTCTTCCGTATAGAATTTCAAGCCCCGGTTGAAAATTTCATCTACCTGTCCTTCAATGCGTTTTTGCGTCTGTTTCAACAGGCTGACAGCCTGCTCCCGGTCCGGATCTTTGCGTAACGCTTCCTGAACAAGCAGAAGCGCTTCATGATATTGATTGTGCAGATAACGTTTACGCGCCATATCCACCAGGGCGCCGGCATCCAGGGCCGCCATGCTTTTTCGGCGCAGCTGTTGCGCCTCCTCCATTTGCGGTTGCATGGTCAGCAGAGAATCCAGGACATCGATGCAGCGCATGTGCTCATTCCGGCTTGCATATTCTCCTGCCCGTTGCAACAGCGGGTGCAGAATAACCGGCAGAGAACTGGTGATGGCTTCCAAATAACGGCGACTGGCGGCGTGATTCGGATTGATATCCAAAATTTCACTGAATAACATACGCGCCGTTTCCATATTGCCGCTGCGAAAAGCGGTTTCGGCTCTGTTGAATTGCTGATTCACCCGGTTGTTCAGCCGCGTTTGCAGTTCATCCACCTTTTGCAGAGCCAGGGCATGGCCCGGTTCCAGCTGCAACGCTTCACGGTATTTTCTGCGCGCATCCAGCCATTCGCCTCTTTTTTCCGAACGCACCGCTTCTTCCAACAGCCGGGCTACGCGTTGCGCATTTTGACTCATCTGTTCCCGAATGTGCCACAGATAGGTCTGCGCTTCCGACCAGTCCGGTTTAAGAGCCAGAGCACGAGAAAACGCCTCCTCCGCGCTCTTCCAGTTTTTTTGACTGTAATAGCCCAATCCCTGGTAATAAAATTCTTCGGCTTTTTTAAGCAGTACGCGATCGATCTCATCTCGCGCCAGCCGTGAAGGTTGATGATCCGGACGCACCAGCAGAATCGCCTCAAACACCTCGCGCGCCATGGCCGGTTCATTGTCTGCCTGATACTGACGCCCTAGCTGGTACCACTTGTCGATATGTTGATCCACTTGAGACTGTATGGACTGGATGGCCTGTTTGGCGCGTTTGTTATCGCTATCCAGCTTGAGCGCCAGCATGTAATTGGCAGCCGCGGACAGATACCATCGCCGGGCGACAAAACCGTCCGCTGCTTTGAGCAAAGAATCAATGGCTACATTACTGCCGGCAACGCCTGGGGCCAATCCCTCCCCTATTCTGCGCGCTTCAAGGTTATCCGGATCAAAAGCCAATGCACGGCGAATAGAACGATAAGCCGATCGTTTTTCTCCGGCCTGCAATAACGACTGTGCCCGAGCCTGTGCTTTTTGCGACGCTTCGCTACCGGAAGCGCCGAGTCGAAAACCGGCGGAAAGCAACCATTCTTTTTTATGAAAATGCCAACTGGTATGCAACTGCAGGTTCTGCCACGACCAGGTGCATCCGGCTGCCGCCTGTTCCACATCGAAATCGCTCAGTCCGGCATACATCTCAATGGGCGATAGCGGCCTTACGGACAGGCCGAACTGCTGGACTTGATGATGTTCGCTGAAATGAGAGCCGTAGAGAATCGTCGACTTTATCCAGGGAAAAGAATAGGACGCAGCCAACCGAATAATGGGCGACGGATTGGAATTATCGAGAGGTATATTTTGAAGGACGGCGGTAAGCGTCATTCCCTGGACGATCTGTTGCAAGCGGCGTTGTTTCACATTCGGATTCCGTTCATCCGCCGGCCTGGGCGTAAAGAGCAGGGCAAAGGCCAGGGTGTTGCTTTGACTGTGTGCAAATTGCTCCCGGTGCATGGCTACGCCGGTGATCAAACGTGCAGGCCATGTGTAAGCCCAACCCAGGGTTGCAGATTGTCCAATTGCGGTTTGTTGCAGCCGGCCGGCTATGGTTCCGCCAAAAGGTATAAAGGCGGCAGCGCTGAATTGATTGATTTGAAATGGACGAAGAAAAGAAAAAAAAACGGCATGGTCGCGCACCAGCCCAATGGCCGCGGGATTCCAGGCCAAAGCGGACGGATCATAGATGCCGATGACGCCGGAACCGCCATATCCCAAAGATTTGGCATCCAGGCCTAAAAAAGATTTTTGCGCAATACAGACTTTTCCCAAGGCCAGTGCCAGGATAATAATCAGATTGCGACGCAATGGCGACATGGATCCGGCCCTTATAAACATACCTAACGACTGACGACGGAATGCTGATAGTCTATTTCCAGGATTTCGATTGCGCGCTGACGACCTTTGACAAACACCGGCAGCAGGCGATGGGTGAGAAACCTGCCGGACAAACGGGGTAATAGTTCAGCCGGTGCAATGATCTGGCCCGGTTTGGCCACACTGCACAAACGGGCGGCCAAATTGACTACATCGCCGATGACCGTATAATCGCTGCGGGTTTGCGAGCCCATATGTCCAAGAATGACATAACCGATATGCAAACCGCAGCCGACCTCCAATCCTAGTTGGTTTCTATGTTTTCGCCGGCTGTTCAATTCATGGATGGCACGCTGGATGTCAATGGCGGCCTGCACGGCGTGGGCGACCTGGTCGTCATCCACAAAAAGCGCCATCACCTGGTCGCCGATGAACTTGTCGACAATACCGCCGTTTTTTTCAATCAGCCGGGCCTGCAGATCGAGATAGATATTCAACAACTTTACTGTTTCACCGGCGCCTAATTTTTCCGTCATGGCGGTAAAGCTGCGGATGTCCGAAAACAGCACCGTTACCTGCCGGGTTTCACCCTGCACCGGCTGATCGTCGCCGGCGCGACGATGTATCATCTGCACGGTAAGTTTGGAGACGAATTTTTGCATTTGCAGTTTTTCCCGCAAATGACCGATCATGGCGTTGAACTCGCGCGCCAGACGACCCAGTTCGTCGTGCGAGAGAATAGGAATTTGCGTCTGCAGATCGCCGTCAGCAAGGTTTTGCACGCCGCGACTGAGCGAATCGATTTGCGAGGTCATGCGGCGGGCAATGAGCGAGATGACCAATACGGCGATGATCACCACGATAAAGGTGGTCGAGATGATCAAAGTCGTGGCTTGACGTATGGGGCGCTGAATGACCGAGCGGGAAAAACCCAAAACCGTATCGCCTAAAAAAATCATGCGTTCATCCTGATCGTCCCGACGCGTGTACAGAGGATGCACATACTCGACCGCGTTGCCCTTGGGGCGCACCAGCGTTTCTCGCAATTCGCTAAAGAGCAAACTATCGGAGACCGACAATCTGCGATTTAATAACTCGGCCTGAGTATGTGCGATGATGATGGCGGAGCGATCCACAACCGCCGCATATTCCAGGCCGCTGATCTTTTGATTGTACACGCTTAAAATGGCCTCCCGCACATGACCGACATGCAAGGAAGCGGTGTTGGCGTCCCGGCCGGCGCCGTAATAGAGCAACAGATCGTTTTTGATGGCTTGAGAGACATGCTGCAGGGAGAGCGTGCAGGTCTCCGCCAGTCTCTCGTTGATGATGCGATTGCCTACGCGCAAGATGATCATGCTGGAGATGAATGTGAGTACGATAAACAGCGAGCCGAGAAGTATGATCAGCTTGATGCGCAGAGGCAACGAATTAAATCGATGACCTGCGGTGACCACACGATATGTTTTTCGGGGAACGTGCAGTGTTCTACCTCTTGAATGCCGCCATTCGTTCGCAGACCAAGTCCTGTATCTGATTGGCCATGCCAGTGGGGCCGTTGTAAAAATTAACGATCATGGAGAAAGCCAACTCTTCACCGTCCTGGGTTGCGGCATAACCGGAAAGAGCGCGCACCTTGGCAATCATTCCGGTTTTGGCGCGAATTTTTCCTTCCGCCATAGTTTGACGCATGCGGCCTTTCAGCGTGCCGTCCACGCCGGCAATAGGCAGCGTATTCATAAAATCCTGCCCACAGGCCTGCCGTCGCATATAGTTCAGCAATTTTACCGTGCTCATGGGGGTGATCAGATCCAGACGCGTCAATCCGGAACCATCGGCCAGAGTCAAATGTTCCGGGTTGATGCCCATGGCGCCAAAAATAACTTTTTCCGCCTGTTCTGCGTTTTCCGTGGAACCGATGCCGGTCAGCTCTTTGGCATTGACGCGAAACAAGAGCTCGGCGTACAGATTGACGCTCTCTTTATTGACCACGGTGACGATGTCTTTGAGCGCCGGCGAACTGTTGGAACAAAGCGAATAAATTTCCAAAGGCGCATAGGTAAAATCCGCGAGATCGTCGATATCGTGGCAACCGCCTTGTGTTTTAATGCCGCGAGCCGCCAGGATATCCATAAACACCTGGGCGGTATATTTGGTCGGATTGTCAATGGTCACCCAGTCGCGGCGCGTGCTGTCCTTGATCCCGATCGTGCCGCGACAAACAATCCGATTGCTGCCAGGCGCCCGGTCAAAGGAGAGATTGGTTCTTGATCCGGTTTTGACCTGATTGATAATTTCAACATAGCGGGTGCACGGTTCCAGACGAAACGACGCGGCAGCGCCGACGCTGTCTCCGGGTGAAAATAAAATATCGATGCAATTATCATTAAACGACAGCGCGCTGACCTGCGCCGCGTAATAGTCGTTCAGGTAATCCCAGGACCAGCCCGTGCCTAATGGTTCATCGACAAAATAGTTGTCGTCGCCGATCATGCGGCCGCTGATGGATTTGACGCCTTTGGCCTGCAGGCTGTCGGCCCACTGTTCGAACACCAGGGTCATTTTGCCGCCGTTAAACCGACCGCCCAGAGAGGGATCGCCGCAGCCGCGGATAATCACATCCCCTTCCAGTACGCCGTCAGGGCGAACCAGTCCATTGGTATAAACCTTGGTGACAAAATGAAAATCCGCTCCCAGCTTGAACATAGCCACTGCAGTGGTGAAAATTTTCATATTGGAGGCGGGCATGAACTCTTTGTTCTCATTGCGCAGATAGAAAAACTCGCCGGTCTTTAACGACTGCACCGCCACGCCCCAGTGCGCATTGGCAAAAGAGGGATCGGAAAAAATGGTTTCCAGTTCCTGTCTAAAAGCCGCTACAGCGGAAGCTGTGGCATGTAAAGGCTGGCGATGGGCGCAACTGGTCAGCAACGTACAAATTAAAAGTAGAAACAAGCTAAAATTAAGTACTTTAATCCGCTTCATGCATCCTTGTCCAGTCTAAAAAGTAAAAATCGACCTATTTTCGTCAATATTTATTAAATTGACATTTTTTCGTGTTTATAATACACAGTGTAAAAAAAATAGACAAAAAATCCCAGAGAAGCAAGTGATTTATAGAGCTTTGTCCCTCCTATTGATACGAAAAGCCCTTCTGCAGAATTCATTGTGTAACACTTTGATTTTTAATTCTCCCGCCAAGGTGCCAAGGCGCAAAGAAAAAATCTCAAAATTCTTTCTTGGCGATCTTGGCGGCTTG
>CAYLWO010000094.1:16232-25744 GCA_964387285.1 uncultured Cytophagia bacterium | reverse complement strand
CGAAGGCAAGCAACCTTCGCAAGGATCATGCATTCGCTCCATTCAGGTAAAAAACAAAAAATTTCTTGCTGCCTGGCTGTCAAATTTATTATTGACAGTAATTTTCTATATATCTAAATTGCCGTGCATGACAACCTGGTGCATGGCCTTCCCGAGCCGATCTTTACAAATCTGAGGCAATGACCCGGAAGAAACCAAGAGAAAAAAATTTCCGATTCCCAACCGGGACAAGCCGGAACCAAATGTCGGACACCTTCGGAGACTGTCGCAAAAGGCAGAACAACCCCGGGGTCACGGTTTTTGTGACCCCGGGTGTTTCTTAACTCATTGATTATGCGCAGAGAGACACCCGGAGTGGCCGAAAAAAACGCGGCCACATCCGGGGTCTGAAGTTTTGCGACAGTCTCTCGAGGTGTCCGACATTTTTTGACCATTTTGCGCGAAAAACAACTCGTAATACAATAAAGGGAAATCTCATGAAGCGTATATTGTGCTATGGTGATTCGAATACCTGGGGTTATGATCCCGTCAGCAAAGACCGGTTTGACGATGAAACACGCTGGACGCGCGTTTTGGCGCAAACGTTGGGATGCGATTATGAAGTGATCGAAGAGGGCTTAAACGGCCGAACCACTGTCTGGGATGATCCCATTGAAGGCTATAAAAATGGGCACGCGTATCTGATTCCATGTCTGGAAACGCATCGGCCGCTGGATGTGGTCATCATTCTCCTGGGAACGAACGATCTCAAGAAGCGATTCGGTCTTTCAGCGTTTGATATCGCACAAGGGGCCGGCGTGTTGGTGCAGGTGGTGCAGAAAAGTCAAACCGGCCGGCAGGATCACGCGCCACAGGTACTGCTTTTGGCGCCGCCGCCAACCGCGATTCTCACCGAGTACGCCGAGATGTTTGAGGACGCGGGGATCAAGTCGGCCAACTTTTCAAAGCACTTTGGCAGAGTAGCGAAAGAGCTGGATTGCGCCTATCTGGATACATCAACGATAATCGTTTCCAGTCCGTTGGATGGCATTCATCTCGAAGCAATAGAGCACAAAAGACTAGGAAAAGCCGTAGCAGCAAAAGTCAAAAAACTCGTTGAATGATAAAACAGAACATTTCACCATAATGGAGGATCATATGCCACCCAAAAAGGCTTGCTGTTTTACCATATTACTCGCTATGAGCAGTCTCTCGAATCCCATAATGGCGCAACAGGTCGCAGACACTTTGTTCAATCCTATAATCGTTGCCCCAGCCTTCCAGAGCGGCGCCGGCCCTACCGTATTGATTGACGAAGCGCATAACAATTTTCATACCATGAGCGGACGCTATCTTGCTTTTGCGCGTTTGTTGCAAAGAGATGGATATGTGGTAAAGCCGCAACGTGGCCGATTTATCCGTGCTGATCTCGATCGAGCAAATATTCTGGTTGTTGCCAATGCACTGGCAAAAGAAAACGAAGCAGATTGGAATTTGCCGACGCCCTCAGCATTTGATTCCGCCGAAGTAACTACCGTGCGAGACTGGGTGAAAGACGGGGGTTCTCTCTGGCTCATTGCCGATCATATGCCCTTTCCAGGTGCGGCAGGACTGCTGGCCGAGCAATTCGGAGTACTCTTGGGCAACGGTTTCGCATTGGACGCAAAAACTGAAGATGGACGAATGCGCTTTGCTCGCTCTGATAACTCGTTGGCGGATCATCCGATCACGAGAGGCCGATCAGCGGGCGAACGCATCGATTCGGTGATCGCATTCACGGGTCAGGCATTCCGAATTGCCGGGGCTGGAGCCGCTTTGATGACGTTGCAGCATAATGTTGTTTTACTGATGCCGGAGGTTGCGTGGCAGTTTTCAAAGCTTACGCCGCGCCTCTCGGCCTCCGGGATGTTGCAGGGGGCGGCTGTTCCCTTTGGCAAAGGGCGTATTGCCGTATTTGGTGAAGCCGCCATGTTTTCCGCTCAAGTAGCCGGTCCTGGTCGCATGCCGGCAGGTATGAACGATCCGAGCGCGCCGCAGAATGCGCAATTTCTGCTAAACGTGCTGCATTGGTTGAGCGGTCTCCTTTGATCCAGGCAGTACAGATGTAAGAACCAGAACACACACTGGAATAGAGTTGAAAGTTGCGACAGCTGGTGATCTTGTCCACTTTGGCATGTTTCCCCGAAAAAACCATCCTACTGATCAATAAGCCGTTCCCCTGACTCGATTGTCTGTCTTTTTAATTTTATGACATATGTCGTCATTCTGTGTCATATTCGACTATTTGACAGGTATGAAAAAGTAAATAATTAAGCATAACTCTATAATTTGACCCTGTCATTATACAATAATTTTCACAATTTGGTGGCATGAAGTTTGTATGTAACAGTTTTGTGAGGGGTAGCTTCCTTTTTTTACATTCAATTTTATAACAAACATTTGATAAATAGTCTCTCCAATAATTTTTTAATACCAAATTAATGGATTTTGTCAATTACAAACATGACGTTCATCGTCAAACTTTGAGAGGAGCGAGTATGTCAATCTCCAAAATTATCCTAATGATTTTTATTGTAGCGGCGCTGGCCTTATCATGTGGAGATCAAGCTGCAAAAAATCCATTGAGTTCACAGGACAGTAATGCCGAGATAACAGGGCAGCCGAGACACAATTTCCGCATTAAAGTGGACTGTGGCGCAGCCATACCCAGTGGGTGGAACGTCTATGTTGTGGTCACCCTGATTCAGGGCAGCCAACGTTACTCCTGGAACGCCGGCTGTGGAACAGACATTATCGGAACCGGTCCCAATTATAAACAATACAAGTATTCTGTTTTCGTGAGTCGCATGGGCCAGTGGGGTTTGGAAGTCTATGCACCAACGCCGAGCGGTGAAGGTCGCAAGTTCCCGCTGGATACCAATTTTGTGGTTGAGCAGACGGGTACGCCTATGCACTTGCTCATAGACGTCTGGACCACTCACTAAGATGAGATGACGCTATCATGGTCAATGATTAGCTAAACATTTTGAGATCGTCCGTTTTAACCACAAAGCCCTGAGCAGCATCCTTCTCTCAGGGTTTTTTCTTTCGCTGCCGTTAAATCAGGTTCTTGAATGATTTGGGATTATGCTATGCACAAGTTTTATGTTCAAAAGTCGGAATAGAGTGCTATTATTCGGATAAAAATCTAAATGGATGATCCGGAAGAATCGAGCAGGTTTTGCAGACTGGTTGATTTGAGATAATTAATAACGGAACTATTAAGGTTGCCCCAAAAGGTTTTGACCGGACAATCTTCAGCTCTTTTGCATGAGACGTTTGGCGACAGGCAATCCACAAGGCAAATTTCCGGATTGACGGCCCGCCAAACATCATAAACGGAAATATCTTTTGGTTCCTTGCTCAATTTGTAGCCCTGTTTTTTTCCGCCGATATTGGTTATCAAACCGGCAATTTTCAAGCTCATAATGATGTGATCAAGGTATTTGATCGAAATATCTTGACTGGCCGCAACATCCTTCTGCAGCACGCCCGATTGCGGATAATGGCTGGCTATTTCCACCATGGTGCGCAGGCCGTATCTCACTTTGGTATTCACAATCATCAATCACCTCGTTTTGACTCGTCACCCAATAATATACCAAAAATTATATCAATATCATCTTTAACTTTTACCAGTCCGAACATTTTGCTGGGCGGCACGAGATCAAAATCCGTCAATTTAATTTGCATTGTTCCTTTCAGTAAAACGGCATTCACGTAATCTGTAAAAGTGCATTGTATCAAATAACGATTGGTGACCCCGGCAATCGTCAGGTAGATGGCCAGCTCGACGGTTTGTGCATCCGTTTCATCCAATTGGATGGAGGATTCATCAATGGCAATGGATATCTCCGGGTGTTCAGGTTCTTTCAACAAAGTTAAAAAATCAGCATACATATATTCGTTATCGGTTTGCAGATGTTTGACCGGTATATTCAATCGGGCATTTTCCATCTGCTCGAATTTGGCGTATGCGATTTCGTTGTTGCCGGAATCCGTGCCGCTGTTCAAATAAAACCTGAAACTGTTTACATTGGTTTTGCCATGAATGTTGATAAAGTCGACCGTCACTGCTTTAAAAGCCGGCACAGCCGTCTCACGCGCAAAGAGAGTCAAAGCAGGCAATAACAGAGTTAGCCAGAGTCTTGTTTTCATATTTTAACCTTTCCTGCGGCTTTGTTGTTTAAGCAACGCAGCCGCAGGAGAAATTTAAACATTGATTTTGCAGTTAAAAGGAGATCGCAGCTTCGAACATGATCCCGTTAAAGCCGTCATTTTCACCATACTTGGTTTTTGTAGACGCGCCGTCGTATCTTTGCTTGACATACTCTAATTTGGCAACGATGCTATCCAACAGATACCAGCCCAACACGCCGTGAATTCGGTTGGCGGAGATTTCTTTTTGGTTATCATGGACAACGTTGTATCGACCGCCCACATAAAACTGTTCCTGGCAGCCGAAACGGTACAACAGATCCAGGGCTAACTGATCAAAATCCAAATCAGTGACTTTATCCGCCAATGTGCCGGTGGCGATTTCATAATCGACGAACGTCTCGAATCCTTTATATTTGAGAAAAGTGTTGAACATGAAAGAGTTGTTTTTATACGTGCTGCCGGGTTGCAGATTGCCGTTCAAATGTTGGGCCTTGATGTCCAAATCAGCTGAACTGTTGGTCATTTTGTTCATCACCAGATAATACCGCGATCCGGCTCGGTCCCCGCCATAAAGATTTCCGCCATGATGTTTGGGATTGAGATAGCCTGAGAACGACACCCGGCCCCGGAATTCCTCATTGAATTGATTGTCATAGGCCAATTTGAAATAATAGGCCAGTTCTTTCAGGGTATTATATTCCGTATAGGTTGATGGTGCCTTAAAGCCGGTGAGGTCTTGCTTAACGATACCGGTTCCCACACCACCGAGAACGGTATATTGGTTCTTCCTGAACATCGCTTCCGCAAATGGCGAAGTCATAAACGCATCCATAAGATAATTGCCGACGAACGGATTATTGATGACTTTGCCGTTATCCGATCGTCTAAAGTGGGCATCGCCGTAATTGATTTCATCATCGCCAACCCGAAAGGTCAGGTACTGCATGGCTTTGTCCACAAAAGCAAAATTGAGAAAAGGCAATTGATCGATGATTAAGGAACCACCCTTTACCCAGGTTTCGTTATGATGCCGCGCGGAAAGATACAGATCCATATTTAAACGAATGCCTTTGGCCAAAGAAGCACGCATGGTAAGATTGGCTGTAGGCAGATTGAATCCGGTGCCGAGTGGAACCAGTTTGATGGAATCAGCCTTTTGGTCTAATGCTTGAAATTGCAGTGCGAAATCACCACCCAAGGCAACCTCGGGTTTATGAAAATTCTCTCCGTTGTCCTTGGCAGGTTCAAATCTCATCTTGTAGATGGTTTCCTGGTTCTGGCTGAAAGAAGCGCTGGCGAACAGAACAAGCATAAACAAGGACAGGAACGCGATTTTTGTTTTCATGGTCTTTCCTCAAGTTAAAAAATTATATGGATTGTAATTGCATATGAATGATAATCTCCACCTCAGCCCCGGTTTTCATGGCGCCGAGCATAAAAGAGGGCGGTTTGACGCCGAAATCCTTCATGTTTATTTTACAGATCGCAGTGGATTCCATCGTGGTTTCATTTTGTATTTTCCCCTCGAAGGGAAAAGAAACGGGCCTGGTCGTGCCGGCAATGGTCAGGTCGCCGACAATATTACCTTTGACTTGATTGGCTGAGAATTGCAGAGTGTCCAATAAAGTCGAGTGAAACTGAATCTCGTTGGTTTTGAGCGCCTTGTAAGCATTTTTATCCAAGGCCGCTTTATCGCTCTTTAAATTATCAACCTGTAACGAAAAGGAGATGCGATCGACAATCGCGCCTTCCCAGCTCGCTTGGCTCAAATACACGTTACAATCAAATTTCTGTGACTCCATGCTCCAGTCGTGCAAAGTGGACGTTCCTTTAACCGTAATTTTGCTCTCTGGACCGTTTTTAAATTGAATTTGGCTAAAAAGAAGGTTGAATGGCAAAAGTAGGATCAGCCAGGACTTAAAAACATGTAACCTAAAATTTGTATTGAACATATATCCCTTTCATGTGAATTAAATTTTTATCCTACTATTTATATAGGTAATATAGGAATTATAGTTTTTATTATCAACCCTGTTATTCTTTCTTTTATTCCTCCTGTTGTATTTTACTGTAGAGGCACAATCCGCTTAATGAAATGAATTGGTCAAGAGCCGGGGCGCCGAATCGCATCCATGAACAAAATGACAAATGGTAATGCGTTAATCGGTCTGCCGCCTGGTCAGAGCCGGCAATTTTCTAGCTAAATTTTTTTCTTGTTTTGGCTGATTTTTAGCATTAATTTACCTTTTGGAAATAGAGTTGTTCGGGCAATGAGAAAAAAGCTCGTCAACCGGAATATTCCTTAAAAGCCTACCTTTGTTGTGAGCTCTAACAAATTATTAACTGTTCATTTGCTTTTCGTTAAAAAAGATTGATCAATCGGTATGTTGTGCAACATTGGTTATCAAGCCGGATAAAAAGCGAGTTGCGCAATGGTCCAGCAAACAAATTTCATGCGCCGCACCATTGTTTTGCCCTGGTATTTCATCATCAGTCTGCTTATGGCAATTGCGAGTTTTCCTGAAACAAGCCTTGCCCAGATTCCGTCGTTTACTAATTTTGCAAAAAAAAATATCCGCCTGTCAGGACAGGCCAGCCTCTACGGCGAGTTGTACGATGTACAGGGAACCGCACGCCGCCGTCCGCCAAATACACAACGTTTCTCCTGCACGCCAACTTTGACTTTTGCCAATCTGTTTTCCGTTTCTGCCGATTTTATGCTATCGTCTGAAGGAACCTATTCCAGGCAAAACATGAACATCATGGGTCTGCATCCCGCCTGGAAATGGGGAAAAGCTCATCTGGGTGATTATTCCGATTTTTTTTCCAACACCACCTTTAACGGCGTCAATGTCAAAGGTGCAGAGATCGATCTTTATCCGGGAAAATTCCGCTTTACAATCGGCGGCGGCCAAACGCAAAGGGCTGTTGACGGCAATGTCATTGATCAGAACTATGCGCAATACCTGTACAGCTCGCGGATCGGTTATGGCAGGCCGAACGGATCCTTTCTGGATCTGATTATCGTAAAGGCCAAGGATGATATTTCCTCGCTGAAAAAATTGGAGAATGTGCAAATCCCTCAAGTGCTTCCCGATACCTTGAATGCTGAACTGGATACGCTCTGGGTGGAACCGCCGTACAATCCCTATGCCGTTACTCCGCAAGAAAATCTGGTCATGGGTTTTAACGGCCGGCTGCAGTTACTGCAAAACAAAATTATCATCAAAATGGAAGGCAGCGGCAGCGCCTATACAAAAAATCTGCAAACGGCAACCGTGGACATCGACAGCGTGGATATGCCGGATTTTCTGCGTGCACCATTGAAAAATGTTTTTACACCTCATCGATCTTCAAACCTGGATTTTGCTTTATATACAGACCTGGAATTGAACTTTAAAGATTTCAAAACTGAAATGGGATACCGGACCATTGGACCCGGCTACATTTCCCTGGGAATTCCTTCCGCTGTCAACGACCGCAGAGAATATCTCTTTAACACAATGGTTCGACTTGGCATTCATCGGCTGCAATTCAATTGGAACCGGTTGGCAGACAATTTGCTGAAGCAGAAACAGGTCACCAATATCCGGAATCAATTTGGTTTCGGCATCAACACCAATACCCGTGTATGGCAGTCCAATGTTCAAATCCAATTTCTCAGCATGACCAACAAAACTCCTGCAGATACCCTGCAATACGATTTTTCCAATTTGATCGTGAACGTGCACGAATCGATTGCGCTCGGCAAAGAGGCGGTCCTCAAACGCCTGGGAATTCAATATACGCTGCAGACCTCTGACAAGGCAACCCTGGCAAAAACGGATAAAGCACAATATCACACCGTCAACCTGACCGCCCAGGTTCAGCCGATGCGCAACATTAGAGCGAACGCCAGCGCTGGTTTGTCGTTTCGCAAATCCGGGCAGGAGAACTCGACTACCAATGTCTACTCGATTCGTCTGACGCACATGGCTTTAAAGAATAAATTATCCAACTCGTTCTTCAGTTCAGTTTCCATGATCAGAAACACCCGGGTTTTCCGGATTGGCTGCACCTCCAGTTACCAGCTGACCCAGAGAAATCAGCTGGTGTTTGATCTGACGCAAAATGTGTTTCGGGGCGCCAGGGATTTCCACGAAACACGCACCAGTCTGTCGTTAAGACATCGATTTTGATGGAGACCGTCATGCGCAAATCCACTCACTGCGGTTTAATCGGTGTTGCATTTCTTTGTCTCGTTTGCAGCCAGCCCACGCAAGTCGAATATGGAACTCTGGTGGTGGGAATTCAATGGAATTCCGCCAAAGTATGGAATACGCCGGTCAGCGCATCTGATCTAACGGCGCCTCATCCGACCTCTCTTTCAAAAGAGCAGCAATTAACTGCTGAATGGTCCAGAATTCGCTTCACTTTGCAACCAGGTAATTTGCTATTCGAGTTCGATTCTCATCAGAATAGCTATGCACTTCAAGCAGAGCTGGGAATTTATAACCTGACGGTTGAGGCACTTAACAGCGAAGATAAAACCGTGTATTCTGCTTTTTACAACGAGATATTGATCGAACCCAATAAAACCAAAGAAATTCAACTGACCATGATCGCCAATTTCCCGGTCAGGCCGCCGATTTTTATTAACCTGCTGCCAATGAACGTCAGCAACACCGGCGCTTTTACCTTGACCTGGACATCGGTCACGGGTGCAGAATCCTATTTACTGCAGGAAGATGATGACAGTACTTTTGTCTCACCGTCCGTTAGTTGCTCAGGACCGGATACGATTTGCACTGTTACCAATAAAACGGATGGAAAATATTATTATCGTGTCCAGGCCAGCAGTTCCTTAGGTCTATCGCCATGGAGCGCAACCATAGCTTTTCAGGTTCTGCATATTTCAGCACTGATAATTAAAACGGATTCTTTGGGTAACGGTCAAGTAGATAAATATTACACCGCCTCACTAGCTGGTGAGGGTGGAACGATTCCCTATACCTGGTCGATTTTGACAGGAGAATTACCGGTCGGCTTGTCCATCAACGCCACCACAGGCCTCATCAGCGGCACACCGATTCTGGCCGGAACGTTCAATTTCACCGTGCAAGCCCTTGACAATGGTACGCCGCAGCAATCGGCAATTAAAAACCTTTCCATCACCATTGCCCCATCGACCTTGCAGATTACTACCACATCATTGCCAAACGGCCAGATCGACTCTGCATACAACCAATCGGTCAATGCTACTGGTGGAACTATTCCATACACCTGGTCTATATCATCTGGTGCTTTGCCCAATGGTTTATCTATCAACTCTGCTACAGGCGCCATCAGCGGCA
>CAYLWO010000094.1:0-16132 GCA_964387285.1 uncultured Cytophagia bacterium | reverse complement strand
ATTAACCATTAATGGCTCCACAGGCGTCATCAGCGGCACACCGACCCTGGCCGGAACGTTCAATTTCACTGTGCAAGCTATAGACAATAGCACGCCGCAACAGTCGGCAATTAAAAATCTTTCCATTATCATTGCTCCTTCGACTTTGCAGATTACTACAACCTCATTACCGGGGTGTCAGGTAAACACGATCTATAATCAGACAGTCAAAGCAACCGGTGGTGCTACACCCTATACTTGGTCTGTTTCTGTTGGAGCCTTGCCTACAGGATTATCTTTAAATCCGTCGACAGGAATAATCAGCGGCACGCCGACAATAGTCGGAACATTCAATTTTACAATTTTGGTGACAGATGCCGGTTCACCGGTTCAAAGTGACACTCAAGAGCTTTCTATCATCATCACGCCTCCGCCGTTGATCATCACAACCTCTTCGCCATTGCCTGACGGCACTGTTGGCACGGGATATGAAGTGTTGATATCAGCTTCCGGCGGCAGCGGCAGCTATGGCTGGAGTATTAGTTCCGGTAGTCTGCCGCCCGGTTTATCTTTCAGGGATTTGGGCACTGCTGCTGAAATTTTCGGTACGCCTACCTCATCAGGGGATTATGGATTCTCCATTCGTGTAACCGATGATCTTTATAGCGGGCTCACGGACAGAAAAACATTCAGCATTCATATTGCCGGAATCTCGCTTTTGACCATAACCACGGCATCTCTGCCGAACGTAAAAGCAGGCGTTGGTTATAACAAACAGATCGATGCAAGCGGCGGTACGCCGCCATATACATGGTCAGAGGTCAGCCGCGATCCGGTTTATATGGCTGAAGGCATCAGTTTCAATTCTTCCGGATTGCTGAGTGGAACGACGTATTTGGATCCCCACAGCGGACAAATCACCCTGCAAGTAACCGACAGTGCAAGTCCTCCGCAAACCGAAACAAAGTCTTTCGACTGGACCATACTTGCCGGGGAATTAGACCTACTGAGCGCTTATTTGCCTGATGGCAAGTTTGATATGCCCTATTGGGGATACATCACCTACCGCCTGGGCACGTCGCCCTTGCAAAGTCCATGGACGATCACAGGAACTCTGCCGTTAGGTTTGGAATTTTCGTATGACGCCAACAATTATCAATTAAACATTGGCGGTTTTACACTCCAGGCCGGGACTTTTAATTTCAGCGTTACGGTCCGGGATAGCAGTTCTCCGCAAAAGACGCGGACCGATTCATTCACGCTCATCGTCAATCCATAAAAAATGGTGTGAGATTCGCATCCATGAAAAAATTAATCTGCTTGAGTGCCGTACTGATTATTTGCGTGACAAACCAAACCGGTTTCAGTCAAACCTGGGATGCCGTGCTCACAGTTGATCCCTATCCATCTCCCTTTCTCAGCGATTGGCAAACCGATCCCACCATGGCCACTCTGGAAATCACCAACCCTACGGCCAAACCGGATGTGATCATTGTGGACCTGGAGATGTCCTGCAACAGCGGCGCCCGTTTCCGCGGCAGCAGTCAGCGCATGCTGGTGAATGCGGAGCAAACCATATCCATGAATTCGACCGAGTTCAACGCCTGGTATACGCAAGAGTTGGATCAATCCGTTAAGGATAAAGCCACCAGGACCGGCATGATGCCGGAAGGATCGTATCAGGCTTGTATTACCGTGAGAAATCTTTGGGGAATCGTTTTAGCGCATAATGTGTGCGCCTATGTCACCATCGCTCATGCTGAACCTCCCGAATTGATTTATCCGATAAACAGCCAGGTTGTGTCGAATCCTTATCCGGTTTTTCAATGGATACCGCCACAGTTGCCGTCCGCTAAACAAATGGTTTTTGTTTTGCGCATGGTTAAAGTTTTGCCGGGGCAAACCCCGGAAATGGCGCTGTCGGCGAATTACCCTCACTATGAAAATTTCAATCTGTTCGAATCCAATATGGAATATCCATTGGATGCGCAGGCTCTCGAACCCAACGCCACTTTTGTTTGGCAGGTGCAGGCGCTTGATTTTGAAGGCAAACCGGTGACCAAAAACGATGGCCGCAGCGTGCTCGGAATATTCTCCACTTCTAGCTCTCTGGAGGGCCTGGCAGCAGAACTGCAATTGGTAGCGCCGGAGAATCAAACGAACGTTACGACATTCCCGGTTGAATTTCAATGGAACGAACCTGACAACCTCATGAGCGGTCCGCTTCATTATGAGATTCGCATTGCTGAAATAAAAACCGGTCAAACTCCTCAACAGGCATTGCAGCAAAACATCCCTGTTTATTTATATGCAGAAATCATAGGCCAGACCAGCTGGCTATATCCGAATGACGCACCGGCATTTGTTTCTGCAAAAAGCTATGCCTGGCAAATCCGCGCAACAGACGAATTCGGCAATCCGGCTTCCGGCAACGACGGTTTGAGCGCAGCCTGGACTTTTACCGTCGGACCTGTTGTCGAACAGCCGACGCGAGTCCTGCCGGAACGGTTAGCGTTGGTTGGCGAGTCGGTGGCTTATCTCGAACTGGCCCAAAACGGCAAGCCGCTGGTGAATTATCGGTTCACCGCCGATTCAGCGTCCATGGTCGTCAATGGCCCCATGACCCTGGTAGTGCCCGCGCTGCAAACGGGCGCATGCCGACCGCGTCTGACCGTTGAGGGTGAATTAAAATTCAATTCTAACACACTCATCATCGAAAGCGGCGCCATACAAGGCGACGCGCCGCAAAATGAGCCATGCTTCAATCTCGGTTCAGCCGGTGTGCCGCTGGTGCTGACGCAATTTCTCTTCAGTGCCAGCGAACCCGACCGGATCGAATGCCAGGCTGTGCCCATTGTTTTTGGTCGTGTCGCAAATAATGCGACACTCACTGCGAGTATACAGGCTGATGGCAGCCTGCACAGCGATGTGTCCACCCTGCTGACAGAATCTATACCTTTGGTCGCCAACTCTAGCAAAATAGTGCTCGAAAGCAAAAAGCTCGAAGGAACGATAAACGCCTCTCTCTCATCCGGTGTGATAAATAACAAACTCTTGCTGGAAGCAGACCTGTTGGTCTCCGGAGCGAGTCAGTCCGCCCGCTTCCCGGTTGAATTGCAACTGTCAAAAGACGGGGCGGAAATGCCGGATATGATTGCCACGCAGCAGTCTCTGGAAATCGATTTAGGCGCCTTGCTTCTGGATTTGACAAAAATGCGTTGCCAGATGTTGCGCTACAGCCAATCATCGCAAACCTGGCTATTCGATCTGGCCTTCGACCTGGAGATGAATTTCAACGAATTGGGCGTAGCCCTGCCAACAGTGCCCGATGTGCATATGAGTCGTCTCGGTATTGAAATCCCGCAAATCAGCGTCCCGGATCTGGGAATGCAGGAGAAACAGTTGTATGCGGATCTATGGATCACGCCCAGGGCCTTTCGCATGTACCCCTACACCTTTAACTGGCACAGATGGAACGCTGGCGATATCGGCGATTGGGGATTTTTCTGGGATGTCGACATTCAATTGCCGTATCTGCCGCAACATTTGACCTCACTCGACCAAACACCTTTCCGCGCTAACAATGTTACGTATGTGAACGCCGCCTTAAAAGGGGCTTGGAATACACGCACCTTTGCACCAGCTCTGTTCGTACCCTTGGCCGATTCGGTATCCTGGGGACTGGCTATTCAGGAAATAAAAGGCAACTTCTCACAAAGCGGCGCGACCATCGGCGTCAAGGCTAAATGGATCCCGCCGGATGAAATGAATTTGAATTCACAAGAGAGCATCGTCTTTTCAACGGATCAACTTGCTCTTTCACCAAGAGGAATTTTCTCCGGACAAATTCCCTCCCTCACCCTGGCTAATGCCATTCAATGGGGTTCTGCTCTTTCCATAACAGCCAAATCAGCCGGACTGAATTTGGCCGGCGCTAATAATCGACAAACTGCATCTCTGCGCGTCAACGGCGCCGTCACTATCCCCTCCCACGCTGCATCCACTCTGGAAGCTATAGGTGAGGGTGTCTTTGATTTGTTCACCTGGCAACTCGTCTCCGGACAATTTCTCGTAGCGAACGGTTTTACTCTTGATCTTCCCTGGTCTGATCGTCTTTTCGGTTTCGTCTGTCAGCCTGGTGCAAAACTGGATGCACAAGGATTGCATGTCGCAATCGGCGCTAATGATATTCTTCTTGCAGATGAAGAAAAAGTGCCAAATCAGACCAATGGCGAGTTGCTCATTGCATTGCCGGATTGGACGCTTTTATGCGGTACAGTGCAATTTACCAAAACCTTTGGCCTGGCGCTGAGCAATTTATATTCCGGGAAAGGCGGCAAGTGGCAGACGCTGTCCAGTACAGGAGACGTGCAATCCGAGGCAGACAATCTTTTTATGGTACTTCCCAATCTGCCGCGCCTGGATGCCGATATGCTGGTCGCTTCCGGCAATAGCAAGGCAGCACTACAATTCAAAGGCACGCGTTATCAACTTGATGCTACATTCAGCAATGACTTTTTATTCGGCCTGACGCCGCCGGCTGTGAGACGCGGTAGTGTACAATTTTCCATTGCCAATCAGAACGTGGCCAAGCTCGATTCAAACGGACTAAATCTCGGAGAGTATTTTGGCGTCACCCTGAGCTCTGCCAAGATTGGTCTCCCGGACACTTCTATCGCGTATCTGGACATGACAGCTAATCCGAATCTGACTCTGGCCAATGAAAATGGATTAAAACGCATTAAAAGCACCGCCTTTCAAAATGCAGTGATTCATTTCCCGTCGCTCAGGTACCAGGCCGGCGCCATCCCTACTATACAAGCGCAGGTTAATCTTTTGGTGGATCCGTCAAGCAACTGCTTGTCCAGTGGCTCTGTGCATGCCGTTGGACAGCCACTGCTATCTCTGGTAACGGGGCAAGTTCCCCTGGAGATGATTCAGGCTGACTTGAACTCTGGTAAATGGACGGCATCGGTTCGGCCGGTCCTGCCTATGGCTTTGCGGGCCAATAGCCTGATGGCCTATGATATCCCCATCAACGCCAACGGCTTGACCACTTTTAATACAGGATTCAACGAATTCCAGGGCGCTCCGCGAGATAGCGTGCACCTTGGCGAATACCTCCGTGTCACTCTGGACGGCTTTCAATGCATCACCGGCGGTACCCTACCGAAAGTATCTTTCTCCGGTGATTTTAAAAGCCCGGTTTTTTCGGGACAGCGCATTCATTTCAGCTCTAAACTGAATCCGGACTCTGCGGCATTCGTTATTAAATCCATGAATGTGGAACTGCCTTTCGGCTGCGGAATTTTAGAATTGGCAGACGAGGGAGATCAACACCATGTGCAAGCGCCGTTCAATCAGCAGGAACTGGTGCTGGCACTCAATGGTGTGCTCAAGCTGGAATCGCTGTCCCCTGGATGCGCATTGACCTGTCAGCGATTGGAAATCCGTGGCAACAGCATCTCTCTGAAGCAAACCATTGGTGAATCCACAGCGCAAAGCCTAGCTTTATTTGGTTCACAGGTGATGGTTAAAAAATTTACGCTAAATTTTACCATGCCTGATAGTTTCGACATCGCCCTGAACGGCAGCATGAAGCTCTTCAATACATCCATAGACTTTAGCGGATTGCACATTCCTAACGGTTGCATGGTAGCTGATGGAACCATAGCCGATTATCCCAGCGGCCTGAAATTGAACAAGCTCTTGACTCTGCGGAGCCTAAAAACCAACTCGAGCAATCTGACGGTTGCCCTCCAATTGTTGCGGCCCAATCCCTTTACCGGCAGCCAAAAGGACTCTTTGTCCCTGACCATCAATCCCCTGGGTCAATGGCTCGACAGCGAAGGCAAGCTTTTAACGGAACGCAAATGGAAGATCGACACTGAAAATAGCGGCCAGACGCCGCGTGCTGTATTGGGGGACGACAAAACTCTCACGATCAATGCCTATCTCACAGCGATCACCATCGCTTTGGATGGACAGAACAACACCGGCGGTACAGGAAGCATCGACTATCAGGTTGATACCTTCTGGCCGACAAGCGGTGCAGTTGGTGCAGCAGATTCAGCCTGTGTGCGCACCCATGGTCTTTTCCAGTTCGATGCCGCAACCGTGACCGAAGCCTGGTTGTTATCGCAGGATACAACGGTCGATACCGTGAGCGCGGTACTCTCCGGCAATTTGTACCTGCATGCTGCTGATTTCCAGATGGCTGATACGACGGCCTATCAAATGCGCTTCAATTGCCTGATGCAATTGCCCCTGCCTTCGGACGTTATCAATGGTCAGGTAGAACTCGTGGACAATCGCCTGGAGCCTGGTCTTTTCAAACTCGGCAAAGTTCATTCGGCTCTGGTCAAAGTGCCGGGATTTACGTTAGAACTACTGGATTTGCATTGGGCTAAAAATACCAACGTTGAATTAAAGGATATTGAAGTAAGCGGAGTAAAGGCCTCGCTCGCCAGCACCACGGTCTTTGCCGAAACATTTCTCAGTTTTGGCGCTAATCTGTACACCGACCTGCCCGGATTTCAATTTGGCATAGAACGCTTTATCGTTTTCAACAACAAGGAACAGTTCCACCTGGTGCTGCAACATGCTATTGCCTGGGTTGGCGAATATCTGTATTTCGATCTGGACTTGATCGGACAAATTTGGCATGGAGATAAAACCGCCGGAAAAAAAACCACCTTCAAGTGGCTGGTCGGCGGCAACATGGATATCAAAGCCGGACAATTCCAGGGTGGCGCAGTGGTTGGCGAGATTTCCTTTCGCGAGACCGTTAATGTGAACGGCCAGACGGAAAATCTGCCGGGATTCGGCATCTTTAGTCTGGTGAAATTTGATGTCAAACTTTATCCCATTCCATTGACGCTAACCGGCCTGGGTATAGGTTGGTTCTTCAATCCCTCCAAAGAAACGCAAGAGATGGTCTATTATCATGTCATGGGCTATGATGAGAGAACCAACAAGGAGATGCGCGAAGAATTCCAGGCGGTCATGGATGCCACGCAAGACGATATGATGACCGTCGGAGTTGTCTATCTGTACGGCTCTGGCGCGGTTCCGGATAAATCCGGATTAGAAGGCCAGGTGCTGCTTACGCTCGCCACGGACCGCATCGGACTGAATGCGAAAATTGCTCCTGCAGAAGACACAGAGATCGCCAAGGTGGTCGACCTTTCCGGCTGGATACAAGCCGAGTGCGCCTGGAAACAGGATTTCAGTTCGTTTAAATATCTGGCCGGTCATCTAAAAATCGGTGGCCGAGGTGTTCAGGATCAAGTGCCCCTGCTCAAACTGCCGGAAACCGCACAAGCGCAGCTGGATTTTATCATCACCAACAACGGCAATTTTGCCATTGCCGGACGCATGACGGTTGAGCCCTTATCCAGCTATTATTTGACAGCCAGTTGCGATTTCACCTTTGGCCCCATCGGTTTTGTTTTCGATGGCAGCGTCGGCTTTGGCTACAACATTTATATTCTCCGCATCGAATCAGGTCTGGAAATAAGGACCTACCTGAAATGGACCAAACCGGTTAAATTCGGCATTTCGGCGAACTGTTATGTTGAAGGATGCTTTATAGATGACTGGTTAGCCAGTTTTCGCGGTGAAATGGGCGCGGCGTTGGTCGTCAAGCCCGATCTGTTTCTATATGGCTATGCAGAATTGACCGGAACTTTTCTGGGCATATCCAAAACGCTCAAGGTGTGGGCCAAGTGGGAAGAAGGCGGCGACACGTCCTCCGGCACAGGAGAGGATCCGACTATGGAGGAATTCATCGCCGAAGCCCAGTCCGTGGCCGATGAAATCATGTCGTCTTTATTGGAGCTCAAGGCAGAGCTTGGCATGCTCGATGTGCTGCAATACGGCGGCATGACCGAGGAGGAGGTTAAAAAGATCATCGCATTGGTGTCAACCGACACCTATGACCGGTTTATTGAAATTTTGTACAGACAGGATTTCAACGATCTTCAGACCGCTGTAACAAAGGAGGTCAGTGAATTAAAAGACTTTCAAAAAGAGATCAGCGAAAAGGTTAATACATTCATTCAGGACGTGAACAACCTGTTAACTGCGCTGTCTGGTAAAGGATTCAGCCCGTTGCTGGCAGATATTAAAAAAATCGAGCCGGTTCTCACGCAAACGCGTACCGCCATGCAGAGCCGAGTTACGGATGCTCAAACAGCCAGCGCGCAACTGGTCGGCAATCTCAGCGCCATTGATTTTGCTCTTGATACCACGCTCGTACTGACTGATATCGAACCTTCGCCCATCAAGAATCCACTCACTATATCCTATACCTATGTCGAAGGGATTCCTGTGCCGGATATTCAGCTTGATGAAACGATTGATGAGCAGAATACAGCCAACATCAACAAGCTGCGTCAAGCAATGGAAGGATGGCTGGCAAAGGTCAACGCCAATATGCAAAAAATTCGGCAAGGTCGTCGACAACTCTATGCCCTGCTCGGTCCCGGCGGGCCGCTCAGCGCTACGCAAATCAAGATGATCGGCCCGATGCTTTCCGCCAACGCGGATTTCAATGCCGCCATCAAAGAATTCAGCAACAGTTTTAACAGCTGTTACAGCCTTTATAACAGTATCCCACGTCCCTTTTATTCGGATGAGGTTTTTCAACTGGCGGCCCAAAACGCCCGTCACCGCAGGGACAGCAATGAGCTAAGAGAATCTACGTTAAAAGCGCTGGAGATCGATGTCAGTGGTTTGCCGGTTAATGACATCGACCGTTACCGGGCCTTGGGCAATATATTCTATCGCAAGCTGCCCCAGGTTGTGCTGTGTTATTATCTGAAACAAGCTGACTCGTTGATAACTGCATTTTGCCAATACACGACCGATCTGCAGGCAAGCCTTGATAAAATTCATCAGTCGCTGACTTTTAATACTGATTTCGTCTGGAACAAATACGCGGAATTGTCGGAAAAATCCCTGGCCATGCTCGATATGTATCAATCAACTCGAAATAGCATGGCAACAGGATCGAATCAACCGGCGCAGGTCGATTCCATGGCGATTTACCTAACAGAGTTGAAAAATGAATTTAACTATCCGACGTTGAATCCGCAAACAAGCGTTTCGCAGCCCAGCGGATTTAATCCCATCACTGTGACCATGGATTATCAATCCGGTTCGCCGGCTGATGTCGCCGAATACGCCGTTTCTTTGGACAATAATGCTTTTCAATCCATGGGGAATCTGCAGCAATGGAAGCGCGATTACATGCTCAAGCCGGGGGTCTCTTACTGGATGGAAGTCGACGGCGGAATGGCCGAACCGATTGCCGTAGCGGAAAAACGCTGGGCTCGCATGGCGCCGCGGATCAGGAACAAAGCGGGTCTGACTTCTTCAAGCGGCTCTGCGGTCGTCGAAATGAAAGGCAATACCTGGCAATCCAGCATTTCCGTCGATCCAGCCCCCAACACGGTCACTCCGACGATGAAGCCGGATTCTATGTATCGCTGTCTGGTGCATTGGCCCTATCCCAGCGCGCAAAGGGCTGAAGGTACAGTCTTTTTCTGCAACGAGAGAAATGAATTAAAGCTACGCTGGACTCTGAAAAGTAATTATGGGATATCGGGAGAGAACCCTGTTCCCGCAAAGCACAGGATCGAACTTTTACGGGGTGGAAAAACTATTTTCGGACCCGAGTTCGTGCCGGTGACACAAAACAGTTTGTCGGATACTTTTAGCATCACCTTAACCGGGATCGATCTGACGGCCAATACCGGTGAACCTTATGAGGTGTCGATTCAGGAATATGATTTGACGGATGTTCTGATAGGCACATCGAGCGGTAAACAGATCGTCTACACCAGGAATGACGACGGCTCTTTAAAACCATGGGAGCAGACCTGGAATGCGCCGCCGCTTTATATCGACACCACGCCGCCGATCATCACCGGGGAGGCGCAACATATCGATATAGGCTCTGAACGTTTTGTGATTTACCGGCTGCCCAAAGCAAAGGACGAGGTTAAAATTGGCAGCGGCGCCTACTCGGAATGGCTTTCCGGCGCTGAGGCTTATGAATATAAACTGCTGTCGCAGCACGAGTCCGCTGAGGCCAGTGAATGGATAACTTTAAAGTATTCGAATTTGGTCATGTTGCCCAGAAGCACAACCTATCACCAGGACCTGTATACTCTGTACGATCCGAACTCTGGCGCTTATTTTCTCAATTTCGGGTCCAGAGCCTTTGCTGATTCGCTGCAATTCATTGTACGTGGTCGTAACGAAAAGCACTTTTGGGATACCGGATTTTCGCCGGCGACGACGTTTATCATTCCCAAAGCAAATGAATCAAAAGCGCCGCAACCGGCCTCGTTCAAAATCCTCGGACTGAATCAAAACAAAGATATTGAAATTTCCATCGTCGAACCCGGCAGCGATGGCCTGAGTGGCGTTTCCCATTATCCCTGGCGTCTCCATCAAAACCTTTATCGCAGCTCAAATCCGGTCGTAACCGTGTGGCAGCCGAACCTGCTGAGATTTCCGGCGGATTCAGTCCGCGCCGGTGCAGTTCTCGTCATACCCATTCCCCATGATTCGATCGATGTAAACAACAGTGTGACAATTGAATTGGTTACCGTCGACCATTGCGGCAATCAGGCCTCTTCTCAGCAGGAATTTCAGCCCGGGCCTCCTAGCCCGGATTTGACGGCGCAATTGTTGCCGGGATTCAGTCCGTTCTCCATACAGATTTCCGGCGCGCTGGCGCCTTTGTCGGAAAATTATATCGACAGTTTGCGCATTTACATCGGTACGGCGCCGGATGCCTATGATGTTCTTTCATTGAAAAAGTCATTCACGGAATTGTATCGACTAGGAAACGGGAGTATTTTTACCTGGACAATCGAGTTGCCCGCAACCATAACTGAAGGAACATCGCTCTATCTGTCAGCGCAATGCATTCGCCAAAATATGGCCTCTGCCGCTTACACAAAGCGCATCCAGATATACCAGCCCATGTTCGAATCCGTGGAAACCGATGCAGACGGATATTTGGTATTACCCATCACCCAAAATGCATTCCATGGACAACGGGAAGCGAATTTTAAATGGGCGGTTGGCTACTATGCACCGACTCTGTCAGCGCAAAACCGTTATCAATTGAATATTCAGCCGCTCACGGCGTTGACAGGAGTCAGTGGAGAACAAATCGTCAGCGGTACGCGCATCCGCTTGCCGATTCAAGCGGCGCAAGTTAGACCGATATCTTTGATCGTGTTGCAGGCAACAGCCCTGGATGGTGAAATTCATGCCACCTATCGGGAAGCAGCGATTGTTCCGCCAAAACCGGAAATAAAAGCAAATCTGACAATGGATCGGGATTATGATCGATACTTTTATCGATTGGATGTACAAACGAAATTCGGCGGACCTTTACAGATTTCTTCAGGTACTGCGGGCCAGGCGCAAGTGTTGCTTAAATTGGGTTCGGCTGCCGGAATGAGCGACATCCAAAACGCGACCATTCCACTGGTTTCCGGCAGCAGTGATGGATTTACCACACAGTCGATATTCTTGGATAGTACACTGGCGCGCTATGAGCGGTTGTATGTTACGGCATTTTCCAGAACCTCAATGGGAACAAAATCGGGAGACAGTACAACTCTGGTTTTGGACATTCCCTGGCCGGTCTTTTGGAAAACGCCGCAGATCACCTTTGCTGGAAATATTTCAGTCATTCCTCTTCGACGTGGATTTAGCGATGCCGGAAAAATCCTTGGCTATCAATGGGCTGTTGGTGATGGAGAAGGAAGCACATTCGATTTGCGGCCCTATCCAGCCAATGCGCCAACCGTCGATATCGCTGTAGACGATTGGTCATTAGGAAAAATAGTAACCTTGCCATTCTCGATACAAGGTCGGACCAACAAGACTTTTCGTGTCGGAATACGAGTTATTTTGAATGACGGCCGTACGCATGAACAAATAGAAATTACCAAGCCCTTCCTGCAGCCGCAGGTGCATGCGTCTGTCATTGGTGAAATCCCACAACTCAAGCTGGTCGTGCAAGGCGATCTGGGACCGGAAATGGTTACGCAGATTTATTTAAAAGAGCTGCGAATAGAATTATCGCTTAACGGGACCAGCTATTTTTTTCAAACCTTCACGGTGCCGGACAATGGCGTCGTTGATAAGACTTTAACGCTGCCGACCATGCCGCCGTGCGCGGTCTATCAATTCAAGAGCTTTTTCTGGCATATGCAGTCTCAGCAGTTCGCCAGTTATACGACCGATGTCGATATGCCCTGTTATCCCATGTTCACGACCGTTGCTGCGGACAGTCAGGACATGATTTATGTGGATATGTTGCGCAATGCTTTTGACGGCCAGCGCGAGGTGCAGGGCTACCAATTCGCACTCGGGACCAGGCTGGGTGTCTATGATGTTCGCGCTTTTGCAAGTCAGTACGACATCACACCGGAAAAAGTTCGGCCTGGTCAACGGCTGGTTTTACCTGCCTCGTTGGCAGGCGTTCCGGCTACTTGTTGGCTGGCGTTGCAGGGGATCGACGCACAAGGCAAAACACACAAGACGGAGCAGTCATTCCAGGCGCGGCCGGTGCGGCCCAAAGTCATATCCCTACGCATGGATAGCCAGGGTCGATTCACAGTCCAGTTTGATCGCACTTGTTTTGATGCAAAGGTGAAATCCATGGATTGCTGGATTATATCAGCTCAGGACAATGATCATGTCATCGCGTTTCAACAACGCGAAGCAGCTGAATTGCAGACCGGTGTGATCACCATTGAATCTTCTTTCTCGACGGCCGATATCGGGAAGGAATTCATTTTGGCAGGTAATAGTATAGGCTATCAGATCAATTCATTGGAATTTCAGTATCGTTTTCGAATAGAAAAGTCGGGCGAAGAGTATCGTATTGTGCCGATGCCATGATATTAAAGTTTATTAAATAATAATTTTGAACAGTGTAGGCTTGTTCAATTCACAAATTTTGATAAAAAAATATAGCCCAACTTTACCACTTTAATTTTTGGCGTAAAAATCAGGCTTTGGTGCATTCGAGCAATTGATTTTTGTACCTTTCTTTGATGATGTCATGTGGTGAAAACCTACTCCCTTGATTTTGTTCTTTCAAATTTGTTTCTTATATATGAAAAACCATCCGCACATCGTACTTGATTTTTTTGCACGTGTTGAGCGCCATCGGCGCGATTTACTATAGCCTGGGCCGCAGGCCCAGGTGCGGAGAGCATCAGCACAAGCGCTGAAAGCGCGCGATAGAATGATTTCAGCTCAAACATCAGCATTATTAAAAGCCCTCAATTGTTCTATTGCGCCCCGTTGGGGCTAGAGCAATTTTTCATTTGTATCCTGGGCCTGCAGCCCAGGCTAGGATAGGTCGCGCCGTTGGCGCTCAAACAGTTCTGCATATCAATATTTATCTGTAATTTTATGAGCAGAAATTTAAGACATGAATATTAAAATGTAGTGAAAACTTGCATCATTTTTATTGTAAATTTAAGATTTAAATTGTTCAACTATTAAAGTTGGGCTGGTACTGCCTGGCGTCGGCGTATTTTGTTTTACCACGAGGTACGAGGTCACAAAGGAAAAAACGAGTTAGCAATTAATAATTCTAAAAATGAGCAGTTGCCTTAACCTTGCGAAGGTTCACAACCTTCGCAAGGTTGCTTTTCGAGCAACAATCGCACAAATCAGGTATGCTATTATCTTCTCGGAACATAATAGGCGTTGCTCTCCTTCGTGTTCTTCGTGATCTTTGTGGTTCATGAATTAACCAGGCTAGTTAAATCGATGTTCCAGATTTTTACACTAACTCTTTTTTTTATGGGATCCAGCCAGATCAAAAAAGGATCATGAAATGAAGCGCTTTTTCTTCTGTTCTCTACTGATGATAATTATTACAACCAGCCTTTCCGCGCAACGGAAAGCACTGGATTTTTTCACCGCGGTTAAAGGTGATTCCGTATATCTTTTCTTCAACCAATCCCCGCGTCTGGGTCAAAGTTTTCTCGTGGAACGCCAGGCCCCCAAAGCGGATCGGTTCGAACGCCTGACCACAGCAGCCATCGAAGCGGTAACAGATGCGAACCAGGCGCAACAAATGCTTGGGCCTGATTACAATGTACTTGCTACAGCGCTAAAAGTCAACTCTGCGCAAGAGCTGCTCGTTAAACTCAAGACCGATCCCTTTTATGGTCAGGTTGCCATGTTGCTGAACCGGCCGGTTGCCAGAGTGCTGGGCAGATTCTTTGCACAGGCCGGACATCAATCAGGCGCTGTTTATCGTTATCGGGTGCTGCGTGTCGATCGCAAACAAAAAATTCTGGAATCAGTTGAACAAGATATTTTGATTCGGGAAAATCCGCCTCAGCCGATCAAGAGTCTGACCGGTAAACAGGAAAAAATGTCCGTGATCATCGAATGGGACTATCCCAAATGGTCGGGCGCGGTCAATGATCTCGCGTTTCAATTTTTACTGTTCCGCAGCAGCGCTAATGGCAAATTCCAATGCCTTCATGACAAACCGATCCTCCGGCTGGAAGGCATGCCTTATCGTTTCGTGGATAAAGAGATCAGCCTGGGGCAGACATATATCTATCGCATGGTGGCTGTGGATGCGGCAGGCTTGATCAGCCAACCTGTGGAGACCGTCGTCAAGACGCAGGATAATATTCCACCACAGCGGCCAACAGATTTGACCGCGCAAGTGGAAAACAATAAAGTTGCTCTGAAATGGAAGCGCAGTTCGGATCAGGACCTCGCCGGCTATCATATCTATCGTTGGTTTGCAAATCAAAAAGATTCTGTGCGCATCACTAGCAACCAGCTCCCTGCTGACAAAACAGCCTTTCTGGATTCCACTGTTAATTACGGTGTGGTTTGTTATTATGCGGTCACTGCAGTGGATAAAGCAGGTAACGAAAGCCTGCATTCAGATAGAGCGCATGCTTTGGTCACAGATAAAACGCCGCCGAGACCGCCTCGATCCCTTGCAGCCCGGGTGAAGGATCATACGGTCATTTTATCCTGGCCGCCTTCGCCTGATGCCGATGTAGCCGGTTATCAGGTACGGCGGGGATATGATGAAAAAAATGCTTTTAATATGCACAAAGACCTTGTCAAGGATACGGTTTTTGTCTGTCAAAGCGATGCGAAAAATCCCATTGAACCGGGGAGACGTTATTATTTCAGCGTTGTCAGTATCGACACCATGAAATATAAAAGCACGCCCGTGGGCACGTGGTGTTCTATCCCTGATGATCAACCTCCGGAAAAGCCAGGACGAGTGGTGGCAGAGAATCATCTGGGCCGGGAAATAAAAATCACCTGGAATCGCAGTTTGTCACAGGATGTGTCGGGATATGTGATCAAACGCATCGCTTTGCAGGATACCACCCTGATCGATACCTGTGCGAGCAATCGTCTCGTGTTTACGGATAAAACTGTGCGTGTTGCGCAGAAATATACTTATAGCGTTGCTGCCATGGATACTGCCGGCAACATCAGTTTGTCCTCTTTTTCCAATCCGATCACATTGCGGGATTTTACGCCACCGACATCCCCTGCTTTTGTATCAGCCGTGCTCAGCGATCAGAGAGTACGTATCAAATGGGAACCGGTTGGTGATTTTGATCTGGCCGGTTACAACGTTTATCGCTCCACCCTGCCCACCGGCATAATGGTAAAATTAAACACCCTGCCGCAAACCGATCTCGAGTTTGTCGATGGTCAAGGAAAAGCAGGCAACTGGTACACGATTCGAGCGGTTGATACTTCCGGCAATGAAAGCACAGCCACAGAGGCCGTGCAGGCGCGATAAAAAGCATGGTTAATAATGGAGCAACTTGTCAGTTTGAGGCATGATGCTTTTTCTTTAGAAACCAATTTGTAGGGTGGGTTGAGCGCTTTAACAATATTTTCACTCACAGAAAAATCTATGCAGCGCGCAAACCCACCAAAGATATTGGGATTGTTGCTTTTCTCTGGTAAAGGTTGTATATCCTTTCGCAGTTTCTGTATAACATACCTGATGGAGTTATTATACAAAAAATCAGGGAATTTTCTTGACACAGGGAAGGATAATAGCTAAATTTCAGAGATTACTAGACCTTTACAATAACTTGTT
>CAYLWO010000093.1:0-25761 GCA_964387285.1 uncultured Cytophagia bacterium | reverse complement strand
CAGCCATTTTTATCACCGGCTTGGCATTGAACTTGTCCATATCCGTGACGGTGGCTATCGTGTACATCTTGTCGGCTTCTGCATAGATACTCCATACATCCATGGTATCTGCCACAGAGATGGAACCGTTTTTCAACTCATTGAGCGGAAGCGGCTGCGCGACGAGACTGGGATCGTTGGCGCCGATGACTTTTACTGATACAAAATACTCGCCACCGCCGGGGTTCATATCACTCTCGTGCGGTTTCCGTTTATCAAGTCCGGCTACGGTGTTGTATACAGATACCACGCCGAGGTAATAGGTACCAGCGACCGGAACTTCAGGCGAGACGAAACGGGAACAGGAATTGCTGAACCAGCCTGTTTTATCGTCCCACGGATCGCCGGTCCACGGATCCTTGTCATCGTTGTTAATCGGCGTCACATTGCCCGCCGAATCGAAAAGGTAAATCTTCGTATCCACATCGCGAACCCAAGTCGGATGATCCCAAGCAAGAGCTGGTGTAAAGGTCTCCGCGATGATTTGCATTCCTGCCTCAGGTACGTTAAAGCGGTACAAATCGATATCATTCCAGTTGGTTCTGAATGTATCCGCCTCGGTATATTCATTATATAAATAACCGTAGATGCGCGTGCCATCGATTGGGATATCTCCGAAGAGATCCGCTTGTGCCGGGGTGTTGTCCGGTTCACGAGTCATCGCGGTTTCTTTTGGCGTTCCGTACCAAAAACGCATCTGATAGCTGGCATCCGGCACCGCTGCCAGCTTGGCCACGGTGCTCCAGATTTTGACATAGTAGGTGCCTGTTGCAGGCGGAATCCATCCGGTCAGCCGAGCGCCAAAATTTTTATAACGGGTTGACGGATTCGAATTCAGCACACTTTTGCCATCAGCGCCGACCACATCCATATTCAGAACTTTTTCAGCATTGAAAGTAAAATTTGTAACCGTGCCGATGAAATACATACTCGTATTTATAACATCAACACTAAAAAAGTCGACTGTATCAGCGGGTGATAATTTGGCGTCACACAGCACGTTGAGTGTAAGTGGGTCTGCTTCTGCAATCGTATTATTCGGTTCCGTTTCCTGGCCGAATAAAGCGAAAGACAGGCTGCAAACGAGTAAAAGGACCATCATTACAGCATGTTTTGTCGACATGACCTTTCCTCCAATGTTAATTAGATGTTACGAGAATTGTTAACAACCGACTTTATTACGCTTTCACCTCCTTTTCATCGACGGCATTAGAGTCCGATAAAATGCACAGGTTCGATTTTTTACGATGCCACCTCCTTTCCAATTTCTCCATCATGTTTATTAGCTTAATTTGCTGCGTCTTAAAATTTCAGACCGATCGAGAAACGATGAACGCTGCTCAATATGCCCCAATCCACCCAGCTGTAATCCAGGCAGAACGTCATGGATCTTTGAATATTGTACTGCAAACCGCCGCCAAGAGTGAGGCCGCTGATGCTGTCCTGTTCCTGCAGAGACTCATAGCCGGCTCTAAGTTGGAACATCCGGTAAGCTGAATACTCCATGCCGATGTTAATGGATTCCGTGTTATTTCCTGGATGCAGAACGTCTGTCGCCAACAGAACAGAATGATTTTTAGCAAGGTTCACCTGATAGGCTGCGCCAAAGCTGAATTTCAACGGCAACGAGAAACTATCCATCTCATACAAAACGTTGATCGCGTCGTTGCCATAGCTGGCCGGATCCGGGTCATAGGCGCGGCGAATGTCGCGGCCGGACAATCTCATATCGGTGCCGAAATTTTGAATGGCAAAGCCGAGCTTCAAACCCGGCAACGGCGTGTCGTACAAAGCGCCCATATCTATGGCAAATCCAGATGCACTTTCATGCCAGATGCTTTGATTGATATATTTGAGATTCACGCCAAAGGAAAAACGATCGGTCAAGTTCATGCCAAAAGCGAGCGCCAGGGCCAGATCACTGGCGCCATACACCTCCCCTGTGCCTTCCGGACGGTCAATGGTACGCACCGGTTGTTCGCCAAAACCAAAATGGGTGACATTGACGCCAACAGCCATGCTGCTGCCTATGGGCGCCACCAGGCCGGTATAAGCGTATTGCGTATCTAAAAACCAGTTGGCATAGTTAAAGGTGGCTTCCATGCGGCCTAACCGGGAGATGCCGGCCGGATTCCAGTACATGGCCGTAGCATCATTGGCAATGGCGGTAAATGCGCCGCCCATTGCCTGCGCGCGCGCTCCGGCGCCGATTTCCAGAAAAGCAGCTGCAGTTGTTCCGGTCTTGGTGACATCCGTGCCGGTTGTTTGCGACGAACTCTGACAAAAAACCGGTCGGCTGGACAACCATAAACCGATGCTGATAAAAAGCGCAACAAACCGTGTTAATTTCATGAGCTTTCTCCTGAGTATAATCTATTCAATGATCATTCGAATCTTATTTGCAAAAGGATTTATTCCATCAAAATCATTTTTTTGGTCTCGGTAAAATTGATTGCTGAAATTGTATAAAAATAAACACCGGTTGCAGATTTGTTGCCGCGCTCATCCCGGCCGTTCCAGTTCACGTCGTGCCAGCCGGCTGTCTGAACGGCATCGATCAAGGTTATCACTTTTCGACCGTTAATGTCGTAGACGTCGAGACGAACATGCGTCGGTTTGAACAAATGGTACGCAAGGCGCGTGCTAGGATTAAAAGGATTCGGAAAATTCTGCTCCAATCGGCACAGCTGCGGCCGTTGCGCGCGCACTTGCGATTCTACTTTTGTCGCATCCGGTTCTTTGGTTTTGTGATATTGGTTTATAGCCGGATTTTTTATTATCTGTCTGCGACCCAAGGGCCAGCGGATGACCACTGAATCGATCGTGGTGTTCAGACCAATGCCAAAATGCACAAAAGGATTATCCTGGCGAAGACTTCCATTCCCGCATACGGTGTAGCAAATTTGCTTTTTATCGCCTGTATAAACGGTAACCAGACTGCCGACCGCTTGACGATTGGAGGCTGCGCCCTCCAGCATAAAGCCGATCCAATTGGCGCCGTTGTCAGCCAGGTTATGATACAGAATATGATTGTGTTCCGCCGAAGGCAGATAAATATCCAGAAAACCGTCCATATCATAATCAAAAAAGACCGAACCTTTGCGATCCCCGGTTTTGGTGATGCCGGCGTATTCAGCGACATTAGCAAAAGCCCGGCCTCCGGATTCCAGTCTATCGTTCACCAGCAGGTAATCAAAACTGGGGTCGATGTTTAATTGCAAAAAGATATCTTTATCGCCGTCGTTGTCAAAATCGCCGATGGTCATGCTGCGGTAGCGGTCCCGGCTGAGCGTCAGGCCGACATCAGCGGTGACATTGGTGAACACGCCGTTGCGATTTTCCCATATTTCATTAGTGCCGGCAGCGTTGGCGTCGCCCACTGCCTTGAAAAAATCCATATCGCCGTCGTTGTCATAATCCAGAAACTCGCGCAGACTCACATCTGTCAAAGACCCGAGTCCCATGGCCTCAGTAACATCCGTAAACACGCCGTTGTCGTTACGAAAGAACTTTATGGAGGAATAAAGATCCGGATCGCCGTCCATATCGAAATCCATCCAGTTGAGATTGCTCGAGGAGGCCAGCACGGTTCCGGTCAGACCGGCTAGCGCCGCCACATCGGTAAAAGTATTGCCGTCGTTGCGGAACAGGTACAGATCCTTGTTGTTTTCCTGAGAAACAACACAGTCCAAATCTCCATCCAGATCATAATCGGCCCAGCCGCCGATGTTGAAAACCCAGGAGGTGATGAATCCGGACGGCTTTTTGCCCACAAAACCGACTGCGGTCGAAACCTCGGTGAATACATTGTTGTCATTGCGCAGCAGATGGATTCCTTTATCGGTGGACAGGGACAAATCCCGATCGCCGTCATTGTCATAGTCGACCCAAAGCGTGGTGCGGGTGTTGGTTTCCGCGTTTTCGATCGTTTCCAACGGAGACTGAGTAGAGATATCTGTAAATATCCCGTTTTGGTTGGTAAAAATACGGCTATAGCTCGGCGTCTTCCAGCGAAGACAAAAGATATCCGGATAACCGTTGCCGTCGATATCCGCCACAGCCATGCCGTATTTTTCATATGGCGTCACGGTCAAACCGACTGCCGCGTTGTCCATAATCTCAAAAGAAGTGATTTCCTGGGCGCTAGACCGGATAAATCCTGTGAGGCCGAATAAGATCATCATTACCCATTTACTACTTTTAGTCATTACTGCAACTCCTCATGATTACATGAACCTGAACAAATTTCACTCAACCCGATTTAGCGAATGAAGATCATTTTTTGGGATGCGGTCTGATTGTCCGCTCTCATCTGATAATAATAAACGCCGGAAGCGACCAGGCGCCCCTGGTCATCGCAACCGTCCCATAGCACAGAGTTCTGGCCAACCGGTTGCACGCCCTGCAGCAAGGTCCTGACTTTTCTGCCGGCCAGATCGTACACCACCAGAAGAACAGAACCGGGTCTTGGTAAATTATATTCTATCCTGGTAACAGGATTAAAGGGATTTGGGTAATTCTGGGACAATACGAATACATTTAAACTGATGGATGAATTAACCGCAGGAACCGACGTTTGATCCGGCTCTTTTACGTTGTGATATTGTTTGATTGCCGGATTGATCAGCACCTGTTTCAAACCTAATGGCCAGCGAATAACAACGGAATCAACACTGGTGTCATAACCGATGCCGAAATGCACAAATGGATTATCCTGCCGCAGATAATCGCTACCGGCTTTGAAATAGCGCATCTGTTTTTTGGCGCCGTGATGCAGGGTGACAAAACTTCCCACAGCATCGCGATTGGATTTTGTGCCCTCTAACCGAAAGCCGATCCAATTGGCCTTGTTGGTGCCCAGGTTATGATATAGGATGTGGCTGAACTCGGCTGAAGGGATATAGATGTCCAGAAAGCCATCGTTATCATAATCAAAAAAGCCGCCGCCGATGCGATCGCCCATTTTGGTCAATCCTACAAACTCGGCGACATTGGAAAAAGCGCGCACGCCGGGTTCTGGTTCATCATTGACCAGGAGCACATCCATACTGGCATCGATATTCAACTGAACAAAAACATCCTGATCGCCGTCGTTGTCAAAGTCACCGGGCGCCACGCCGCGGAAGCGGTCGCGCACCAGGGAGAGTCCCGCTTCCAGACTCACATCGAAGAAATGGTTGTCCCGGTTTTCCCACAACTGATTTTCACCTTCATTGGTGCTGCCGGTAATGTTGAGATAATCCAGATCGCCGTCATTGTCATAGTCGAAAAAATCTTTATGATTAGTCCAGGTGACATTAGCCAGGCCGATCTCTGCCGTCACTTCCCGAAACACGCCGTTCTCGTTCGCATAAAAATCTTTGCGTCCGGCCAGATCAGGGTCGCCGTCCATATCCCAATCGTTCCAGGTAATGGGATTGATAAAGGTGTCAATGCTTAGTTTGGTGGCGTTAAGCCCCACGGCGGCAGCGACATCCGTGAAATGATCACCGTCATTTCTGAAAAGATACAGATTAGGATTGTTCATTTGAAAAACAGCACAATCCAAATCTCCGTCCAAATCATAGTCGGCCCAACCGATAATGCTGTAATGCCATTCAACGATGAATCCGGGCGGTCTCTTGCCGACAAATCCCATTTGCGCGCTGACATCGGTAAAGATGTTATTATCGTTGCGCAGCAGATAGATAGCGGCATTCGTGCCAAAACTGAAATCCCGGTCGCCGTCGTTATCGAAATCAGCCCAAACTCCATTAAAGGTCCTGATTCCGGAATTATCCTCAATGGCGGCAAAGGGCGTCTGATTCGAGATGTCGGTGAATTTACCGTTGTTGTTGCGATACAGTCGACTGTATCCTTCGCCGTTGTATTTGAGGATATAGATATCCGCCCAACCGTCCCGGTCGATATCGACCAGGCACTCGCCGCGTTTGGCCATGGGTGCAGCAGTCAATCCGACACTGATGTTATCGATGATCTCGAATGCCGAAAGATCCTGGGCAACAGCATTCATCGTCAATGACAATGAAAAAGCGATCAGCAAGTTTTTTGCAGTACTCACAATGCAGGTCCTCCCGTTATTGAGTAAAGAGTTGCGATAAGCTTGCAAACTGTTCCAGTTTCTTGTCATTCGGCTTCTATTTCGATCGTTGCCAGATAAATCGCCGTCATCTCTTTTCCTGATGCATCCTTTTCATGGGAAGAGTAATATGAAACCAGCGCCCGCTGCTCCGACAGGGGGACAAATCCCGGATAAGAATTATCGCCGGCGCTGGGCAATTCCAGGCTTTCGTATAATTGATCGTTCACCAACCAATACAACATGGTTGTTTTCATGCCGTCAGCGGCGATTTTGCGCCCACCGACCAGGTATCGGTTCCCCCATTTAGTCAACAACGGGCCGCCGATAAATCGATCAAGATCTTTTCTCTGCCAGGCAGCAAAAGGCGGTCGGGAACGACATATTTCCGCCGGAGCCGTGCCCTTGCGGGCGATCGCCAATAGTTCACCGTTTGGCTCAAACAGAAACGCGGTTTCATCGCCATGCTCTTCCTGAAAAAGTCCGGCGGTTTTAAACACCAGGCCGTCATCGCTGACCAGCAGAGCAGATTCGGTTATCCGCTTGCTTTCATCACCGCGAGCAATTTCCCGAAACTCGTGCTTTCTTCGACCACACAAATAGGCTTGATCATCCCATGCAGCCGCCCGCCAAATGTAATGGCCATAGGTGCCTTCCAGCATCTTCGGACCATGCCATTTATCGCCATCCTGGCTCCACACGCCATAACCCAGATGCTTGTTCAGTTCACGCTGTTCCATGGATGGCTTGCTACTCTCGCAAAACCAGGCGCCGGTGTAGACGAAAAGGGTGTTCTTAAAAACCAAAAAATGGGGATCCCGCACATCCCGGTTCGGTACATTGAACTGCAATACTTTAATCCATTTTTTAGCATCAGCACTTTTCAGAACAATAATGGACGACGTTGGAAAAACCGAATGTCCATCAGGACAGCTGCGGAACGCCAGATAAAAGTTATCATTAAAGCGGCATAAATCCGTGAACGCGTTATGTTCGCCGTTATGAAAGACCTTCTGCACCGCAACGGCCCTGATTTTAGCCAACTCGCTGCCGGCGCCGATGGCGCTGAAAAGAAATATAAAAGCCGCAGTCAGAACGAGTCGTATGAGATTTGCCATCTTCATTACTGTACCAAAATCATTTTCCTGCTGTTCGACGATTCTCCCGTCTGCAGGCGATAGATATACGTTCCGGCGGAAACCGCACGGCCGGTCTTATCGGTTCCATCCCAGGTAATCCGATAGGAACCTGCATTTTGCCGTTGTTCGACCAATTTTACAATTTCTTCACCGAACAGATTATAAATCGTCAAGACCACATCATCGGCTCTGTGCAACTGATATGAAATGGTGGTCGACGGGTTGAACGGATTGGGATAGTTCTGCTCCAGGGTTGTGGTTTCCGGCATCTGCCTGGTCCGGTCCAAAACGACGCTCGATGTCAGTTCAACGATCTTGTGGTACTTGTTTATGGCCAGGTCCTTGTAAACCTGTACGTCTCCCCTGGGCCAGCGAATGACCAGAGAGTCGATAGTGGTGGCCTGGCCGATACCGAAATGGACGTATGGATTATCCTGCATTTTCCAACTCTGGGCAGCTTTGGTGTAGCGCAAGAGTTTCATGCCGTTGGCGTAAAGCGTGACCAGGCTGCCCAGGGCGTCCTTGTTGGATTTGGTGCCCCACAGATCCAGGCCGATCCAATTGTTGGGCGTCGGCGTTCCTGTATTATGATAGACCAGCATGCCGTAATCCAATGAAGGCGAAAGAATATCCAGATTGCCGTCCATGTCATAATCAAGAATGCTGGCGCCTTTGCGGTCGCCGATGAGATCGGCAAATCCGGCAAACTGCGCTACTGAGACAAAAGTGCGCGCGCCGCCCTCTTCATGATTTAACAGCATGGCCTCGATGTCCTCATGGTCGTTGATCGACATGAAACAATCCTGATCGCCGTCATTATCAAAATCACCGACGTTGAGCGTCGATTGACCGTTGTCGGTGAAAAGGTCCAGCATGGTCTCTTGCGTGGCGTTGACAAAGACGCCGTTATCGTTTCGCCATACCTCATCCCGATTCTCATAACCGGTGAGAAAGAAATCAAAATCGCCGTCCAGGTCGTAATCAAACCACTCAAAGAAACGGATTCTGTGAAAGGGCAAAAAGCCGACTGCCGCGGAAACGTCGTTTAGATAGCCGTTGTCATTTCTGAATAATTTCCAGCCGGCGCACAAATCCGGATCGCCGTCCAGGTCCCAATCGATCCACTGCATGCGTGTCGTGTTATAGCCGCGATCTCCGTCGCTGCCCATTTCATTGACGCCTTTGAGTCCGACCGCCTCGGCGATATCGATGAATTTGTCGCCGTCGTTACGATAAAAAAGGAAATTGGGATTGTTGGTCTGCGCCATCAGGCAATCGAGATCGCCGTCATTATCCCAATCGATCCAGGCGCTTTGCTCATAACCATAGGTAGTGACAAATCCGGGCGTCTTGTTGATTAATCCCAGTTGAGTTGTAATATCGACAAAGACCAGATTGTCGTTGCGAAACATGTGATGCGAATAATCAAAGCCGATCATCAGATCACGATCGCCGTCATTGTCAAAGTCGACCAGGACCGGCGTGCGCGTGGCGTTTCCTTCCCATTCGGCTGCCTGCAGTTCCGGAGAATTGGCATAGATGTTGGTAAAATGGCCGTTATAATTCATATAGATTTCGCTGTCCAGACGACCACGCCATTTATTGTTATAAATATCGGGCCAGCCGTTGCGATCAATGTCTGCTGCCGAATTACCCCAGCGGTCAACCAGCACTTTGGGCAGGCCGATGGATTCGGATTCCGTCTTGACAAACAACGGCACGTCCTGAGCCAGGCTCACCGCAACGAAAGCGTTGATACATAGAATGACCAGCAGTAATCGTTTCATAATTTCCTCCTCTACCACAAGACTCTGCAACCTATCCATCTGTACAGGTGGTAATAGGCATTTTAGGAGTGTTCGTGTTCATCGGTTCATTACTTTAATAAAAGCATTTTTCTCTGTTCGCTGAATTCAGCAACGGTCAGTCGATACAGATATACTCCGGCGGCCAGCGCATTCCCATCGAATCGGACACTCTGAGCGCCCTCCGCTTGAATTTCATCTACCAACGTGGCAACACGCTGTCCCAACATTGACACGACTTCAAGCTTGACAGCGGCGGTTTTCGGAACAAAATAGGTAATGTTGGTCACGGGATTAAACGGATTCGGATAGTTCTGATTAAGGACAAATTCATACGGCACATTGGATTTTTCCTGAACAGCGGTTGCGTCCTGGCTCTCAATGACCTGCAGATTGGCGGTTGGGTTCCCGTTGCCTGCAATGACAAGTTCGCCCTTGCCGTCACCGTCCAGATCACCGCCGGGATTGACCTGACCATAAAGCATGCTGTGCCCCGTATAAATTTTATAGGCCAGCCAGCTGCCGGGTTCATTCACAGGACCGCCCTGATATTCCAGGTCAAGCACCGCCTTGGCGGTAAAGTCGTTGTAATAGATATCCGGCTTGCCATCCTGATCCAGATCACCAAGAAATCCGCTGCGCACAAAACCGCCCATCTGTACATCCGGCATGGTGAGCAGATATTTCCAGGCCGGCGTGCTGAAATTCTGGAAATTGTTCGATGCCGCCTTGGTGACGACAAAAACCTTGCCATGGGTATCGGTGATGACAAATTCCGCATTGCCGTCGCCGTCAAAATCATGGAAAACCGGATTCGCAAAAGCATCATCAAAGGTCGGAACGATGGTCAAATTGTCCGTCAACGTCGTAAACCTGATTTCATAGTTATCCGGTCCGTTGCTCTCATACAACCTCGTGGTAGGGGCATCCTGAAAATTACTGGTAAACATTTCCATGTTGCCGTCGCCGTCAAAATCGCCTATTTCCAGACCGCCCATGCGCCAGGGCTCAAAAGTGTCCAAAAATTCATCTTTCCAGTCCGGGGTCACCAGATCCTTATTCGGCAACGAAGAGATGGCGCAATACATGCCCATTTCGCCGTAATAGCCCATGAACAACTCGGCGACCGAATCGCCATCCAGGTCAACTACCCGGAGTTGCCTGATGCGGGCTTTGCTGGCGCCATCTACGATCGGAAAAAATTCCTGGGTTTTCTGTTTGGGCAAACCGCCGCCGGATTCAAAAGTGGTTCCATCCCATTCATAGATAAAAATCCGGTCCTCGGCGCAAACCAGAAGTTCCTGATTGCCGTCCACATCAAGATCGGCCACGGCAATCCCGTGTCCCTCATCATCCGGTTCCCTCAGGTACTTTTGCTCCCATACTTTTTTAAAGTTATTGTCTCCGACCGCTTCAAAACAGATCACCGCGTCCCAGGAAGCGAAACCCAGCACCTTATCAAATACAAAAAACTCCTTTTTCCCATCCTTATCGATATCGGTTCCTGCCAGTGCCGCCAGTCCTTTTCCCTGATCTCCCTTGTATACACTCAGGTCAACAGACCAGCTCTTCTCGAAATGGTTGCCGTTATCGCCGAGCGCCAGGCCAACTTGCAGCATGGCCGCAACACCGGCGAACACGCTAAGGAAAATAAATGAACGCCTCATCATTGTCTCACCGTCTGGGTAAGGAACAGTTTCAAAAAATTATATTAGAAATACATTCCTGATCTTGCGAAGGTTCAAGAACCTTCGCAAGGTTAACGCTCGTTTACCGAATAATGGCGAACTTGCCGACCTTTTGCCCGACCCCCGGTGCTTCCACATGATAAAAATAGGTGCCCCAGGCTACATCCATGCCGTCTTTGGTGAGCAAATTCCACGATTCGACGCCGTCGTCGTGCGCGGCTTTATGTTCCAGGGTTCTGACCAGTTTGCCGTTGATGGTAAAGATTTTGATCGTACACTCGGTCGGCAAATGGACAAAATCGATGCGACGTTCGCCGCGACCCATGACGTTAAAAATGGGATCTTCAACGGTATTAACCGCTACATAGGGATCCGGCACGACATAAACATTTTCCAGCAAATCTTTTTTCGCGCGTTCCGCCGTAAATCCCCAACTGGCGGTGGTGAATTCAAAAACGTCATCGGCATTGAACGGTTTTTTGGTGGTAAAATAAAATATATCGCCGTTTTTCGGCAGTACCGTATCCGCCAGCGCGGGCAACAGGAATTTGATCTTCCATGAAGTATTGTAGCGACGGCCGACGCGATTCGTTATAATGGTGATATAGTCTTCCGGAGTCAACGAACTGTCGGCTACGCCGAATTCGGTCAGCACAAACTCTTCCTGTTTGTTTTTCGTCGTGTTCCAGACCTGAAAATTGACCGGAACCGCAAACCGCGGCACCGGCGAATAGGTGGTGTCGGCGCGCGGTCCCAAAATGCGAATTTCAAAATCGTTGGGCAGGGCTAAAAAGCTGCTGCCCGGGTCTTTGGAAACATCGCCCACCAATGTGCTGCTGCCCCGTTTCCAACCCATTACATCGGGCGCGGCGACGCTGTCATTCTCAATTTGTATGATAAAGCCATCCATGATCCTCTGGTCCATTACGGCAGGATTGAAATCAGCCTTGCCGCGATATAGTATCTGATGCTGATGGCTGTCAGCGGCGGTAACGTCTTTGACGCAATAGGATTTGGTCAACCGTTCGAAAGTGGTATCGGTAAACGTGACCGCATAACGGTGTTCATGTTTGATAGAGTCGGGAATCAGTACCGTCACTTGCACTTTGCCGGCGCCGATGCCCGCCACATGTTTAACGCCGCCGTCCACCTTGGGATAAGCGTAGCCCGACGCCGCTGCGCGGGGCACTACGACAGCGGTATTTCGACCATGGCTGGTGACATTGCCGGACATGTCGGTTTGAATCACCTTGCTGCATTCGCTGGGCCAGGTCGGCAACAAATTCGGCACGTGATGAATGCCTTTGTCATAGAAATTGACATCATACCCTTTATCCACCGAAACCACGGCATAATAATAGGTGCGTCCGTTTTGTACGGTGGTATCGACATAGCTGTGCCGCAAACCGGTGTCGCTGCCCATGTTATAATGCGCGCCGGTTTCACCGATGGCAATGGGATGAGCGCCCTTTAAACCATCCTTGATGTCAAACTGGGCCATGGGTTCCCAGAGCAAGGGATTGCCAAAAGCGTCGGTAATGGTTTTTATGTCGTTAAAAGCCGGATCAGTGGAACGATAAATATTATACAAGCCAAAATCCTCTTCATACACCGGATCACGTGATTTTTCCGCGCGCGTATCCCAGATCAGGGTCACCCGGCGATCGCCTGGAATGGCGGCGATAATTGTCGGTTCCAACGGCGGTTTTTTGAAATTATAATCATGATCGTAAATTTCCTGCATGGTGCGTTTGTTGCGCACCAGGTCGTCGAAATCATTGCCCACCAGACAGGCGATGGCAAATCTTTCGGAATAGCGTTGCGGTAGATTGAAATAGCCGCAACCATAATGAAAGGCGACGTCCAAACCGCCGGTAGGCGGCGTAAAAACACCCGGAGCTTCTTTCACATACCAGGCCTCTTCATCGGCGGACAGCACATCTCCGGCCGAGGTGCTGTAATAACTGGTCAAACCGATCTGGTCGATCTCGTCGTTATCCGTTCCTTCAAAATTGGGCTCCGGTTCATCAGGACGGCCATTGCCCTCATAGGGGTCCTTGCCCAATCCCGGCCAATCCAAATCGTTCGGGCCCAATCCATCCTGGCCCAGATCGTCGTTTAAATCTTCGCAATCCAGTTTGCCGTTGTTGTTGACATCCTCGCCGTCGTCCAGCAGGCCATTGTTGTTCAAATCTTCCCATTGCCAGATGCCATCGCCGTCGACGTCGGAAAAGGTTCGCCAATCTTTATCATCATCAATGCCGTTCTCCTGGCTTTCATCGATGATGCCGTTTTCGTTGTTATCCTTACCGTCGATGAGGCCGGGGCTCTGCAAAAAGGCAAAGCCAAAATAACCGGTTTTTTTGCCCTTGGCGGAAAGTCCGTCCAGATCCCACTGATAGACGATATCATCCTTGGTATCGAAACTGGAATCATCGTCGCCGGCATCGCTGCTGGGACCGGAAGTGCCGATATCCGCGTCCACATACATGCCGACAACGTTTTTGGGCAGATTTTTTTCGCTCATGTTTTTAACCTGGTAAATGGAGATGATGATGTCCTCGGCCATCACATCAGACCATTGATAGTTGCGCACCTCCACCTGCAGACCACAACCGCGCCTCCCATTAGGCCAGGGAAGCGTGTCCTGTGGATTGCTGATAAATGGATAGTATAAAAATTCATCGTTGTTGCGGTCATCCGCCAGGTAATAGCTCTCCTGATCACCGCGTACGTAGGCGCCGTATTCACCGTTCCACTTGCCCATGCGACTGCCGATATCGCCGGGATAACTTCCCCTGGGCCAGTCCGTGGGCCAGGTTTCCAGCAAATGACTCATGGCGGGATATTCAATCTCGTTGTACACATTCGCCGTCAATTTGCCGTCTTCATCGATATCCTCGCCGACGTCCAGTATGCCGTTTGCGTTCAGATCTTCATTGATGCCGGAAACGTAGGTCCCATCATTGTAATAACCGGGCAGAGGCTCCCATCCATAGGTATGCGAGTCGTCCGGCGCCCGATCGCGAGGCCCGCCGGTGTAATTATCCGAAAAAACGTGGATGGTATCGCCGCGGGCATCAATAACTTCAGAGCCGACGAAATAGATGAATTCGAATCCATAATTGGTGCCGCTGCCCTTCGGCCATTCCAGACGAATATCCAGGGTTCTGCTGCCGAGATTGGCGATATTGGAGTAAGCGGTTCGAATGAGATTGCCGTCGTGAATGCCGGATCTTCTAAAGCCGCTATAATCCACCGTTGATTTGCGCAACGGGGCGGTGGAAATAGCCGTTTTATCATCCAGTGCGGGTTTCACCTGAGCCCATGCCGAGTGTGCGTCCAAAAGAATGTTTGCGCAGACAAAGCCAATCATCCAAAGCCAAAACAAGGTCATAAATTTTCGTATCATTATAGAAATCCTCCGATTTGCCGTTATTTAGAATTCAAGCGTCAGGCCTACTTGCACTTTACGCGGTTCGGAAAACCAGTGAGGTCTCGAATCCACCTCGTTCAAGGTATATACGCCGTTCAAAGAGTCAATGCGTTCCTGTTCAGGATAACGAAAAGTGCGATCGGCAAATCCTGTGCTGGAAAAAACCGTAAGATGATTGGCCGTATCAAAAAGATTAAAACAGCGGGCGAACAGAATCATTCTCTGATTTCCCAGTTTAAAATATTTTTGTGCAAAAACATCGACGTTATAATTCAGCGGTTTTCGTTCGTTGTTCTCGAACACGGTCTCAAGCTGTCGCTCCTGGGGCGTATCGGCGGTGTAGGGCAAGCCGGTTCCCAAACGACCGATCAGACTGGCGGTCCAATTTTTGCTGTTGCCGACGCGCAGGGTAGCGTTGACCGTATGGGTTTGGTCCCAATTAAGCGGAATCACCTGCTTTTGGGTTTCTGCCGGCCGCGTGCTCTGATTCTGTTGAAAAACCGCATTCGGATCAGACGCGTTGCCGCGCGCCACCTGGTAGGTATAATCAAGTCGTCCGGAAATAAATCCCGAGGGCTTTTTTTCCACAGAAACCGTCACGCCTTTGACATTGCCATAGTCGCGGTTGGCATAGCGGAAATAAACCCGTTCGTCGAGCGTGTCGAATATTTCCTGTCCCAACAGATTGCGAATATCCTTCGAGTAGACGGTCAATTCCATGCCGAAATCCTGTGCCAATTGTTGCTGCAATCCGACCTCATAGGCGACGGTGCGTTCCGGTTCCAGATCTGCATTGCCCATGATGGTCTCTTTATAGCCCGAAGAAAGTTCAAACTCGGAATTATAATACAGGTAGCGGAACTGGGGAATCTGCAAGAAATGGCCATAGGAAACATGAATCACGCCCTTGTCGGAAATGGGAAACGCGAGTCCCAATCGGGGAGAGAGTTGAGATTTGTTGTTTGCTTTAAGAAAGGTCGTTTCCAGTCCGCCGGCGACGGCGTCATATTTGGCTCGTGGATCGGCCGGCACCACGCCGTCGGGTTGGAAATAATCAAAACGCAAACCGATATTGGCTATCAATTCACCCAATTCCAATTTATCCTGAGCATATACGGCAAACTCGACCGGATTGTGCGTGTATTGGTTGTTCAACAGCGTGCTGCTTTCCGGAACCAGCAACACCGGGCGACGCGAGAGTGCGTAATAATCGCCAAACGGGGTCCATTTGACCGTCGGCAGATAATAGCTGTTCGGCACGGTCGTCGTGGTGAGCTCTTGATAGTCCAAGTTGAACTTTTTGACGGAAAAACCGAATTTGGTCAAATTGATTTTATCGATCTGCCAGGTCATGTCGAATTGCGCCAGATAATTTTGAAAATCTATGGTTTCGCGGTTATTGTTCGTGCCGCCGAATTTATAGCCCATCAATGAAGACACCTCATCCTGATAACGCGTATCCGCTTCGGATTCATACAGGTGGGTCTTGCGATTTTCGCCAAAATAGGACAGATTGAGTTCATAGAACAGATTGGATTTGAGCGTATGCGTCAAATTCACCGTATGGTTAAAAGCCTTTTTGTGTTCCGTCGGGATGGCGTCGGGCGTATAACGGAACGAATTGTCATAAAGTTTGCTTTCACTGCGATCGGTGAAAAAGTTGTAAAACATTCTCAGATTGGCGGCCATCTGATAGTATAATTTGCCGTTGAGAGAAATTTTGTTGGATGAATTCATCGGCACCATGGCGCCATCGCCGGTGAACAACTGCAAGGAATCCGCATATTGGTTATAGGGCAGGTATTGGCCGAACTGCCGTTCCGGAAAATTGAGGTTATACCACTGCTCAAAGACGCGTACTTTCCAGCTGTCTGACGGATTATATCGCCTCTCTCCATTCAGCCAGCCGCCGTCCTGATTATAACGACCGAACGCATAAAAAGACAGTTTTTTTGACAGCGGAATGGGGCCGGTCAGATTGGCCTGTATGTTATGTTCGAGATTATTGCCAGGATCGTCGATGCCGATGAATTTATCGGTTTGCCGGCTCAAATGCGCGCCGGAATAATAGGAAACACGGCCCGAATATTTGGCATCCGGCATTTTGGAAACAATGTTGACAATGCCGGATTGCGCCTGTCCATATTCGGCGTTAAACGTTCCGCTGATCACCTGCAATTCCTGGATGACGTCGTTCTCGATTTCAATGGCGCTGCCGCCGTCAAAGCGATTGGTCACCGGAACACCGTCCACCAGATAGGCCACTTCGCCGCTGCGGCCGCCGCGAAAATGCAACTGGCCATCGGCATCTTGCGTAACGCCGGCCTGCAACTGGATCAGCTCGTGAACTTCGGTAACCGGCAATTCGGCGATCTCCTCCGAGGCCATGTAGGCGGCTGTGTTCGTGCGATCAACCTCGATCACGGGCCGATCAGCGACCACGACGACGTCATCTATTTCCAACGCCTTTGAGGATAATTTGACGTCAACCTTGCTGGTCAACCCGACCGAAACGCGAACATTCTCCATGGTCTTGGCCTGATAACCCAAACAGGTATATTTTAACGCTACGGTTCCGGGCGGGACATTGATAATGGCATAATAACCGTCCGGATTCGTGACCGCGCCGATCATGGTGCCTTCAACCAGAACGTTGACCCCGGGAAGTCCCTCTCCGGTCTGCGTATCTTTGACCGTGCCGGCAATTTTGCCGGTGACCTCAGCGGACGCCAGTGCGGCAAAAAGGATCGTGATTAAAAAACCAACCAGGAAAAAAGCAGTTGTTGAATTTCTTCTCATAATAAATCTCCTCCGTAAACGACGAGATGGATTCTCAACCATGTGTTAATCTGAATAGGAATATTCTGAATAGAATAGCATATATCGGGAACTGCACTACCGGATTCGGACAAACGTCACAATGCAATAGCGCTGCTTCAACACGATCAAACAGTTTGCCTGCCGGTTCATGCCGGCATTTTCATCATTTCTGTTTCTAAAAAGACCTGGTTTTTCAAATCTGAAAACAAACGACTGGGCGGCACTTCGATCACTTTGGTCTGCTGTTTAAAAATTTTCATCTGCGCTTTATCGATTCCCTTGGTGGTGATCCACAGGTCATAATCGCTCAATTGGCTGTATATGACGTTTCCGAATCTTTCAATCTTTTTATGGTCCGCCAACAATATTTTTTTCTTGCCGCGACGCAAAATGATCTGATTGGTGCGGGCAACCTCTTCATCGGTTGTCAGACACCGGCCCTTGAGGTCGATGGCGTCAGCGCCGATATAGATGGAATCGAATTTTAACGTCTCGAGAATGCGATCGGTCAAACTTCCCTTTAAAAGCAACATATTGTACTGGTAATCATATTTGCCGCCCAGTATGTACAATCGATTATCCAGACTCTTTTTTAATTGCTGAATGGCGGCAATGTTGTTGGTATAAATATTGATGCCGTGCAGATCGCCCAAACAAGCGGCGAATTGAAAGATGGTGGAACCATCGCCCAGGAGAATGGTATCGCCGGGTTTCACCAGCCGAGAGGCTTCTTTGCCGATGGCGGTCTTTAAATCAAGATTGAGTTCAAATTCGTTGTTAAAAATCGTTCCCCCGGAACCCTCGCCCATGGAAAGACAGCCGCCCAGCGTGCGAATGATGTCGCCGCTTTGCGCCAGTTGATCCAGATCCCGGCGGATGGTAAGCTCGGAGACGTGAAATCGCTCAGCCAGTTCTTTGACGCTCCACTCCTTGTGCACAATAAACAATAGATTTAATATGTGTTTCTGTCGCTCTGAAGGTCGCACGGCAAGAGCTCACTTTTTGAATGTTTTATTCAAAATGTTTGAACAATTTGTTCATACGAATATATCAATACACAATAATAAACGCAAGCTTTTTTTTACTTTTTTTTCACTTTTTGGAGCAAGCGGAATTTAAAAAGAAGAGTCCAGTCAGCAGGGCATTTCAGCCCTGCGCAGTGGCTATTTGTGAACGAAATTCAAGGTCACGAAAAAAAAATTTTAAGAGGATCATAATACCAAGGTTCGGGCTGAAAGGAAATTGATCGCGTTCAGCAGCAGCAGGATTGACAGGGATGTATGGTTTGTAGGATTGATTTTCACAAGCGCAAAGTTGAGTTGGATTCTCAAGCAAAAGTACAACTCGCGATAATTTCTATTGAAATACCGAAAAGTAATGCTGAAAAAATCGCGCCGTGTCCACGCTCATCGCTACTTGATGCATGGCCGGTTCTCCCGCTTGCCAGTGCGTATATCCCAGATTTGTCTTTTCGTGCAATTCAATCTCGACCCGGCCTGCTTGCCAGTTACAGACTTGGTCATCAAAAATAGCGGCAGCAGCCAGTGGATCGTGAAACGTAATGGATGGTGAATGCTGTTCAAACCAGATTTCGGCGAAATCCAGCACCGGTTTGAACAGGTCAGCGCGAAATTTTTCCATAATTTCCTGTTTGGTCATAACAACCTGTGTGGTGACATCCAAGCCGATGGAACGATGAATGCGTACGCCGCTGCGGTAAACCAGGGCAGAGGCGTGTGGATCGCCGGAAGCATTCCATTCCACGCGATTTGGGACGGACAATTTCTGAAAAAAGTAACCGGCCATCATGACCAATCCTTTGAGCAAGCCGGGAATCTCCGGATCAACCGCAAACAAAAGCCCGATGTTCGTTAATGGGCCAATAGCGAGCAACGTCACCTCGCCCGGATTTTTTCGTATGGTCTGACGTAAAAACTCGATAGCCGCGCCTGAAGGAAAATCTTGCTGGTGGTCCCATCTGTGTAAAACCGCTGCCTGTTGTGCGACAGTTTGCTTTTGTGGCACAATAAGGGGATGTTCCGCGCCAGGGAATATCGGGATATCGCGGCCGGCAGCGCGACACACGACGCTGGCCATTTGGGCGCGCTGGACCGCTTCGCCGGTCACAGTGGTGATGCCCAACAAATCACACTGCGGATTCGCCAGCAAATAAGCCAAACAGACCGCATCATCAATGTCCGTGCCGATATCCGTATCCAGGATAATTTTTTCCATCATTTTTTCACCTGATCTCGTGCAAATCCACAAAAACGTGTTTGATGGTCTTTCGGTTGAAGGTATAGGTTATGTGCACCAGACCATCGCGGGTTTGTATAACGGCAGGATAGGAGAATTCGCCGGAGGGCTGATCCTCCAGAGCCAGCACATCTCGCCATACCACCCCATCGCTGGAAATCGCTGCAAAGAGTTTATTACGTCCCTCAACCAGGGGATTGTACACCAGTAAAAATCTTCCATCAGCCAAGGTTACGGCATCGATGCCGGAATTGGGATTTGGCAAGTTGGTGCGTTGCATGGCACTCCAGGTCTGCCCCTGATCCTCGGACCAGGTCTGTAAAATCACACCGGCTTTTTGTGCCCGGCATAATGCCTGCAACCGGCCATCCCGATGACACAGAATCGTGGGTTGGATGGCGGCATCCTCCTCACCGGCCTGGATGGGTCCGATGGTTTTCCAGGTCTGACCGAAATCCTGCGTGATTTCAAAATGAACTCGCCAGCCATTATGTTCAGCGGAAGCGGGACACAACAAGGAGCCATCGCGCAATTCCACCGGTTTGTTTTTTACCGGACCGATGCCGCCCTGCGGCAATGCGCGTCTTTGCTGCCAGGTGCGGCCATCGTCATGGGAAATCATCATCTCGCCCCACCAGGCATCGGGTCGGCTGCCCACCTTGAAGAACAACAGCAACGGGCCTTGCGCCGGCTGTGCCAACACCGGGTTCCAACAAGGAAATCTCCGCCCCAACGTCCACTCTCCATCAGCCACTTGTTCGGGCCTGGACCATCGGTCTGTCTGCCAACGAGATACCCAGATGCCGACATCCGGATGACGTTCTTCGGTGCCGCCAAACCAGGCTGCCAATAATGAACCGGCAGTGGTTTCAACAATGGTTGAAGCATGGCATTCGGGCGTCGGCTTTATTTTTTCGTCAAAGATGAATTCGCTTCTTGTTTGTGCTGCGAGTGGGGTACAAAGACTCAGGAGAACCGGTATAAATTTATGCATAGGCTATTTATCCGTTAAAAAATACGCTCCAAACCCAATCAACCAATAAATGCACTAATGCGGCTGCCGTCACTTTACGGGTTTTGGCAAAAGTCCAACCATAGGCAAAACCTGCCACAGTGGCCAGCACGACATAGACCCAGGGAAAATGCCAGATCCCCAGGCTGCCCAGATCGATGTTAATAAAAGGCGGATTGTTATTATTGGCATGCGCCAGACCAAAGATAATCGAAGCAACGATCAAGGCAAGGGAGTAGCCGTTTGTTCTATTCACCCATCTCTGTTCCAGGCTGTTTTGAATGACGGCGCGAAACAGCAGCTCTTCCGGCAAAGCGATGAAAAAAAAGATCGACAAGGCCGCAATACCCATCTCTAAAAATCCGGGTACGGAATGGGACAGCCTGATAAATTCGGTGGGCACGCCCAAAACGAGGGCAACGCAAAGGAACATGAGCGTATTTTGAATAGAGAGTTGCACCTCTTTGAATTTTAAATGAAAGGTGAGCCCTGCCTGCGGTAACTCACGGCGCAAGAAATAAAAAAAGATGATGAACACCAAACCGCAAAGATGATAAAAATTCGTAATGCCGTGCTGCGGAGGCACAGAGGCCCTGGCGAACAGGCCGAATTCGATAGGCAACCACAGTGCGAGAATGATTAAAATATCGTACGCATTAACCGTTTGACTTTTTTTTATGGCCAAATCAATGAGGATAGCCGGCAACAGGCAATAGATGGTGGCGCGGACAAACAAATCCAGCGAAAACAGCCCGGCCAGCAGCAGGTACAGCAATGAAAAAAAATAGAGCCCGGCGGGGATGGACCAATTCGCGCGTGGATTTTCCTGCAGCCAGTTGCGCATAGTTTTGAGCAAAGCCGGGTTGATGGAGAACAGGTACAGGGCGAGCAGCAGGAGCAAAGTTAGAAAACCAAGAATCGATTGACCGACCGTTAAAGGCGATTTGATCATACGCAAGCCGATGACGACCATCATTAAAGTCAGGAAAATAAAACTCACCAGCGAATCACGACGCATAGCCTCTCGTTGATTCTCACGTATTTGCATGACGGATTCCTCTCAAATCAGAATGGTTTCGTCGATGTGCTGATAACCGAAGGCATCAGTTAACGTAGGACGGAATACGGGAGGGCAGATGCATGCTTCTGCTGCATCAGCCCTCCCTTGTTGCTCAATCCACCACCCGAGCCCAGCCGCCCGGCAACATATCTTCCGTAGAGCTATTTCTTGGCGCCGGCAGTCGGTTTAACCGCTGTGGGTTCCGGCGTAATCAATGCGGTCAATTTTTGCTTCATGATGAGCACCAATTCAGCATAACGTGCTTCAATAGTGCTGTTATTTAAAACCGTAAGACAGATCTGCACATCTTGCGCCGATAATTTGATGGCGACATTATGACGGGCCGAGTCCTGTTGCATGATTTCGTAACTGGAACGCAACTTGACGCTCAAGGGCGCGATGACCTCTACATCGGAGCCTTTAATGGGCGCCTGATTAAAAAGCGTCAGCATGCTGGTCATTTCAGCCGGAGTGAAAACCACCTCTTTATCTTGAGCGTATCCTGCTCCAACAAGGACGATAACGGTCACCAGCAATGCAAAAAAATATTTTTTCATACCTTCCTCCCGATACGTGTGTTACAGGCCCTGAAAATCGACGGCGTTACGATTACAGGAAATTTTTAGAATTAACTTGCAAAAAAAATGCCACAGAACGAACATTGCAACCTGTTATTTTTATTGTAAAGAAATGGATTTGTTCCTTCCAATTGTCCCTTTGCTGAGAAAAATTTATGTTGTTTTGTCCCCTCTTCTCCCCAATGTACTTTATTTGCGACCTCCCTGTTGAATAACGAACCGCGACGCCTGGGATTCAACGTCACGGCAAAGCAACGCGAAAGCCAATTGTATAAACTCGATCATCCGCCAAGCCGGCATTGCGCTCTACCGCGCGACAAAAATCGCGGTTATCTATAAACGAGCCTCCCCGAATCACACGATACTGGCCCAGGGACGGACCGATCGGATTGGATTGGCCGCCTTCTTCATAAAACACCGGATCGTACCAATCCGCACACCATTCAGCGGCGTTGCCCGCCATATCCATGAGACCGAATTCATTCGGCCGGTGTTGACCCTTTGCGCAAGTGAAGGGATAGAGATCTGCGCCTTGCAGAATTCGAAAATTTGCGTCCGCAATGCCGAGTGAATCACCGGATGGAAAACGCGAGCCCCTGGCGCCGTTGCGTGCTGCATACTCCCATTCCGCTTCTGTCGGCAGGCGGGTTCCCGTATATTTACAAAATGCCTTGGCGTCGTTCCAACTGACCATGACGACCGGATGATCATCACCCTGGCTAAAGCCCGGATTTTGCCAGTTGGCGCCTTTCACAACGCCGCCTTTATCGCCGGTCCAGGCTAAGCCCCAACCGGTTGTATCGGCATCGGTGCGATAACCGGTGGCTTGGACAAACTCCCGGAACTGCGCAACAGTGATTTCATATTTACTTAAATAAAATCCTTTTATTTTCACCTGATGAACCGGTACTTCGTCACTGTCGCCGGTTCCCCATCTATCACCCATTTGAAACTTGCCGCCCGGGATTTTTACAAATTCAACAGCAATATTCTTTGCAGCTTTTGGTCCACCGCATTGCCAGGAGAGCAATGTTGTTATGAATAAAATCAATAGGATTCGCCCATGCAGTTTCATATCAGCCTCAAGCATTAAATCAGTGTTATTTATAATAGGAGAAAACCTTATAAAATGCAATAAAAAATTCCTGGGCAGAAGCAGCGTCCTGGTTGTCACAAATTAACGTCATCATGATGCCGAGTGTCATTGTTCTGTTGCGCATTTTTACAGAAAATCCCTTTCTCATTCAAATCGGTGGTTGTAAATATGCAAGTTGCTGAAAAAAAAGTTTTGGTATGATCTTTGTATAAAAATTCACGCTAACCCTGTAAAACAAAACCTTTCGCGTTGTGCGGCTGGAGTGGTGCGGTACGGAAAAAGATTGTATGCGAAAATTTTACGATATCCTGGTGATCCTCATAGTACTTTGTTCGATCGGCTACAGTGCCTGGGCTGAACAGCAAAACAGTTTATTGAAAAAATTGGTCATCCAACACAGCATGGCGCAGAGGGATCAAAAAGACGCTGCTCTGCTTTGGGCTCGACAAAAGGGCCTGCCGATCAGCCAAAAAACCAGCCAGGGTCGACTCGCCGAGTTGGTGCGCATGGAGGGCGTCAGACCTTTGTATATTTCCATGCATAATTTGACAGCTGCTAAAACAATCAGCGTGCCGCCGCTTTGGCCTGATGCCTCTCCTGCATACAATCTGGACGGTAAAAGTCTTTCATGGGGTCGGTTAGCTATTTGGGACGGCGGCAGCGTGCTGGTCCGCCATGCCGAGTTTATGAATTCCGGTTCAAGCCGTGTACAAATAATGGACGGCAACCAAATCCCGGAAACACATGCCACGCATATCGCCGGCACCATAATGGGTCAAGGGCTGCTGCCACAGGCGCACGGCATGGCGGCGAGCGCCTGTCTGCAATCCTATGATTGGTGGAACGATTATGCAGAAATGGCCGAAGCGGCCTATAACGGTTTGTTGCTGTCCAATCACTCTTATGGTTGGCTATGCGGATGGGTGGATCAATGGTGGTTCGATGAAAACAAAGATGATCAACCTCAGGCGGATGAAGTAAAATGGTGCTGGTTCGGCAATCCGGATATCAGCGATCAAGAAGACTACCTGCTGGGTCATTATTCCATGGATGCCGTGATTGCTGATGAACTCGCCTGCTGGGCGCCGTACTATCTCATCGTAAAAAGCGCGGGCAATGAACGCTACCAGGATAACACAGGACCAGTGCCAGGTGCAATCTACTGGCAATATAACTATCATCCGGAATCCGGTCCGATCTTTATACGCAAAACGAAAACCGCGAGTTCACCTCCACCCGACTGCAATGGCAACCTGACCTATGACGGGCTCGAAGGCCTCGGCGTGGCCAAAAACGTCCTGACCGTCGGCGCCATCGAGGATTTGGAAAACGGGTATCATACGAGTGCACAGGTGATCATGACCGGTTTCAGTTCCTGGGGTCCGACAGATGATGGACGCATCAAGCCGGACCTTGTGGCCAATGGCGCCGCACTTTTATCGAGCAGCGCTGCCGGTGACGATCAATATCTGACACTTTCGGGCACCTCTATGGCAGCGCCCACGGTGACCGGCGCGTTGGCCCTGCTGCAGGAATTGTATTATCAAAACCATCAAACCTACATGCGGTCCGCCACGTTAAAAGCGCTGGCCATTCACGCTGCAGATGAAGCGGGGCCCGGCGCCGGTCCGGATTTTGTTTTCGGCTGGGGGGTGCTGAATACAACCCGTGGCGGTCAGATCATCATGGAGGATGCAGTCAAACCGATGGTTATTCAGGAGAATCAACTTCTAAACCACGGCCTGGTCAAATACCTGGTGCACGCAGCCGGCCATGAACCGTTGAAAATAACATTGACCTGGACCGATCCGGCGGGCGTTTATAAAGCGCCGATGCTGGATTCGCCGGAGCCTCTGCTGGTCAACGATCTGGATGTGCGCGTTTTGCGCATCGACAACAATCAAGAGTTTTACCCCTGGATGCTGGATCCGCTCCACCCGGAACTGGCCGCCGGAAAGGGCGACAATAAACTGGACAACGTTGAGCAAATCAACATCAACGAACCCGAACAAAAATCCTATACGGTCATTATTCGTCATAAAGGAGAATTATTCCCCGAAGAAGCACAAAATTACTCGTTGATCATTACCGGCGCCGGAGAGATCCTGTTGCCGGTCGAATTCAGTCATATGAGTGCGCAATGGATAAAAAATGGCGTCGCTCTTTCATGGGCTACGGCCAGTGAGTGTGAAAACCTCGGTTTTGAAATTTACCGCAGCAGTTCGACAGACCAGTCCATGCAATTGATCACCGCACAACTCATAGCCGGCGCCGGCACCTCTTCTTCAGCGCATCACTATGAATTTTTTGATCACACGGCGGTTGCAGGTCACATCTACTATTATCAAATAGCGGATGTGGATTACCAGGGCCAAAAACGATATCATGAGATATTAAAAATCGACACGGCTGCTGTCGATGATTTTAATTTGCAGCAAAACTATCCCAATCCGTTTTTCATTTCTACACAAATCCGGTTTTCTTTAAAATATTTAAGCAATGTGCAAATAACCATTTACAATCTAAGCGGCGAAATAGTCAAGGATATGTCATCCGCCAATTTGACGGCAGGCCTTCATCAGATTACCTGGGACGGCAAAGATGAAATGGGCAGAGCCTTGCCGAGCGGCATCTACTTTTGCACCATGAAGGCGTCCGGCTACCAGGCGGTAAAAAAAATGCAATTAATCCGCTAGGACTTTAATCCGGACAAGCCGAAACCAAATGTCGGACCTTGAGAGACTGTCGCAAAA
>CAYLWO010000092.1:0-25928 GCA_964387285.1 uncultured Cytophagia bacterium | reverse complement strand
CACTTTTCCCGGTGTATTGGAAAACCGGTCCCAATTGGACTCGCCTTTGCCGTCCTCATTGTAAGCGCCTTCGATTTGGTAGGCTGAGGAAGAGACGCCGATTAAAAACGATTCCGGAAAGACCATCTTTTCGCATGAGCGCTTCTCTTGCTCTTTCTGCGCGGTGCAGGAAAGCAGCGCCAGTCCGAGCCAACATGCAAAAGTCTGTTTCAACCACGGCATCATTTTCATCTCCTCATTTCAGCACGAGAAATTTCTTGACATCCAGCTGCGTATCCTGCTGCAGTTTGCAATAGTATACGCCAGAAACGAACTGTGCGGTCGGAACGTCAATGTTGTGTACGCCGGCTTGCAGACGGCAATTCAGTAAAGTAGCGACTTTTTCTCCGAGCGCATTATAGACCTCCAAAAGAGTACGGCCCTGGTCGGCAAGTGAGAATTCGATGCGGGTCGTCGGATTGGCCGGATTCGGGTAACAGTTTTTCAATTCAAAATAACGATCGGATTTAATTTCATCTTTAACCGCGGAAGGACGAGCAAAGATCAGATAGCAGTCCCCTTCCGGTGTGGGTCTGGATTCGAGCCCCTGATCATCGAACGCCTTGGCGGTGATCAGATGCTTGCCAGCCGTCATCTGATAATCCGTCAGATTCCAGCTAAAAGCAAAATTCTGTTCACGCGCAACGCTTTCTCCGATAAAATGCCAGTCATAGTAATACTCGACCCGCCGAACATCGTTCGAACTTTTTACGGTCAATACCAGCGTGCTATCGAGACTGACCAGGCTGTTTTCAAACAACATTAAGGCAACCTCAGGACGCTGATTAGCGCTGTACGGCATAACGTATCGGCCACACAAATAGCCATAGGCGAAAACGGCCATACTTTGCGTCTGGTGGATGGTGAACTCGCTGCCGGCAATGCTCCAACGATTCGGAAAACGCGCTTCAGCATCCGGGAAGAAATCGATGGCTGGAAATGCCGTGGAACGGGAGTAATCCTCATCGCCGATCCAGTTCCAGCTTGTACCGGCCATCCAGTCGCCGGTCTTGTGCATTTCGTAAATGACATAACCGGGTAAAATAGGATTATTATAGACCAGACTGTTATAGTCCGTAAGATACCAAGAATCGCAGTGAAACGGTTGTTGCTCAGGATTTTCTCCCAATCCACTCACCTTGACCAAATCCATCTGATTGCCGCCCAGACAATAATCACTGGTGGTGCAGCAGGCGTCTAGATATTTTTTGTCGCCGGTGAATTCATAGGCCGCTGCCGCCATGAAAATTTTCGGCGTACTGAACGCGCCGAGCATGTGTAAAATATCACGCGCAGCTCCGTATCGGAAACCGCGGTCATTAGCGGTTTGCACGGTTTCATGGTCGGCATTCTGTACCAGATCGTTGACGCACTGCTGTCGCAGGTTTTTATCGAGTCCGGGGTGTTGATCCGGCATTTTACCGAATATCACCGAGCAATAGTGCCAGGGACTGAGGCTGAACCATAGGGCTGATTTCCATTCGCTGTCTTTGCTTTTACAGCTGCGGAACGCATCCTGATAAACAGTCAGCCCGGTGTATCGGTACAAGGCGGCAGCAGCGATCATACGGCTGCGGTTGATGTTGGCATCCGAATCCTGGTTTTGTGCACCGGCCCACTGAAAGCTCGCCCTAGCCTCGTCGATCCACCCGGGGCTGTCCTGATGCACGCCGTTTTTAAATTTATCCAGACATACGCTCAGATACGCAGCACAAGCAGCATAGCGATAGGCCATCAGCACCGAGTCAGCGCCTTTGAGCGCCATGGGCCTTTTATCTTGCCAGGATGGCGTACCGCTCTCCGCGCCGGCATCGACGCCGGCATATCCCGGCACCCCGCCTGTGGAAAATCCCTGCTCGATCAGTGCATCTTTGGCACGTTTATAATAACGGACCAACCACAAAGCCTCATCGAGAAGGTCCGGAAGGCCGTTCCTGCCTTCTTCGATCCATGGATCCGAGGCGGATATCTGATATTTCGGGCTGACATCGCCGTCGCCGAAATTTTCCGGCTTGAGATCGTACAGGATTAGCAGGGTCATGGGAACCGCGTAATGATCCGGATAGGTATCCCAATCGCCGGCATCATGATACCAACCCCAGACGCCGCTGACAGGTCCCCGGCCCAGCTTGGGATCAAAGTTGCCTTCGGTGCGGAGATCTGAATAGTATTTCATGACAATGCCATCTTCGGTGCGATGATCGCGCGGGTAAATAACATCCGGTTCAATTTCGCGATTAACGCCCTGGCGTTGTGTGAACAGCGCTCGTGAGGTATAATAATAGGCTGCGCGATACGCGTCCGCGCCGATTATAAACGGATAAGAGCAACCCATATTGCCCACCACTACGCGATATTCTCCAGGAGTTTGATAATCGGAAAAATCACACTGCCAGACGTCGGCACGCGTCATGTTGACGTTTTTGAATGTGTTGCTGGTAAAATCCGCAGCGCTTTTGGCACGTTGCATGGAGATTGAACCCGCAAAAACGACCGAATCGTCGCTGGTTCGCACCAGGTAAAAAAGGCCGTTTGCATAACGGTCCAGATTCAATGCGCCGTAAATATTTTCCGCCGTATTCAAGGAGCCCATATAATGTGAAAGATAGGCGTATTTTTTCGCATGCGGCAGCATGCCGATCTGATTGACATGAACCGTTGGAGAATGCAACTTGAAAGCGTCAAAGGTAAAGCTCAAACTGTTCCGATTAGAAGCCAGTTTGTTCAATTTGATTGTATAGTTTTTCCCGGCAATCATGGCGGTGGGCAATTCCAGGTAAATCCAATGCCGCAAAAGTACCGGTGGCATGGGCGACGCATACAGATCATGAAAGTCCTGGCCTTTTGATTTTCGCCCCACAGCCACCGGCGCCAATCCATCCCGATAACGCTCGTCGTCCGGACTGGATATCGTATAGTTATTACGCTGTGAGGCGCCATTCACATCCAGCCGTGCGTAATAAACACGATTGCCGGTGACGAGCTCCTGGCCGCTGCCGAAATAATCGATATGGCCTTCAGAAAATTCCAGCACCAGAATTTTATCAGTAATCGGCTGCACACGTAGTAAATCCGCGGACCATACGGCAGTCGCGTTGCCGACAAGAAGCATAAACAGCCCATGAAGCACCAGACGCGTCAGCACCCTAGTACCCTGCACTATCGGGCGATTTCGTTTCATGCGATGGAGCTTGACCTTCAAAGCGTTGCCGGGCCTGATCCAAAATGGCGATGGTAGCGGTGGCGCCCACGCGGGTGACGCCCCAGCTGCGGACCTTTAAAAGATCGTCCAGCGTACGCACGCCGCCAGCCGCCTTGACCTGCACCTCGGGCGCGCAGTGTTGGCGCATCAATTTTAAATCGTGCTCCGTCGCGCCGGCATAGGAAAAACGGCCGTCCCCGCCTTTGACAAAACCATAGCCGGTGGATGTTTTCACGAACGCCGTGGGGATGGCGCTGCAGATTTCGCACAGTTTAATCTTGTACAAATCGTCCGGCAGATAATCGTTTTCGAAAATGACTTTAAGGATGGCGCCGCCGCTCACCGCAGCACTATTGATCGCACGGATTTCCGACTCGATAAAAGCCCAGTCCCGCTGCAGCACCTTGCCGATGTTGACCACCATATCGATCTCTCGGGCTCCGTCCTGCACCGCCCGCAACGTTTCCCGAACCTTGATGTCCACGGTGCTGTTGCCGTGCGGGAAACCAATGACCGTGCCCACCAGCACATCGCTGCCTGCAAGCCACTCCACCGCATCGGCTACAGCGTACGGTTTGATGCAGACCGACGCCACCAGGCAGTTCCTTGCCACAGAACACTCTTTTTTCATGATTTCATCGGTCATGGTTGGGTGCAGCAGCGAATGGTCGATCATTTTAGCTAATTCTTGCACCAGTGTCATATATCTTCCTTTATAAAAAATTCATATGTTTTATTCTTTTACCACTGAAATTTTGCGGGTCATTATTTGATCGCCGCTTTCTAGCTGCACCAGATAGACGCCGCTGGGCAGATGGTCCACGCTGAGCAGGTTTGCTCCCTGCGCTCTAACCGAGCCCGCTTCCAGCACTCTTTGTCCCAATACATTATACACCGTAATTTGATCGCCAGGCCGGTTCGGTTGAAAATGCAGAACGCCCCGACTCGGATTGGGATATACGCTCCATTCTGTTTCTTTAATCTGTCGAGTCGACTTGACGCCGGAAGTTTGCTTCATCAGCCGAATGGCGCCAAAGCCGCCGGCGTTCATCCAGTGATCGTTAAAAGCCGCTGCCGGAACCCATACCGAGCCGAAAAAATGATCCCGTTTTTTGGGCGATTCATGCGCATCATCGTTGTCGCAATAAGCCATGGAAAAACCCATCAGGTCGCCGGCTTTTAGCAACACCCGCGCATCCGCCGGACGATCTGGTTGATAGGCATCGCTGTAGACCTGCAATGAAAACTCCCAGTAATACTTGTCGCCGGACTTTACCATGGCGAACTGGGGCAAATGATCCGCATAGTTGGGGATATGGTATTGCGACCAACTGGCGCCGGCCAAATCGCAAACAACCTTTGTCGACGTCGGTTGTCCGTCCGCTCTGAGGTTGGCGGCAATATGATAAGAAAAGGCGTTTTCCGCATTGCTCCCCCATTGCTGGGCTGTTGCGCCGGTTCCATCAAACACGTGCAATCCGCCTGATTTATTCTGATCAATGAACACCTCAACAATATCGTAATCAGGATAGCCGCCGCCCAGCGATGGATTACGATTGTACACATAACCGTCCACAAACACATCATCAACGATTTCCACCAGGATATATAGTAAATTAGTAGCCGACGACCAGGTTACTTTGAACCGTCCGGAAAAATCGTTTGCCGGCACAGTCGTACCGTAATCGATCCACACCTGATCGATCGGTTGCCATTTACAGGATTGCCAGCAGGCGTCCTGGCCATTCGCATCAACAATCGGCGGCACAGCTGTTTCATAAACCAGGACCGTGTCATCCTGCGCCGGCATGGCCAGCACGCATCGACAGACCGGCCACAATATGGTGACGAGCAAAAAAAAACGTTTCATAAAAGCCTCGTAGAATGAGTACAGGACCTTTTTCTCGCGTGCAAAAAGATCAAGAAATTTTAATTCATTTCGTTTATAATATCTCTATAACTGATTAACTGAATTTTCCGGTTTTGGATTATTTTTTTAATTTTTTCACTGGTAAACACGCGCGTCACCCATTCGCGATCCGATGCGACATCTTCATATCCGGGGTGATGCACCGCCTGCATCTCCGGCGTATCTTTTCCCGGATGGTCGACAAAAAGCCAGGTTCCGGGCTGCAATTTTTTCAAATTGGCTGCAAAAGCATCAATTCGCTTCGACAGGGACAAAGCTCCCTCCCAGCCGCTGAATGGCTGCAAATTGCTATTTTTGAAACGATATCCCAATTTAAATTCACCTGCTAGTTTTTCCACCAACGCTTCCAAAGACGGATCCAGACTGGTAAATCCCATATGCGTACTCAGATGCGACGCAGGAGGTACGTTTTTCAACGAGAGTTCGATCTGAGCCCGCAGCTCTTTCTCGATTTCTTCCAGTTTCCATGCGGATTCGCGGATGGAACAACCAGCGGGAAAATTTTTGTTCGGCCAGACCATGGGAAAGAAAAAGCCGTTCCCGTCGACCAGACTCGGTGCAGCTGTCAGCGGCCGCCATTTGACGTTGCTCCATTCGCTGGTCAAGGTCAGGTGGATGCCGACGTCGAGTCCCGGATGTTCATTGAGCAGGCGCACTGCTTCCGGAAACCAGGGCGTGGTGGGCATCAGCTCCACCGACCGCAGGATGCCGTTCTGATAGGATTCAATGCAACCGACGTTGGCGCTGTGCGAAGAACCGATATCGTCGCCGCGAACCAACAGTCGAATAGCGCCAGTCGGTTCCTCGGCAAGCACAAGCCCCGAAAAAATCAAAGCCAAAATCGCCGTACCAGGTTTGTTCAGCATGGTTCGCCTCATAGCTATCTGAGCAACTACATGGATTTACTTGCCGATGATCAGCACCCAGGGATTGTCGTCCGGACTGGTAAAAATCTGCTGGACGCTGGTTTTGCCCATAGCGGTTCGTTCACCGGTTTTCGGATTAAACCACTCATAGTCCAGACCTGACGGCAACGATCGGATCGCGAGCCGGCCGCCGTTTTTGAGAAATGAAATAAAAAAGCGGTCATCACAGCCCGATAAAACCTGACCCTCAGCCACTCGCTCGCTCATTTTGATCATATCGGTAAAATCATAAGGACGCAAGGCGCCGGCTAGCATGCCGACATATCGGCTGCCCTCTAAATTCAGCGCATCCCGCCAGGATTTTTTTTGCGAACACCATGCGTCCCAACCGGGTTCTTCACCCGTCACCTGCCATTGCCAAAGACCGGCAGCGCCATAGACCACGCCCATGGTGGCGCCGGACATCAGTTGCATCCAGGATTCTTCTCCCTGCCACCAACCCAAACCGGCCTGGCCGCCATTCATGCCTTCATAGGTTGGTTCTCCATTGGCTGAGGCCTTGACCGGCAGATTTTCATACATGCGTTCGACCTTGTGGTAAAGGTGCTCTCCGCCATGACCGGTCTGCGCCCATTGAAAATCCAGCCAATCGGTGTGCTGATAACTTTTATTTTCATGAAAGCAAAGGTTCGAATCGTTTTTTGCCCATTCGGCCAGATAATCATCGCAGGGATTGTAATGAATGCCTGTTGGTTGATGATAACAATCCCATTGCTCCATCATTTCTCCGCTCTCAGGGACGCCCGGCTCCTTGCCGTTACTGTCGGCGCATAACAACCACATGGCCGGTGTGCTGCCATATCTTGCCAGCAGGTATTTGCAATAGCGAACATACTCGGCAGGTTTTACAACCTTGCCCAGTACAGAGAGTCCCTTCCAGCCAAAGCCATGGAAAACGGGCTGATACACCGGCACGATTTCATGATCGATGAGAATGGTGATTAAAGAGTCCAGGCATTGAAAATATGAAGGAATCAGCTGGTTGATATGTCCGTCAGGCAAATCGCTGAATCCACGGGCGAATCCAAGCGGCGTATTTCGTGCATCCGGTCCCTCCGCGCGCATATCCGGTTGAACGGTCATCAATAACGCCGCATTGAATCCTTTGGCGTGCCGGTCTTGCGCATAGATCCGGACCTGCTCCGTGGTGGCGCGAAAAGGCAGCGCCCACGGCGTATCAGCGACCAGTAGAAACGGCCGGCCGTTATGGTGCACCACATTGCGCATGCCTGCCGACATTTTCAGCAGGCCGTTCGCCAGCAGCCGATTGCTACCCATATAGGGGACTGACCGAATGGTACCGGTTCGACCATGCAGTCCCTGGTCAGACTCATCGGAACTAAAAGTCCGGTATTGCCACAGACCATTGCTGTCAATCGGTGCAAAGCGGATCTTCCAGGACCGGTCCCCATCCCAAAAAGCCGGACGACGCAATGCTGTTCCATCCGTTCTCTGGAACATGGCCCAGACGTCTACATCCGTATAGCCATTATCATAGACCTTGGCCGACTGCAAGACGATTTCACAGGTTTGCCATTGTTGCACCTGCGGGATTGCAGCAGTACAGGCGCATGCCCATGCAACCGCTGCAACAGCAATCAGTATTCGCCGCATGACTTAACCTCTCTGTTGCAAATGTTCCGGTCCGCCGGCCCGTATGACATCCCGGTACCAAAAGGCCGACTGCTTGGGTATACGCTGACCTGTTGCGTAATCGATATAATACAAACCAAACCGTTGCGAAAATCCCAGAGCCCATTCGAAATTATCCAACAAGGACCAGACAAAATAGGATTTTAATTTTACGCCTTCTTGCATAGCCCTGGCGCATTCATTTATATAGCTGTTCAAGTACGCAATGCGTCCGGGATCATTTACCGCTCCGTTCTCGATGCGATCCTTACAGGAACACCCGTTTTCAGTAACATAAATATCCGGATGACCATAGCGTTCGTCAATCCAATGCAGCAATTTTCTAATGCCCCAGGGAACGATATTCCATCCCATCTCTGTTTTCGTCCACTGCGGGTCTGAAGACAGTTCGATGTGTTGATCTGCCGAAAAACCGCTGTTGTCATACGGATTGTCCGGAAGGTCGTTGCGTGTGGCCTGAGCGGCGTACAAGGTCGTGTAGTGATTCAATGCAAAAAAATCAGCCGAACCGTGCAGTAGCCGCTTTTCGTCGTTCGTCAGTGCCGGCAATCGCTCAGCGACATTTCTTTTCATACATTCCGGATAATCGCCGAGAAAGATGGGGTCAGCGAACCAGCCGAGATAATATTCCAGGGCGCGTTGCGCCGCAGCGATATCCAGCGGATCAGCCGTGGCGGGTTCACGCCAGTCGCAATTAAGCGCCAGACCGATGCGGCCGGCCTGCTTGTGCTGATACCGTTCGCGATACAGTTGCACGATTTTGGCATGCGCCAAAAGAAAATGGTGGGCAACCCGATAGGGCTCGCTTCTCGATTGCCGGCCCGGCGCCATGATGCCGAAACCATGGCCAAATATCGCATAGACGTACGGCTCGTTGAACGTCAGCCAATTTTGCACACGATCGCCAAACGCAGCGAAACAGACATCCGCATATTCTTGAAAGGCGGTGCTGATCTCCGGATTGAGCAAGCCGTCCTGCTCAAACTGCAGGGTCAGCGGCAAATCCCAGTGGAAAAGCGTCGGCCAGGGAATGATGTTTTTCTCCAACAATAAATCGATCAACGTGGAATAAAATTCAATTCCTCTGGGATTAACTTTTCCTCTGCCGAACGGCAGAATACGCGACCAGGAAATGGAAAAGCGATATGCCTTCAGGCCGAGGTCGGCCATCCGTTGCACATCATCACGCAGGTGATGGTAATGATCTGCCGCTGTGCGGGCGGAATCATTGGCCAGCACTTTATCCGGTATTAAGGTAAAGGCGTCCCATATGGAAGGACCTTTACCGTCGTCATTCCAGGCGCCTTCAACTTGATAGGCGGATGTTGAACAACCCCATTGAAAATCCTGTGGAAAACAAGCCAAAGGGACCTCCTTATTTGAGCAATAGAGTTTTGATGGTTTTCACATAGTGCGGCGATTTCAAACGGATAAAATATACGCCGCTGGCTGCCGGATGGCCGGACTCATTCTGCCCGTCCCATCGTAAACGATGATTCCCGGAAGCCTGGACGCCCTGAGCCAGAGTTTTGACCTTTTGTCCCAATAGGCCGTACACGGTCAGATCAATGTCGGTCGCCGTCTGCAGGCGAAATTCGATATAGGTCATCGGATTAAACGGATTGGGGTAATTCTGCAATAATTCGCATTGCAGAGGAATTTGCGCATCGGTGTTCGCTGTCGCAGTCGGTAGATTATACTGGCCGACCAGAGTAGAAACGCTGTTGGCCGGCAATAAAACGTCGGCGCCGACAAAATGAACGCCCCGATAGGCAAAATTCACATATTCTTCGGTTTGATAAAGGTCAAAGGCCTCAGGTAAACTGTCCCCGGCGATGCGGATCAGCATCGGCAGAGTCGTGTTATTGATGCACACGGCAGTGACGCGGCTGTTTTTGACATCCAGAAACGCAGAGGTCAACAAGCCATCCCGCCATGCGGAGGCTTGGATGCGCACCGCACCGGGGCGAATGAATTTATAATAGTGTTTGGAGGTGTAAAAACTGGCCGTGGGTTTTCCCTGATACATCAGCGTGCCTTCCATGTCCCACAAATTCCACAGGCTGACCTGGCCGTAGACCAAAGCGCCGTGTATGGCGCCGGCCAGGGCGAAGGCATCGTGCCAATTTCGATATTCGGGATAGGTTTCGGTCATCCACAGTTCTTTGGGATGCAGACAGCGTTGACTGTTATTCCAGAGTTCGGTCCATTTCTGAAAAGTGGGATTAGCCTGGCCCACGCCATCCTCAGCATAGCCGTGCGTGGCAATAATGTCCGTATGGTGATCGGCGGCTGGGCGCGCGAGCAACGCATTGATGTAATGCGCCATGGCGTAATGATCCTGCGTAAACACCTGCTCCGGCATATACAGTTTGGTCTGCAATCCTTCCCGGGCAAACTTTTCACCAATAACCTCCACCAGCTCGGCATATTTAACCGGACTGAGCACGGCGGACGGGTACGGCTCATTGAACGCAGGTTCATTTTGTGGACCGATGGCGTACAGATCGATGCCGGCCCGGTCCTGGAACAGTCTGACGGCAGCGCTCATGCTTTCGGCAAACTCTTCATAATAATAGGGTTCCAGCACATTGTCCGTGGCCGAGTAATCCGGCGCTTCCGCATAACCATGGCTTTCCGCCAGATTGCGCTTCATCCAGGCCGGCGGCGACCAGGAGGTTAAAATAAACGTTTCGACGCCCCCGGCTTTTAATTGTCGATAAAAGTTAAAATCAAAAGCGTTGGTGTTGAGCGCCGACATATCCAACACGCCAGGATCCTCGTTATCATTCACCGGTTCGATTTGATTGCCTATCAAACCGAGACGAACCGATGAAGCGCCCAGGTCTTCGGTGTAATAATAGATATAATTCTGCCGCTCTTCAAATTGAAAGGCGCCAAAACCGCGTATGGTTTGATAATGCTTGGCAACATCCAGCGCTACCGTTGCCACATCGGCGCCGGCCGCATCAACCACAGTTATCGTAAAGGCGCGCGTCGCATCCACGGAACCGGTTGCAGCAACCTTTACCGTTATGGCTGCTGTGCCGGCCCGGCCAGGGGATGTATAACTCAGTTCAGCCGTACCATCGGCCGCAACAGCACTGACGACGGGATGATTAAGGAACTCGGGCTTGCTACTCACGGCCGTGATGGTCACCGTTGCACTGCCGGCCGCACCGCTGCTGATGCCGCTCAGCCGCACTTTTAGTTGACCGCTGTTGCTGAATAGGGTCTGATCCGCTATCGCATCGATGGCGCATACCGGTTTGGTGGCCGGAACCAGGCTGTCCGGCACCGCACCGCCGAGCTTGATATTGGCCAGATAAACGGTTCCCTTGTCTACCGGAAACGGCCAATCAAAATTGCTGGCGTAATTGATGAGCACGCGGTTGATGCGTTTGAGATTCAGCGGTTCTCCCTGATCCGTATTCATGCCCGTGCTGCCGCGATAATCCATGAACACGGTCCGCCATTGATTGACCGGGACCGTTTTGCGTTGGCTGTGGCCGGCCGGCAGATTTCTTTTTTCCTCTGCATCCCAAAAGTAGCTGTGCGTTTTACCGCCGTTGCTGAAAGAACTCCCTTCAAAATATATATCATAACAGAGGTAACGATTGTTTTCCAGATTCAATTCATCAAACTGATGCCAGAGGCCGGTCCAGCAGGTTTTGTTGGTGAGCGTCAGCTTGATGACATGGTCCCGGCCGTGAAAGCTGCCGTATTCGACTTTTTGACTATAGTTGATGTCTTCAACTTTCCAATCGCCGGGTTTGGCCAGATTCAGCGTCCTATTGCTCTGGAAGGAATTCATGGCCACCTGCAGACCGGTTGGCGGCAGAGAAGCGCATTGCACCATAAAGGTTCGCGTTATGGCAGCGTGGCCGTTATTGCCGGGAGCGCCGCCGTTGTCGGTTACCGTTAGCGTAATCAACGATTGCCCGACAGCCAAAGGCGTAAAGTGCAAATCTGCGGTCGCTGAACCAGAGATATGATTGAGCATGAGCTGTTGTATGGGTACAATGGTGGTGTCGGAACTCGCCAAGTGGAAAGACAACGTTTGACTGCCGTCGTCGCCGTCACTGATGCCGGTCAGTTTGACCGAGCAACGACCTTGCTGAAGATAGACGAACTGGTTTACGATCGGATCCAGGGTCGGCGGTTGATTGTATTCCTGGTAGGCATCCACCAGAAATGAACGTTGCGTCAGATTGTTGCGTTGAAAGCCGTCGTTGCAGGTCAGCGTCACCAGGGCTTTTTGAGCCGGAGTTCTGGCCGTCATGATCAGTTCGGCGCTGCTTGCAGCCGGGGCATGGCGAATTGTAAATGCGTCATCCGGAAATGCCAGACTTTGATCGCAGGCAACCGTGATCTGCACCGGTTGTTCAACGCTTTTATCGCCGTCGCTGATGCCGGTCAAAGCGATTCGAACCGTATCGCCCACCTGTACGGTGAGATCGTGCAGCGGATCAAGGGTCGGCGCCGCATTGTCCTGGATAAAAATCGGCGCCAGAATCGTATTATTGTCGAATCCTTCGCTGCCATGGGCGGTGATGAGCAGGGTGTCTCTGCCGATAAAATCCGGCACGCAATCAAAAGAGATCACAGCCTGTCCGCCGCTGACGGCAGAGACCGAGAGATGGTCCAGCGATCCGGCGCCGCCTTCAGCCGTGACCAGCAGGCTGTGAGCCAGATCGACAATAGTAAAACGGTTGTTTATGCTGCCGACAAAAAAATTCTTTTCCATAACCGCGCCAATGCCGGCCAGATAGCCGGCGTCATGGCCGATTTTCAATTCATCCAACCAAATCTGGCCGGTACAACCGTCGGGTGAGTTGCCGTTAGGCGTGAATTGCAGACGGTGAATGCGCTGTTTGTCGGCGCGGTAGGCGGCGGAAAAATCCAGGAAATAATTTGTGAACGTCCCGCTCGCCTGCACCTTGACCGAAACGGTCTGATTCATGCCATTCGTGTCGAACAGATAGGCCGTCAATAAAAAACTGAAATCGGATTTTAACCGCAGGTTCATGATCGGCTTGGCGGAAATGTCAATCGTGTCGCCGATCTCATAGGTGAATCCCTGCCACTTGGCGCCCTGGGGCACGCGCACAGAAACCTGCAGAACGCCGTCCCGCTGATTACAGTTGAAATAGGGATGCGGCAGCGCTCTGAGTTGATCGGTAAAAGAGTCTGTAAAGCCGACCGGTTGGCCTGACAACGGCGCTGCGGCAGCGCAGATAGCCAAACCTAAAAGGAAAAGCATAAAGCGTTGCATAAAACGGGCTTTCGATAAAGTGCGGTTATTTAATCAGCAGCATCTGCCTGGTTTGCGTCGACAGAATCCGAAAATCATCCCGGACAACGAGTCGATAAAAATAGATGCCGGAAGCAACAGGATGGCTTTTTCCATCTGTTCCATCCCAGCAGACCTGATGAACTCCGGCAGTCTGATGGCCTTTGGCCAAAATGCGAATCGTGCGGCCTTGCAGATTCAAGATGTGCACGTTCACATCAAGCGAAAGCGGCAGAATGTAGGTGATCGTGGTGCGATTGTTGAAAGGATTGGGATAATTTTGCCGCAAGGTAAAAGATTCCGGTGCAACCGGCCTTTCCTCTTGCACGGCCGAAGCGATCGCGAATTCGGCAACCAGTTCAATGCCCTCGCTTTTCCCGAGATTTCGCGAATATTGTTTGCGAACGGCGTCGTTCCAGTGTTCATGCACGCCTGCACTGGCCCAGAGCTGGCCGTCCCGATCAGGGTCATAGCGGATGCCTGCAGGCCATTGGCTTGAATCCGCCGCCTGATGCAGGTAATCGTCGACGCCGGACCAGTTGGGTCTGCTTTCAGCCAAAGTTGCGCCGTTGTATTCGGTGCGTAAAAAATCAAAACAGACGGATTCGATGGCCACCTGATCTTGAGAAATGAAAATGGAAGAAGCCCAATCGCCGTTAAAGGGCGCCATTTTCCATTTACCGGGCACAGCGATGGCTTCATCACACGGATACAGGCCATCCACCAATACCAGCATGGTATTGCCGCCCAAATATTTATGTTGCATGAAATCCACCTGCACGCGATACAGTCCGTAACCCGTGCGCGTGGGTTTGTCGTTCTCTCCCGGTAAAGACACCAGGCCGTCATGCAGATGGTTGGCGTCATTGCGCGTATGAGAACCAAAATGATTTTTCGCCGACAGGGTGATGCCTGCTCTGCCGTGCGCTTTGAGCGTCGGAACATTGATGAGATAGTCCGCCTGTTCCAGGATGGTATATAACGCATCCGATTGAACGCTCAACGCCTGACCGTGATCGGAATAGAAAACACTCTGGGTATCGCTCTTGGCTACCGGCGTTCTTCCCAGAGCAAGGATATTCAGGCTTGCATAATGGGGCAGCACGTCGTTGCCCAGATAATGCACGTGAGGAAATTCTGTGCGCCACAGTGTATAAAATTCTTTATAAATCTGTTTCATGGGATCGCCGACGTAAATGGCCTCCTGCGGAATGCCGGCCTTGTTGACCAGTTCCCTGAGCAGGCCCAGAACGACATAGGGATTGGTTTCGGCAATATCCGGACGCCAGCACTCGGTTTTGCCGAGATCGGCGGCATACATGCCCCAACGCCCGGGCTCGCCCCAGGAAGAGGTGGCATTGGTTTTTATGAGGATTTTTTCTCCCAGGCTGAACCCCACCGCACCCTTGCCCTTGCGTTGATTAAAAGAACGAAACAGCGCGTCCCAGGCCAATGCGTTGGAATCAACGCCGGCTAGTGCGAGAACAGAACGGGACACCATGCTGCTGACGATATTCGCATCGTTGTTTCTTGGCTGAAACCAGAGATTATCCTTATCGTTGACGACGCCGTCAGCGACCAGGGCGCCGGTGCATTTCTCGTTGGTCGCAGCCGGATCATACACCCAAACTACGCGGCCGGGATGGATGCCGATGCCGGCGCCCATGGGTTCATTGGGTTTGTGATCGGCGGCCTTGACAGTCTCCGCGAACGAGGATTCCGAGTTGTGCAGGAACCAAACACCCGACAGCAACGCAACAGCCAGACACGCCAGCGCCAGGTGATGTTTTTTATGGGCCGCAAATTGCCGAACTTTTTTCCAGGAGAAAATCGTTAAAAACAGACTCAACGCGTAGAGGACAAAGCCCGAAGCCAAAGGAAAGGCTGCCCGCATGCAGGGATAACCGGCGCGCGCCGGCTTGGGCAGCACGCGTATCAGAAACCAAACCAGGGAAGCCAATCCCAGCAAAGGGAAAAGCAGACGTTTGCTGCAAGTTCGCTTTATAAAAAAAAGATCTCTACGCATATGTACTCCCGCACTCTACTCTTATCATGTCCTTGTTTAACAGATATAATTTTTTCCATCCCGGCGATCTCCTGCCGTCCGGAGATCGATGACGGACTTTTATTGAAAAAGCCCCCTGCTGCGTCACAGCAGAGGGCTCGGTGTAGCAGGGGCGAAAATTTCAGTTTATTTCATCAGCATCATCTTTTTGGTCATGCGCTGATTTCCGGCGGTGATTTGATAAAAATACATGCCGCTGGCCAGACCGGCCGCATCAAACGTGACGCGATACGTGCCTGCCGGCTTTGACTGATCCACCAACGTGGCCACTTCAACGCCCAGCATGTTAAAGACGGTAATCTTTACATGTTCTTTTTTCGACAGCGAGAAGGCAATGTTGGTGACCGGATTGAACGGATTGGGATAGTTCTGCGCCAATTCGAATTGCACCGGAGTTTTGCTGTCCAACTTTTCGACCGCAGACGGGACATAATCGATTCCCGGCCACCATTGCAGCGAGCCCACCGGTTTGCCGTCGGTGCCGGCGGTTTTCAACGTAGCGTTGGTGTACTCTAAATCAAAATCAAACGGCCATGTAAAAGCGAGATAATCATCAACCGCGTGCCATTTTACGGCCGTGAATGTACCGCCGGCCCATTCGGTTCGGATATTGATGCAATTTTGCGCCAGCAACGCATCGCAACCGTTCATGTCGATGATTCCGGGATCCAGGTTCCAGGTGTTTTGCTGGGTGAAAAACTTGAAGGGTTTGTGTTGCACTTTTGTAATGGTTGAATCAACCTTCGTCAAGCCGTCAAAGCTGCCAGGATGTGTAATTCGATTACCGGCAGAATCCGCCCAGATGTAGGTTTTCAGGTCCCAGGTCCAATCGCCCGCATCATTGGCATGAGCGAACATGGCCGAGTTATAGCCGTTCATCCAGGGATTGGGCGTCACGTTCTTGTATTGCGCCCAGTAGTTCTTGATGGGATCCGTATAGTACCAGTTGTTGTTCTTGAGCGTCCAGACCAGTTCGTCGTCAGTCAGGTGGCCGTCGCCGTTGGGATCATAGTTCTTGCCGAACACGCCGGCCGGGCCGTACAACGAATCCAGTTCCTGCGGATCCCACTGAATTTCAGCATAGTTCATAAGACCTTTGACTTCCGCATCATAGTGCCGGGCGATTTCGTCGCTGTCATCGCTCATGGCGTGGCAATTGACATACAGGTTGTTGGTATTGACCATTTTGATAAAGCGGTGACTGTTAACCGGATGAGCCATGCAGTTTACGAACGTGCAATGATCGATTTCAGTGTAAAAAGTAGCGGTTCCGGTGTTGACCGCAAAGCAGCCGAAATTGAAAAAGGTGGTATTGCGAATGATGGCGGAATCGATGCGCATGGCGTGAAAAATCGCGCCATTCCAGAACGCGCCGGTGGGATTGCCGACATTTTTGAAAACGCAGTCGAGGATTTTATAGTTGTTGGGGCCGCCCCAATCGGCAAACATCGCCCACCAGGTATAGGGATATTCCACAACGCAGCTCTCATAGGTGATGGTTTTACCTACTGTGTTCACTTCCTGAGAAATCCAGTTGATAGGACCGGTGCCGTCCATATTAACGCCGGTAATCCACAAATTCTTAAAGGTGGCATTGTCATAAATCTGCCACCATAAATTGACAGCGCTGCCGTCTTCCTTCAAACCGCCGCGGATGATGGGGGGACGATGCGTAGCATCCGGTTCATCGGCTGTGATCACCAACGGAAAATCGACCTGTATGACCTCGGTCAGAATGTACTGTTCATTGCACTGCAGTTTGTACACCTTGTGGGCGCGCGTTCCATCCGGATTTTTGTCGTTTTTGATGGCTTCGTTCAAAGCGCCAAGCGGCAAACCCTGCGAGTTCAACGGACCGACGAGCAGGGTATCGCCTTTGGATTGCGTCTGCGCGAATACCATGGTGCTGCCGATCAACAGGGCTAGTATGACGGCCGAGAATATTAACATTTTTTTCATTACGCATTTCCTTTCATGGATTAATTGAACAACCGGTTTCCACTTACAAAACTGATTTCGTGTTTGCTTGAATTCGCATCACCTGCCTTTCTTATTCTTTCCGGTTCCAACGAAACATTGTTTCGGCCTTACATCACCTCCTTGGCAACTCTTTCTATTTCTGAGAAACGCACAGCCTTGGTGTCTATTAAAACTGATATCGGACGCCCATATTGGCGTTACGGCCGTAATCCTCGATATAGCTGGCAAAATCCATGTGACTGATGACATCCTTTTCCATCTCGCCGGTCAGGTTGTTGACATTGAGGAAAAACTCCATGCCCTTCACCGGCAGCTTTTGCCTGATGGCCAGATCGTACCGGTAAAAAGGCGTCGAATACCCGCGCAACGCCTCATACCAGTTGTTGGCGCGGAAAATTCTGGAAGAATAGCGCATCGCCGACCGGATGGAAAAACCCCGGTAATCATAGCCCAGCGTCAGGTTCAGCAGGTAATCCGGCTGCGAGATCATCGGGTTGGTGTACGACGTGTCCTGATTGACCAGCATGGTTTTGTAGGTCTTGGGATCCACCTGCACCTTGATGCGCGTGCGCAGATAGTCCGCTTCGGATTCGTTGCGCGTATAGTTCACATTCATCACCAGCCCTTTCAGCAGGCCCGGCAAATGCCAAAAGTTCGATTGCCATTCCACTTCATAACCATAGTTATAGGCCGGGAACTGGTTGTTCACCGCCCAGGCCGCGCGCTGACGGTTCATGAGCGGCGGCAGCTCGAAAAAGGCAATGTCCGTAATGGCCTTTTGCCCGGTCCAGAAAATCATATCGGTTATCTTTTTATGAAACGCGCCCACGGAGAACAAACCGACTTTTTGCGAGTGTATCGACAGCTGGATGTCCCAGTTTCTCGACAGCTCGGGTTTTAATCTGAAATTGCTCAAATTGTCGATCTGTCCCTGTGTGCTGATCACCCAGCCGGGCATGATGTTGTTATAGTTGGGCCGTTGCAGCGTGTGCGTGTAGCCCGCCTTGAGCGTGAGCCAGTCCAGGGGTTTGAAAAAAGTCTGGATCATGGGCAGGACGAACTCGTCGGTGCGCACCTTGGTGGCTGTATCAACAGGTGTTGGCGTGAAATCTCTCAGAACGCCCAGCCGGCTGCCGCGGTAACCGGTATACTCGGTCCGGTTCTTTTCATAACGCACGCCGGGAATAACCAAAAATCGCGAGCCAAAATGGATCTCCGGCATCATATAAAAGGCGCTATAATCCTCCGTGCCGTGAAAATCGTAGTAATTGGAATTGATAAAATTTGACGTTACCAGATCGTACATACTGATGATTTTGTTATTCGGATCAAAGGTGGCCATGGTGAAATCGTGAATCCGGCGATATTTTTTCTTGTCAAAGACCGGACTGAATCGATATCTGCCGCCGAGAAAATCACCGCTATTATATTCCGTATCCCAGAAATCAGCGATATATAAATATTGATCATTGGCGGCATAGGCGTTCCTGGTTCGGTCGGACAACTCATTATAGAAAGCATTATGAACCAGATCGAGATAATGCTGACCACCAATAGACATGGAAGCCTGGTCAAATTCCTTGGTTTTGTGTTTGTATTTGCCGCCCAGGCTCAGTTTGAGCTTGATCTGATCCGTGATCTGCAGGTTATAGGCGAGGTTGAGCTCGGCCGCCAGATCCCGCTCCCGGGTTTCGCTTTCATCATGACTCAATGATCCCAGATACATGAAACGCACCGCTTCATCCATCGGCGCCACCAGCAGATCCGGAATAATTTCCGGATCGAGGTTTACGTTATAATCCGATTTACGGTCCGGCGGAAAAGGACTGGTGGGCGAATTGCCGTTGGTGGAGCCAATGCGGGTCGGCAGGACATTTTCAGAATAAGAGTGGCTGAGCAGAGAGCTTATCTCCCAGTTTTTCCAGCGATGCTCGATCTGCAACGAGTTGGTCAACACCGTCAACCAGCTTTCCGGCGTATCTTCATAACCGATGTTGAATCCCTGTTCCCAAAAATCGTACGTGTTGGTATATCTGGTCTCCTCACGATTAATGCGACTGAAAAAGTTTGAGGATTTTATAACAGTCGTCGGCAGCGTATAATCCAGCACCACCGTGCCGCCGGAGCGTCGGACGTTGCGAAAAATGTCCAGCAATTGCATGCGGCTGGTGCGCACCGGCGCTGTTTCATTTTCCTGGGAAAACCAGATTCCGCCCAACTGCTGCGATCCGGCGTCTTTTTCTTCATAATCTGCCTGAACATAAATGCCAAGCAGATTGGCAAAGAAACGATTGCTGACGCCGGCGGAGGCTTTGAAATCATGATAGGTATCGCGCAGGCTGTTATAACCGCCCTGGGCAATTATATTAAACGCCAGATTTTCCGGCGCCTTTTTAATGCGAAAGTTGACAATGCCGCCGGTGGCCGTGGCTTCCTGGTTGGCCATAACCGATTTGGTCAGCTCGATGCCTTCCAGCATATAAGGCGAAATCATGCTCAGGTCCGTGCTGCGATCGCCTTCACCGGTGGCGGTCATATTGACGCCGTCGATCTGCACGGTGGTGTATTTGGCGCCCATGCCCCGGATCACGACCTTGGTGCCTTCGCCGCCGTTCCGCTCCAGCGATACGCCCGGCAAACGGCCCACGGCTTCGGCAGCGTTCGCCTCGGGCAGCTCTTGAATCTGCTTCTGCGAAACGACATTTTGAATGGTCCGCGACGACAGCTGTTGGTTGATGGCCTGCATCTGGCCTTCCGCCTGCGCCGTGACCGTAACCGTCTGGCCTTTGACCGCTTGCGGGGTCATCTTGACATCGTATTTTAATTTTTCATCCACACGCAACTGTATGGTAAAGGTGACCGTTTCATAACCGATATAACGAACCACTACCGTATGCTTGCCGGCCGGAACGTTGGCAATGAAGTAGTGTCCGTCGATATCGGACGCCGTGCCCAGGCTGGTAGCGGTGATAAAAACGTTGGCGCCGGGAAGAGCATGGCCTGATTCGGCATCCGATACCCGTCCGTTAACGCTGCCGGAGGCGGCATAGACCATGCCGGCGGTCAGGGTCAGCACCAGTGCTGTGCAACGAAACAAACAAGCGATTTTCATCTTTACAGGTCCGTTCTCTGTTGGCATACGACGAGTTAAAAAATATACCGCAGGCCCATATTTGCACTCCGGCCGTAATCTTCGATATAGCTGGCAAAATCCATGTGACTGATGACGTCCCTCTCAATCTCGCTGGTCAGGTTGTTGACATTGAGGAAAAACTCCATGCCCTTCACCGGCAGCTTTTGCCTGATGGCCAGATCGTACCGGTAAAAAGGCGTCGAATACCCGCGCAACGCCTCATACCAGTTGTTGGCGCGGAAAATTCTGGAAGAATAGCGCATCGCCGACCGGATGGAAAAACCCCGGTAATCATAGCCCAGCGTCAGGTTCAGCAGGTAATCCGGCTGCGAGATCATCGGGTTGGTGTACGACGTGTCCTGATTGACCAGCATGGTTTTGTAGGTCTTGGGATCCACCTGCACCTTGATGCGCGTGCGCAGATAGTCCGCTTCGGATTCGTTGCGCGTATAGTTCACATTCATCACCAGCCCTTTCAGCAGGCCCGGCAAATGCCAAAAGTTCGATTGCCATTCCACTTCATAACCATAGTTATAGGCCGGGAACTGGTTGTTCACCGCCCAGGCCGCGCGCTGACGGTTCATGAGCGGCGGCAGCTCGAAAAAGGCAATGTCCGTAATGGCCTTTTGCCCGGTCCAGAAAATCATATCGGTTATCTTTTTATGAAACGCGCCCACGGAGAACAAACCGACTTTTTGCGAGTGTATCGACAGCTGGATGTCCCAGTTTCTCGACAGCTCGGGTTTTAATCTGAAATTGCTCAGATTGTCGATCTGCCCCTGTGTGCTGATGACCCAGCCGGGCATGATGTTGTTGTAATTGGGCCGTTGCAGAGTATGCGTGTAGCCCGCCTTGAGCGTGAGCCAGTCCAGGGGTTTGAAAAAGGTCTGGATCATGGGCAGGACGAACTCGTCGGTGCGCACTTTGGTCACGGTGTCGATGGGCGTTTTGGTGAAATCGCGCAACACGCCGAGGCGGTTGCCGCGGTAGCCGGTGTATTCGGTGCGGTTTCTTTCATAGCGCACGCCGGGGACAAACAGGAATTTGGAGGTGATATTGATTTCCGGCATAAAATAGACGCCGGTGTAATCCTCTTTGCCGTGAAAATCATAATAGTTGGTATTGATGAAATTGGTCAGAGCGATGTCATACATGTTCTGACTGTCGGGATTATAGGTGGCCATGACCAGATCATGGATGCGACGAAACATTTTTTTATCGAAGACAAAACCAAAATCATATCTGCCGTTAAAAAATTCGCGGCCGTTATAATCTTTATCAAGGAAATCCAAGAGGTAAATTCTCTGATCATCCAGAGCCCAGGCCTGCCTGGTGCGGTCGCTCAATTCGTTTTCAAACGCATTATAAACCAGATCACGGAACGATTGGGAGCCGCCGGCATTGTCCGCCGTGACGCTGGTGCGGTCATATTCTTTTGTTTTGTGTTTATATTTGCCGCCCACGCTCAATTTTACCTTAATGTCATCGCTGATGTTGAAATTATAGGACAGGTTGAGATCCGCCGCCAAATCCCGTTCCCGGGTTTCGCTCTCCTCATGGGTGATACCGCCCAGGTGCATGAACTGCACGGCTTTATCCATGGTAATGGTCACGGAATCTGGGATGGTCTCCGGATCCAGATTCACATTAAAATTGGATTTGCGGTTGGTTGGAAACGGATTGGACGGTGAATTGCCGTTGCTTGAACCGATGCGCGCGGGCAGCACATTCTCGGAATAGGAATGGCTGAACGCGGTATTTAATTCCCAATTTTTCCAGCGATGATCGAGTTGCAGCGAATTGGTCAGTACCGTAAGCCAGGATTTGGGTGTGTCTTGAAAACTGAGACCAAAATTCTGTTGCGTGAAATCATAGAGGTTTGTGTATCTGGTTTCCTCTCGGTTGATGCGGCTGATGAAATTGGACGTCTTGATTTCGGTGGACGGCAGGGTATAATCCAGGACCACGGTGCCGCCCAGGCGCCGGACATTTCTGAAAATATCCATCAGATTCATGGAATTGGTTTTCACCGGCGCTGTTTCATTTTCCTGAAAAAACGACACGCCGCCCAGTTGCTGGGAGCCGGCGTCCTTTTGTTCAGCGTCTATCTGCGCATAAACACCGAGCAGGTTGGCGTAAAACCGGTTGCTGAGTCCGGCAGAAATCTTGTAATCCTGATAGCTATCCCGCAGATCATTATAGCCACCCTGAGCAATAACGTTAAACGACGGCCGTTCCGGCGCTTTTTTGATTTTAAAATTGACAATGCCGCCGGTGGCGCTCGCCTCCTGATTAGCCATCACCGACTTGGTGAGCTCGATGCCTTCCAACATATAGGGGGAAATCATGCTCAGGTCCGTGCTGCGATCTTCTTCTCCCGTGGCCGTCATGGTCACGCCGTCGATCTGGATGGTGGTGTATTTGGCGCCCATGCCGCGAATCAGCAATTTGGTGCCCTCGCCGCCGTTGCGCTCCAGCGATACGCCGGGCAGTCGACCCACGGCCTCAGCCGCGTTCGCTTCCGGCAGTTCCTGAATCTGCGCTTTGGAAACCACGCTGGTGACGGTCTTGGCGGTCAATTGCTGGTTAATGGCCTGCATCTGCCCTTCCGCCTGCGCCGTGATGGTTACGTTGCCGCCCTCCAGAGCGATCGATTTCATTTTGATGTCCCGCTTGACCATGGCGCCGGCATCAACCTCTAAGGTCGTCTCAAAAGTCTTGTAGCCGATATAGGTCACGCGCAGCTTGCACGCACCGGGCGTTACGTTGGCGATAGAGTAGACGCCGTCCAGTCCGGTGACGGCGCCGAGGCTAGTGCCAATCAACGCCACATTGGCGCCGGGCAGGCCATGGCCCGTTTCACTATCGGTAATCTTGCCGGTGATTGTACCCTTTTGTGCAACCGCGGCGGCGGTCAGCATGATAAGCAGGGCAAACAAAAGCCATGGCAAAACCGGAGTTGATTGTCTCTTCATTCTCTGCCTCCTGTAACATTCAGATGATTAACCATCCTGGATTCATGAGTGCGGCGCCTGCGCGCTCAGGTCGCAACCATTCCGTTGGATTCCGCTTGTCGAAAATAATCCACATTCATGCGCGTCACAACATCCAACGGCATCATGATATTTGCAGCCACTTTTTCCCGCACCACAACATGTCGATACAATGAATAGATCGCTTGATATCCCTGTTCCTCAGGACGTTGGCCGATTAAAAAATGAATCAATCCTGATTTCAAAAATTTAACATTTTCATCCGTCAGATCGTGCCCGACAACCTGGACAGCGGAAATTTCGGGATGGTGTTCCAGATATTCACCGACGTAATGCGTGCTGGCCGTGGTCACATAAATGCCGCGCACGTCGCTGTTTTCGTTAAAAACCTGATCCAGCATGCGTTGAAAGGTCTCCCGGTCTTCGCTGCTCTGCGCGCCATACACCTTGACCGGGTAGGTCGAATGCTGCTTGACATACTGGATAAAACCGTATCGTCGCCTGCTGATATGATGTTCATCCTGCAACGGTGTCAAGACCACCAGTACGCCCGGTCGCTGCACCAGCATCAACATAATATCGCCGGCCAACATGCCGCTTTGTTGGGAATCCTGGCCAATATAGGCGACAAAGGAGGTATCAGGGATGCAGGAGTTGAAAAAGACATAGGGAACATGCCGGGGAATTTTCTTGACAAAATCCGTTGCGCTGGCAGTGTACATGGTGGGGACCATCACCAATCCGTCCAAATTTTTCTGCAATACTTTTTCACTGGTGCGTAGAAAGGAATCTTCAGAGTAACCGTCATAGTAATAATAGGTCACTTCGATTTTATGAATCTTTAATTCATGCCGTGCCTTTTCAATACCCCTAATGGCCATTTCCCAATAATGGTGATAGGTGGAAAGACTCGGCATGAGTACGCCAAACTGAAAAATCTTGTAATTAGCCAGGCTGCGCGCCAGCAGGTTCGGTTGATAGTTCGCCGATTTGAGGATCTGTCGCACCCGCTTGGCCGTGTCACTGGAAACCCGGCCGCGGTCGTGCAACACGCGATCAACCGTTCCCACGGATACTCTGGCTTTTTTGGCAACTTCTTTGATAGTGATCATGACATCGATTCCGCTGCAGACATCAGCATATTAAGATTAGGCGGTAGTAGGTGTTTATTATTGCGCTATTTGCGTTAACGCACACGCAAATAAACAAAAAAAAAGCCTTTATATACCCGTACGCCATCACGTCAATGCATAAAAAATTGCACAGAATTGACATTTCATTACAACAAGTGACAAATAATACTACTTCTTTTGCTCGCAAGAAAGTAAAAAACCGTTAAATTACTGTTAAATACATAAAAAAGTTCGGGAAATAACTATTGCCCTGATAAAATAAAAGTCGTATCTTTTTACGTTATACAATTTGCACGGAGTGCAATACCATGGTCGATGATCGAGCTAAAAAAACGGTTATAACCAAGATTCTGCAAAGCAAAACATTTTCAGACGCTGAACGAAGCCGGTTGTTGCTCAATTATCTGGCAGAAGCGGCACTCAAAGGAGAACGTCCAAAAGAGATTACCATTGCAGTGGATGTTCTCGGCAAAGAGCGGAATTACGATCCCAACAGCGATGCCTATGTCCGGTCATCGGTCTATCAACTGCGTAAAAAGCTGGAAAATTACTATGAATCCGAGGGCCGGAAGGACACGCTTCGGTTAAGCATCCCCAAGGGACGTTACCATGTAGAGTTCATCAAAACACACGATGTCGAACCGGAGCGACAGCCAGGCCATTGGCGATGGCGAAAGGGGGTTTGGGTTCCGGCAGCCGGCATCCTGTTAGTGAGCATCATCGTCTATCAGGCCATCCTGATGCGTCAGCAACCCCACAGGCAGTTCATCAAAGCAGCGCAACACGCGATCTGGGAAGATATTGTGTCTAGCCCGCTGCCAACTTGTCTGGCCGTCGGCGACGTCTTTAAATTTGTTGAACTGGATCCTGTGCTGAACCGGTGGCGGGTTATGACCGATCCGTCGATCATTTCTGATGTCGATTTTTACAACTATCGTCAATTATATGCACAGCGCAGAAATGCCGCTGATTCGGATCAGGGCGGCGCATTGCCGGTCAGCGTGGTGCCCAGTCTGCTTAATCTGGCGCCGTTCATCCATTTTTTTGACAAACCTTACATAAGTAAATTGACTTCCAAGTTGGGGTGGGATGATCTGAGCCGCTATAACATCATCTATGTGGGCGGAATTACGGATCTGCATTTTCTACATCAGTTGCTGGACATCAGCCATATTCGCGCTGTCCCGGTACAGGCGTTTAATCTTCTCGACGACCGGGGCAAAGTGATACAATCTTTCGGCTTTGAGGTTCCACCCGAACCGAGCAAGAGCTATCAGGAAACCTATGCCGCGCTGATCAAATTACCCGGACCGAACAACAATACGATATTCCTCCTGATCGGCAGTGCGGACAACGCGCGCGAGCTCTGCGCTGCGCAGGTCATAAAGGACTCTTTTCTCAATGATCTGGAAAAAAAATTTGTGCGCAAATTCGGCTCCGTTCCCCGTTATTTTGAAGTGCTGATGAAGGTAGGTGGATTCACGCAGGTGGGGTACAGCAGTGAGATCATTTTTCTGAACGAAATCAAACGGCCGAGCAATTCATCAGCAGCCGCCCAAAATGATTCGGCGCAAAACGGAC
>CAYLWO010000091.1:0-26107 GCA_964387285.1 uncultured Cytophagia bacterium | reverse complement strand
ACTTGAATTCAACGTAAGACGCGCCGCTGGACGCCAGGTGCAGCGCCTGTTCTTTATAAAGTGCGAAAAGCGAAGAAAAAAATAGTATATTTCCGAACAACACAAAATGAAATACGAGTTTTATCATGGCTTGACGCATATCAGTTTTTCCTGGTTTGGGGAATCTGCGCATTATATTGTCATTAAAAAACTCATAGCCAACCCAGATAAGATGAAATGATAGATCGAACACTTCAGGAGACTGTCGCAAAAGATTTGACACACTAAATTAAGCGATTGGTGCTCGAAAAACAACCTTGCGAAGGTAATGTTAGTTAAACACCAAACAAAAACCGATTGTTCCCTGAATGAATATTGACCGCTAAAACACACGGATATGGACCTCTTTGCTGCGCCGCAACACGCCCTGTATTTCAGCCTGGACCGCCAATCGATGATTGCCTCTTTGCAGAGTCCAGCGAAAAGTAAAAGGCCTGGCAACGCGCGCCGTGATTTCATCATCCACCAACCACTGCAAAACCTGTACATGCGCCGGCGCCACGGCTGTGAACAACAGGGTTTGATACTCACGTTTTAATATGGGATCTATTTTGAAAATATCGCCTTCATCCGGAAAACTGACAGCCAACAATTCAGCAACAGCAACGGTGTCTTGCGCAGCGATTAAGGGGGGTTGCGGAATATTATTTTCCTGCAACCAGGCAGAATAGTCTTCCGGCCAGATTTCAAATACCCGTTGTTCGATTTGACCGGCCGGCGTATGACGGGTGGCGACAAGGCCGGTGCGACGATCCAACCGGTAAACGCGATGTACGGAACAGATTCCCCTGGGTTCGGCGCCGGTCAAAAAATATTCCGGCATTTGCACCGGACACCATGAACCGGCAAGCTGCCCTGAACGGGAACATATGTTTTTTTTAATCACTCCTGGCGGCATCTGAAATGGCGCTGGATCACTCTTGCGATGCAGGGACAACATGATATCGCGGAATAATGGGGCTGCGCCGGTGATGCCGCTGATGCGTCGCATGGGTTTGGCGTCAAAATTGCCTACCCATACGCCCACGGTATAGTCCGTGGTATAGCCGATGGTCCAGTTATCGCGAAAATCTTTGGTGGTGCCGGTTTTGGCGGCACAGGGAAACGGCAAATGCAGAGGCCCGGTCAGACCAAAGGCCGGAGATCGCGCTTGCGCATCACTAAGAATGTCGGTCAACAACCAGGCAACGCCGCTTGAAAAGACCTGCACTTCCGGCTTATTTTCCGCAGGCATTTGAAACAGCAACGGCTGCAACTTGCCTTCGTGAGCAAAAACCGTAAAAGCGCGCGTCAATTCATACAGGGTCATGTCGCCATTGCCCAGCGTCAATCCCAGACCGTAATGGGCAGCGGGCTTGTCCAATCCGGTAATGCCGGCCAGATGAAATAGCCGCAACAACAGATCCGAGCCCAACGATTCCAGCAAGCGTACCGCCGGCACATTATAAGAACAAGCCAGAGCGGTGCGCAAGCGAACCGGACCGTGAAATTTTTCATCATAGTTGTGCACGGTAAAATCGCCGGCCGTTGATGAGGCAAAAGTCTGTATGTCCGGCAGAATCGAAGCTGTCGTATAGCCGTTTTCCAACGCCAGGCCATAGGTGAATGGCTTGACGGCCGAACCAGGTTGCCGCAAACTGGTCACACCGTCTACCTGTCCCTGAATCTCTTCGTTAAAAAAATCCGCAGAACCCACATAAGCCCGGATCGCATGCGTACGATTTTCGACAACCAGCACAGCCGCGTTGGTGACATGTTGGCTTTTGAGGTTTTTCAGATGCCCGGCCACCAGATCTTCGACCAGATCCTGCACATGAATATCGCAAGTGGTCCGCAGTTCCCCGGAACGGATGGAGCCATGACGCCTGACAAATTGACAAAAATGCGGAGCTAAAAAAACGCGGTTATTTTCGCTTACCTGTAATGGGGTTGCTAAAGCCTGGTGATATCGGCCAGAGTCAATCAAGGCATTGCGCAACATGCGCTGCAAAACAACCGTCTGCCGTTTTTTGGCCTCATCAAACCGCCGATACGGATTATAACGGTTGGGCGATTGCGGCAAACCGGCCAACAGGGCTGCTTCGGACAGGGAAAGATGGGCTGCCGGCTTGTTTAAATAGCGTCGACTAGCCGCTTCGATGCCAAAGATTTGATTGGCAAAAGGCATGCGATTGAGGTACTGTTCCAGAATGTCGTCCTTGCTCAACTGGCATTCAATGCGCACCGCTAAGGCCATTTCCAGCGGTTTCAGGTACCACCGACGCGGCAAATCGTACACCTGACGGGCCAGCTGCTGGGTAATAGTCGAGCCGCCGGCGACAATGCGTCCATGCCTGATATCCATGAGCAGAGAGCGGGCTAACGCGAGGGGGTCTACTCCCCAATGCCGGCTAAACCGACGATCCTCCGCAGCAATCATGGCCTGCTTCATTTCAGTTGAAACCGCAGACAGAGGGGCCCAGTAATTCAGTTCGTCGCGCTCGTTCAGCACATCGCGCAACAGAATGCCGTTCGCATCCTTGATGCGCAGGGAAAGCCGGCCGTGCTGGCGCAATTCGCTGCGAACGGGCCAAAAAAGAAACAGCACAATGACAACAAGGATGGAGAACGCGAATACACGGATTTTTTTTCTTTTCATCCAGCCGTAATTAAAATGATTGAGTTTCATGATAAAATTGTTTATACTTTTCAACTTAACCTTGCGAAGGTTTGACCAATCACTGCATTCTGGATAATATAATAAAGGCATCTGAAACATGGAACTAGAAAAAGTTTTGCAAAAACGCTATAGCGTTCGGCACTACCAAGCCACTGCCGTTGAGAACGAAAAACTGACCAAAGTGCTGCAGGCAGCCAATTGGGCGCCCACCGCCTGCAACAATCAGCCGTTTCGTCTGCTTGTTTTGCACACCCAGGGCCGAGAAGCAGAATTGCGGCGCATCTATTCTCGCGAATGGTTTGTTCAGGCGCCGTTGATCATTGCCATGATTGCCGAGCCGGAAAAAGCGTGGCGCCGCCGGGACGGCGTCAACTATGCTCTGGTGGACGCTGCCATCGCTTTCGATCATCTGATATTGGCGGCAACGGATTTGGGATTGGGCACCTGTTGGATTGCCGCTTTTAATCCGCAGGCGGCCCGGGAGGTGTTGCATCTGCCTGATCATGTCGAACCGGTTGCATTCACGCCTTTGGGTTATGCGGCGGACAGCGCAGGCGTGAAAAAAAGAAAATCGCTACAGGACCTGGTTGGGGAAGAGCAATGGTGAACATCACCTGGCAAATCGAGGCCGGCCTGCCGATCCGTCTGGCTGTGCTGCATATTATCGGCGTGCGGGTAACGCAAGAACGCGAGGCTTTCATACATCTGGAGCAGTGCGCTGCGCACTATCGCCAACGTTACGCAGATGTCAGCATTGGCGCCATTCCTGACGTCCAGTATGGCCGTACGCTTTTTCACAGCATTGGCCAGGATCCCACCAAGAGACGCCCGTCCTCAGAAGCGCTGCTCAACCGGGCCTTGAAAGCGAAAGAACTCTTCACCATCAACACGCTGGTGGATGTGGGCAACTGGTGTTCGCTGGATTTTCTTCTGCCCATTTGCATTTATGATGCAGATCGCGTCGACAGCATCATAGAAGTGCGTCGCGGCCGACAGGGTGAAGGCTATCTGGGGCATAATGAGCAGATGATGAATATGGAAAACCGTTATGTGCTGGCCGACCGTCAGGGCCCTTTTGGCTCGCCCATAACAGATTCGCAGCGAACCGCGATCACAACCGGTACGCGCAACGTCATTTTGGCCATCTTTGCGCCGCAGGATTTCAAGATAGACCACTTGGCGCATCATGCAGATGTTTTAGCGCAACGCACCATTGAAATGTGCGGTGGACAGGTCATACAAAATCAAATTTTTTAACCGTGCCGGGGAAACATCTCGCGATAATGAGCCGACGGCATGAGCATGCCGCCGCTGCGCGCGTAAAAATCCTCATCCAATTCAAAAACGCCTGCTTTGACCTTGGTCCATTCCGCGCCATAACAGGGATGGTATTGCATCATGGTCGACCAGTTGCGATAATTTTGATGCCCGTTGGTTTCCAATAATCCCATGCCCAGGCCCGGAAACGGCGCCAGCCGGCCGGCAATGTTCTTGTTCCAATCCACCAGAATCGGATTCACCGTCAAATCCGCACAAAAACAAGGCACCTGCCGCTCGTGAGCGGCCTGCGCAATTTTCATGGTCATGCTGAGCGTCTTGGCAATGGCTTTGAGCGCAATAGCGCCATAACCCATTTCCATACGCACGATCGCATCCTGGTCCGTGTGCGCGCTCTCATCAGCAGCCAGGCGCACCGGAATATCCCGCACATCCGTTTCATATTCTTCCGGGAACGGCTCTTCGATAATGGCAACCTGATCAAAAGCGCCGATAGCTTTAATATGATCGATGAGCTGCAGCAACGTTTCTTTGTTCTCATAACGGCCGTTAGCGTCAAAATAGTACGGCAGTTTGCCGTTTTTCGTATAAGGGGTAGGCATGGCGCCGATAGCCTGATGAACGGCGGAAATGCGCGCCTTGTCCTTTTCCAGCATTTCTTGTTGCGTGCCCGGCTGGCCGATTTTTATTTTCATGAAAAAGTAACCCTGTTCGACCGCATGTTTGATCTCGTCGATGGGAATGGCGTAAGCCATGAGTGGAATGCCGGCCACTTTTTCATGATGCTGTGCAAGCGCCGGTTTAAAAGCCGGTGGAATGAGGTCGTCAAAACGCGTTAAACCGTTTTCGGCAGCATACAGAATCCACGCCGCATTGTCCAGGCCCACCAGGCTGTTCAGGGCAAAAGTTTTGCGTAAATCTGCACGACCGGTCATTTTCTTGCCCTGCTCATACACCTCCGGTAAAATGACATCCAGCAACTGCACCGGGTCGGAAAACGACGTCTGGCGTGCGATAGCCAGGGCGCGCTCCGTCAAACTATACATGAGCGCATTGCCGCCATTTTCAGAGTGATTGCTGAAAACACGGGCATCGGACCAGAGCACGTTCTGCGTGCACACGCCGATAGCCTCCAGTCCAGAGTCGCTTTCCAACAACGCAGCGGTCTGCCAAATCTGCGTCATGTAACCACCTTTGAAGCCAAAAGGACGAATAAGCGGTTCTCGTTCCAGGTTGGAATCTGTGCGTCGTATGCTCAGTTTTTTATTGTTTACCATTTTACTTTCTCCTGCAATGCCGAGGCCTGAGGCGGCAGCGGCGGTCAGGGCTGCGCCGGTTTTAAAAAAAGAACGGCGATTCATGGTCATGGCGCTGATCTCACGTTTTTGTTCTTTGGCAAGCTTGTGGCAATGGTCCAGCGAAAAGGCAAAGGCATCTGCTCTGTTGCGCACTGAAATGGTGTGCTCGCGTTTTCAGGATAGCGTCGGTGCGATTGTTAACCTGGATATCACAGGGTCCAGGGCTTGCGATATTCATAGGATAACAGATCGTTGGCTCTCTGGTGATCGACTATGCGTTCCGCCCGGGCATCCCAGGTGATGCGCGACTTGACTGCCAGTGCGATATTGGCCAGATGAGCAAAGGTAGAGGAGCGGTGGCCGGTCTCCAGGTCGCATTTGGGTTTTTTACGGCTTTTTATACAATCCAGAAAATCGCGGATGTGTAGATTTGTCAAATCCTGATTACCGCTGTTATATTTTTTCTCTTCCGCTGGAATGATCGGATTGTCTTCCTGAAACTGGCCCGGTGTTGAAGGAACGATCTGATAGCCGGCGCCGTTGTTGCCTATGTATAAATTGCCCAATGTTCCGCGCAATTCAATTTCACCCGAGGCCAGCGTTTCGCCGCCGCTGCCCTCATATTGACCAAAGACAATGGTCGCGGCATCAGCCATCTCAAAGGTAACTTCCATGTTCACCGGAATCGTGCGATCATCATCCACGCCGATGTTGTTGGCGTGGCTGGAAACGGCCAGCGGCGCTTCCTGATCAAGCAGCCAGCGGATGGCATCGCAATAATGAATGCCCCAATTGGCCGCCTGAGATGAGTAATCCTGCCACCAGCGGAATTTGTATGGTGCAATATTATAACGAAACGGCCGCTTGGCCCGTGGTCCTAACCAAAGGTCCCAATCCAAGGTGGCCGGCGGATCAGCATCCGGATATTTGCCAATGCCATGGGGCGCCATGTTATTGATGCGGTAGCAGCGCGCCACATTGATCGTGCCGATTTTCCCCGAACGCACCAGTTGACCGATCTCCTCATAACCGACGCTGGAGCGACGATGCAGGCCAACCTGAGCAATACGGTCGTAGCGTTGCGCCGCCTGCACCATTTTTCGTCCTTCGACAATGGTAATCGATAACGGTTTCTCCACATAGACGTCTTTGCCGCTGCTGCAAGCCTGAATGGTCTGGATGGCATGCCAATGATCCGGCGTGGCGACGACCACAGCATCGATGTCCTTGCGTTCCAACAGACGGCGAAAATCCTTGTAGCGAGCGATTTCGCCGTTCAGTTTTTCCTGCATTTTAGGAATCACTTTCAGGCCGGCGGATTGTATGGTCTCTTTTTCAATTTTGGAAAAATCGCGCAACAGATACGGTTCATAGACATCACAAAAGGCCACCAGGTCTACATCCGGCTGCACGAGGAATCCGTTCAACAATTGACTGCCGCGATTGCCCAGGCCGATAAATCCCACCCGGATTCTATCACTGGCAGCGACAGCTCGCAACGTCGTGCCGGCTAGCAGAACACTTCCGCCAGTAACAGCAGAGTCCTTTATAAAACTCCTGCGTGTGATATCGCTTTTTGAATTCATACCCTATCCTTTATAAGATTCATAAAAAACCGGATTCAGACAATCATCCGGAATCCGACCGCTCAACAGGGCGATCATGTTTTCCGCTGCACGGCGTTGCAACTCCTGCAAAGCCTTTTCAGAATACCAGGCATAGTGGCGTGTGGCTATGACGCGAGGATGGTTGGCGACCTCCAGGCTGAGGCCGGCCGGCGGTTCCTCATTGTAGACATCGATGCCGGCAAAGCGCACCCGTCCGGTTTGTAAAGCGTGTAGTAACGCCATTTCATCCACAATTGGTCCGCGCGCGGTGTTGATGAGTATCGGCTTTTTTGACATGGCCGCGAACTCTTTAGAGCCGATCAAACCGCGTGTTTCTGCCGTGAGATTGCAATGAATGCTGATAATATCGCATTCGCGCAACAACAGTTTGAGATCGACCTGACGAACGGCGAAACGGAAAAAACGACAATCGCTGATATAAGGATCATAGGCGAAGACGCGATTAAAAAGATAGACCGACTTTAACGCCAATTGTCCGCCGATGCGGCCCAAACCGATGATGCCCAGAGTACAATCCTTAAAATCCGGCATGCGTTTCACCGGCGGAGCGCCAAATAAAGGATCCGTACGAGCTAATAACAATCCGCGATTGCAGGCGTACATCATGCCTAAGGCATGATCTGATACAGCGTCATTGGCATAACCGCGCACATTGGCTACGAGTACATGGTGTTGGGTGGCGGATTCCAAATCCACATTATCATACCCTACTCCATAACGCACCAACGCCTTTAATCCGGACAGGGCAGAAAAAAATTTTTCATCAGCCTCAGTCCCGCGAATTAAAACACCAATGGCATTACGACCAAAGATCAATTTTTTTTGCCGGTCGGTTCCAGAACCTTTATAGACCTCGAATTGATAACCGGCTTGTGCAAAAATCTGTTCTTCCTGATCGTAAGACTCGTAACCGGCATCCAGAGCGACGATGCGGCCTTTATTTTTTTTCGGCTTTTTGTTCATTAACCGAAAAAGTAGCAATAAATAGATGCTTTGTCAAATAAAAATTAGGCATTTATTGATCGCTCTGATAAAAATGCATTACCTGATTTTGACGTTGTTTTACAAAAATTTCACTTTTTCGCCATGATAACCATAGCCCAATACAATTTTCGCAAAAATCGCCATCGTTCGACCAGGGCTATATCCGCTTTATCCAGCAGATCTTCATGTTTTTTTATCCAACCAAACCTTGATAACTTTCGCAAAAACAAAGAATAATGAATGTAATGACTCGAAAAAGGCGCTAAAAAATAAGCCACTTCGCGATCGTGCAGTTGGCTGCCGCCCGGTGATTCAAAGGACTTGGCCGGCAGCAAACTGCGCAAAACAATCAACCATTTATAGGGAATGCGTGGTTCGATAAACAATGCGGTTCCCCCTCTTTTCAGCACACGATAAATCTCTGCACGCGCGGTTTCGAGATTCAAGTGATGTAAGGCGCCCAAACCGACGACAAAATCAAACTGCTCGTCCCTGAAGGCCATTTTCTGAGCCGACATAACGGCCGGCGAGATATTATCAGTTACACGATTCAGTGAACCGTTTTTCTCTGTCAGTCGCACCATCTGCGCAGAGATGTCGATGCTGGTCACCTGCGCCCCGCGCTTAGCCAACACGACAGAGGTAAAACCGTAACCGCAACAGATATCCAGCACGGCCTTGTTCTTGATATTCTCTAACTGGGCGTAGAAATAACGATGACTGGAGGGCATGGATTCATGTTCATCGTAGGTGAACAATTTTTCATCGAAATGGGCCAAGTGGTCATTGGCAATTTGATCATAAAACCTGCTCTCCAGGTTGTCTTTGTCGAATAAGTTCTGTTTTTTCTTTAGCGGATTATTCATTGTCCGCAGAACTGTTTTTACATTAGCCAGATAGGCATGCAATCTCATAGCGCCCTCGTTTATTTTACCAAGTGCTGGTCTAAATGCCGTCGTACACCTGGCGGCGTATCACACCATGCCACAGTGCATAGCAGATAAATAACTTGACAAAATGAAATTAAATCAAGAAATTAAATACTCTTATCAGATACCATGTAATGGATAAAATATATAAAAATTTACAGCAAAAACAAACGATGCCGTATACAGAATATGAACCTATTTGACGCCAGCACCCTGCTCTGGGGACTGTTTATTTTTTGCGCCCGGGTGAGCGACGTAACTCTGGGAACCATTCGCACCATCAGCATTGTGCAGGGGCGAACGAAAACTGCATTCCTATGCGGCTTTTTTGAAATCAGTTTATGGATTACCGTGGTAGCCAAGGTGCTGCATGAGATCGGCAGTCGGCCCCTGTTAGCGGTGTTCTATGCTTTGGGATTTTCCACCGGCAACGTTATCGGAATTTTACTGGAACGTAAACTGGCTTTCGGTCACGTTGTGTTGCGCGTGATCTGTTCCAAAGAAGCAGAATCGCTCAGCACCACCCTGCGCAATGAGGGCTATGCGGTAACGACGTTCCCGGGACAAGGTATGAACGGACCGGTCACCCTGGTGCATATCGTTGCCCGAAGAAGAGATATGGACGCATTGACGCAACAGGTCAGATCAATCGCACCAGAGTCGTTTTATTTTATCGAACCGGCCACATTTGTCAATAAACTCTATCGCTCTGAATTATACTCCAACTCGCGCCGACGAGCCCTACTGGACAAATTATAATTCCGCCATTAAAAAAGATTCTGAGGTCAGCTTTGATTTTTCGTTTCATCATACTGTTGTTTGATCACCGGCTGCTGTTTTTATCTCTATGCTTTGCATTATTAACAGTCCAGTATGGCGCCGATCGCTCCAGCCCACGTACGCTGCGAGAGACGGCGCCCAACGTCGTTGTGATTAAATTTAAATCGCTCTCGCTTAAAAAAAATTCCGCTCTGTTGAACAAAGACCGGATTCCGGGCGTGACCATCCATCGCCTGGAACCGGCATCTCACTCTGCGCCTGCATTGAAAAAAAAGAATACGTCCGTCGGCATGGAGCGCGTTTATTATGCCTATTATACCGGTTCCCGTTCTCCGTACGAGATAGCGCAAATTCTATCCCAAAACAATGAGGTGGAATACGCTGAGCCGAAATACATCCACCATCTCTGCATTTTGCCGAACGATTCATTGTCAAGTTTTCAGACCGATTATTTGAATCGGTTACGGCTGCCGGACGCATGGGAGCTTGTCAAAGCGGAGAGCAGTCAGGTGGTCATTGCTGTTGTTGACGGCGGCACCAATATTCAGCACAAAGACCTGAAAGCCAATTTGTGGCGCAATGTTGATGAAATCGATAACAACGGCCTGGATGACGATCAAAACGGATTTGTTGACGATATTCACGGCTGGAATTTTACCAACAACACAGCCGACCCCACCGGTCTTGGCAGTACCCCCATAAATGCCATGCATGGCACTCATGTAGCCGGCATTTGTTGTGCAGTCACGGATAACCATATCGGCATAGCCGGCTCTTCCTGGAATGCAAAATTGATGGCCATTAACGCAGGCTCGCCATATTCCGATAACGCCATCCTCTCCGGTTATGACGGCATCCTGTATGCTGCGGAAAACGGCGCCGATATCATCAGTTGCAGTTGGGGCAGTCTCGGCAGCGCCTCTCTTTACGAGCAGGACGTGGTGAATCATGCCATGGAACTTGGCAGCATGGTGGTGGGTGCAGCCGGCAATGACAATGATTCGACCGCGCACTATCCCTCTTCCTACGACGGCGTATTATCCGTTGCGGCCTTGTCAAATGCTAAAAATCTCAAGGCCTATTATTCCAACTATGGAAAAACCATCGACATCTCGGCGCCGGGTTCGATCATTTACGGCACCACTGGTTTTGACAGCTATGGCACTCTGAGCGGCACCTCCATGGCTGCGCCGCTGGCGGCCGGCGTCGTTGCACTTGTCAAGGCCAGACACCCAGACTGGAGTAATTTACAGGCCGCTGAACAGGTGCGCGTCACCTGTACCAATATCGATGATGAAAATCCCGCTTTCGTCGGCAAACTGGGCCGCGGCATTGTAAACGCCGAGGCTGCGCTGATCAGTGGCGTCCCCTCCATTCGCATCGTGCAAGTCCGCTATTCGGATGCAACAGGAGACGGCATTATCAAACCCGGTGAAAGTGCAAACATCTATCTCACCTTGATCAATTATCTGGCTAAAGCCAATTCGATCTCCCTGACTCTTACAGAAGACAGTCCCTATGCCGAATTGACGACCGGCGCCATCGTGCTGAATGAACTGACTTCCATGGAAAAGATCGAACTGACTACGCCCTTTGCAGTGACGATACATCAGGATGCGCCGCGCGGACATGTGGTCTCTTTCCAACTCTTAATTCAATCCGCTTACTACTCGGATATCGATCAGTTCAACTTATCGGTGCTGCCTACCCATGGCAATATTGAGATCAACCGTCTGGCCACTACCGTAACCAATATCGGACGCATCGGCTTTGGCAACTCGGATGAGAGTCAGGACGGCATCGGTTTCAAATATCAAAAAGGCCCCAACCTGATGTTTGAAGGCGCCGTTATGTGCGGCGTCGGCGCTACGCGGATATCCAACAGCGCGCGCAGCATTATTCCGCCCGGCCGGACCTCGGTAGCCTATGATAATGATTTTCTGACTACCGAGGATGGAGATCTGCAATTTTTCACGCCCGGTCAACGCAGCAGTCAGGAGAGCTATGGCGCGTTCAACGACAGCAACGCTGATAGCGCCATGAATCTGCGCATCAGCCAAAAGACCTATGCTGATGACCGGGATGATCTGCAGGATTTTATCCTCTTCGAATATCAAATCGAGAATCAAGGAAACGAAACGCTGAATCCATTTTATTTCGGACTGTTCTTTGATTGGGATCTTGACGGCGGTCATTACAACACCAATATGGTCAAGTATGATGCGGGGCACAAGATGGGCTATGTGTATGACGACGGCGCCGGGCCGGACACCTTTATCGGTGTGGCGCTGTTGGATGAGGTGGGGGTCTCCAGCCGCGCCATCTGGAACGAGGGGAGCAATCCGCGCAACACGACCTGGGGCATCTATGACGGTTTTTCGGACGCGGAAAAATGGGAATGCCTGAGTTCCGGCGCCAACCATACAGAAGCCGGACCCGGCGATGTCTCTCATGTTATTGCAGCCGGACCGTTCACCCTGGCGCCAAATGAAAAACTGCCCTTGCATTTTGCTTTGGCCGCAGGTCAAAATTTCAACCAACTTGTTACGGCTGTAGAGGCGGCCAAAACGTTTAATCGCACCATGGCCACGCCAAAACCAGGTCAACAACCGGCTGTCTGGTCGCTGTCCGCCAATCATCCCAATCCTTTCAACAGCGGCACCGTGATCGCTTATGAATTAGAACATACCTGCCGGGTAAAACTGGAGGTGTTCGATCTTTTGGGAAGAAAAATCGCAAGCGTGGTAGACCAGACGCAATCGCAGGGCAAACACCGTACTCTGTGGAATGGTTGTGATGATCAATCGCGATCAGTTCCTTCGGGCGCTTACTTTTATCGACTGCAAGCAGGGACTTTTTCCAAAACCCGCAAACTGATTCTGGTTCGATAACATCCCGGCTTTGCCGTAAAAGCAGGCATGACGCGGCAATCGGATCTTTGACCCAAAATTGAATCCGATTCGGCAGGCATCCGACAGTACATGTTTCTTGAAACCCAAGTCCTTCCAAACTCGTAGGAACAAATAAAGAACCGTCTCCTTTGACAGAGAAAAATATGAAAATGAAAACCGGATTATCCATTCGGCTCTATATGGGCGCCGCGATCGGCTTGTTTGCTTTTATTTTTTTACTGGATCGCATTCATCCTTTTAAGGCTGTCCCTTTTCAATTAGATCGTAATCAAGCCATACAACGGGCAGATCGGTATCTGCAAGACAGTGGTTTTTCCATTGACGGATTTCATACTACTGCCTTTATTCGCGAGCCTGTCTCCAGTTTTCAACACCTGCAATCGATTGTCGGTTTGGACAGCGCCATCGTTATCGCCCGCGATCGGCATGCGTCCGCTTTTTCCGCTTACTGGTTTGTATTTTATTATCAAAATCTGCCGGCCAGCGCGCCGCAGCAAAGATTCGCCGTGGACATTTCTGCAGACGGCCGGGTCTGCGGTTTTACCCACATCATCCCCGCGGAAATGGACAGCTTCCCGGCCGGCCTTGCCCATCTTTCCCAGGAGCAGGCGCTGTCCCTGGCGCGCAACCATCTCGTACAACAGAATATAACGCTTGACGAATATGCGGTGGATAATTTCTCCAGCCAGCAATTCGGCAAACGCACGGATCATGTTTTTCGCTGGAAAAAACCTTGTCCGCGCATTTCCGGGAACATCAAACTGACCGTGCGCGTGCAGGGCAATCGCATCGACGAGTTCCACAAATACTATGAGCCGCCGGAAAAGGAATCCATGGCGCTTAAAGCGAGCGAGGGGTATCGCTTTTTTGATTTTGTGGCTGCCATTGTTCTGTTTTGCATTTTTGCCGTTTGGCCGGTCATCGTATTTCTGCGTAAATATCATGAAGGTGAAATCGGCGTCAACCGCGCCAGCCTGCTGTTTATCGGGCTCTGGTCTGCTGCGGTTCTGGGCGCTGTACTGGCTCTTCCCATGCAAGCATTTGGATGGGGTTTGGGAGAACTTTCATTCGATTGGATCATCCTGGTCAAATTGGTGATTTATGCCATCATTGTTTATCCGCTATGGGGCATCGTCCTTTTCACCAGCTGGAGCGTCGGTGAATCATTGGCGCGCGAAAAGATGAGTGAAAAACTGGAATCCATGGACGCTCTGTTTAACTTGAAACCGGGCGTATTCAACGTCAGTATTTCGCTTTTGCGCGGATATTTATACGGCTTGATTGCTCTGGGCGCTTTTGCCGTTTTGCTTAAAATGGGGCTGGTGCACTGTAAAGGGACCACCAACATAAGCGGATACATCACCACCATCGATCTATATCTCCCCTTTCTGGCGCCTGGGCTGGCCGCGCTGACCAGCGCGTTGATGTCCGAAATTCCTTTTCGGCTGTTTGCCAATGTGCTGATCTTTCAAAAAACCGGACTGCGCAGCCTGGCTGTCGTTCTGAGCGCTCTGCTGTTCACAGCCACCGGACCGACCTTTATTGCATTTTCCTGGACATTGACGCCGATTTATCTTGAATACGTCATCCTGTTTGCTTTGGGCGTTTACTTTGGCATTCTGTTCTGGAAGTACGACCTGCTGACCGTGCTGTGCGCCGACTTTATCTTCATCGGCATCCTGCAGGTTATTCCCATTATCACCAATCCGGCAGCCTATCTGTTTTGGTCCGGCGCGTTGGGAGTTGCGCTGCTGTTCACACCGGTACTGTTGATCATCACCGGTTTTATAAAAAAAGAAACCTTTGCGTACAAACCGGAGAGCGTGCCGGCGCATATCAAGCGCATCAGTGAGCGCGAACGCATGGCCAAAGAATTGGAAATCGCCCGCCAGGTGCAAATGAAGCTCTTGCCTAAAAGCAGTCCGGAACTGCCGGGTTGCGATATCGCCGGTTTCTGTTTGCCGGCCAAGGAGGTGGGCGGCGATTACTATGATTTTATCTCATTGGGAGAACGCAAGCTCGGCGTGGCCATTGGCGACGTTTCCGGCAAAGGCGTACCGGCTGCAATTTATATGACGCTGACCAAAGGCGTATTTCAATCTCACGCCGAGGTCGACGTATCGCCCAAACAGGTGCTCACCAAGGTTAACGGCTTGATGTATCGTTCCATCGAACGCGGCTCTTTTGTCAGCATGTTTTATGCGGTCATCGATCTGGGGCTGATGAAGATGCGCTTCGCCCGCGCCGGTCACAATCCCGCCATCTATTACAACCGTAAAAATCAAAACATCAGCGCTCTGGAGCCGTCCGGCATTGCTCTTGGTTTGGAAAAAGGCGAAGTGTTCGCTCATGTGATCAAAGAGCAAGAGATGCCCCTGCAATCCGGCGATCTGTTCGTGCTGTATACCGACGGTTTCAGCGAAGCCATGAACAACGAACAACAACAGTATAGCGAGGAGCGGCTGCTGCAAACCATTCAGAAACACAGCGCCGCCAGCGCGGAGGAAATCATCCACCAGGTCTATCTGGAGATAAAATCCTTTACCCATGAACATCCACAGCATGACGACATGACCATGGTCGTGGTCAAGATTTTCTAACGTGCATCAGATGCCGTCTTACCGCGCCGGAATGCGTGGCGCTTAATATCTTTTATCCAAAACAACAGGAGCCTCACTCTCATGCGCGCATCAGAGACGACTTTGCCCGAATACCGCTGCCGTAAAATTGAACGGCCGCTCAACCTCTCCGGCAAGGTGGATGATCCGCTTTGGTCGATGGCAGAAATTGCCGGGCTGACTGATGTGTACGGCCAACCGGGTCGCTATCAAACCACGGTGCGATTATTATACGATCAGGAATTTCTCTATGCGGGATTTAATTGCCAGGACGAGTATGTGTGGAGTACGATCACGGAACGCGATGGTTGCATATGGGAGGAAGAGTGCGTCGAACTTTTTATCAATCCTGCCAATGTTGGCCACCAATATTATGAGATTAACGTTAATCCGCTGAACACGGTGTTTGACGCCTGCATCATTAACGGTCGAACGGAAGAAAAACCGTCGAACCCTTTTATCGGATTTCCCGGCCTGGATTTCAAACGATTGACCACCGCGGTGGCGGTCTCCGGCGCCCTCAACACCGCCGGCGCTGCCTTAGGATGGTCGGCAGAATTTAAAATCCCGTTTGACGAGCTTTTCGGCGCCGATCATGTTCCACCGCATCCGGGCGACGTGTGGCGGGTGAATTTTTATCGCATCGATCAGCCTTGGCACGGCGAACCGGAACATTATGCCTGGAGCCGGGTCGATAAAGTGGATTTCCATCGACCGTGGCGATTCGGACGATTGATATTTGATTAAATAATCAGGCCTTGTTTGTAGCACAAGCTTCCAGCTTGTGCCTAACCAAGAGGAGAAACTCAATGCAGCTTTATCAAGTGGACAGCTTTACCCAGGCGCCCTTTAAAGGCAATCCGGCCGGCGTTTGTCTTTTGGACCGCTCCATGCCCGACAGCTGGATGCAAAATGTGGCGAAAGAAATGAATCTTTCGGAAACAGCTTTTCTGCTCAAGGATGAAAACGGTTGGCAGTTACGATGGTTTACGCCTGCGGTGGAAGTGGATCTGTGCGGTCATGCGACATTAGCCACAGCACACGTCCTGTATGAGAGCGCTATGCTGGCCAAAAAGCAGTCAGCCATATTTTTCACGCGCAGCGGTTGGTTGCACGCCGCCTGGCGGCCTGAAGGGATTGAATTGAACTTTCCCGCCACGCCGCCTGAACCGGCGCAACCGCCGTCAGGACTGTTGGAGGCCTTGCAGGTAAACCCGGTATATGTCGGACGCAGCAAATATGATTTTCTGATCCAGGTAGAGTCTGAGAAAGAGGTGCGCAACCTGCATCCAGATTTCAACAACCTGCGCCGGGTGACGGCCCGCGGAATTATGGTCACCAGCCGCGCACAGGAATACGATTTCGTGTCACGGTTCTTTGCTCCGGCCGTAGGCATTGATGAGGATCCGGTCACCGGCTCTGCGCACTGCTGCCTCGCGCCCTTTTGGAGCAAACTACTCGGCAAAAATTCCATGACCGCTCTGCAAGCGTCGGCGCGCAGCGGCGTCCTCTCGGTGATCGTGGACAATGACCGGGTAAGGCTGCTCGGACAGGCGGTAACGATCTTTAAAGCAGATCTGGTGGTCTGATGTTAACCGTTGGCCTGAAAGAGCACTTTGACCGAATCACGCGACAAAACGATGATCGTTAATACACCCAGAACAGTGCCAAAGGGCATGAACACGCAAGAGATGCCGGCCATAACAAGACAAAAGGTGTGATGTTTGTGTTCGCGAAGATAGATAGCGGCCATCACCATACACACCACATAAATGATAATCGCCAAAAACACGCCGGCGCCGAGGGCTGTGATAAAACCACCGATGAGGCGACCGACTTTATCCTGATGGCCAAAATCGCCGCGACGCATCACGGTTCCGAGTACGATATAAAGTAAAGGAATGGCGCTGAACAGCGCCGCCAAACCGCTGATCACGTAATGAAAAATGGATAAAAGCCGCAACTGCTCGGTATCCTGATTCATAACGATCTCCTCATCAGTGTCGATGCCTAGATAATGATGATTTACTCAAATAGATGGATTCGATGCACGCTGTTTATTATATGGTCTAAAAGTGAAAAAATCAAGAATCTTTTTGCGCCGCCCTAGTTCAGATTGACTTTTAATAAATAGGATACTCTATCCGTTGTCATCCTCAAGGATTCAATATGTTTTCTCATAAACTTTTCTGTCTTTGTCTCGTGTTCCTCTCTGTGCGTCTGCCGGCAGCGACCCTGCACGGTTTTGTCCGGGAAAAGAGCAGCAAAGAACCGGTGCTCATGGCCAATGTCTGGCTCAAAGACAGCAAAATCGGCGCCACCACCAATATGAAAGGTTATTATGTGCTTTCCGGCCTGGCGCCAGGCGATTATGAGGTCTGTTTCCGTTTTGTCGGTTTTAAAATGCAGATCGTAAAAAAAACCCTGAGCGCAGATGCGGATGAGACGCTCGATATTTTATTGGAAGAGGAACCGGTGCAGATGCGCGCCATGACGGTTAATGCGCAGCGCGATAAAAGGGAGAATGAGATAAGACCAAGTCAAATCGCGGTCCAGACCATTGAACTGCGACGCATTCCGCAAATTGCAGAAGCGGATCTTTTTCGCGCCATCCAAATGCTTCCCGGCGTAGCCACGCTCTCCGATTTTTCCGCCGGCCTGTATATTCGCGGCGGCAGCCCGGATCAAAATTTAATCTTGCTGGATCAGATCGATGTCTACAATCCCAATCATATGTTCGGCTTTTTCAGCACCTTCAATACCGACGCCGTGAAATCGGTCGAACTGCTAAAAGGCGGATTCCCGGCCAGCTACGGTGGACGCCTCTCATCGGTGCTCAATGTCTATAACAAGGAAGGCAATCGTCAAGAGTTTAGCGGAGTGGCCCGTCTCTCTTTGCTGAGCGCCACCACCACCCTGGAAGGCCCCTGGGAAAAAGGCTCCTGGATGATCTCCGGCCGGCGCACCTATATGGATTTTGCGGCCAAAATGGCCGATGTGGATTTGCCTTATTATTTTTATGACGGTCATGCCAAGATCAACTATGATATCGACAAAAACAACGTGGCCAGCGTCAGTTTTTACGCCGGCAACGATATTCTGGATTTGGATAACGACGGCACCGCCATCGGTTTGAACTGGGGCAACCGCACTTTTTCCGGTCAATGGACCCATCTGTTTTCCAGTAAATTATTCTCTCACTTTATCCTGGCCGGCAGTCGTTTTAACAGCGATACCAAAGTAAAATTTGATCAAGTGGCGTTCGGCTTGTTGAACCGCATCACCGATCTGTCCGCCAAGGCCATGCTGACCTGGACGCCTGACGCCAAACACACGGTCGATTTTGGTTTTGAAAGCAAGGATTTGAATTTCAGGCTGGACTATTATGTTGTGGATACGCAATATCGCAACCGTTTCCGCGGGCGCTATTATGGCCTTTATCTGCAGGATCATTATAAATTGGACGCGCTGAACAGTCTACAAGCAGGATTGCGTGTGGATCATTACACGGACGGCGATTACTGGCGGGCTGCTCCCCGTCTCTCGTTTAAACATCTTTTTTCTGAAAAAACCAGCGTGACGCTGAGCTATGGCGATTACTTTCAATTCCTCAATCAGGTGCAGCAGGAAGGCTTCAGTTTTGCCGATATGTGGTTTCCAGTGGATCGCACCTTTGCACCGGCACGGGCTAACCACTATATCGCCGGCATGACCTTTGACAACAAAAAAACCTTTTCCGTCACCATCGAAGCCTATTATAAAAAATATAACCATATCGCTGAATATCGCACGTTTCGCGGCGGCGACGAACAACTCGAAGATCAGACCACTGCGCAAAACTTTTTTTCCGGTCAGGGCGATTCCTACGGCGCCGATGTTTACGTACGCAACAACATCTACGGTTTTGCGGGCTGGATCGGTTACACGTTGTCCTGGACCACAAAACAGGTGGCAGGTTATAATTTCGGTCAGGAATATTATCCCACGTATGATCGTCGCCACAGCATTACGCTGATTGAAGACTATCGCCTGAATGATCGCTGGCGATTGAATCTGGCTTTTAAATACGGATCAGGACAACCTTACACCGAAGTGACCGCCCGTTATGCGGTTGTAGATCCGTCCGGCCATATCCATTACGAATCTCTGAACGGCAAAAAAAATTTTTATCGCCTGCCGGCTTATCATCGCCTGGATATCGGCGCTTTTTACACGACCAAAATTTTCTCTCTCCCCTGCGAGATCTATCTGCAGGCCGTGAACGTGTACAACCATAAAAACGTCTGGTATCGCAGATATCTGGTTTATAAAAATCCGGCGCAGATAAAAGATTATGCACAAATTCCATTTCTACCCACCGCAGGCCTGTCGGTTCATTTTTAGGAGCGTTGTGCAAATGAAAAAAGCATTCGTGGGACTGTTGTTGATCATGGCGGCTTGCAGCAAAAATCCAGTTGCACCGGATTTTCAAAAAGAGATCACCGTATTCGGCTATCTCTGGGGCGACCGTTATCTCAGCGCCGATCGCGCCATCATGATCGCCTGGACCGGACCGATTGCCGAGTATTACGATCTGCAAAAAGCCGGGGTTCAGGATGCGCGCGTCACAATAACGGATATGGAAAGTGGGCAGATCTATATGTTGCACAACACCCTGGCCCGGCCGGCTTTTTATTACCAGGATAGTCTGTTGGTGCAGCCGCAGCATCGCTATCGACTCGTCGTGCAGGCGCCGGACCGCACGCTCTCCGCGGAAACAACAACGCCGGCCATGCCGGCTTTAACGACCAGCTTGTCCGCCACAACGGTCAACCAGGTGCAGACAACCGATATTTCCTATGAAAAACCAATCTACCTGGAATGCGAAAATAAAGATCAGATTATTCTGGTCAGCATGTTCTGCAACGAGTCGTTCAGCGACGCCGAATACATCAAGCCCTTTACAGACAACAACACCAGGCCGCGCAATCAGGAAGAATACGATGGCGGTCGTAATGCAGAGCCGCGTCATATTCAGGCGTTCATGAGATATCGGGACCTGGTTGCGCCTCTTTACGCCGGCCGGCATGCCATTTATTGGTATGGCGCCATGTTGGTTTTCTACGGTTCCAACACATTGCAGGTGCTGGCCATCGACGACAATTATCATCATTATCTATACATGGAACATGCAGAGCTGAATGGCGGCGTTGTCGGCGGCATCGGCCTGTTTGGTTCCGTGTGCGGAGAAGAATATCTATTGCATGTTAACAAAGACGAATAAGAATCCTTCTTGAATATGAGGAGAGGATTATTTAAATTATCTTAATTCGGCCGGCTTTTCTGAAAATGATAGTGGAACAGACAATCCTTCGGATCATAAAATGAACTCCTCCCGCGCCATGTCCTTCGGCCGTTTTGATTACGCTGCTTTTATCACCTTTATCGTCTATGCTGCCGGATCCGTCGCCATACCTATCGTTCTCGTAGCTCTGGCGCGCGAACTGGGCTTCTCGTTGGAACAGGGCGGCATGAGCGCCGGCGGCGCGCTCTCCCTGGGAAGAACCATGCCCATGGTCGTCTCCATGTTGCTCAGCGGCATCCTCGCCGGCAAGTGGGGGAAACGCCGGTCATTAGGTTGGGCTGTTAGCCTCATGGGATTGGGCATTGGCCTGAGCGCTATCTCTCCAGGTTATACTTTTTTATTGCTGGCACTGATGATTGCCGGAATCGGCGAGGGAGTGATTGAAGGATTGGCTACGCCTTTTGTCCAGGACCTGCATCCCCATGAACCGGGCCGCTATATTAACTTTAGTCACGCATTCTGGTCCGTCGGCGTGCTCGCAACCGTACTCATCACCGGAACATTGCTGTCGTTGGGGGTTTCCTGGCGCTGGCTTATCGGCGCCATCTCTGCAGCCGCGCTCATTCCCGTCATCATGCTTCTGGCGCCTGCCCGTAAAGGACATGAATATCCGGAACACCCGCAGCAGATCCATTGGCGAACAATAAAAAACCAGGCCGTGACCATCCTGAAAATTCCGCGGTTTTGGTTGTTTTTTAGCGCCATGTTCGTTGCCGGCGGCGGAGAATTCTGTCTGACCTTTTGGTGCGCCAGTTATATTCAGTTGAATTTTTCAGCCGCTGCCTGGGCCGGCGGCGTGGGTACGGCCAGCTTTGCTGCCGGCATGGTAGTTGGGCGAACGGGATGGGGATATATCATTCATCAAAGACATCTGAAAGGTCTGGTTTTTTATTCCGCCCTGGCCGGTATGGTAATCACCTGGTTTTTTCCGATCCTGCAAAATTTATGGTTGTTCTTCGGCTTGCTGTTTTTGGCCGGCATTGCCACAGCGCCGTTCTGGCCCAGCATCCAAAGCCATTGCGTGGATTGCTTGCCGGAGACCGATAGCACCATGGTGTTCATCCTGCTGTCCTGCGCCGGCGTTCCCGGCTGCGGATTTTTCACCTGGTTGATGGGATATGTTGCCAACCACAGTACCGGACTTGATGCCGCGTTCTATCTGGTCCCAGCCTGTTATTTTATATTAGCTGTATTGATCGGCCTTGACTGGTTTATGCATGCCAAATCAAGAGATCGCACTGCTGGTTGCTAGCTTACATCATTCAATCCTTGTTTAAAACTGTTCAAAAAAACAGGACTGTGCAATGAGAAAAAAATATGATGTGCTGTTGTTGTCACTCTTCAGCGCGCTAGCGCTGCTGGCGCAAAACCCGGAACCGTCCTGGCAATGGATTGATGCCGCTACATTAACCATTGCCGGCAAAGGTTGGCAGGACACCAAACTGCCGTTTGACAGAATGCCGGCCAAAGCCGAATCATTGCTCAGAAAACCCGTATGGAATCTGAGTCACAATACTGCCGGAGTAAACATCCGCTTTGTCAGCGATGCAACCAGGCTGCAAGTTCGCTGGTCCCTGTTGAATCCAAGCCTGGCCTTGCCGCATATGCCGGCCACCGGCGTCAGCGGTCTGGATCTATATGTCAAACATGAAGGTCAGTGGCGCTGGCTGGCTGCCGGCAGACCGCAGAGTTCTCCTGATAATGAAGCGACCTTATTCTCCGGCATTCTTCCGGGCAAGCGAGAGTATATATTGTATCTGCCTTTGTACAACGGCGTCTCCAAAGTCGAAATGGGCATCGAGCCCGGCACACTCCTGGAACCAATAAAGGCAGATACAACACGACCGATTGTCTGGTATGGAACTTCGATCACACAGGGAGGTTGCGCCTCCCGGCCAGGCATGGCAGCCGGCAGCATTCTCAGCAGGCGCATAAACAGGGAAATCATCAATCTTGGCTTTTCCGGCAATGGCATTATGGAACCGGAAATCGCCAGGCTATTGGCTGAACTAGATCCGGCTGTCTATGTGCTAGCTAATCAAGAAAATATGAAAGCCGAAGAAGTGTATACCCGGGCAACAGAATTTATTTCCATTTTACATCAGGCCCATCCGGAAACGCCCATCGTGCTGATCGAAAGCATCCGCGTCAGCAATGCTTTCCTGATGCCGGCAACGAATAATGACATAATCAAAAAACGCCAGGAACTGCAGCGGGCATATCAGACGCTGCAGATGCAGGGCGTGAAAAATTTGCACTATGTGTATGGTGATGTCTTATTAGGCAGCGACGGCGAAGCAACCGTGGATGGCGTACATGCCACAGACCTGGGATTTCTGCGGCAAGCCGATGCGTTGGAACCGTTACTCAGTCAAATATTGGAGACCTGCCGTTAACGACAAGTTATTGCGTTAGACCAACCTCTTTGATTGACTGCGCACAAACGCCAACACATCCTGAGCGTCTCGCTTATCCACACAATCCACCAACAGGAAAACATTGCGTTGCCGCAATTCGTTGATATGATCGCGCACCTGCTCGCTGCTCAGACTGTGCAGCATCAACGCCACATTTCCGGTAACGCTGAACAGATGCTCCAGATCTTCCATCTGTGGTTTGGTTTTCGGATCCCAACTGACCTGTAACAACCGGATATTCGGCAGCGAAGCGACCAAGGGCACAAAATGCATTTTTTCATTATGCACATGATATAAAACATTTGGGAATTGACGGCATATCTCCTGTTCGTAAGGCAATGCGAACTCCCGATAGATGTCCTCGTTGCACAGCATGGCCGCATCATTGGTCATGTAGCTAAAGCCGTTGGGAAACCAAAAATCGGCCAAAAACACGGCATAGCCGTCCTGTAGGGGCTCCACCCAGGAGAGCAGACGCTGATACCACCACAGCTCCGCTTTGGTGAAAAAGCGCATCATCTCATGGACGAATTGCGGATCATCATAAAAATCGAAAAACAGATCATCCCCGCGCAAGGCATTGGCGACGTCCATCGGCGTCATACCGCCGCGCACCGAGATGACAAATTCCGGCGTCAACTTGGTTTTCAAATACTGATAACCGCGCTGCATAATTTGAAACCATTTGGTATGCTCAGACAACTGTAACCGCTGCAAGTCCTGTTTCGTGTGGATGATGGGAATGGGCAAACAGGTGTCGCGTTGAAAGCGCACTTCTGCGCCCAGCCAGGCCGAATGTTCGGCAATGCCAAAGCGGGGACAGAGGCAAGGCATGGTGTCGTCATCCACATCAGCCCGGGCTGCCCAGGAAACGCGACTGCAGGCCAGCTGATGATCCAGCCAACGTTCCAGATCATGCTCCAGATCGAACTCGGTCAAATCCGGCATATCCGGCCGGTCGTGCGGAAATCGTGTTTGAATTAAAAAGTGGCCGGGCTCGTTGGCGCTGTAAAACGGTTTGCTGCGGTCAATTATGGCTTGAATGTGTTGCTGGGCGTTCATTATCTTTTTCCTTAATTTTATCAATAAGCAAACAGGGTTGTCGTAAAAAAATTGACAACATAATGCCTGAATTGAACGATTGTAGCACAAGCCTCCCGGCTTGTGCCATCAAAGCTTTATTCACGATTTATTTAATCCTGGATTCAGCGATCTGTGCTCGAAAAACAACCTTGCGAAGGTTTAAAACCTTCGCAAGGGCAGAGCAAAAACTCAGGCCGCTTTGACCCGCGTGGCTGCAGCCATTATCTTCTCTTCCGTTGCTTCCTCACGAGTGAACTCGGCTATGATTCGTCCTTCGCTCAACACCAAAATGCGATCGCTCATGGCCAAAATCTCGGGCAGTTCCGAAGAGACCATGATCACGCCCATTCCCTGACCGGCGAACTGATTCATCAATTGGTAGATCTCGGCTTTGGCGCCAACGTCCACGCCGCGCGTAGGATCATCCAGCAAGAGAATGGCCGGTTGCGTGGCCATCCATTTGGCGAGAATGACTTTTTGCTGATTGCCGCCGCTCAGGGTTTCCACTGCGCCGCTCAGACTGGGCGCTTTGATATGCAACTGTTCGACGTATTTCATGGACAGCGCTTTTTCCAGCTTGTGCCGCAGGATCCGGCGTTTCACCACCTGTTTCAGACTGGCCATGGATATGTTCCATTGCACCGGCAACTGTAAAAACAGTCCCTGCGCTTTACGGTCTTCTGTGACCAATGCCACGCCGTTTTTAATAGCTTCCTGGGGTGAATGTAAAACGACCGGATTGTTTCTGATGAACATTTTTCCGGCCAGTTGTACGCCGGGCGCAGCGCCGAACAGCGTCATGAGCAGTTCGGTGCGACCGGAACCCATCAGGCCGGCAATGCCTAAAATCTCGCCGCGGCGCAGATGCAGATGAATGTCATCTAAAAGGTTGCGATGACTCTGCGATGGATGTTTGACGGTTAAACCTTCCACGCGCAGCAATTCCTCGCCCACTGTCGCCTTTGCTTTGGGAAAAAGCTCGGACAACTCGCGTCCCACCATCATGCCCACCAGTTGGTGGGCCGTCGTTTCCTTGACCTGACAGCTGCCGATATATTTTCCATCGCGCAGTACCGTTACTTTATCCGCGATGTCAAAAATCTCTTCCAGTTTGTGCGAAATATAAATAATCGCTACGCCGTTTTTCTGCAGCCGTTTAATCACCTTGAACAACTTTTCCACTTCGGTCTCGCTTAAAGCGGATGTCGGTTCGTCCATGATAACCACTTTGGCGTGCAGAGACAAAGCCTTGGCAATTTCCACCAATTGCTGTTCACCGACGCGCAGATCCGACACCTGCGCCTGCACCGGTATCTCTACCTCCAGCTGCTGCAATTCCGCCAAAGCCTGCTTGCGCATGATTTTAAAATCCACCAGGCCGAGTTTGGTGCGCGCTTCGCGGCCGAGAAAAATATTTTCCGCAACGGTCATTTGCGGAATCAGATTTAGCTCCTGATGAATGATGGCAATGCCGGCCTGTTCCGCTGCGCGTGTATCGCTGAATACAACAGGCCGGCCGTCAATATAAATTTCTCCACTGTCCAATTGATAGACGCCGCTGAGAATTTTCATCAACGTCGATTTGCCGGCGCCGTTCTCACCCAACAAGGCATGCACTTCGCCGAGTTGTACATCCATTTGCACATTGTCCAGGGCCAGAACGCCGGGAAAGGATTTGCGGATGCCGCGCATTTGCAGATATATGGCACTCATTTCGGTCTTCCTGTTTATTTAAAAGCAGTTTTAAAATCTTTTATCGTAATTCCCAGTGTGGCCAGACTGATTTTATCCAGTGTGGCCTCATCAGCGCTTACATGCAGGATGCAATGACGATGCGTGCACGATGCGCCAACCGCCAGAGCCGCGGCCGGTGACGAACTCTCCAGTTCATAGAACGGTCCCATGGGCTTGGCGCCGGGCGCCGGCGGGCCGTCGTTGTACGAATTGGCCACATCGCCGGCGTAGGGACGATCGGTTATTTTCCACAGACTGTTGACGTAATCGCGCCCGTCTTCCGGAAGCGAAAAGTGGGCCAGGGTTAACACGCCCGCATCCGCATCATAGGAACCGAGCCAGGATTTGACTCTGGGCCGCGGTATGCCGATCTTGCTGCGATACAGGCCGTCGCCTTTGAAGAA
>CAYLWO010000090.1:0-26322 GCA_964387285.1 uncultured Cytophagia bacterium | reverse complement strand
TGAACTGCCATTGATAATCAATAAACAGGCCCAAAGTTGTATAGTCGGAACCATCGGGATAACGGCCGCGAGGCTGCCATTCAATTGCTTGCGATAGGACGATTGTTTTATAGGCATTACTATTTATAAAATCCTTATATACTTCAAATCCATAAATGATCGAATGATTGGCAAACACCGGATTAAATTGCACGCTGGCGCCGAATGTATTTACAATGTCATTTTCGACAGTCAAATCCGTATCAATCCGTTTTTGCTGCTCCCGGCCTTCCTCCTGTCGCTGCCAGGAAATAAAAGCCTGCACATTGCCCAGCAACTTGACACTTAAATGGTTCTTAAAATTCAGATAGAGTAAATCACGTTTTTGCGGATGATATAACCAGAGATAATAATCTTCCAGTTCGTATTTGTCATAGCGCGGCACATGCATTTGCCGACTGGACTGACAGGCCAGGGTCCAGTATTGCTGGTCCCGTGGATGGAAAATCAATTTGCCGTTAGCGTCATAGGCAGTAAATCCGCTGGGCGATTGCACAACTCCGTTCTTGGATTTTTCCAATTCCTGATGAGCGCTATTGGCGCCGCGTCGCAGGTCACCATAGTTTTTATAGCTGCCGCCAAATTCTATAGCTACCCTTTTGCCGGAAAGAGAGAGATTGCCGGCGCAGGTTTTTTCCTGATCTGCTGATGCATAGCGATTGAGCAATCCATAGTCCACTTTACAGCCGTTGGCAGAAAATGAGGGAGTTCTGGTGACAAGATTAATGGTTCCGCCCAATGCATCGCTGCCGTATAAAACCGAATTAGGACCGCGCACCACCTCAATCTGTCCCAGCATATTCGGATCTATGGTCGTCAAATATTGATGATTGCCGAGACGATAGGTTGAGTTGTTCAGCCGGATGCCATCAACGAGAATGAGTATTTGATTTGAGCCTAAACCGCGAATAATGGCCGACCCGCCGCCATGATTGGTTTTTTGCACAAAAATCCCGGCCTCCTCGCGTAAGACCTCAGCCGAGGTTTTGGCAGCCCTTTCATGCACTTGCGAGGATGAAATAAAATTAAGAGGAGCAGAAGCACCAAAGGATGGAGTAGAAATGCGCGTCGCTGAGATAATCATCTCACCTAGCGGCATGATCCGGTGTAGTAGAACCAGATCACCGAGGTCATAGAGTGTTTCCCCGGTAATGCGAATATTGCGGAAGATTTTCTCTTCAAAACCGATATGAGATATTTTTAGGGTATATTCACCAGGCGTCAAGGGTTTGGTAATAAAATGACCGGTGTCATCCGCGCTGACTTGCTGCGCACCCATTACCTGCACGACAACATGAGGTATCGCTTTGCCTTCACTTGTAATCACTTGGCCGGTGATTTGTCCGGCCATGCTGTTGGCAGTAAATAATATGAACATTGACAAGCAGACGGTGCGCAGCAAAAGCCATTTCCTTAGCTAATAATTGGCGAGTCGACGGTCGCCGCTAGGAAGCGGCTCCTACAAAATAACTTAAATATGCGATTGTTTCCTGAATTTGATTCCTTTATAAATGAACCAGGCTAGCTCTCCAGCAAGATCTCACAGGTTTTAAAAACCTGTGAAGTCTAATCGCCATGCGACTATCGAGTCGAGCTCTTACGCCCCCAAATTCCAACGCCGGAAATACAATCCCTGACGAACAATGGGCAGAGTTTTATACTCCAACTCGGCCATTTGTTCTTCGCTTAACGGTGCAAACTGAGCCGCGATTTTGACGTTTTCTTCCAATTGTGCTACAGTATCGACACCGACAATGTTGGTGCTTATTGGCAGAGAAAAATTGTAATTCAGTGATTCACGCATAGTGATGGCGCCGGGCCTGGCGGTGCGCAATCGTTCCTGCTGTTCCTCCAGGGGCGGCGGCGTCCAGGTGGAGAGTAAACGACCGCGAGTCGCGAGCTTCATACCGATAATACCCAGCTCTTTTTTCAGCGCAATCGGCAACAGATAGCGCTTGAAACTCAGATAATGCACGTCCGCCGCATTAATGGCCATGAGAATCGCGTCGAACGGATAGCGTTCGATGGCGCGCACCAGCACCAAGGGTTCGTAATGGCCGGTGATGCCGAGAAAGCGCACCACTCCCTGATCCCGCGCTTTTTCCAGAGCCTTGATGGCGCCGTTGTCGCTGAAAATTTTATCCAGATCATCCTGCGTCTGTACATTATGCAACTGCCATAAATCGAGATGATCGGTTTGCAATTGTTGCAAACTTTTTTCCAAAAGCTTCATAGAACCGTCATAGCTGCGGTCATTGGTCTTGGAGGCCAGAAACACTTCGGAGCGACGCTCCTTCATGACCATGCCGATATGCGTTTCGCTGACGCCACTGCCGTATGCCGCAGCGGTGTCGATATAATTGATGCCCAGATCAATGGCCCGATGGATAATGGCTACCGATTCATTGACCTTGCCCTGAATTTCCAAAGTAGCCTGCCCACCCAGACTGAAAATGCCCACCTGGTATCCGGTTTTGCCCAGATTGCGCGTCGGCATGGCTTTGTGGGTGCGCGGATTGTACGGAAAATCCTTGACTGTTTTTTTAGTCTTCGTAGCCAACTTTTTTTGCGGTGCGGCGTTTCCTGCAGCAGCAGCCAATGCCAGACCACCAGCCAGGCCGGCGCCGAGAAAATTACGGCGATTCACTCTATTGGGTTCAAGCATCTCTCATCACTCCTTTTAAACAAACTCGAAAACAGTGCTCTTTTAATTTGTTTTACGACAAATATTCACCATCGCGTCCAGGTCATCAGACACAGGGACATTATCCGTCGGTAACAATTTTTTATCAAAAACTATTTCTGCAACATCACCTTTTGCGTCAACACCTGATTTTCAAATTTGCATCTCATAAGGTACTCGCCGCTGGCTGCTCCGGTTGCTTGCCATTGCACGCTTTGTTCCCCCGCCTGCCGGTATGCATCCAGCAACGTCGCAACTTTTTCTCCCAGCACATTAAAAATTTCCAATCTGACTGAGCCTGCTATTGGCAGTACAAATCGAATCCTGGTGCTCTCATTGAACGGATTGGGAAAAGCAGGATAAAGGACGAAATCCTTCGGTTGACCAGTCTGCTGTGCAATTCTAGTCCGGACTTGCGTCAAATGCGCACTGTAAACACCGTTGCCGTGCGTGGCCACCACTATGAAACCATCGGATTGGCGCACATCGATCATATCAATCACCACATTGCCGATGGTTTCTGCACCTTCCTGCACCCAAACCGTGTTCATCGCGTCCAGTTTGATAGTGGAGAACAAACCGACGCTGGTGGCGGCAAAATAGACCGGTTGATCCTGAACATAGAGTATGGATAACCAGCGCACCGAGGGTCCATTGCCGGAACCGTCCGGATGCTCTTCCAGATTACCGGCAACAGCTGTCCAGTTGTCGCCGCCATCTTCAGACATATAGATGCTCATCGTGCCGTAATTCGGAAAAACAGCCAGCAGTTTGTTGACATTGCGCGGATCCACGGCAATGCAATGGACATAGCGATTACCATACCATTGTATGCCATTACCGGCAAGGGTTACCGGCGTGGGCTGGCCCTGATGGGGATTATCCAAACGATGCATCATGCCGGCAAAAGTTCCATAATAAAGACGGCGTGGCTGTGCCGCCGACATTGCCAGAGCAGAGATGTCAAAATCCGGCTTTACATTATCCAGTTTGCTCCAATTCACATTGGTTGGCGTTGGAGGAAATACATTTGGAATGGTAGTCAGATCCGAATTGCGCCACAATTCCTTCCGCGACGGCAAATACATGATCTTGGAATCATGCACATCGAGCAACATGGGATTCATCCACAAACCCATGCCGATGGCAGAGGCCGGCGTGATCTCTGTCCAGCGCAGAACGCCGGCAGGAAAATCATAGCGCCAGAACAAAAAAGTGGCTGCATGGCTGGTGTAAAAATTCTGACCACCGTCGCTGATAGCACAATATCCGCCATCTGCCGCGCCGCCAAATATCTCATTCCATGGCGTCAATGGATCGGTGGACTGAGTATACAACCAGGCGTTGTCCTGCGTGCCACCCAGAATGAGTTCACTCTTGGGTGTACCATGATCGATGGCGATGGTATAAAATTGAGTGGTGATATACCCGTTATTCAAAGTTTTCCATTCAATATGGTTTTCGCCGGATTCGGGATCGTGTTTGGTTGGCGCGGTATTGTCCTCGGTCATAAACAGACCGCCGTCGTTGCCGACAATCATACTTTTATAATTGGACGGGAAAAAAACAATCGCGTGCTGATCAACATGAAAGTCGCTATAAGCGCCAATGACTTCAAAGGAGCGTCCACCATCCTGGCTGCGATACATGCCCACCGTGCCAAGAAAAAGGGTATTGGGGTCGTCCGGCTTGACATGGAGCATGAGCATTTTGGCGCCGTAGGTGGTCATTTCGCCGAGGAAAGGCAGGTTCCGGGTCAAGTCGGTCCAGCCCACACCCTGTTCGAATTTCTTCAAAGTCTGCTTCCAGTGCGCAAGCTCAGTCAAAAAATAAAGAATATTTTCATTGGAGGGTGGGATGGCGATGACCGTTCGCGTTGTGGAGTCGGGCCAATTCGGCGGCGACATATCTTCCCAGGTTTCGCCATTCAGCGATTTATACAGCCCTGTTTTGGGGCCGATGCCATCAATAGCAGCATAGAATTCTCCTTTGCTCGTCATGACGATATCGCTGCTGGGATAGTCGGCGCCGAAATCCAGTGGATGCCGCCATGTGTTGCCTCCATCCGTGCTGAGAAACACGCCACAGGATGTTGCAACCAAAATACTGTTCTCTCCGAAGGTAATCAGTTTATAGATAAAATCAAACGGGTCGGTTGTCACAGCCGTTCCCGAAACAGTGGACGGTAGCGGAGACCAGGTAGAGCCGTTATCCAAGGATTTGAAAATGCCGTCGCCCCGGTCAAAAGCGTTGGTTCCCAAGGGGCCTGCGGCGCTGCTGCCGCGTTCACCACTGCCGCATTCTCCTGTGCCATGGTACCAGATATGCTCATTGCCCGGCGCTTTGTTCTGCGCAATGCAGGACACGCTGTGCAGGTGATGAGGAGCAGTGGTCTTTGCCCAGGATTTCCCCTTATCCATGGATTTCCACATGCCGCCGGAGACACAGCCGGCGAGAAGGATGTTTTCATTCTTGACATCGATGGCCAGCGCCTTGGTGCGGCCGCCGATGTTGTAGGGACCGCGATGCAGCCAGGTTTGCACTTGCGGGAGATTATGCAACGATGCATTCTGCTTCGCTAGTTGATTGACAAAATTATTTTGCCGAACGCCGATATGTCTGGGGATGGAATGGGTTGCCGGATCATGCAGGAGCGTCCATTCATAGCGGCTGCGCGCAAAAGGATCTTCCTCGGTTCCCTCGGCTGCGGTAAATTTATTCTCGGCGGGACGTAGAGTCGGTTTCCTAAAATGCAGCGTGATAAGCATCCCGACGATAAGAACGATCAGTACAAGGCACACCTTTTTCATGGTCGACCTCCTATTTTTGCAACGACCCCCAAAAATGAAACGCTCGTGTCCCAATCGGAAAAATCGGAACCAAATGTCGGACATCTCAGGAGACTATCGCAAAATTCCACACCAAAGATGTTGACGCAGTTCTTTTTGCAACTCGGCGTCTTGCAACGTATTAGCAATCTGTTATGGAACACCCGGGATCGCAAAAAAAATACAACCCGGGGGTTTTAAGAGTTGTGCGACAATCTCATGAGGTGTCATCCTGCCGTGATTGATTCCAGAAATCATCAGCGCGTGTCTTTGGCAGGCCGAAGGATCTGTTCGCGTCGCTATTTTGGACGTTACATCGGGAACAAGCGGCGAACAGATGCTTCGCTGCTTTCAGTGTTCGCGTAGTGTAAAGAACATTCAGCTCTGCAGCTCAGCATGACAAATAGTAAGAATATCGCTAATAACTTTTACGACAACCGCTAAAGGTGTCCGACATTTGTTGGTCATTTTGCGTACAAACAGGATTTGATAGAACAAAAAAAGCTAAAATAACTATTTTCCATCATAGTTCATGCGAAACAGTTTCTGCATTTTTTTGTTCAGCTTGTAGTTGGGCACGGCCTTTTGCGGAACAGGGTAATTTTTCGCCCCGTTCTTTTTGGTTTTTTTGAAATTATTTTTCTTCATGGCGTTAGCACTCCAGATTATATCTGGGTAAAATGCCCAGAGTTATTGTTCCGCCCGGGAAAAGATTTCCCGGGCGATCAGTTATCATGTTATTCAGAGACCGCTGCAACGGTCGAGGAATCTGATAACACATTTGTGTATAAGGGGATTACTTCACTCCAGCGCAAACAATCCCGTTTATCAGCGAACGTGCCTTTGTTCGCAATGACACGGTCTTGGTTATTCGGGTAATTAGACGATAAAACCGCGCTGGCTGAACAAACTCTTAAAACTCTCTATGGTTTTCGGCGCTGATCCTTCATAATGATTATTCACATTGATGACCACTTTTTTCCCACGGTTGGCAATATCAATGGCCATTTCGACAATTTTTTCTTTATCCGGTTTTTCATCGACAATTTGATTCCACTGTTGCTGCGTCTTTTTTTCCATTTCCTTGCGATCTCCGCCCATCAATCGGATCACGGCATTTTGGTTTAACAGATCGCGGAATTTTTCATAAACCTCATAGACATGCGGCATGAACTGCTTTTCAGAAAAGACGTGCATGATCCTGCTGTCATCCAGGAATTTAAAATAATCCTCCGTCAGGTAATTTTTGTTTCTGATTTCAACAGCAATGGGATAGGCACCTTTGATTTTTTCATGAAAAGAATGAAACAGAGCGATAAAGTGATCGACGGATTCCATTTTCTCTTTTCTCAAATATTCAAATTCAAACATAATCGCGTCCGTAAAAGGCAGGATATCGGCAATCGCTTTCAGATAAGTGTGAAAAAGATCTATAGAGAGAAAATTCTCATTGGGGATCAACGACGAGGAGTCTTTAAAATTCCTTTTGTGCGTCAGCGTAATTGCTTCGCTGACCTTGCAGGTAAAGCGAAAGTCCTTGTCGACTTGATGCAGATAATTCTTGACCTCTGCTTTGCCGGGAATTTTGTAAAACCAGCTGTCGATTTCGGCCGTGCGATATTTTTTGGCGTATTCTTGTAAATAGGCGGCTGCAGAAGTTTGTTTCCGGGTATAAACCAGATTGATCCAGGAATCATAGTTCCAGGAGCAGGCGCCTAATAAAATATTACCCATATAATCCTCTGCATGCGCAGACCTCACAGGTTTTAAAAACCTGTGAGGTCTCTAAAAGAGCGAAAACAAAAAAGCACAAATCCCGCCATTGCAAAATGGCAAAATTCGTGCTTTCTTTTAGATCATGTCATTCTTTCTACCTGGAATGAACCACAATCTTTTATCTTAAATTGAACAAAATGAACTTAAAACCGACACAGCGAAGGTCCAGAACCATCGCAAAGATAATAAAGCCGTTCAATTTAATAATAATCAAATACTATAGAAAATGCAAGGGATTTCTCTTTGTTCGGCATGGGGCTAATCCTCCTCTCCCTCCTCGGCCATGAAAAACGCCGCATGCACCGGCGCCGGACAGGGACTGTCCAACCCCTTCACCGCTTTCCAAATGACTTCATTGAACAACGCGTCCGGACACCGATCTTCCTGGGCAAAATTAAAGGTTTCGCTGAGATGGGACCACTTGCTTGTTGCTGTATTTATCTCGTTCAAATCCACCTGGCACGGACGAACGGAAAATGCAGGATGGCCGGCTGTTTTCGCGAAACAACGCCACATGGGCGTGGCAGAAGCGTCATACTGACTCATAGGCGGCAAACCGAGTATGAGCTCTATGGTGCGCAGCATCGATGCAGTCGAGTAGAGCGTGTGATCGACATACCCCTGCTTGACGAATCCACCTGCTACATACGCGGTGGTGCGATGGGCATCAACGTGATCCGGGCCATTCTGCGCATCGTCCTCGACGATGAAAATGGCGCACTGGTTCCAGATGGGACTGCGGCTGAGATAATCGACCATCATGCCGACGGCCAGATCGTTGTCCGCCACATGGGCAAAGGGCGTTGGCTTGCCGACTGCCAAACCCTCCGTATGATCGTTGATTAGACGGATGGTGTTAAACTGTGGCACACTGCCGACAGCCAGCAACGAATCGAAATCACGCTGCCACTGGCGGAAACGAACCGTGTCGCGCACCGACTGCACCCAGCTGGTGAAATAGGGACACAGATGATCTTTCAGCACCGGGATGTTGGGTTTATAATCGTCGGCAAATTCCCCATAGGTTCTGTAACTCACACCATAGCGTTGGCAAAAATCCCAGAGAAAGCCGTTCTTGTTATTGGCGATTTCCCGGTTTCCTTCCGCATCATAGGTGCCGCCGCGGCCGCCATAGCCTGTGGGCCAGGTTTTTTCCAAATAATCGGTGGCATAGGCGCCCATGGTCCAATTATGGCCGTCGGCGCTCACTTCGCCATTGACATAGAAATTATCCAACAAGACAAATTCTCTGGCCAGAGCGTGTTGATTGGGCGTAATTTTCTCGCCGAACAGAACCAGGGTTGTGTCGCCGTTGCCTTGCGGCAGGTCGCCGAGAACCTGGTCATAGGTGCGGTTTTCCTTGATCACATAAAAAACATATTTGATGGGTGAAGGCTCGCCGATCCGTCTGGGAATAGGATTGCCCGGCTCGCCTTCACTCTCGGTCTCTTTGCTTTTAGAATATGGCGTATTGGCATACACAGCCTGCGCATAAACAGCCAGTTGTTTGGCATCAGGTTCAGTTAGAACGCTCAGCACACCTCTGAACAGACCGGCGATGTACTGCTCTTTTTTTATTTTGCTGCCTTTTTGATAAGCCACCTGTTCATTCTTGCGCGTGGGATTGGGACCTTGCGGATTAGCCAGTGAACCCAGTCCCTTGCCGTTGGCAATGTAAATTTTATTGGATGCAACGCGAACACAGGTCGGATACCATCCGGTAGGGATAAATCCTTTGCTTGTACTAGAGCCAGGTTCGCTCACGTCAAAAACCGCGAGACAGTTGTTGTCCGCGTTAGCGACGTACAGGGTTTTATCGTCTTCACTGAGAGCCAGGCCATTGGCGGTGGAGCCGCTGGGCGCATCCGGGTAAAGCGCGGTGTTAAGTGTTTCAATCACCTTGCGCTCGTGCGTATCGATGACCGAGACCGTGTTGTCATTGGCATTGGCCGCAAAAAGATAATCACCGTTTTTATTTAAAATCAATTCATTGGGATTGTCACCTACAGCAATGGAACCGTCCATCACCTGATTATTGGCATCGAACAAAACCACCTTGTTGCAACCCCAACAGGAAATGTACAGTGTCTTTTTGTCGGCAGAAAGCAGACAGGTGTAGCCTTCGCCACCAAGCGGAAATCGCCTGAGCACCTTACCGGTACTGGTGTTGAAAATATAAAGAGAGTTATTCTCTTTGGTCACTGCGTACAAGAGCTGACGGCTGTCATCCAGGGCCATGCCGGCGACAGAGATTTTTTCCGGCCACGGCTTGCCGAGAACGAGCGTATCCGCGGGCCGAAGTTTGCCATTCTCCACCGCATACTTGATTATCCAGTTGTCATTGCCGCCGGAGGCGTAAAGATATTTTTCGTCGGCTGAAAAAGCGAGGCCCACCCACGCTTTGGCGATGGCGACGGAATCGATCCGCTTATCCGCTTGCAGATCGAAAAGCATAATCGATTGATCGCTCTGGCCGTTATTGGTCACTGCCAACCATTTTTTATCAGCGGAAACGACCATATTTAAAGGTAGATCGCCCAATGGGGCTGTTTTGCCGACCGGGGTCAATTTCCAACCGTTGGGCAGTAACACCCGTTTGGCGTCGAGCTCAAGCAAAGTTTGTGCCTGCAGGGTAATGACGACAATGCACAAGATAAAAGAGAAAAAACGTTTGATCATAGCATACTTTCTCCACAAATTTACAACCCGTTTCCATTTAAAAGTGAATCAAACATCGACGAGGTCTTTGCGTCAAATCATTTCTCCCAACAGCTGGAAATAATCATACAACAACCGGGTGATCAAAAAATTTTGCCGCACAAATTCCCGCCCTTTGCGCCCCATATGTCCGGCGGCGACGGGATCGCGCAAACAGTGTATAACCGCGTCGGCAAAGGCTTTATTGTCTTCAGGATCGAGTAAAAAGCCGGTCTCTCCATGTTGAATCTGCAATGGAATGCCGCCGACGTTGGAAGCCACGACCGGCCGCCCTTTCCACAGCGCTTCGGTCACAGTCAGGCCAAAACCTTCGCGCAGGGACTTTTGGACGATCACCGATGATGCACTTTGCAGCATGTTGACGAGAAAGTTGTTTTCCGTGGTCAAAAGAATTACATCGCGGTTGTCCAGCATACGATCGGCTTCCCGTTCCACTCTTTCATAGATTTGAATTCCTTCAGGATCATCCGGGGCCATGCTGCCGCAGAGCACCAAACGGCAATCCATTTTACGCCGCACTTGCTTAAACACCTCCAGAACGCCGACAGGGTCTTTCCATTTATCAAAACGCGATATTTGCGTGATAATCGGCTTGTCCGTCGGTATGTTGTATTTCTTGAGATATTTTCTGATGTTCTGAGTGGACAAAGGGATGTTTTTAGGACTGAGCGGATCAATGACCGGCGTAAAGATACGGTACTCGACGGGTAGATCCATTTTTTGATATTCTTTGCTGGAAACGATCACCAGATCATAACGCAGGATGAATGCTTTGAGATAGTTCCACAGGTCCGGACTCGGAGCGGAGAGGTCAATGTGACCGCGCCAGATCCAGGGTTGGATTTTGCGATAATACCGGATCAGGGGCAACGGTTGCGGATCATGAATTACGACCACATCATGATGGAGATCGGCATAGCGGGAGAAATCCTCGTTGGTTTGTTCATAAATGGATTTCTTGATCTGCGAAAGATTGATTTTTTCGCCTTGCAGGCCGTTATGAAATTTTTTGGTAATATCGAAAAAATCGGGCGAGCCGCGCAGAATGCGCCAATCCGCTTTCACGCCGGCGTCGTTCATTAACGGCACCAGGCTTTGCAGCATTTCGGCGACGCCGCCGCCCATATAGGTCGAGTTGACGTGAATGATCCGTTTGCCGAACAACCGGCTCGCTTGCCGGAATATCCTGCTGATCTGTTCATCGCCGACGATATGGCGATAGTCATCCAATCGCACCATGATGGCTCTCCTTTTGCCTGGCCAAGTCCCACAGCAATTCACGCGCCGATGTTACGCCGGCCAGACAATATCCGGCAGCGGTGGCGCGAACGCCCACTTTGATGGTAACTGCTTCCGGGGGCAGAGCTTTGAAAAGAAATTCATCCGTCCAGTCATCTCCGACAGCCATGATGAAATCACAAGGTTTTTCCTGCAACAGTTGCAGCGCGGCACGGCCCTTATTGATGCCGTTGTTCTTGATTTCGACCACCTTGCTGCCGTGCAGAACCTGCAAATTGAACGCAGCGGCCACGCTGCCCAGCCGCGACGTCAACTCGCGCATGCGTATTTCAGCCAGGCCGAGTTCCACCTTGCGATAATGCCAAACCAAAGAGTAATTTTTTTCCTCCAGCAGAGAACCCGGGGTGCGCTCGACGTACAAATCAAGAATGGGACGCACATGCTCCTTCCAGGAATCATCCAGACATTCGACGGACTGCCATTGACCGTTGCCCACGCTGATCCAGGCGCCGTGCTCGGCGATCAACCGCAGCGCTAAATGACCGAACCATTGTTGCAGCGTCGCGCGATCACGGCCGCTGACAATAACACAGTGACCATGTTCCATATCGGCCAGGGCGCTTAACAGTTCAAGAAGCTCGGCATCAGGAGCCGCCTGCGCCGGCGTGTCTTCGAAGGACCGCAAGGTGCCGTCATAATCCAGAAAAAGCATCGCGCATCGACTCTTGCGAAAGGCTGCGAAGATTTGTCGACGCCCGTCGTCATTCAACTCCTTGTCGCGGATCATCCGCGAATCACGGTGAATGCTCATTAGGGAATGAATGAAATCGTTTGACCAACGAATCACATCGTATTGCTGTATCCGTCGGCGCATTTTCCGCATCTCCTCTTTTTGCCTGTCCTCGGGCATGGTCAGCGCCGTATAAAGAGCGGCGGCCAGGTCATCGACATCGTTGGGATTGATCAACACGGCCTCGCGCAACTCATCCGCGGCGCCGGCCATTTCACTGAGAATCAAAACGCCGGATTCGTCCGCGCGGCAGGCGATATACTCTTTGGCGACCAGATTCATGCCGTCTCGAAACGGCGTCACCAGGAACACATCAGCCAGTTGATACATGGCCGCCAGGTTTTCGAACGCGTGGGCACGGTAAAAATGAACGACCGGCGTCCAGCCCACGGTGCTGAATTCCCCATTGATGCGTCCCACCCATTCATTGATCCTGGTGCGCAGGTCTTTATAAGCCTGCACCTGAGAACGCGACGGCGCCACAACCATGAGCAGTTTGACCTTTTCATGGAATTCCGGATGCAGTTCGAGGAAACGACGATAGCCCATCAACCGCTGCAAAATGCCCTTGGAATAATCAAGACGATCGATGGACAGGATCATCTTGCGTCCTTCGAGCAGCGGCTGCAATTCGCGTACCCCGCGAATCACCGGCCGCCGGCTGCGCGCCGTGTTGAATTTTTCGAAATCGATACCCATGGGAAACGAGTCCACACGGAGGATGCGGTCTTTGTAAATCAGCTCGGTCAACGATTGCTCCACACCGGCGAGGCGCAGGGAAGCGCTGATGAAATGACGGGCATAGTCAAAAGTATGAAAACCGAGGAGATCCGCACCGAGCATGCCTTCGATCAATTCCTCCCGCCAGGGCAAGGTGCGAAATAATTCATAAGAAGGGAAAGGAATGTGCATAAAGAAGCCGACGGCAGCCTCAGGTCTTTGGGCGCGGACCAGGCCGGGAACAAGCATGAGATGATAGTCATGAATCCAGATCAAATCATCAGGCCGGGATATCTCTAGCACACTATCTGCCGTCCGCTGATTCACCTGGAGGTAGGCCTGCCAGTAGGAGGTATCGTAATGCACAAATTGCGCAAAATAATGAAAAAGCGGCCAGATGGTTTTATTGCTGAAACCCTCGTAGTACAATGCGATCTCTTCCTGGCTGAGAAACAGCGGCGTCATTTGCTGCCGTTCCAGAGCAGCGGTTATTTCCGCTCTTTCAGTAGGATCGGCACAAATATAGCCGGGCCACCCCAGCCAAATCATGTCATACGCTTCCCGCAGAGACGAAAGCCCGGTGGCCAGGCCGCCCACACTGGGCTGGTAGGTAAATGCTCCCTTGCGTTTGCCGATCTCTACAGGCAGTCGATTGGATACTATAATGATGCGTTGCTTCATAAGGACTCTATATTCATACCAATTGATTGAACAGATGGTGATTACAGCAGCTGCAACCTACACCCACTCCACCGGATCCGGACCCGGTCGTCGTCCGCGGATCATGCGGATAACCAGAATCGGATACAGAACGCGACCGATAAACATCAAAACGATCATGCACAATTTTCCGGCAGAGGACAGCAACGTCGTTATATCTCGACTGAGTCCTACCGTGCCCAGGGCGGAAAAACTTTCATAAAAAAGATCCTTCCACGGGAAAGGCTCAAAAACCAGCAACAGCAACGCCGCTGATGCCGCAATCCCGATATAACAGACGGCGCAAAAGAGCGCAACGCGAAAAGGTTTAAAGAGTATTAATTTTTTTGGTTCTTCATCCATATCAACCGGATCGATTTTATAAAACAGTCGCGCCAGGACGGTGGTTCGCATGCCGCCGCCGGTGGATTGCGGCGAGGCGCCAATAGCCATTAAAATCAGCGCGGCATAGAATCCCAGAGCGCCAAAATGCAGTTGTGATTCAATCTGGAATCCCGCTGTGCGACAGGCAATGGACTGAAAGAACGCGGAAAAAACCGTGCGTGGCTGTCCGTACAAAAATCCATCCAGCCAGAAAGCCAGTGCACCGACCAGGATAAGCCCGCTGGACCAGGCTAACACGATTCGGGTCGCTTTTCTCAGCGGCTGCACCGGAATCCACGGCAAAAGCCGGCTCAATCCCGTTCGCGATAAATCCGCAACAACCGTAAAACCAAGGCCGCCGACAAAGACCAGGGCCATGATGACCAACAGCGTCAGCCGATCCTGACGGAACGATAAAAATCCGTCTTGAAACAGAGTAAAGCCGGCATTGCAAAAAGCGGAAATCGAATGAAACGCGCCCTGCAACATGGCATGCGGCACGCGATTCCGCCAGAGGAATCCCAGAGTCAGAGCGCCCAGAATTTCCACCATCAACGTCACGCGGGCAATAGTCAGCAGTAACCGTCGCGTTTCCGCCAGTTGTTGACCACCGACCAGTTCCTTCAATAACACTCGTTCGCCAAAACTGAGTCGTCCGCCATGCCATAAGGCCAACAGGCCCAACATGGTCATGGCGCCAAGTCCACCGAATTGTATGAGAAGCACAACCACTGTCTGCCCGACCGGCGTAAACGCAGTGGCTAGATCGAACACCGTAAGCCCGGTGACGCAAACAGCCGAGGTGGCGGTGAAAAGTAAATCCAACGCAGCCAACGGCTGACGATGAAAACCCGGCAAGGCGAGGATCGCTGCACCGACCAGGATGACCGCGGCAAACGACAGGACCGGAATAACCAGCAGAGGAATGCGGCGATTGGCCAACCAGCGGTTGGCTGCGAGGCCTCCTTTCATCCAACTGCCGATAAAAGCTAGCATAGAAATAGCTATGTAGAGTTCGGCGACAACAAGCGAAATGTCGGCCGATCTTGCCTGGCGCGATTGTTGCCAGGCCGCTACTCCGCTTAATTCCAGAACAATCATCAATAACACAATATAACGCATGGGATGCGTGCGCAGATAACGCCAGGGATCCGGAACCCAAAGCAGTCGAAAAAATGCTTCCAAAAACAGGCCAACGGGCAAAAGCGCAGCCCAGGCGAGTAGAATCGGTTGCGGAATGGTCAGGCCGGGGAAGCCGTTACGGAATAAAAGCATCAAAAAAGCAACGCCGCCGCCGATGGCCGTCAGGCGGTCCAACCGTTTTAATCTTTTCTCAGTGTCGGTTGACATGCGTCTGCCCGCTTTTGCGCGCCAGGATCAATTCAGATTTTATGATCCTTGAATAAGGAAGAATACGCGCTTCCTGGTCGCATTCGACCAGCAGGTGCGCCAGATGATAGCTGATGAGCAAATACCTTTGCTTGTCAAGCAGGAACGAGTCGCCCGGTTCGAGCCGGTAATGCCGGCTGACCCATATACCGGCGGAAATTTCTTCCAGGATCGGTCGTAACGCCAAAAGACCGGTCAAAAAGGCGATCAGCAGCACGCTTAAAGCGAAAATGCGCGGCGCTCCGGGATAAGGGAAAAAAACCAGAAACAGGGACATAATCCAGATGGAGATTCGGATTGGGAAATAAACCAGCGGATCCTGAAAAATGTCCGGCAATCCGGGTAATTTTCGCCGCTGGGTCAAATGACGGTCAGCCCAGTGCGCGAGCGCTAATATCGCAATCGTGTAAAAGATAAGAAGGAGCGCATGAACCGCATCCCCGAGCAGGGACAAAACCGGCTCGACGATGCGTGCGATCAGCGAGGCGGCCAGAGACCGGGTTTGCGGAAAAAGTGTAAACCAGGTAAACGAAACCAACACGACAATTGCGGAAAAAAAGAGCAGGCGTTCGAGACCGAGAAGAATCCGAACCACGCGTTTGCCCGGTTCGCCGGGAGAAGCCATGCCACGCTGTTCAGCCTGTTTTTTTATCCATTGCAGTACAGCGGATCGCCATTCACGTTCCCAGTTGCGCAGACCCAGTCGCGTCAACCGCAAGATGACGATCAACAAAAACGGGAATACAATCCCCAGCAAGAGACGCAACAACAACTCTTCTTCATCCCACGGCGGTTTTACGGCATGCTGCACCAGCCAATCGCGCATCATCAGCGCATTGGCCAGCGGTGAAAATTGCGGCTGGACACAATTCTCCGGCTTGACCACGATCTCTTTACCATGGTCGAGAAATAGAACGCCATGACCGTTCTGTTCTCGCAAGCGCAGCTTTTCCGGCTGACTGGCTGCGACCCGCATTTCCTGCAACAGCAGCTGAATCTCTGCAGAATCAGCGGCCGGACATCGATACAATGGAAAATTATCCGGACGGATCGTGATCAGAGTTGCTGAAGAATCATTGGCCAAAAGGGGCGAACTGCCGGCTAGACAGAAAAAGAAAAACAGCGCCGGCCGGTTCATGCGCCTGCAACCACGCGTCATACGGCCTCCTTTCCGGACTCGGCCAACTTTCTGAATTTCAACATGCGCAGAGTCGTCCAGATATTGGTCACGACGATGACAAAAGTGGCGAGTGTTTCAGGCGGGCCGGCCAGTTGCGCGTTGCGCAGGACGAGAATGGCGGCAAGTACGGCTGTGGCCAGGCCCCGTGGCAACATCGCAGCCAGGAGCATGCGGTTTCTGCCGGAAACCCGGCCGATCCATCCCAGCAGTTGCACCGACGCCTCGCGGCTGATAATGATGGCGATGCTGACCAACAAAATGGTGAGCCAGAGTCGAAAGTCGCTGCCCGGCCAGCGAAAGATGACGCCCAGATATATAAAGAAAAAAGTACGCACCAGGAAAGCGATCTCGGCATGAGATTCGGTAATGCGCGGATGCAATTCGATCTGGTTGTTATGAAATAATTTGCTCACACGCTCCTGCCAGGAGATGCCCAGCACGCTCATCAGGGTTTGCCCGTTGGCCAACACCATGCCGAAAATCAGTACGGCAATGGCGCCGCTGCCGTGAACGTTCTCCACCGCGCCCATCATCAAAAAAACAAAACCGAGCGTCAGCAAATAATAGAATTTTTGTTTATAAAGCCGGCTCAATGCCCAGAGCCAGAGAATACCTGCCAGAAAGGCAACGCCGCCGCCGATTAAAAGAGAATAACCAAGCTCGCTCAACAAAGCCGAGCCGGTGAGCTCGGTTCCTTTCAGATTGACCAGCGTTAAAACAACAATAACGGCAAGCGCGTCAGAAAGCGCGGACTCGACAGCCAACAGCGGCCGCATCAATGAATCCGGCGCCATTCTGGCAATAAGCGGAATGACAATGGGCGCGCTGGTACAGGCCAGGGCCGCAGATAACGCCCAACCATATCGCCCGCTGATGTTAAAACCGACGGCCAGTGCGTAATAAACGACAAACATCGCCAACGCAAAAGATAACACCGCCAGCAATATGGCGCGCCAGGCCTGGGTCAACGTTTTTCGTAAATTTAAATCGAGTCCGCCTTCGAATAAAATGATGGTCAAGGCTATAGCGCCAAAAGCCGGCATGAACGGTCGCACGGTAGCCACCGGCACCACGCCGGTTATCGGACCGAGGATAAAGCCGATGCTGATGAGCAGAAAGATATCCGGCATCCGCGTGCGTTCAAAAAAAAGATGACCCAGAAAACCCAGGGCGATGATACCGCCCAGGACAATGAGTAGACTGGCGGCCATAAGCATAATCCTTACCAAGCGATTGTGAGGAGCCGGGCACAGCGCTATAAAATAAACGCGCATATCAGCCCCGGTGTCTGCGAACGACAGGAATCACGGCGCTAAATCGAATCACTGCCGTTACTTTACGAAAAGTAGCCATTCAAAGCGGCAAAATCAAGGAATTATTAATGAAGGATTTTTTTATTGCACTGCATATCGCTATTCGTTAATTTGTGAAACCAGCTGCTCGCAGATGACCATGACCCTCACCCGGCCCAACTGGACGCGAACGGTGTCCATGAAAAGCTGGAGCAAAGGACGCGATTTCACCCTGGTTCTGATCACGGCGCCGGCGAAAGAGAAGGGTCAGGTATTCCTGAAACGAAATAATGAAATGTGGCAATTGGGCAGCTAGCGTAAAATGATCAAGGACGTGGTGAGCAGCTATAGCGGTTACATACAGATTCACAGCCGGGATTACTGGGACAACAAGACGCTGGAACACTCTTTTGTGCCGTCCGATTCCTTACGATCGTACCTGGTACGTCGCACCGTCCGTCACTTATTCACTCACCGACAACATTGATTTTCTGTTCATCAGCCAGTTTTTTGCCGGTGATATGAACGGCGAGTTCGGCGGCGATGCGCAAGTCTATTTCACGCGGTTGAAATGGAGTTTCTAAGCCGGCTCTATATACAAAAATAAAAACTGAATCAATTTCCCGCCGGGACAACCCCGGACCATATCAACTCGCGCTGTTGACGCGCGACGCTTTTTAAAGCAAAAACATCGTTGCCAGAAAAAGCAGCAAGCCCATGCTGGCCACGTCGGTAGCTGTGGTCAGAAAAATACTGGAAGCCGTAGCCGGATCTGCGCCCAGCCGGCGCAAGGTGAGCGGCACAATGGCGCCGAAAACCCCGCTGACCACGCAACTGCCGGTCATGGCCGCCATAACAATCAGCCCTAATTGCCAGGCCTGTGCATTGCCCTGACTGTGCGCCAAAAAGAACATGGCCATACCAGCCACTGCGCCGACAATGGCGCCGTTGAGCATACCTAACAAACCCTCTTTGGCCAGCAGCTTGGGCATATGCCCTTTTTTTAACTCACGCAACGTCATGCCGCGGATGGTCACAGCCAGCGCCTGACAACCGGTGTTGCCGGATTGCCCGGCCAGTACCGGCAGAAACGAGGCCAGGATGACTATCTGATCGATGGTGCCTTGAAAAACGCTGACCACAGCGCCGGCAACAAACGCAGTCAACAGATTCAATTGCAGCCAGGGATGCCGATACTTGAAGCTTCTCGGCCAGGGTGTAGAGAGTTTCTCCTCTTTCTCCACGCCAACCATGCTGCCGGCCTGAGCGCTGATTTCTATCGCCTGCGCTTCAAAGAGCCGCCCGCCGCGCACGGTGCCCATCAGTTTGCCGGCGGAATTGGTAATCGGATAAATCGGAAAGTGTTTGGTAAGGACCTCGCGCATGGCGTCCATAAGCGGCATGTCAGCCTGCAGGCTGAACGGCTCAGTCAACATGACCTCGCTTAATTTGGTCCTGGGAGCGGCAAACAGCAAGTCGCGCATCACGACCACGCCAACCAGTCGTTTTTTCGCATCCACCACAAAGCCATAGGTAATAAACTCTCTCTTGACCAGGCTGCGCAACTCTTCAATTGTTTGCCGCACCGTCATGTCCGGAGTGAAGAGAGCCCATACCGGATCCATGAGACGACCCACGCTGCCCCTGGGAAAAGTCAGGTTCAGGTCCCATTGCGCTCTGACCTCCGGCGGCAACGCTTTACTGATCCGTTCTCTGGTTTCCGCAGGAACCAGTGCGAGAATTTTTTCTGCAGGCTGCGGCCCCATAATCCGCAGGGCGCGCATGGCCGGCTCGGTCTGGATTTTTACTAAAAATTTGGCAGCAGCAGATGCATCCAGTTGCGCCAAAGCTTGCGCAATTTCTTCAGGAGTCGACAGCATTTGGTTTTGGGGGGCAATTCTTTTACTCATCTCAATCATCACTCCTTGCACCATTAATTTTCAAAAATTTAAAAATATCCACTACGAGTATCGGCATCAATGACATGAAAAAAACCAAGAGCCAATGAGTCCCATCCATCGGCGCAAGACTGAAAACCTGACGCACAGGCGGCAACAGCAGCACCAGCAACGCCAATCCTGCAGAAAGTACAATCGCCAGAATAAGCGGTTTGTTCCTCCAGGGACTTATGGCCAGCGACGACCGGGAGTTGGAATGCAGATTGCGTACGTGCACCAGTTGTGCGAACATGAGCGTGGCAAAAGCCATGGTTTGGCCAAGCTGGACGCCGCCGTCGCGCAAGCCGATCAAATAGGCAGCCAGCGGTATGCTGCCGATCATGACGCCCTGATACATCACCCGCCAAATCATTCCCCGGGTCATAAAACCTTTTTTCGATTTACGCGGCTTGCGCCGCATAATGCCCTCTTCAGCCGGATCAACACTGAGAGCCAAAGCCGGGAGACTGTCGGTTACCAGGTTAACCCAAAGTATATGAATAGGCAAAAGCGGGGCGCCGAGATTCAAAATCGATGTAATCAACAACAGAAATATCTCGCCGACATTGGTGGAGAGCAGAAATTGAATGGCCTTGAGAATGTTATCATATATTCTTCTGCCCTCTTCAACGGCCGAGACGATGGTGGCAAAATTATCGTCGGTGAGCACCATGTCTGCAGCGCCCTTGGCAACATCGGTGCCGACCATGCCCATGGCCGCGCCGATGTCGGCCTGCTTGAGAGCAGGAGCATCGTTCACGCCGTCACCGGTCATGGCTACGATCTCGTTGCGTTGCTGCCAGGCTTTCACAATGCGTACTTTATGCTCAGGCGCTACGCGGGCGTAGACCGCGTATTTGTCGACATTTTCCTCGAGTTCGTGCTCGGACAGCTTTTCGAGTTCAGCCCCTGTAACAGCCAGATCACCTTCCTTATAAATGCCGATCTCACGAGCGATGGCCAGGGCCGTGCTTTTATGATCACCGGTAATCATGACCGGCCGAATGCCTGCGCTGTTGCATTTGGCAACCGCAGCGATCACTTCAGGTCTGGCCGGATCGATCATGCCCAGCAAACCGATAAACACCAGATCGTTTTCCAGATCACCGATGGCCACGCGTTGCGGCGCTTCAGGCAGATCCTTGTAGGCCATGGCCAGAACACGTAAAGCGGAATCAGCCATGGTTTCATTTGCTTTGCGTATTTTCTGCAAATCTCCCGCTGACAGGGCTCTGATTTTTCCGTTAATGATGATCTTGCTGCATACGTCCAGTACTTCTTCCAGACCACCCTTGACATTCACCCGGGTCCGCTTGTCGGACAATCGGTTAACGGTCGTCATGCGTTTTCTTTCCGAGTCGAACGGAATCTCGGCAATCCTCGGCGACTTTTTCTCCAGATCACCTTTGTAACAGCCGTACAAAACACCAAAATCCAGGAGAGCCGTTTCCGTTGGATCACCGCTAAATTCTAAAGAGCCGTCATCCCTTGTTTTGATCTGTGCGTCCGCACATAAAACGGCAATGGAAAGCAGCCGCTTTTCCTCTTCATTAAGAACACTGGCCGGCGCCGTCCGGTTGATCACGTCCTTTTTATGATTGACATACGCCTCTACCACCGTCATTTTATTCTGCGTCAGGGTTCCGGTTTTGTCAGAGCAGATAACCGAGGCGCTGCCCAGAGTCTCGACAGAAGGCAGCGTGCGTATGATGGCGTTCCTTTTTACCAAACGCTGCACGCCGATGGCGAGAACCACGGTGGAAACCGCGGGCAAACCTTCGGGAATGGCAGCAACCGCCAAACTGACGGCGGTCATGAACATGCTCATAACCGAGTTGCCGTACATAACACCGACAATAAAAATGAGCGTACAGATGCTTAACGCAGCAATGCCTAAAATGCGGCCCAACTGTTCCAAACGACGGCTCATGGGCGTTTCGGTGTCATCCACATGCTGGATCATGTCGGCAATTTTGCCAACTTCGGTCTGCATTCCGGTAACCACGACTACGCCTTTTCCGCGCCCATACGTGACCACGCCGCTGGAAAAGGCCATGTTTACTCTATCAGCCAGGGAAATCCCATCTGCGGATATCGCATGGGCATGCTTCTCGACAGGGACCGATTCACCGGTCAGCGCTGACTCTTGTATTTTCAGATTGCTGGTCTCAATCAGGCGGAGATCGGCAGGGATCATCGCTCCCGTTTCCAGAATCACAATATCGCCGGGCGTCAGTTCACGAGTTGGAATTTCGGAAATCGCACCATCCCGCAGTACTTTAGCAATAGGCGCAGCCAGGTTCTTAAGCGCTTCGAGTGATGATTCTGCCTTTAGTTCCTGGAAAGCTCCAATCAACGCATTCAATACCAGAATACCCAGAATGACATAGGTATCGAGCAATCCCTCGCCTTCCATCACCCCTACCACACCGGATATCGCTGCGGCCAGCAGCAGGATGATAATCATAAAACTTTTAAACTGGGCCAGGAACATTTGCAGAAAACTTTTTTTGCGTTTTCCCGCTATCTGATTATAGCCGTATTTTTCCAATCGCTGTCTGGCCTGAGATGATGTCAGACCCTCAGCAGCGTTGGTCTCCAAGTGTGCCAGTACCTCTTTAATAGTCTTATTGTAAAAATGCATCATAATATATTAGCTGATCTCCTGCTCTGGCCCGACTTGATAAGTTTAGCCTGATACCGGTACCTTGATCTATAACCAATTCCTAACCTGGACAACCACAACAAAAAAGTTATACGACAATTCATGGTCTTGTAACTTGTGAATCCGAGTTTGGTCTAAAAACCACTCTAAACAAATTTCACAAAAAACATACTCACGCAAAGACGCAGATAACGCCAAGGGGAAATTTTAGCATTATCTTTTTCCCTCTGCGTCTCTGCGCCTTGGCGGGAGATTTTATCTGACAATTTTCCTACAGCAAAATTCCAATCCAGGCAAGCCAGAACCAAAATGTTGAACGAAAATTCATATCCATGCAATCCATTAATCACTAGTTAGTGGCAGCGGGATGTTAAAAATATTTTAGCGGAAATGGTCAAGATTTTACACTTCAGATACGATTTCGGAACAAAACGATCCTCGGATTATTATTTATTGCCGGTCGTTCTCGTCGCCTGGTCGGTTGTGCCGTTATAATAAGCGCTCTTGATCCATTGTTTGGTTCCAGTGGCGACATCGATTCGCCAGAAATCGAAACTCCCCACTTTGCGGTCGCCGGCTTCATTCAACATCGTCGATCCTGTAGCGCCGGAATAGGCATTCGCCTGTCGAATAAATTCCAGCTTTAAATTAGACCAACTCGCAGCTCTTCCCTCAGTCACTGCCAAAGTATTGGCCAGCACCCAGACCGCGTCGTACACAGCCAGGGCAAATGGATTGCCGTCGTTGCCGGTAACGGCTTTAATGCGCGCCGCAATCGGCTGCCACACGGCTGCGGCCGATTGATCATAGCTGAGATTCGGACTTTCCGCGCGGGTTTGAAAAGCAACAGCAGCAGCTGCTGCATCATCGAGCAACGTTTTGTTCAGCGCAACACCATCGCCACAGTACCATTTGATGTTGGCCAGGACCGGATCGGTTGCGATTGTTCTGAAAATAGCGACAATTTCGTCGAATGAAGCGGCGTAAACGGCAACTTTACCCGCCCCTTTCTGGATGATAGCCTGGTCGACCTGAGAGCGAATTTGCGCGCCGGCTTCGGCGAAATCAGTTGTCGTTGGTTCATAGCGATAACCGTTAAAAAAAACACCGCCCTTGGCCTCAAACGCCGTCTTTACGGCATCGTGCAAGCCCTGGTTGCCGGCATCACTTCGCCATAAAGGCACTAGTGCGGAAATTCCGTCCAGTACGCATAACGCGGCAATGGCCGGACCCTCGGTCATATCAGAGGGACAGAATCTAAAGATGTTGTCATGGGCGATGGCCAGTCTGCCGGCGGTGCTATAATGGCTGATAACCAGAATATTATTAGCGTCGGCAAAAGGTTTGACTGCTTCCACCTCGGCGCTGGAGGAGGGGCCGATAACATATTTGATGCCCCGGCCTGCCAACTCTTGTATGAGGTTTGTGGCGCGCGTCGGATCCAATTGCGTGTCTTTTATCACTGCGGAAAGACGAAACGCACTGTTGGTTTTATCAAGCAGAGCATTTACATCCGCAATGGCCAATTCCATGGCTGCTTTGCTGTCCTGGCCCAGGGCAGAGAGATTGGAAGTAATTGAAAAAAGTCCGCCAACGGCTATCGCTGTTTGCTCTGGTTGCAGCGGATTTTTTTTCGTTGCACAGGAGAGCATCATCACCAAGGCGAATAAAGCGAAATATTTATTCATTTTGACACATTCCTTTTCATTGAACGATTTATAGCGCACTTATCGCATTTGTCGATAAGATAGCCAATCAGAGTTAAAAGATCAAGCATAAATAACACGAATTCAGCATTCTAGTGCTCCATGAGAACAACACGGAACGTTATACGGCAAAAAACAAAGTGAGGATATTTCGTTTGATTTTTTTAGAGTCGCAATCATGAATCCGTTCAACAAATGAAATCTATAGTACGACTGAAATTGATGAGCGCAACAGTAAGGAGGGCAAGGCAGAAATGTTGCACGATGCTTCGTGAGAACACATCTGCCGTTTTTCATGTTAGCCGAAAAATGCAGTTGTGAAAAGTGAACAATTTCCTGAATTAAGCAATGGTAGTATCCCTGCGAAGGTTTGAAACCTTCGCAAGGTTTTTTATGATGAGACATCGCTCAATTCAGGTATTTATTTACCGCATTCATAATATGAGAGATTCTCATCTATCTGTTCGTTTTGGCTTCTCCTTGAAATAATCTTTCGCAAACTCTTGTTCAGGCAATCGAGCCGGTACGGCGTCAGGATCGGATAAATGAGTCATTGTATTAATCGGTGTAATCGAGTTGCCAGATAACTCAAAAACAGTCCATAAAGTACCAACCCGATTGGACGGCACATTAAAGACTCTAAGCAAGGTTGATCCTTTGTAAACTTCAACCTTTGCAGAAGAGTTTGACATTTTATTGCTTGAAGAATTAGCACGATCGGTGAAATCGTGGACAGAATAACGATATATACCGGTAAACTGATTCGAAATAGTGATAGTCTCGGGGCCATAGCTGTCAACATCGTCGCGATCCAGAAAGACATTGGGAGAGGACTGATTATCTGATCGAGAACCTGAAGGCCAGTACACATGAAATCTGCTGCCGCTGCCGGTCGGGCCTGTCATGTGGCTGTCAAGATCATATGGATTCAGACCCCAGGACAAAACAATGCGCCATTGACCTGAAGGTACAATCGGCGACATGGTCGCGTTTTGGTTACTAATAGTCTGACCGCCTATGCATACAATGGCAAAATAGGTCTTATTATAACCCGCGCAGGTCAACTCGGCTGTATAATTACCCGCTGAAAGATTTGAGATGGCATAGTACCCATTCGCATCTGTCTGTGCTGACTTGACTATGGTGCCGGAGGTTACATTGATACCTTTGCGTAACGATATGGCAACATTGCTGATCCCTCTTCCATTTACCGCATCAATGATCAAGCCACCTACTGTTCCGGCGCCGCTGTTAGCTTGAGAAATTTGCATGATCTTGAGCAACCATGTGGTTTGTCCGGTTTCAATATTAATATCATAATAGAATTCTGTCAAATATCCCGCTTTTGAAAATTCAAAATAATATCCGGCGCCTTGTGGCAAGGATACTTCGAAATAACCGGAATTGTCCGTTGTTACTGTTTTCATCAAAGCGCCTGATTTATATACTCTGATCGTCACACCTGACAAACCGGCCTGGGTCGATGCTTCAAGGACATTCCCTTTCGCCCATCCCGACGCAGTTTGCGTACCGGTCAAACTGAAATAGAAATCGCTAAAATCATAATAATTGTTATTGGCAACGCTGGTGATTTTTATCTTGTAATCATCACCCTGCTCAAAATCGCTTGTGATATCCCAGGTATAATCACCATCATTGCCGGTGCTGGCTTTAAGTGTCCGATACAACGAATTTCCCTTATAAACATCTACACACACCCTATCTCCAGTGGAAAGTTGTTCCCAAGTGACTATCACTTGTGATCCTATCGCCAGGCGCTCACCGCCATTAGGATAGGTAACTCTAAGGTATGGATTTGACAAGATCGAAAAATAGGAATCACTGATATCGGTTATTGAATTATTCAGCCTGCTCGTTATTCGAATCCGGTAATCATTCCCAGGAATGATGTCACTCGTGACAAGGAAATCAAAATCACCGTCGTTACCGGTTCCAGTGCTCTTTAAGGACTTGTAAACGCTATTTCCTTTCCATAAAACGACATCGACTCGATCCCCGGTAGTTCCGGTTGTTTCCCATCTAACCACATAAGTGTCACCGGTTTTAAATTGTTCGCCCCCATTTGGATAGAGTACGTGAATCGTAGGCTGATTCGAAGTAATGGTCACAGTCTTATCAGAGCTCCAATTTGATTGGATTGAATTATCCGTGGTGCAGCGGGCACGCACTTTGATCGCGTACGTATTTACCGTTCCGTATGAATGGCTCTGCGTACCTGATCCCCAGTTCGATTGCGTGCCGTCTCCCCAGTCAAAC
>CAYLWO010000089.1:0-26802 GCA_964387285.1 uncultured Cytophagia bacterium | reverse complement strand
CTGTGGCGGCCCAGGCTATAGTAGGTCGCGCCGTTGGCGCTCAATACCTGCGTATAATGGTTCTACAACGATTCCTCCAAGACCTCACAGGTTTCCGAAACCTGTGAGGTCTGTGCCTGCTGCAAGACCTCTTTTTTGAGCTGCAAGCATTCGATTTTGGCTAATATTCCTATTTTTCTACCGGCATCGACTCAATGCCGTCGATCTATGTATGCACGGCAATGAATTGATCCAATTCTTTATGCCAGGCTGCCGGATCACAGGTCTTGGAGATGGTATCTTCGTTAAACAACAGATCAATCAAATACCTGGGTTTCTTTCCACCGTTAAACATGGATTTGCTGCACGAAACACAATAAACTATAACATCGTCAACAGGCAGCGTATCTGCTTTTTCTTTCATTTTAACAAGGACCTGATCATTCGGCAAGACATCATAAAAAGTGTCGCCGCAGCAGGTGCTTTTCTCCCGCGTCCGTTCCGGTTCAATGACGGTAATGTTCATGCGTTCCGCCAGTCTGCGGACTGCGGTATGAATGCGAGCCTGGTCTCTGGTCGGACAGGCGTCAATGACGGTCATCTGCTGTGCCGCATAATCGGGAAAGGGGAAATCACGGCTGTCAGCCAGCAACTCCCACAAACTGATTGTCGATGGTTCTAGATAATTCTGGCGATATCTCTTATCGCAGCAGGGGCAGACATTGATAACGCACTTGCCCATGACCGCCTGCGGAGTGTGACGGCAACAGGTTTGCGACCATTTCACATCGCCATACCTCGCCTTAAGGTAAGTGTGTATTTTCTCTGCTAAAGCTTGCTTGTATAGATCGAGGGCGCAACCCGGAGCAAAAACATATTTCATCGTTAATGGTTCTCCCTCTGCGTTTATTGTAGAGCTGAATAGTACAACGGTATTATCCTTATGGCTGTCCAAAAAGTAACAGAGCCGTGTCATTCTGAACCCGTTTTAAGGGCCAACGGTCTGCCGTTTGTTGGATGAGGAATCTATCAGCGAACGGTTCTTGTGTCGGTTACGAATTTTTCTAAAGCCGCAAACAAGAGCCGAATTAAGAAAAGGAACTTTTAGATCAGCCTCATGATGAATGCTGCGAATCAAGGCATTGCAATGGTGAAGCTTGTCAACAGGTTGCTTCGCGACCAGCCTACACCGCGAATTCTATGGAATCCAATAGTCGCAGAGCGACCATTGCCGGTAGCCGGGCGTTTCAACGCCCGGAAAGGAAAAAAGAGCAACCACGTCGCGTAGCGACGTATGGAGGATAATCCGAATCAATCCGTTTGAGGTTTTGTAGAACCGATCAAACGTCGCTCCGCGACGTGAATGATACTATGATATCTGTATCCGTGGGTTGAAACCCACGGCTACCATCACCTGGTCGCTCCGCGACCAGCTAGCACCGCAAATTCTATGGAATCAAAAACTGTCGAAAAAGCATATCTTTTCAAACGGCAATACGGTTGGAAACTTAATCTGGTTTGTCTAGATATATAAAATTGCTTTCATGCGAGGACAAGGCGATGCATATCGATCAATCAAGGTGAGAGTCAATTCTAACCTCATAAAGCGGCGGCCCCGTCGGAACCAGTGCGCCTGCGACTGCGCCAACAGGCAAACCGATAAACAGCGCGCCTATTCCTGCAGCCTCCGCATGACTCGACGGATGAGCGGATTGATTATCGACAATCATGGTGGCAACGGCCCCGACTGCCATTCCCAGACACATGCCGCATAACATGTGGCGTTTGCGCTGCCCCGCATAGTGTACACGCACGACCTCTACATTCTCGATCGTCTGCTGTCCCTTTGCCTGTGCAATGGAAATCGAATGTGCATCGATGGCCAACAGTTTGCCCTCAATGGTTGTCGAGTCCGTTAACGTGACAATGACTTTTTTACCGATTTTAACGGTAGTAACCAGCCTGTCCCAACCGCCATCTGTTCTTGAATTCAGGGCAAGCGTACGGTTATACGGTTGTGGTGCTGTCCGATTTCGTGCATGCGCAAGGACAGGGACGATTGTAATGACCAGGATATAGATGAATAGGCCGCATAGAATTTTTTTCATATCTGACTCCTCTCTCGAAAAAAATGCAAATGCGTTGCAACTCTTCAAAACGGCGTTTCTGAACCGACATAACAATGTATACCGGCATTCTCAAAAATAGCCTGGCATGCCGTCAACATGGCCTGCGATGGCGCAGGCGTGTGCGCATATTCATAGTTCAGTCCCAGTTGCTCGTATTTTGACTGCCCCAGCCGGTGAAACGGCAAGAGATTGACTTCTGTCAGTGCCAGTCGCAACATCAGATCAGCAGTGGCTTGCATGTTTTCCGCCGAGTCATTATATCCCGGCACTATGGGTATGCGGATGATCAACCTGCCATGCCAATCCGACGAGGCTGCCGCCGCAATGTTTTGCAGGATCAATTCATTTTCAACACCTGTCTTCATGCGATGCATGTTTGAATTCATATGCTTGATGTCTATGAACATGGCATCGGTCAATTTGAGAACGTTTATGAAAATCTCCGGATCCGCATAGGCCGAGGTTTCAACGGTGGTGTGTATATAATTGGCCCGGCATCTGCCAAGCACGGTCAGCAAAAAATCGGCTTGCAGCAAAGGCTCGCCACCGCCGAAAGTAACGCCGCCGTTGCTGCCCCAGAATCCGGAATCCCGGATCAGGATGCGCAGCAATTCATCCGCACTATAGAAACGACCGGCGATCTGCAGAGCTTCATTTAAACAGGCCTTGACGCAATCCATAGTGTCGCAGGCAACACAAAGCGAGCGATCTAATTGTGGGAAGGGAGAGGCGATCCGGATGGCCTGATGCGGACACGCTTTGACACAGCGATAATGCGTGTGCCGGCATTTTTGCTTGCGGTATAGCACACGTGGCCGCAAGAGCTGACCTTCAGGATTAGAGCACCAGGTGCAACGCAAGGGACAGCCGCTGAGAAACACCAGGGTTCGACACCCGCTGCCGTCATGTACGGAATAGCCCTGAATATTTAAGATCAGTCCTTTTTCCACAAGAACCACTCACAGGTTACGCCGATCAGGTCAGGGTAGGTCATGGCCGGAATTGATGATGCCGAACAAACGCCCAGATATTCTTCTTGCGCTGCAGTATAATTAAGGCAATGTTTACATTTTGCCAGCTTGACAAATTTGTCGCAGGTTTCGCCATCTGCCAGAACCAATTGTTTGCTGACATGACAGATGCCTTTGGCCACATCCACCGCGGCATAGTTGCGGCAGTCCAGATTTTTGCATTTGGGTTCCATGACTAGACTCCTTCGTATTGGGTTCGAGAGATGACTTCATCCTGAATCGGTTTGCCGATCTCTACCCAATACTGCGTAAATCCGGCCACGCGAACGACCAGATCGCGGTATTGCTCCGGGATATGCTGCGCGTTGCGCAACATTTTAGAGTCCACCACATTGTATTGAATGTGAAAGCCGCCTTTACGCATATAAGCTCTGGTGAGTTCCACAAGCTTTCTGGCGCCTTCTACGCCATGAATCGAATTGGGATGAATTTTCAGGTTCATCTGCGAATTTTGCGATTGCGCATGATCCCAGCATGTGGCGGAGGCGAATAAGGCATAGGGACCGTTGCGATCTGTACCGGGAAAAGCCGACATGGAGCCGTCGGCAAAGGTGGTGCCGGCCAACCGGCCATCCGGCGCTGCCAGGGTTGCAGCGCCCATGGGTGCATGGGTGGAAACCGATATCTGACAGGGATAATAGGGCTTGGCGTTGAGCGATTCGTATTTTTTGCACATGGCGCAGAACCACTCTTCCCACTCTCGTAGAATACTATCTACGTACGGCTCGTCGTTGCCGTATTTAGGGGCAGTCAAACAGAGATGATGAATGCGATCGTATCGATCCACTCCCGGTTTTTTTTGCTGATCCACTAACGAAAAAGTTCCCATTTCACTGGCCAGTTGGAAACCAAAATTTTCATGCAGAGCTTTTAAAAGTTCACTGAGAGTCGCTTCCTGATCTTCATAGACAATTTTTTTCATCGCCGCCAGACTGTTGATCAGGTTGATGGTGCCGCAGGATTCCACGTTATGAGTGGCGTTATATCGATAGCCCAGTTCGTTGATGAGATGGCCTTTTTCCAAGCAATCCGGCTTTAATAATGAATTAAAGACGGCCATGTTGTTTTTGCGCCAGATGTCGTGCTGGATGTTGTTGGTCAGAGAGAGCACTTGCACCGCTTTGCTGAAATAAGCTTTTACCTGTTCAAATAATTCGGTAAACGATTGCAGGTTTTTACCATGGCTGGGGAAAACGCGCAGGCCAATGCGCTGGTCCATGCCGTCATTTAACACCAACTCTAATATTTTTGGCAAAGAGACAAAGTGGACGCCCACGCTGGTGGGTTGGCCGGAACCGCCGGGGATCATATATTTTTTACCGTTCACGGTCAGCGGCATCCAGGAGCAGGGAGAGGTTTCCAAACAGCCGCCGATGGCCACCGCACGGCTCTCTGCCGGCGTCATTCCTTCCGGTCCATACTGATTCATGAGAAATTCCATGGCCACGCGGTTATTCATGAAGGCCGGATAGCCGGCGCCGGTTTTTACGCATTCTACGGCCTTGAGCAAGAACGATTCCGGCAGTTTATCGTCGTACAACAAGGACAGCGTGGGTTGCGTGGTTACGCAATTGATCGCGGCCTCGATGATCAACTCTTCCAGTCGATTGCTTGCCGGCGTGCCGTCCTGTTTCAGACCGCCAAGACTGAGGTTATTAAATGTGTTTCCGGAAAGCACGCCGCCGACAACGCCCATGGAGGCAAAACAGTCGAGACAGGTAAATTTAACGCGCTGACATTCAAGGAGCTCTAAAACCTGAGCTTCATTGGTACGACCTGATGCAATATCCTGTTCGAACCACGGCCACAACACCTGGCCCACCCGGCCCGGCGACAAACCGGAAATGGCGTCTTCATTGAGCACAGCGACGTGGATGGTCCAGCACAATTGCATGGCTTCGCGAAAGGTTCGTGGCGGATAATGAGCGATCCATTCCAGGCATTCCGCGATCTCTTGATACTCTTTTTTCTGCACTGGTTCCTGTTCATCGGCTTGCAAGCGACGGGCCTCTCTGGCATAATTCAGTATCCAGGTTTGCACACCCTGCAATATGTGAACGATCGCTTCATAATTATACAGCCGATTCATGCCATTGAGACCGTCGCCGCCGGCGTTTCCGGCCACCTGGCTGCTTTTTTCCTGCGCTATCTTGACAAGGCCGTCAAAGCCGTATTGCAGAGGATAATAATAGTTGATGACCTCACGACCCTGAGGCAGGGTGTACCCCGAGTCGAACATGCACACCACGGACTTCATGATGGCTTCTTTGACGTCATATCCCGGCGCCCGTTGTTCGTATTTATGACCGAGGTCATCGACCGATTTGCCGACCCAGGCACGCGCCACTTTCAGCAAAGCCGGCACCTCTTCCTGGCGGATGCCGAACTTGCCGGCGATAGAAACCACATTACCGAAATTTTTGACCACATTGCCGCCGCCGCTGCCAAACTCGCTCACTTCATCGGCGCTGGAACTTCCCTTATTCAAAGCAGCCTGATACAGTTCATCTTCTTTAGCCATGTAGTAACTTTCAGAAAGCCAGGGCATGGGAAACGAGCCGCGGTAGTAATGAGCTTTGCCCATTACCAATAGTTCACTGGGAAAGATGGTCGGTGTGAGGTGGGAGAAAGCACATTTCAACGCTAACGCGCGCCGGACCACCGGAACCTCGTTGTCCAATTCCATATATTTGCGGGTGTACCAATAGGGAAATTCGTTGGTGGCAGATGAGAGGGTCTGGTAATACAGGTCGCGCAATTTTTTCGCCCGCGGGCAGGGCTCCCGTTTGATCTCGCGGTCGGTTGCTGCTTCCGCAACCGAAAAACTGGTCTGATCATCCAACGGGATAACCGACGCTTCCGAGATGTGCCGCTTTTTACTCACGCCGCTTTTCTCCTGTAAGCAATGAATCAGATTTACATCAGTGCATCAAATAGGGTGGGGATGACCGAACCTGGCGCTTTTCTTACCCCATGGCATAATGTATTGAATAAAAGATTGTAAAAAAAATGAAATTTCGTACTTGTTTTAAATGACATACAAAATTTTAATATTTTACAAATTTTTTATTTTATTTGGTTTTAGTAATAAAGTTAATTACATTGCTGACAATTCTTTACGTTAATATTAGATCGTTTATCCTGTTCAAGCACCTTTAGAAAGCACTTTTATTTTTCTTCGCTTCCTTGGTATCAGCCTGGCTCCAATTTTTCTTCGCCCATCAGTGCAACCAGATTAAAAACAGTTTACAAAACCCGTATGCTGGTGAATCATAATCACACTACTTAACGGAGGGGATCATGAGAATGCAGGTCAGTTGCCGGTTTTCCCAGTTTCTGATGGTTGTTCTTGTATTTGGAGTATTGTCTGCCGCAGGCCCATTGCACGCCTGGACTCATTACGGCGATTTGAGGCTAGTAAACCAGGAGGCAGTGAATGGTTTGGCGCCCGGCTTAACCGAAGTATATGGCAATGTTTTTATTGGTCCAATTTTACCTCCCAGCGGAACCAACATTACAGACCTGGCATTACTCAATTCATTGGAAACGGTTACAGGAGAATTGAGCATTAACGGGACCAGTTCACTCACGCAATTGGACGGCTTTGGCGCTCTCGTACAGGTTGGTAGCCATTTGAATATTGTCTACAATTCTGCTCTTTTAACCATTAATGGATTCAACAACCTGCAAAAAGTGACCGGCAATCTTAATTTCACTTACAATGATGCCTTGAGAGATATCAACGGTTTTGCCGGCCTAACTGATGTTTGGGGCACGTTTGGCGTCACTTTTAATCAATCGCTTGCCAGTTTAAACGGCTTCCCAAGTCTAAACCATGTTCAACTCAATGTGGTTATTGCAAGAAATAATGCGCTTGCGGAAATGGCAGGTTTCTCTAAACTTCGAGACAGCCAAACTCTCCACATTTCAATGAATCCGATGCTGACAAGAATCACCGGATTTGACGTCTTAAACTTTCTGTTGAATCTAACTATTGCTGAAAATCCAGCTTTAGGTGTTCTGGATGGTTTCGCATTATTGGAAAAGGTTAATTCCAATCTTAAAATCGACAAAAACATCCTTCTGTCTGAAATCAGCGGTTTCTCTACGTTGCGCATCCTCAATAAGTTGACGATTTCAGGAAATCCGGCGTTGACCGGCATAACCGGATTTGGAGCATTAGACATAGTCTCCCAAATAGCGATTGCCGATAATCGAGAGTTGGATCATTACTGCGGTTTCTATAGAGTCTGCAGCATTGGGACTCTATCAACCTGGTCAACCACAAATAATAAGTCCAATCCCACACGCGAGCAAGTCGTTGTTGATTGTACGGTCAAAGGCACAATTGCCGGCATTGTTTGGAATGACCTTAATTGTAACGGTGTACATGACGAGGGCGAACCGGGCATCGACGGGATCGAAGTGCAGGTCAAAGGGTTGCTTATGGACGGTTCAGACGATCGCCAATTAACCAGCAACGGCGGTCGATTCAAATTCTCCGGCCAAACTCCCATGGAGTATCGCGTCTACATCAACAAAAGCACTCTGCCGGCCGATTTAGAGTGCACCAACGGCGTCGAAGAATTCCATGTCACACTTGTGGAAAATGGTTATAAAGTAGTCAATTTCTTTTATGCACAGGCTAACTGCGATTCTCTGGTGTTTGTAACAGGAAGTCCGACCCACCCTGGTGAAGAGTGGGACAACGCCGTGGATCATGACACCACGGATTGGGATGGAACCGTCACCACGCGCGGTCCACAGGGCGATCCTGCCGGCCCTGCCTGGGGTATTTTTCAATTCGCTTGCCCGAACGCGGGGCGGTTTAATCAGATTGCGTTCAAGACCGATAACGGCGTGGATCAAGTGCAACAGTACAACCGCCAGGCAAAAGAGATCCAGATATGGACATCAAACACCGGAACGGAAGATGCCGATTTCACGATGCTGGCGACCATTGCTCATCATTCGCGGCTCTGGACTGCGTATGATCTGCCGGAAACTTGCGCGCGTTATATCAAACTGGTTATCAACACGCCCACAAAAGCCAATGGCGCCTGGCGACAATTGGTAGAATTCAGAACCATGCTCATTGAAAATAAGAACGGTGAGGCAGCGCCAATGGCCAAGCGCTTGATTCAGGAAGCAAAACCGGCAGAGGGGTATGCTCTGGAGCAGAACTATCCCAATCCTTTTAATCCGGTCACCAGCATCGGTTTTGAATTGGCCGAGTCAGGATCAGTATCCATAAAAATCTATGACCTCAATGGCCGTGAAGTGGCAACTCTGGTGGATGGCGTGGAATCCGCCGGTCGCCATACCGTTGTTTGGAACGCTGTTGGCATGCCCAGCGGCAGTTATATGGTCAGACTGAGTACGGAGAAGTATCAGGATATCAAGCGTATGGTATTGCTGAAATGAGAGAGTACGCAAGTTCGTCATCCCCCGGGATCGTGTTTATTGTGATCCCGGGGGTTTTGTATTTAAACGGTGTGCCTGGTAATTTGCGTTATCCGTGGCAATTGCGTGTTTTTCCCTATTTATTTCTAATGTGCTCCTGGGCTATTGCCGGACTGTGGTTGGTGCTGCGCCTGGGCCGTCATTGGCGTTGGAATCGAGAGCCGCATGTGTATGGCAGCCGCAGTATGATTATTCTCGCGCTTTCCATTCGCACCGATACGCTTGAGATAAGCGATATAGAGTCTCCGTTTAAATTTCAGCACAAGAAGGATAAACTTGATTTTTACTGGCGGGCCTATCCCCCTGAATCCCTGCGTGTTCAAGCTCGCTTTGCCATCCACGCCGGCGCACGACTTGTTCGTATTGCTACAGCCATGTACCATCAGCCGCCTGTGCCTGTGACCGTCGCTTCACAGCTGGCGAATATCAGCTATCGCACCAAGGTGGTGGTGAAGGATACTATTGATGTTCAATGAATTGAATGCGGCTAGGCAAAATTGAATGAGAACATGATTCCATCACTGCTGAACTTTCCGATATAAATCCTGTTAAATCATCCTCCTTAATTGGTCGACTTGGCTCCTCGTATCCTGTAACACAATTTTCTGGTAATTTTGCCATGATCATGGTGATTTTACCATACTTCTCAAAAGTTAAAATAGTGATTTTTCCTAAACTCGACCTTTTGGTCATTCTCTAAATCAAAGATATATTATTGGTTATTATTTTTATGACCACGTGCATTTTGTTCTATTTTTTTGGCACAACTCTTGTCTAATGGAGAACGTGATGGAAAGTCTATTCACCGCTTTAATTTGTCCAAGTTTTGTAAATATTGCTTTGGTTGTTTTTTATTTCTGTACATTTATTCGTGTTGGTCACGGAATCCATGTACTACAGGACGGCCAAAGTGTTCTGGGTACGAATTAGTCATACAAATGGAGGAACATATGTTGAAAAAAGTATTGATTCCTGGCGTGACGGCAATGCTCTCGGTATTCGTCATTTGGGGTTGCTGTGTACCGCCAAATCTCTGCAGCGTCAACGTAACTTTGGTGCCACAACATCGTGATTGGTGGTGTTGGGCGGCGACGACCGAGATGATCTCGGATTATTATGGTCATCGCATTGATCAATGCCAATCAGCCAATTATATCCACGGTATACCTCCTGATTGTTGCGACGGATGCACAGGAGATTGTCAAGGTTGGGGTTCTGCCTGGGGGGCATCAATAGAAGACATAAAAAATAACTGGGGACATTGGCAGTTTAGCTTTAGCTATAGTGCATCGAGCTTGACCTGGACCAAGCTCAAAGAAACCATTTCTACATCGCAATGTTGCGGCCACAGTCCTGTTCAAGTTGTATGGTGGTGGACAGGAGGTGGCGGGCATGTCGTTACTGCCTATGGTTATGCCGAAGCTGGTGGCGAGCATTACGTTGCTTACTTTAATCCCTTGCCTTGCGACTGTTCTAAAAAAAGTAATCAGTGCAATCCGTGCCCTGGTGGTGAGGATGCGGTCTCGACCTGGGATGCATTTGAGAGTGATGCCAACCATTCATGGGGTAATAGCTTTTTTAGTTTTAAATACCTGGCCGACTAGCTTAAACAATAATGGAGATTATCTATTATGAAAAACATCCATAGAATTTTTGGTGGTTTTTTTATTGTGTGGATTCACATTTCGATTCTTGTCATCCCGCAAGAAACCATTTATGCTCAAAAAAGATCTGCCATGATGCTCACCACCAGGAAAGATACTGTGCAATTTGCACAACGATCACTGGAAGGTTATGTGAAGAATTTTCTTACTGAAAAGAACTGCAGTAAATTTGGTTTTAAAAGTCTTCAAGAAGCGCAGTCTGCTCGTGTCGGAGAGCCGTATCAAATTAAACTGATCGGACTGAAGGAACTGAAATCCTACGAACCGCGAACGGAAGCCAAATCTGGAGTGATCCATACCAAAGACCTTTGGTTTCCGGTCCAGGTCAACAATGAAATAAGAACTAAACTGGAACTTGTCGATAAAAACGGCAGACTGGTGCCTGGCGAATTCGGAACCATAAATTCTGTTGAAACAATCGTGACGGTTAGAAATCAAATTCCCGGATTGCTGGAATCGCGACAGATCAGATCAGACTGTAAAATTAGTCTTTTGAAAATTCCGGTTTTGAATGCGAACTTTTTTCTTGTCAGTAGCTCCGCAGGTGATTTTTTAATCCCGGCGATGATGCAACCTCAGAGATTTAACATCGAAAATGCGAAAATATATAAAGCGGAAGAAATTCTGGCCATTTTGACCAAATATGTGCAACAAATCGATGAAAATAAAGTTATGTGATTCAAACGAAAGTCGAAAGGAGATGCACCATGTCTGCTCAAAAAAAATCTCGAAAAGAACAACCCTCTGTGGAGACCGTGAAAGAGGGTTGGCGTGTGAGTGATCTTCTCAGCGTGCCGGTGTGCAATCCACTGAAAGAGCAACTCGACAAAATAAAAGTCTGTGAGCCATCCATCGAATATCACATATGTAAACCAATTTGCAAGCCCTTCGGAACATGTATACCCATTTGGAATCCCGATGTTTGCATACCCTGCAAGCCACTATGCAAGCCGGGCCTGTATCAGTGGATTTGTACACCGACGGAGGTCTGCGGGCCGCAACAGATGGAATGGATACAGGAAATTGCGATTAGATATGATCTTCAATTCAAGACTGTCACAAAACAAGTTACCCAGGAAATGAAAGAAATGCAGCTCGAACTCAAAACCATAAAGGCGGAAATTGTCGCATTAAAAAAGGCTCTCAAGTGAACGGTAAAATTGACACGGTAAATAATTCTTTTTCTGCTCGTACAAAGTTTGTCGCTTTGACAAAAGAAAAAGCGCTGGTCAGCGGCGCCAAATATGCGCTGTTAGTCGACTTTAAAACAGGCGGGCTGCATCGTCTTAATGCACCCGCCTATCAGATGCTCAAGCTTTGTCAAGAAGGTTTCAGTGTGGAGGAAACATTAGCACGGATGGATCTAGAACAAGGCTCTGTTGATCACCTGCTTTCGAACCTGCTTGAGAAAAAATTAATCACTATGGAAAACAGACCACAGCCTGTTATTAAGGAAAGTATGGGCAAGACAAATCCGGAACTCAAGTTTTTATGGCTTGAAATAACCTCTCGATGCAATCTGCGTTGCATTCACTGTTACGCCGAAGCGTCGGCACAACCGGCAATTCAACCTGACCAAAAACTGATTTTCGACTGGTTGGAACAAGCCGCAGATATGGGATGTCAAAGCGTGCAATTTACCGGAGGCGAATGTACTTTACGGAAAGATTTGCGCAACTTGATTCTACGTGCACGGCAAAACAATTTTAAAATGATCGAAGTTTTCACCAATGGGACCTTGCTTGCTGAATCTCTAATTCGTTTTCTCAAGGAAAATGACATTCACGTTGCAGTTTCTCTCTATTCGTACAAATCCGGCACGCATGATATTATTTCTGGCGTCCCGGGAAGCCATGAAAAAACTATGCAGAATCTGAAAATGTTGCTAGCGTACGACGTACCGACGCGCGGTTCAATCATTGCCATGAAGCATAATGAACAGGAAGTGGAAGCAACGCGCCTTTTTCTGAATGAATTGGGAATTATCAGCGGACCAGCAGATCCCATTCGACCTTGCGGACGAGGAACTGGGATGAAAGATTGGCCTGAAAAGTACGGTCTGAGCATTATTAGAAGTAAACCGGATTTTATTGCCAATCGCAAGCAGTTTGAAAGTAATCAATCGGGAAATAGCTGCTGGTTTGGTAACGCCGCTATTACCAGTGAGGGAAATGTTTTGCCCTGTGTATTTCCACGAGATCTGGTCGCAGGCAACTTGCATGAACACTCTTTAAGGTGGATAGTAGACAACGGCTTGCGTACTTTTTGGGAATTGACGCGAGACAAAATTGCCGTCTGCCGCGATTGTGAGTATCGTTATTTATGTCATGACTGCCGACCCTGGGCTCATGGTTTCACCGGTGACCTTTATGCTAAAACACCAACCTGCACGTATAATCCATACACCGGTGAATGGGCGCCGGCCGATACAGCATTAAAAGTTTAGGTGGGATACTCATATACTTCCTGTGACTTTTTTCATGAGCCCCTAATCCATATTCCCGAAAAAATCGCACGGTGTTGATGGTTGCATGAATCTGTTCCCAATAAGAGCTGGCGGTGTTGCATGTTTTAGAAAAATAAACGACAGCAGGCGCTCTTGCATCCAACTTGACCTGAATAGTGCATCGGTCCAGCTCTGTCTATTTTATTAAGACCGACTTTTTCACGGATGAGAATGGCCCTGCGTCCAGTCGATAAATATAGATCCCGGAAGGCGCCATCTCACCTGCGTTGTCGCGGCCATTCCAAAAGACCTGATGAAATCCAACGAGCTGAGTCTCATCAGCCAAAACCGTCACTTGTTGTCCGGAAAGATTAAAAACCGTCAACCTGACCTTTTCCGGTTTTGCTAGAGAGTATTTTATCCTCGTTGTTGCATTGAACGGATTGGGGAAATTCTGCAGCAACTCTGTTTTAGCCGGGAGCGATAAAGCGAATTCTCCTGCAACCGGGATTCCGACTGCTGGCGTACATCGATAAATATTGCCATACCTGTTTCCTGTTGCAGCATAGATTCCTTCCGGCGCCAGTAAGATGGAATACACGGAATTGGCCAGGTCGATGTCTCCGCCGAAAATCTGCCAGTGCTGATTCGGCGCCGGCAGGATCAATACGTTTGTCGAGGAAAGACCGGCTGTTGTTTCCGTCCCGGCAAAAATTTCATTCAGAGCGGTTGGCATGAGGCAATGTACCGCTTTGATATTGGTACGGATCAGTTCGGTTGTTTGGGACCAGTTCATACCGTCCGGATCAGATTGATAAATCCAACCTATCTCTTTGCCTCGACCTGCTGCATAAAGCTTGTCTGGAACCTGCACCATAGCGTAAACCGCCGAGACTTCATTCATGGCCTCCACGGGAAGCCAGTGTTGTTCATCCGCTGATTTCATCATAAAGCCCATGGCATCGGGCTTTTCGCCGGCGACAAACAAAAAATTCTGCGCGCTTTTAAGAAGCGTATAAATATGGACACCGGCGCCGAATTCAAAAATAGGCCTCCATTCTTTGCCGTCGTTGTCGGATCTAAAAATAATTCCATTCCAGCCTGTGGCGGCATATAACGTGCCGTTGATCGATTGTATGATTTCATGAACAACGCCGTTGGGAAAGAGGAGCACAGGCAGCCAGGAATCACCGCCGTTCCCGGAACGATAGATGACACCGTTCATAGTCTGATCGTCGGACAGCACAAGACCCCCGGCCAGGAGTGAACCCGCATGGGTTTGCACAACGCAGTTGGATGCCCAGCAGTTTTCAAGATGGCCGCATTGCTCCCAGGTCGCGCCTTTATTCAGGGAGCGAAAGATCACTCCCTCATTTCGATTTAGATCGATACTCGTAATGGCGCTGGCATAAAGCCTTTCCGCAGTTGGCTGTATGATTTTTGCTGTTAAAAATGCCCGTTCCAGATTGCCGGTAGGAAACCAGGTCATATCCTTTTGTGCTTCTAATTTGATCGCAGACCCTTGCCATGTAAACGGTCTGCTGATGGCTGAATTGACCGTTTGTACAGTGCAAAAGTAACGGCCATCCGCCACAGGTTCGCCGGTATTGCGCACACCAGGCCAGCTCAAGGCGTGTTGACCTGCGTCCAGCATCCCATTGGATAAACTTGCAACCAGTTTCCCCATGGCATCCTGGATCAGGACAAGAACTCTGCTTTTTTCAGGAATATCAACATCAATCTTTACACGACCATCTTGCATTACCGCGCAAAGAGATAATTGGCCTTTGGGATTCATGTCAGCATGGAATTGCGATGAGGTCAACCAGGGAGCGCTGAAATAAACTTTGTTGGAAGACGATCCGCCATAAACCACGCCGCTGCCGGTTTGACCGGCGCCGGGTGAATAGACCGGCTGAGGGGTTCGTCCATAAGCGGCAAAATCATTGACAATTCTCGGCGTGGACCAATGGTAGGGAGCAGAGCCGCTCGTCCATTGCCATGTTATCCGGGGATTGGCAGAGCCGGCCACATAAGCCAGGTTGATCCATTTATTTGCAGCGGTACGATAGGATTTGGCTGAAAAGCGGAATTCATTGCCGGCATTTCCGGCTAATGTCTGATCCAGTGTCCAACTGGCGCCGGCATCCGTGCTGTAGGCATAGCGGATATCGTCGTTGTATGCGCCGGAGGATTTTTCATAATTATAAATAACCCAGACTGTGGGAACCGCAGCATCGGTGGAGGCGGCGATGGCCACAGGACAGGCATCATGCGATTGGGCTTCGTCTCCAGAGGATAAATTCGTCCAATCGCCCCAGGTCGTTCCGGCATCGCTGCTTCTTTTAACACAGACATCTTCGGTCTGATTGTTTTTCGTTGCCGCCACATAGACGTTATTATTTGCGCCTGCTTCAATGGCGGGATTCAGGTAATCAGCAAAGGACTGCCAATCCTGCCAACTGTTGCCATTGTTCGTGGAGCGGCAAACTTTGGTGGTGAAAACCCCGGAGGAAGCGGTCTGGTTTTGTGCGCAGTAGGTCAAGTACAGTTTGAAATTTTTCGGTATCGGATCGCGGGCAACCTTGATTCCCCAAATCCAATTATCAGTTCCTTCACTGGCGATGGTGGTCGTGCCGTCTATGCCGGATGATAGTAAAATCCGGCTGACTTGCACCGTGCCGTCAAACAGAGAATAGAATACCAGCACGCGATTATCGGTAAATTCACCCGAACCCCACTCTGCGACAATAATATCGATAGCGTAAATGCCCTGACGGGTGGAGATGGTGTTCCACAGCTGCCAACTTTGCCCGTGATCGGTAGATTTATAGACCTTGATTTCTCCGTTTAATAATCCGGACTGCGGATTCGGAATGGTGGTCAACACGGCAACATACAGGTCGCCGTTGTCGGCGTTATCAGCAGCATAGTCATAATACATGCCGTCGTGGATGACCCTGTCGTTGCCGCCGGGCCGATCTTCATAACCAGAGATGCATAAAGAGGGGTCGCCGAAGAAATTGAAATCCATGATTCCCCGGGCAAGGCTGTGGGTCTCGGCATATTTGAGCATAGCTCCATAAAACGCATCGCCGGCCTTGTTGTTCTGATTGATGAGATAATCATAAAAATAGTAATTCAGACTTTGCTGTTTTCCATCAGCCGGTTTGGTCCAATAATCATCGAAATCTATTCCAGCTGAGGAACCGATGACCGCAACCGCGCCGTGACGCAGATAGACTTTTGCCATATTGCTACGCGGCGTCGCGACCAGGTACAACGAGCGCAGCGGCGAAGCGTTAAAAACAGTGTCATCCGCCGTACAGGGCGCTGTTGCGCATCCGCTGAGGAAAACCAACGACGATACAAAATTGGAAATAATATTTCTTGACAGGGAAAAAGAGTTGTCTGTCTGTTCGCCCAGGTCGACATCCATGGTTTTATCGTGATCCATGTCGCTATGCCAAACCAGGCTTGTCATGGAGTTGGGTTCGCCATGAGCCATCAGGTTGATAATGCTCTGCTTTTGGGGTCCACATGCATAGATATAATTTGATTCGTTAAGGGATTTTGTGGGTGTGTACTTGGAAAAGTCGATGCCGCTCTTTTCATAAAGTGTGGTGCAGGTCCAGCCGTGCTGATCGAATACATTGTCCTGCAGATACTCGCCGGTCACTGCGCAATCGGTCTTGCTGCCGAGTTGGGCATAGCCCATGATACCCATGGCCAAAAGGGCTTGCTTTTTCCACGAGTCGGTGTCTTTCTCAAAAGCGATAATATTGGCGCATGTTTGTTTGACTTTTTCCGCATCATTGTCCGGGATGCGGCCGACCAGGACATCGGCTTCCGGCCAAAAACCATCATCCTGAAATTCACCCCATCGGTTATCGTCATCGACGTCCCAGTCGGTTTGCAGAACAGCATAATAAAAATCAGAGCCATAGGGCAGGCCGGTGTCCGAGGGATAGAGCATGCGGATCGGCAATTCATCAACATCGCCGACCAGCAGAACGTACTGCGTACGCCAGGCTTCATAATTGTCAGCAAGAAAATTCCAGATGCGTTCCGCGTTATCGCGACCGGTTACGGTATGGTAGATAGAGTCAAATTTTGCGATCTTGACCGTATAGCCGATTTTTTCTTTCCAGGTTTTCAGGGACTGAACAGCATTGCTCATGTCGTTGTCTTTGACGATAATCACATAGTCGTAGCCGCTTTGGCTAATTTGCCGGGTACTCGGATAAAGCTGCTGCCGCTGACTGGTTTTTTCCAACCTTTGCTGCTGGTTGTCGGGTTTCGTAACGGTCAGGTTCTTTGCTGTGAGCGCTAGAGACAGAGTGAACAAAATGAACTGAGAACCGAATATCGTTCGCACCAGTGCTGCTGAGAAATCCCACTTTTTATGTCTCATGCTTTTCTTCCTCCAGTGATCTCTAACTGTGCCGTTGGTTGCTGTGATGTCCAAAAAAAAGGCGCCTCTTATACAGGCAAAAGTCCCTGCCTATTTGAAAAGACAGGGACCTTGAGACATTGGGCCTTATTTCAACAATAACATTTTTCTTACCTGTGTAAACGGTCCGGCGGTAATCCGGTAGAGATAGATGCCTGACGGCATGGTTATGCCCAGAGGATCTTGGCCGTCCCATTTGAGCGTGTGTCTGCCGGCCGGCATCGGACCTTCCATGAGAACACGAATTTCACGGCCCATCAGGTCATATATCGCCAGGCGAACACGTTGGGCGCTGGGCAGCGCAAATACAATGCCGGTGTTCGGGTTGAATGGATTGGGATAATTCTGCAGCAATTCATACTGCAAGGGCATCTGCTCTTTTTCCTGATCTACGGAGGTGGGATGGATCTCAACCGCATAGTCTTCCACTTCACCATCGATGGCCAGACCGCCGGCGCTTCTCGGATTAACCGTGCTGAAGCGGAAGCGGGCAAAAGTGGTCATTGCATGGCTAATCGGCGGTACCGGGAATTCCAGGGTGTTCAATCCTGGCATGAGCAAGCGGTCGCAAAATATGCGATCCTCTGCATTGTCCCAATGTCCATTGCCATCGAAATCGATCCAGGCACTGAGACGGCCTCTGGCCGAAGCGAGCACCTCGACTTTGGCAATTCTGCCCGGATCGAGCGGGGTGATAAAGAAAACGCCGTCTTCGTCCGACAGACCATTATGATCATCACCCAGAGCCTTTTCATCCGGTTGCCCGTTGGATTCCGGATCGATGCCTCTGCCGAGGTGAATGCCTTCCCGGATGAGATGCAGCGCGCCGTTATCTTCAAACAGAACCGGATAAAAAACCGGCGTATCGCCATAATCATACTGCGAATGATCTTCAAGAGTGCCGAGTTCAAATGCTGCATCCCACAATTCGCCGATGGGTTTCCCATCACCAAATTGGGCGCCGATCCCCGGATTTTTCGGCTGTTCGATCAGCACGGCATCATCGTTAAAAAAGTGCGGACGTGTCTTCCAGCCCCAGACAAAGGCATCCGGTAGTTTATCGTAAATCGCTGCAATGCTGAGCCAGAAAACCGTTGAATCCTTTACCTGGTGAAACCACTCATCCGGCGGCAGAATCAAGTCGTAACGATAGCAAGAGTCGGGCCGCTGCATGCTGGGCGGAAAATAGTCCGCGCCGACAATGCGCTCGTTTAAAGCAGCACGCTCGATTTTCTTCTCCCAGATCAATTTGTCCGGATGACTCCATGGCCGTTCCGGCGATGCCGGGTGGTCTGTCCATATACCGATGTGGAAACGAGACGGAGCATGCAGGGGTGGTTCCTTGCCTTCCCATCCCTGATAGGAACCCCACCAATGAATGGAGGTTATTGGCCGGTTGTCGTGGCAGTACCAATCATCTGCCAGCACGACCACCTGAGAGACGGAAGGTTGATCCCATCCCCAGAAATATTTCGGGAAATCGGATTTCTTGTTATGCAAGGGTGGTTGTGACCATTTATTGACCGGACGGCCAAGTTCGCCGACCTCTACCATATAATCTTCCACCTCTCCGTCTTTGGCCATGCCAATGGATGTAATGGATTTGTAGGTGCTGAAACGAAAACGAACCGTGATGGAACCCTGCATTGCTGTGGCTGGTACAGAGATCGATAACAAGGTGAAGGTTGGAGAAACCGGCTGATCCATGCAGAGCTGCTCATCCGTGTCCAACCAGTCACCATCGGCGTTGAAATCAGCCCAGGCACTGATATAGCCGGGTACGGAGGGATTGACCAGCACTTCGGTCATATGACCCGGCACCCAGGGCCCAGGAAAAATGACGCCGTCGTCATCATCGCTGCCATTGAGATCGTCGCCGGTTGCCGTACCATCCGGTTGGCCATCCACCTCTGCATCGACGCCGACGCCAAGATAAATGCCGGCGGTGATGACATGATAAGCGCCACTATGTGAATGCAAAGTGGGAAAGGTCGGATCAGGCGCATCGCCAAAATCGTACTCTGGCATCTTGTCGAGGATTTCAATTTCATAATCCTCCACTTCACCATCCCTGGCTGCGTCATCGCAGCCAAGTCCGGGATAGGAGCAAAAGCGGAATCGCATAAAGGTCGTTCCCGTGACGGCGCCAGTTGGAGTGCTAAAGCAAAATACCTGGAGTCCGCCTGGAATTGGAAAGTCAACCAGAATTCGTTCAGCCGCATCGTTCCAATCGCCATCGATGTTGATGTCCATCCACACATTGAGATACCCCGGTTTGGAGCTGACGACTTGTGCGACCGTGCAATAACCCAGAATGAAGGGTCCGGCGAAATGGACGCCGTCCTCATCGTCGATGCCGGCATTGTCATCGCCAAGGGCGTGGGTCTCGGGCTGGCCGTCGTTTTCGCCGTCGATGCCGCCGCCGAGAAAGTATCCTGGAACGATGGTGTGGCTGGCACCGTTATGCGCTGCCAGAGTGGGGTAACGAGGCGCTTTAGCGTCGTCCGGTGCATCGCCAAAATCGATGCCGCCGGCGGCGTCCGCGCGGATCATGCCGGCATCCCATTGCAGATAAATGGTATTGGCGGCCGCCGTAAAAACGGCCGTCCGGCCGGTCGCAACATCGGCATCGCTATCCAGATAATCATTACTGCCCTTGTCCTGTGGCGAAAACACATAACCGCCGGGAAGGGAAAATTGCAGATAGTAATCATCGGGCGCTACGTTGGTGAAAGCATAAAAGCCATTGACGTCCGTCGTTGTTGTGCTCACCAGCGAACCGCTGCTTTTAAAGAGCTGAACCGCTACATTGGCGAGGCCGGTTTCGCCGCTCTCATGAATGCCGTTGTGGTTGGCATCGTGCCAGACGAAATCGCCGAGAAAAGTCGGCGCGGATTCGGCCAGGGTGATCTGATAATCCTCCACTTCGCCTTTCCCTTGATAGCCGTCTGCTGAAGGATAGGATTTTTCATCGGTGGCCAGGAGGCAGCGGATGTATGTGGTACCCGGTTTTGCGGTCGCAGGCATGGTGCCTATCGAGTGCAGGGCATATTGGTTGCTGTTCATCAGGTTGCTGGCAGCCAACGCTTCGCCCAATTCCCAATTGCCGTCGCCATCATAATCGATCCACACCGTGCTCCATACCGATTCGTTTGTGGTTACGGTGACGGCCAGATGAAAATTTTGACCCGGTACGAGCGGGGTATAAATGGTCAAGCCGTCCTCATCGTCCAGGCCGGCATTGTCGTCGCCCTGGGCCGTGCTGTGCGGCTGGCCGTCATTTTCGCCATCGATCGATTTGCCGAAATAGATATCCGGATCAATCAGCGTGTAAGCGCCGTTTTGCGCGTGCAGCGTCGGGTAGGGGGCGGGCGCATCGCCGAAATCATAGAGCTCCTCGCCGCCGCGGTACATGCCGGCATCCCACTGTGGATTCACCGTGTTCTGGTTAAGCGTGAACGCGGCGGTCATGCCGGATGTGGGGTCGGCATCGCTGTCGAGCAGATCGTCCGTTCCCTGATCTTTAGGGGAGAAGACAAAACCACTCGGCAGTATGAATTTCAGGGAATACTGCCCGGCATTCAAACCGGTGAATTGATACATGCCGTTAGCGTCCGTCGTCGTGGTCGAACTCTTGGTGTTGTTTGCATAGAGCTCAACAGTGACGTTGGCGAGGCCGGGTTCGCCCATGTCCTGAATACCGTTCTGGTCAAGATCCTCCCAAACCCGGTCGCCCAGATAAATGGACGTCGATCTTTCTATGGTGAATTGAATGTCTTCAACTTCACCGATACCCGCATAGCCGGTACCATCGCCTGGCATTGTGGTGTTGTCCGTCATGAGTATACAGCGCGCATAGGAGATGCCCGGTTTGGCATTAGCAGGAACCAGGTAGGTCAAAGGCATGGAGTATGAATAGAGTGGTGTTGAAAAAATATTCATCACAGTCCAACTCGCTATTCGGTCCCCGGCCCAACTGCCATCGCCATTAAAGTCGAACCAGCAATGAAAAGTGAGAGGTTGGCTCTTATCAAGTTTTCCCAGGATCACTTCAAAGGTAAAATATTGTCCGGGAATCACGGGTGACAAAATATTGAAGCCATCCTCATCATCCATGCCGTTGTTGTCATCCCCGACAGCGCCGGCGCCCGGCTGGCCGTCTGTCTCGCCATCGATCAGAGAACCCAGCGTCACGTTTTTATCGATCAGACCATAGGCGCCGTTTTGTGCCTTGAGGGTCGGATAGGGCGCCGGTGCATCGCCAAAGTCATATTCCTCCTGCGTTGGCGCACAGGGCTCTATCGAGCGGATTTGCAGACCAGACGGCGAACCACTCACATCGAGTAAATCGATATAGGTCACCGCCGTTTGCGCATCCAGACTGGCATTCACCGGAGGCAGCAAACTCATGTAACTTGTCATGATGACCGGTATAAAGGCATTACAGGCGCCGGTGCTCATTTGAAACTGCAGATAGATGCCAAGGTGCGCTTTAGCGCTGCCGCTTGCCGTGAATGGCTGGATATCGAGGATGCCGGGCGTTGTGTTGGCCAATTCTTCGATCTCACCCGCCGAAGAGGTAAATGGATTAAGCGCGACGGTCACGGTGCCCATGCTGGCAGTGACCGGGTTCAGTGCAAGATGGACCAGGCTTATAGTCACCTCATCGCGGCCATCGCCGTCGAGATCCACCGCTGTGCCGGAGCTGTTGATGGTTGCATTGGCAATCGCTGTTCCATTCAGGGTGAGGTGTTCCACGGCGCCATCGGGCAGTTGCAAATCGAGTTCAAAGCAGACATCAAATCGTATAATCGTCACATCGGGTTGCGGCTCGTCGCCGCCAATGTTGATTTTATAATCTTCTATTTCGCCATTGACACGGCCGCCCGGTAATGTTGGGCCGGAATAGTAGGCGAAGAACCGGGCAAACGTGGCGCCCTGTTTGGCACTGGGAGGCACATCAAAAGTTACATTCTTTATCGTTCCGGCTGAAGACCCGCCCAGGGCAAATATTTTTTCCTGCGGCAAGTCCCATTGGCCATTGCCGTCAAAATCGATATATCCATTGATGCTGAATTCGATGGCCGTACATTGCGAATAATCTACCTGGACAATTGCCGGCTGTCCGGGAATGAGCGGCGTGAGAAAGGTGATGCCGTCTTCATCATCCTGATCGTCATTGTCATCGCCAAGCGCATCAGAGCCGGTCAGCGCGCTGGATTCAGAGTCGACGAGTTTACCCAGCAGGACATCGGTGCTGGTGTTGAACGAAGAGGGCCAGACGCCCTGGTAGGATGCCGGCGCATCGCCATAGTCGTACTGATCCTGTCCCGCGCCGCCGCACATCTGGATGGCGGTTACTTTGAATCCGGTTTGCTGTCCATTTTCATCCACGGTGGTGATCGGCGTTGATGCGGGCGCCGTCAAGTCGATGGCGCCGCTGGGCGGCAACGATGTGATGGTTGCTTTCATAAAGAGCGGTTGGCTCGCGTAATATTTTTTCGATTGATAGGTAAAGTAAAAATAAAAATCAAATTCACATTGGGCGCTTCCGGTAGCGGTGAAAGGCGGGACATCCAAAATCCCGGGCGTATTGTTTGCTGTTTCTTCAACTATACCAGGACTGGGTTTGGTCGAACTGAGACCGAGGCTAATGGCGTCCGATCCGCTGGTCACATGGGTGGCGAAGGTCCAGCCGGACTCTTTGGCTTTAACCTGATCGCGGCCATTGCCATCCGTATCCGTCGCCGTGCCGGCGCCGGAGATGTCAGCCTCCGCAAAAACAGTTCCGGTTACCTCCAGATGCTCCGGACTGCCATCGGGCAGTTGTACGTCCACCTCCATGCAGATGGAAAAACAGACTTGCGTCCCATCCGGTAACGGACCATTCTTGCCGACGATGACTTTATAATCTTCCACCTCGCCATCCTCCGCGGCGCCCGTGTAGCTCAATCCGCGCTGGGAGCTGAGGCGAAATCGCGCATAGGTCTCACCGCTTTTGGCATTGGCCGGAACCCAATATGAGAACTGATTGACGCCGGGATACGCCGGAAAATTGGCGATGATTTGTTCGTCCGCATCCGCCCAATCGCCGTCGCCGTTAAAGTCCATCCAGGCATTGCAAACAGCCGTATCCGAGGCGATGACCTGGACGCCGGTCGTCTGGCCCTGGAGAATATAAGCGGTGAAATAGACGCCATCTTCATCGTCTGTCGTCGCGTCGTCATCATCGCCCCAGGCATCGGCATCGGGTGTGCCGTCCGACTCGCTGTCCACGCTTTGACCGAGATAGAGGTCATTTTTGATCTTGTGATAGGCGCCGTTATCCGCGCTTGTGGTCGGATAGGGCGATGGTGCATCGCCCCAATCCATGTTGCAGTCCGTAACTTTTATATAGCTTTTTCGGGTCTTGATGCTCGATTGTCCGTTGTTGCAGACGATGGCCAATCTTGCACCAAATGTACCGGCGGTTGCATAGGTGACCGTGTGCGGCCCCTGGCTATGAGCTGTCGCCGGGCTGCCTCCGGTAAAGGTCCAGTTATATGATTGTGCATTGGTCGATGCATCGGTATATACCACGGTGACCGGCGCACACGTGCCGTCCGCCTTGCCGGAAAAATCAGCTTCGCACTCACAATCGTCCACTGTGATGTAATGGCCTTTGGTTTCGGTATCGCTGTCAGTATCGCCGCAATAGACGGTGAGCGAGACGTGATAGGCGCCGACGCTGTTATAGGTGACCTGATGCGGCCCGGCGCCGGTCGCACTGGCGGGACTGCCGCCGGTGAAGGTCCAGTACCAGCTGGTAGCACTGCTGGAAGAGTTGTCGGTAAAGGTTACGGTCATGGGCGCACAGCCCGAAGTTTCATCAGCATTGAAATCGGCAGTGCATGCACAATCGCGGACGGTGATATAGTTTGTTTTGGTTATAGAGTCATCGCCCTCGCGGCAGGCGATGGTTAAAGTGACGCTGTAATTGCCGGCTGAGCTGTAGGTGACGGTATGTGGACCGACGCCGGTGGCTGTACTGGGGCTGCCGCCGGTGAAAAACCACTGATAAGAGGAGATGGCGCCCTGAGAGTTGTCTGTGAACGTGACGGTTAAGGGTTTGCAGCCCAGGGTGTCGGAGGCATAGAAATCAGCGACGCAGGCTGTGTTGATGTTTTGCACCGGCATCGAGTCGGAAAGAGGAGTAATTCCTAACCAGAGCGGTACTAAAAGACACAAAGCACAAAAGGCGTAGACACGCCTTTGCCCATACAACAGGGTTGGATTTTTCATACAGAATTCCTTTCAGAGAGTGAATAACTCGGTGACCTCATGCCGGTGTTGCCGGCGTGCCGTGAAAGGAGTTCTGCATGAGCTCTAAAGATGTAGAAAGGTACGAATACCGAAAGATGGGCAAAGGGTGCAGAAGGATGTGGAACCGTCTCTGATCTAGTCAGAGGCCACATAAATGATGGCAAAGAACGACCGCGTCTGTTTTCCTGGTGATGCTGATTTCTATTTCTAGTAGTGTAAGATAACTAGTATTCTCATACTGCGCAAGTAAAAAAGCAAGTGTGCAATTTGCGAAACGGTTCGGAAGAAATTCTCGCCATCTTGGCCAAATATGCACAACCAATCGAAGAAAACAAAGTTATGTAATTCAAAAAGTCATAAGTAGATACACTATGTCTGCTTAAAAATCTCGTAAAGAACAGCCGTCTATTATTTGTCAAAGGTTTTATTTTTCACCATCTTGCCATGAGAATCTGCCAGAGCCTGATATACCTGTACGCGGAAACGAACAGTGTTGTAAACAGCCGGATCGGCCTGGCTCATGAATACGCCGATCAGATCTTCCTGTGGATCAACCCAGAAAGAGGTATTCCACAGACCTGCCCAGGAATAGCTTCCCAGGGATCCGAGTTCACCGGTCTGCCGGAGGGCCGTGGTTACGGCAAAGCCCAGACCGAATTGGCCTTTGCTCCAGGCCACATGATCGGCCGTCATCAACTCGACCGATTTGGGACTCAGGATGCGAACGCCAGCGAGTGAACCCCCATTCAGCAGCATTTGCAGAAAACGGGCATAATCCGGAGCGGTAGAGACAAGGCCTGAACCGCCCGAGAAATACGTCCGGCTGCCGCTGAGAGGATAGTCGGGAGATGAATGCGGAAAGACTTCCTGCATTTTTTCCTGTGTATATCGTTCGTAACTTGTGCCGTTATATCGATAGAGCGTGACCAGTCTTGCCGCCTTTTCATCCGGCAAGTAAAAGTATGTGTCCCTCATTTTCAAGGGTTTGAACAGTCGTTCTTCCAGGAAGCGGTCCAGGGGCTTGCCCGAGATCACCTCAATCAGGTAGCCCAGCACATCGGTGCCGAGTCCGTAGGTAAAACCTTCACCTGGATGATGCACCAGGGGTAAACCAGCCAACGCTCGAATTTTTTCCGCAAGCGCTATGCCTCTGATATCATAGGCATCCGGCACATCGGCCTTGCGATAAATGCAGCGCAACGCTTCGCTGGACAGGCCATAACCGATCCCCGACGAATGCGTCAGCAGGTCACGGATGGATATCTCTTTTTTGGCGGGCACGGTCGTACAGGTCGTATCCCTGGCGTGGAATTCGACCAACACCTGCGGCTTTTTAAATTCTGGAATATATTTCGATACCGGATCATTGAGTAGAAAACGTCCCTCCTCGTAAAGCATCATCACAGCAACGCTGGTAATCGGTTTGGTCATGGACGCGATGCGAAAAATGGCATCGGTGTGCATCGGTTTCCCGGATTCCAGATCAGCCATGCCAAAGCTTTTCAGATAAGCGATTTTGCCGTGCCGTGCAATGAGGGCGACGGCGCCGGGCAAACAGCCTTCTTCCATACACGTTTGCAATTGCCTGTCGAGGCCGGCAAGGCGTTCCGGGACAAAGCCGGCCTCTTGCGGTTTTGTGAGCGGCATCTGCTGTGCGCATGCGAATGGGCAGGTGATGAGCAGCAGAGAGAGCATAGCGACTGCTCGAGATGTAAAAATCATCATACATCCTCCGGAGAAAATGGAATCGAGTGATAATTTTGCGCCGGAGCAATCTTAGCGCGATCTTGTTTTTATCCAGAGTAGCTGAAAAGCTGTGGTTCTCCCATATTCGGGAAATGGATGGTGTTCATTCGGGCAGTCGTTGGCAACTTTAGAGACTGCCCCCGACAACATACCTGGCCTTCGTATTCATAGCCGTGTCGGGCGGGTGCAAGCGTGACCAAATTCCCATCGCTCGACTCAATCATGCTGATCCAGCAACGAGCAGGCGCTGTGATGGGTCGCAATTGTGGTTGTTGACCAAGCCATTCGAACAAGGCCGGGATGGAAAGAGCCACTTGATTATCTATAGCTTTCGTTAATGTGGGTTTGGAGAAAATAAAGCGAATCCGTTCTGGATTTTCAGAGAGTAATTTTTTAGTGTGTTTAGAAATAATATCGGCATATGGCAGCAAAACATATTCATAATGCAGGTTATGGATCTGCAGGCCCTTTTCAGTCCACCCGGCATCATCGAGCAAGGAGGACGAAATCACGTCAACGTGATAATGCACATCCAGCAGTTGGCGCAACAAGCTGAAAATTTCCAGGGCGATTTTGTTGGCGCGGAAAT
>CAYLWO010000088.1:0-27104 GCA_964387285.1 uncultured Cytophagia bacterium | reverse complement strand
TGATGCCTTTGATAAAGTGGCGTTGCGCCAGAAAAAAGATGATCACATTCGGGACCAGCACCAGCACCGAGGCTGCCATCAGAATATGCCATTGGGTGATGCCGGAACCGATGATCTGTGTTTTGAGAAAATTCAATCCCAATGTCAGTGTAGCTTTTTCAAACGAATTAATGTATATAAGCGGATTAAAAAAATCGTTCCACACGCCGACAAAACTGAAAACCACCACCGTGGCAATGGCCGGACGGGCTAACGGCAGAATGATGCTCCAGTAGATGCGCAGTGGGCCGGCGCCATCCAGCACAGCAGCTTCGTCGTATTCAAAGGGGATGCTGAGAAAAAACTGACGCAGCAGAAAAATATAGAACGGCGAGCCGAAAAAAGCCGGGACGATTAATGGCAAATAGGAATCCACCCAGCCCAGTTTCGCAAATAATACATATAAGGGTATGATGGTCACCTGTCCGGGCAACAACATGGTAGCGATGCACAGCGCGAACAGCTGTTTGCGCCCGCGGAATTGCATACGGCTGAAACCGTAGGCAACCAGGGTGCTGGAAAAAACCGTAGCGAGGATGACCATGAAAGTGATAAAAATCGTATTCGTCAAATAACGCAGGAACGGAATAACGGTCATGGCCGCGGGATAGTTTTGCCATTGTATTTTATCCGGCAGCCATTGAAACGGCACGGCAAACACGCCGTCGAGACTGTGCAGCGACGAAGAGACCAGCCACAACAGGGGCGTGATGAAAAGCAGACTGGTAATCACCAATAAAGAATAGGACAGACCTATTTTAATCAGGCTGTGAAGGGGGGGAGATTTCTTCGCCATATCAGCTCCTTTCACCGGATTCATAATACACCCAGCGACGGGAGAATGCAAATTGCACGGCCGTGAAAACCAATATGATCAGAAACAGCACCCAGGCCAGTGCCGATGCATAGCCCATTTTAAATTGTTGAAAGGCTTTTTTGTATAAATAGAGGACAAAAAACAAGGTGGCGTTGTTCGGTCCGCCTTCACTGCCTTCGCTGGAGGATGCGGTCATGACAAAAGCCTGGGTAAAAACCTGAAAGGAGCCGATGATATTCATGATGAGATTGAAGAAAAGCGCCGGCGAAATAAGCGGCAGGGTGATATGCATCAGTTTGCGCCACGATTGGGCGCCGTCCAGCTCGGCCGCTTCATATAATTCGGCCGGAATATTCTGCAGCGCCGCCAGGATGATGATCATGCCGCCGCCGACGCCCCATAGCGACATCAGGATCAATGCCGGCTTGGCCCACGTTTCACTCTGCAGCCACAATGGACCCGCAATGCCGATCAGGGCCAGACCTCGATTCAACAAACCGAACTCGGGATTGAATACCCACATCCACAAGACGGATACGGCGACCATGTTGGTAATGGACGGCAGAAAAAATATGGTGCGAAACAGGCTGATGCCGGCCAATTTCTGGTTCAACATCAAAGCGAGGAACAGCGACAACAGCATGCCCAGAGGCACTGAAAATATCACATAATAGGCTGTATTCCACAAACTCGTGTATACCAGGGGATCATTAAAAATAATTTCATGATAATTTTCCAGGCCAATCCATTGCGGCTGGGAAAGCAGCGACCAGTGCGTGAAACTCATGAACAACGACAAGAGGATGGGGCCGGCGGCAAAGATAAGAAAACCGACCAGCCAGGGAGAGATGAATAAATAACCGACAAGATTTCGTTTCATGATTTTTTTCTTTAAATTATTCTACCTATTGTTCACAGCATGGCGGCTGAAACAGCAACGCGAACAGTTCCTTCAGCCTGCCAAAGACAATAAATGATGATTCCATAGTAAATAAAATATTTCCTTCATCGTCAGTTAACATATTTGTTCAAGTCATACCTTTAGCCGTAATTCATGTTCTCCAGTTAATTCCAGTCTGCTATAACCAATATGTAAACCAGACGCATCGTTATGTTTTATCAACCGGCCATCAAGCCATACGGTACATTCCCGCGCTCCGGCAAATCGTAAATCGACGCGTCCAAAACCCTGTATGTGATAAACCGATTGTTGCGGTGACGATTCCGAACCGGCCACAGCAGCTCCGCAAAGACTGAGAAGCATGGGGCCGTCAATTGGTCGTTCATCATATTGTATCTTGATTCGATGACAGCCCGGCGTATAAAACGAGCAGGGGATTTTAAGCGTGCCTATGACCGGTGCATCATCAACGAAAATCTCGGTGATGAAATCGCCTTTGCCGGCTGATTCAATATCCCATTTACCGCCTCGGTAACACAACTTTTTTATCGCCGCGCGTTGACCGTCGTGCAGGGCGGGCGCAGGATGACAGGTGAGGCCGCCGATATCGGTTTCGATGCCGATGAAGCTATGTAGCAAGGCCTGATACCAACCGGTCGCACAATTGAGGTTCCAGGCAGCGCCATGATTCTGCCATTTTTGTTCAGCCGGCGTTTCCAGCGAAAGAAATTCCGGGCAATAGCCAAGCGCCTGATAGCATTGTTCTACAACGGCCAGCCATTTTTGCAGGGCGGTCTGATCGAGATTGTCCGTCCATATTTTCACCGCCGGGAAATCCCAGTGCGGATACCAGGCTGACATGGCCGGTTCCGTGTTATGATTCACATCCCACGCCGGCGTCAGCGATAAGCCGGTTGCGCCCAATAAATGCAAATTAAGAAAACGACCGATATCATGTAGCTTTTCTCGCAACAGATGATAGCCATAGGGTGATTCCAGCATCAGCAATGAAAAGAGCGGATAGCTGTGGATTTTTTTCATTGTTTCCGGATTGCATGAATCGCAGAGGAATCCTTTCACATCATCCCAAAACAGCGGCAGGAAACTGGTCTCTATTTTATCGGCCATGGCGCCGGCCCGGCCGGCCATGGCCAGGTCACCGATCTGCCAGCTGATTTTTTCCAGATTACGGCAGAGTCCGTACCAGGCGCCGCTGTCTATGGCAACATAAGAATTTTCATCGCGACCCATTTTTTGCGGTAAATCCGGATACATGCCCATGGTTGTGAATAATCCGTTTGCACGGCAACGGCCGCTTAATTCGCGAAACGCATGCACCAGGACCGGATAATTGGCCAGCAGTATATTTTTATCCTGTGTTTCGGAATACAAAATCATGACCAATTCAGAAAATAAAAAATCATGACCGCCGATTCCACGGCTGTCCATGGGTTCCAGATGCCGGGTCCAGCGACCCGGAATGGAACCGTCCAGGTCGCGATGCTGTCGCAGAAAATCAACCACTCTGCCCAAATTAGTCAGATCCCCCCAACGGCACTGCGCCATGGCCGTGACCATATTGTCCCAGGCCCATATCCAATAATAGGTGCCCGGACAGGCGCGCGTCAGGCCATAGTCCGTCACCCGTGCCGACTCGACGATTTGCGGCACTCTGGAAAAGAATTCAGCAATGCCGGGATATTCGGACATCGTCAGTTGTGGGACCGTTTCCCCCATAATTTGGTAGCGCAGTCGTTGACTGTTGAATTTCGCTTCAACAGGACCCGGCGCCAGCGGCGAACGAGCGGAAAAACGGACAGTAAAAATCGGTGAGCACAGTTTTGTCTCTTCCCGAATAAATTGCTGCGAACGGAATTGATAACCCGTTTGATCGAGATGAACCAACTCAAAATCATCAGCGCCCAGTCGAATCCAGGTATCGGCATTATAAAGATCCAGCTCACTGTCGCGATATTCATCGCGCACATCCTGCCATGTTGCCGTGCCGGAAACACACGAGCGTTTGAAAATAATTCTGCGCCAGCCCTCTGGTATGAGAAAGTCGCCCTGATAGTCGCCGGTTCGCTGCAGCCATTCGTTAAGCTTGATGCGATCGTTGGCTTTGAGAAGCAACGCACCCTTCCCTTGAATTGTAGGCTCATCCCAGGTACGACAACCATGGACCGTCGTCGTCTGTGAACCGGCGTTCCAGATGATGCGGAATACAGGCCGCAACCGCTCCAATTCAACCGGGGGGGCTGTGCAAAAACAGCGCGCCTGCAGAGTGTCTGCCGAAACCACCAGTTCCAGACCAAATTGCATTTGGCCGAGGTCTTGCGTGGTGCATATGCCGGCCGGGTGAAGTAGAATATTCTCCCACGCCAGTGAAAGTGAATTTGTTATTCCGTTGCCCTCATAATCGAGAAAAAATTGCAAAACGCCTCGGGAATGTTGCAGCAATTTAGCATTTCGACTGACCGGCTGCAAACCGTGAAAATCGATCTGTTCGATCATGTTGCCCGGTTGTGCTATTTTGGCGGACAGGCGATCGTCGGCTATCCAGATGGCCCGATCGTAATACCGGCTGAGATTGTCAATACGGAGCATGATCGTCTTTGTTTAATAAATGGTTGTTATTGTTTTTTCCATTGGCCCCTGGACCTCCAGATGAGAGACGTCGAGATTTGTGCCGTTCCAGGTTCTTTGCAGAATCCGTTCATCAACCGGATTGACTCTGAAAATCAGCCTGTTCGTGTCTTCCTGCAGCTGAACCTCGCGGATACTGTCGGCCTGATCGTTTTCAGTAATTTTAATTTGCGCCAGGTGTTCGAAAAATTGTTGGGTTGTACGATATGATTCACTGTCGCCGGCAATAAAGACAAAGCCGTTTCTCAGCAGGCTCATCTGCTCACGCGCCAGGGTGACCGGCGGCCCCTGATAATTAATAAATGAAATGATAAAATGGTGGTCGCTCTGCCAAGTGCGAATCAGCGTGTTGAAATGGTATAGCGCTGAAATGGTCAGCGGATAGATGGCCAGCAAGGAGTGAAAATCCTTTATGACTATCTGATCAACCGTCGGCCATTCACGGCATCCTTGCTCAACAGCCTGACCATTGACATAAAACTCGTCGAATGGGGAGCGATAGGAAAAAATCAAATCTAATCTCAGTCCGGTGATATCACGATGGCCGGCTCGTTTGGGTGCATAACAAACAATGGCTTTGTTTTCATGCTGGCAGCTAAATGCACGGCCCTCTTCATAAAGAAAATCCTTGCCTATTTTCCCGCCGGTTACGTGACAGGTGTTTTCCTGTCCAATGGCTGCGGCGTTGAAAACCATACGTGTGTACAAACTGCGAAAATCCTGCAAACTGGTCACCGTTTCAGCTCTTCGACAGCGTAACGTAAAACTGTCGCTGTGTCCGGCATTGACATAGGGCCGGCCGGCAGTGGCCAGAGCATATTCTTTGGTCAGATAAGAGGTCAGATCACCCCATCCGCCCGGATACACCTCGTCGTCGAATACGGAAACGATTTTTTGTTCTTTACCTGTACAGCTGTTTTCATGGTACTGTTCACAATAGGTGGTCATGCGAAAATAAAACGGCAGCGGTTTTTTAAAAATTAATTCCCGGGCCTGATCCGGTACATGAAAATTCAATATCGCCGGCAATGCGTTTTGAATCAAGGCCGAAGGATGTTCGAATTGCCGCACCAACCCGGGCTCGATGAAGAACGGATGATCCAGCGCCATGGCCATGGTGCAATGCACGGCCGAGAATCCTCCGTAAGAGTCTTCACCATAGGCGCGTGAAAATGGCCCGCATATCTGCTGGGACGATTCATGCCAATGTAATGCGATATTGATCCATAAACCTTGTTCCAATTGCAGAGCCGTTTCTCTGGCGCTTGGGTCCTGACTTGACTCCGCTGCTAGTGCCAGAAACCACAGGGTCAACGCACTATAGGTCGGACTGTTGTATTCCGCCATTTCAGCCTGACGATGGCGCAGGTGCTGTCGATGAGAGATCAGGTGATGAAATTCCTGCAACTGCTGCCTGCCAAGTTCACAATAGGCGCGCTCATTAAACAGCTCACCGCCACAAATGAGGTGCACAAATGCGGCAATGGGATGATTCACATTGCCATCGGTATAGCGGACACGGGCGGCGATGGCTAAATTGTTTGAAAGGTTGTTGAGCAAATTGCTCCTGGCATCTTCTGTAAGCAGATGGCGATAGCGCTGATAGATTACCAGCAAGGTGCAGGGTGAATGCGTGCCGTCGGTTACCGTCAACCTGGACAGAATGCGATTGGCGACCGCCAAATTTTCCGGCCGGCCGCTTTCCAGCAAAGTGATACAATACCATGCTGTTTCACGGGGAATGAGACAGATCAGCGTTTCCGCATCGAAAAACCGTTCTGCTTCTTCCCGGGCCAAATCAAGCAACCAGTGACGGATTTTATTCAAGTTTAAAGCCCTTTTTTGTCTATTTTGCGCGAAAAACTACTCGTACTACAATCATTTATTCAGGAGGACGCGTTAAGGTTGATCAAGATATTTTTCCCATCGATTTGTAATACACTCTGTGCATCGCTTGGCTTTTGCCATTGTACATCCATTTGCCGTTCTCCAAGAATCATCAAGACCAAAAAAGTTTTATTTTTCCCCCGGCAATATAACTGTAGAAACCGGTCGCGCTGCCCGTCATGTGGATAGGCCGGGACAAATTCACTCCAGCCGGTGCGGTAAGAAATATGATCTGGAAGGAGGCTAATGACTCTTAACGTTTCCTCTTTGTCCTGGATACGTATCGCATTCGGCATGGCTGTTTCCAAATCAATGCGGCCATAGGTGTGCAAATTCCATTGTATTTCACGTTCTCTGTCAAGCCTGATCTGATCGTGTATCAGGAAAACATCCGCAGCGATAAAATAGAGTCGACGCCGCAATTGTTCAACGCCGAGATGCGCCAGGTAGGCAGGCGCCAGGTCGGCCTCGATCCACATCGGAGATTCGGCAAGCTGCCTGGCTGTGATGCGTGCCCAACGATTTTGTGGAATGAATTCTGCAGCCCAGGGCAGAGTGTCGCCGATTTGTCCCTGTCCGTCAAACGTAAGTGTGTTGTGCAGCGCCGTATCCCGCCGGTATACAGGGCCAGGACCGCAGACCAGAAAAGAACAGTTGCGCATCAGCATAAAACTGCCGTTGCACGGATCACTGTGTCCATAACCGCTCCATTCACCAGCTGCATAACGATGATAACCAAGCGAGGGTCCGGCGCGAAAAGTGAGCATCGTTGTGTCTTGCCCATTCCGGGCGCGGAAAAATATCTGGCCGCCGTCAAAGTCGTTGATCTGATTTTCTGTGACCGTCTCTGCAACCTGCGGATCATAGTAGAGATATTCCCATACCCGTCTGCGGCCAGGTGCGTTGCGGAAATCAACGCCCTGTACCGGCAGGTCGACAAGTCGGTTGCCAATAGCCTGCGCCGTGCCGGAGCCGGTCCGGCGGGCAATCAGATAATGCATCCAGGCGTCGCCGGAGACGCGATATTGCGGATCGCCAAAGGTAATTGCATAGAGCCCATCCGGGCTAAGCGAGGCTTGTCTGAATTGCGAGCTGTTTTTCCAATATGCTGTTTTTAACCAGAGATCCTCTTCCGTGCAATGGCGGAATAATTCCAGATAGCGCAATAAAAAAGCGTGTTCATAAATCCAGAGATTGATGCCATGCGGATAAAAACCATCGTCCGGCAGCATATTCAGTGCGATGTTAAATGCGCCGCGCAGATATTCCGCCCACGCTTTTGCCTGGGGATGCATCTGCCAGAAAAGAAATGAGAAAGCCAGCAGACCGTGGCTGCAGCCGAGAAAATGGGCCTGAGCATAATCGGTTCGTTCATACCCTAAATGGCGCCAGACCAGTTCTGCCGCCTTAAAAAGCTGGTCTCGGGCCTGAAGCCGTTCGTCCGCCGACATTTGTTCGTGCAGCCAATCATAACCCAGACAAAGTGTGAACAAGCATTCACCGGATTGTGTATCGATTTGCATGGGTTCAAATCCGGGATTGAGAGCCTTGGCAAGAAAATTAAAAAATGCGGACTTGACCCGTTCCCTGTCATCTGCTTTTTCTGTGATCAGACTATGAAAGCCGGCCAGAATGACTCTGTCCATATCATGCAGTCGTTCCGTTCCCTCCGGGAGTTTGCTTTCGCTGGTGATGCTGAATGGCAGGTTCCAGTTTGCCAATAACGTTTCTATTTCTTGCCATAATTTGCCATGGGTAGAACAGCTGCGCCGGCGAAGCTGTACGATCTCTTTGGCAGAAAATAACAACCGCGGGTGTGCATGCTGCAGTTCCGGCTTGAACCTTACGGACTGCGGCACCGCCTGTTTGCTTTGCGAAGGCAGAATTTCGATCTCTATAGGCACGAGTCGGCTGTCGCTCCATGTCAGCTGGAATTCTCTTTCCCCGGCTATTGGTATGAAAACAATGACCCGACAGCGCTGCCTCGCCGGCTCGTCTCCCCAAAAGTTATAACGGCCGTGACTCGTATGTTTACCTATTGTGAGACTCACCTTCGGCATATCGGGAATGCCGCGCCATCCCGGCCAGGGGCCGACTGCAATGCCCGGAGGCGTTGCGGAGAAGGACATTTGCGCAAAGCGTCGCGGCGCCGAACCGTCCTGATCGGCAGATGCCAAAGACCGCATATAGCAAAAGTGTTGCTGCCAGGGATAACGACCGGCGTCAAAGGTTATATGAAAACCATACCAGCCGTCAGGCAAGTCCGGCAGAGTGTGAGTTAAAATCGTCGCAGACAAATCTTTGTGAGCCAGAGTGATATGAAAAGCAGCTGTTTCTTCTCGCATAAATAATGAAATCTATTGTTGTTTTAAAATTTCTTTTATTTTTTCGCGAAACAATGGCGATCTCCCCGAATTATTGACAAGCTTGTCGAGTTCGCTGTGCACCTGCGCATTGATGAGCGGCGTCGCGGCCACGATATCTTTGATCTGGATTTTCCCCGCAAAAAGTTGATCCATGAGCGGATTGAGCCGCTCGAGAATGGTGCTGCTGCTCCAGGAAAAATAACGGACAAAATCACGATTATCTCCGCCGTCGTACAGCGTGCTCAATCGCCAGACTTGTCCGAAATGGCTTTTGGCCAACACAGGATATTTTTCCTCCCAACCGGTAATAAAATGATCATCTTTAAGAACAGGATTGGGCGTGTTATAAGGCGAGGCGGTGACCAGCCACTTGATGAGTTCCCAGGCCTTGTCGGGACGAGTGCATGTCGAACTGATCGACAGTCCACCGGATGCGGAGCGGAAATAGCGCGGCGGTTTGTTGTTCATGGTCGGAAAGGGGGCAACGTCCCAATCGACTCGCAACGAGGTGATGAAATCGAGATTAGGCACTGCTTCTGCGATCATGGCGACCCTTCCGGAGTTTATGAGCTGCGACAGTTGCATGCCCTGGGCCTGCACATAATCGAGTTCCGGCATTACCTTTTCTTTATAGATCAAATCCAAATAACTTTGCAGCGCGTCCTGTGATGCTAGCGACAACTCGAAGAACAGCGCATGAGCGGGATAGTGGGCGCCGTTCATGCTTTCAAGTGCAGAGACAAAATGCCGGGCAATAAAAATGCCGAATTGCTCGGGTTTGCCGTCGCCGTTATTATCTAAAGTCAGCGCTCGCGCCCGTTGCAACAATCCCTGCCAGGTCCAGGCGGAATCGGGATAGGACGCTTTTGCTTTGTCAAATGCAGTTTTATTATAATAGAGGCCGTAGGTAAACGTCCAATCGCAGAATTGATACCAGCCGCCGTCAATTGAAGTGCCGCGTTCAATAAATTCCGGACGGATTTGCTGCACAAAAGGATCTTGGCCGGCAACGGTGCGCAAATCTACCAGCCTGCCTTCAGCGGCCAGTTGATCGCGGACAACCGTATTGGTATAAAAAACATCCGGCGGCTGACCGGCTGCCATCATGGCGTACAATTTTTCCTGGCCGGAAAAGGGAATCAGTTTAACCTCGATGCCGTTTTCTTTCTCGAACTGCGGAAGCTGCTGTCGCAAGGCCTGTAGCAAATTGACATTGGCCGGGACGTTAAACGAGAGAGCGACAGCACGCTTCTTGTCGCCTTGACAAGCTGATTGATAAAGCCCGATTGCCAATATGAATATCAGAACTGAATTAATGGATCGAGAGATCATAATACCATCCTGCATCTGTATTTGTATAGATCATGCTAACCATTGCTTGAAGAAAGTAATGCCGCGATCGACATCGATTTCATGTCCCCCTTGATGCAAGTCCCACTGAATCCGGTTGCCGATGTCGAGCCGATCATAAGGAATTCTGGCTTTGGCAAACTCTTGCTCGACCAGTGGCGGCCAGGAAATAGAGTCGGTAGCGCCGGTTTGAATCAGCAGCGGTCGGGGACAAATAAGATGGAGCAAATCCGCATCGCTGTAACAGGTTAACAGCGAAGGTAGGAAGGCATGTTCTTCGACCGTATTCAAAAAGCAGGTATAGTGCTCATCCTCGATGGTCATCTTGGTCAGACGATGATTGAACCAGGCAGAGATAATACCTGCGCGTATCCTGGATTCCAGCGGCATCGTATACAGAGTATAGGCGCCGCCCATGCTGTGTCCCCACATGGCAATACGATTGCGATCAATGGGCAAGGTTTCGATGGCATAGTCGAGCAAGGTTCGAATCATTTGCACTTCCAACGCCCAGATATTGGTTCCCAATAACAGGGCCAGGCGATTGATGCGATTACGGTGATAAAAATTGTTGATCGCTGTAGGCGCCAGTACACAGAATCCCTGTTCGGTCAATTTCCTGCCGATTTTATGATAACTGGGTGGTTCTGTATCACTTTCTCCCATGACCATTTCAGCCGAACCTTCAATACCGTGTTGCATGATAACCAGAGGAAAGGGAGCGCAAAATTCCTTTTCAGGCAGATGATAGAGCGCGCTGAGCGTCAATCCATGCGACAGGGTCAGCAGGATCATTTTTTTTTGTTCACCAAGATCAGTGATCTCTGCCTTGCAGGGACCCTGTACCAGTTCGGGCACAGGCAAGAGCTCTGCCCAATGTGCTCGATTGGGTTGTACGGATTGCAGGAAAATTTCGACGGATTCGTAGGATGGGCGCCAGAATTTGGCGCGACGCTGGTCATACGTGAATAATGCTTCTTGCAGGATTTTCTGCCATTGCCGGCCAAGCAGCATTTGATCTGTCATGGTTTGACCCGAAAGATTTTATATTGCACGAATAAATCGCCAGGCGATCAAGGTCTTATCAACGTTGCAGCGCCGCTTTTCGCCGAATCCATGGCTGCTTCGATCATCGCCTGGGCCATATAGCCGTCCCAAATTGAAGAGACCGATGCGGTTTCATCATGGAGCATGTTAATCAGAGTGCGGTTCTCTTCAAGAAAGCCATTCTCTTGTCCGGTAAAAATAACGGTTTCGCCGGTCTGACGATTTCGATAGTGCAGTTTTGTGAGCCGCTCGCTGAGAAGCACGACGCCTTCTCTGCCAAATATCTGAATCATGAATTTACCGGATTGTGGAGGCTGCCCGCAGTCGCCGATGATCAAAGTGCCGGCCAGGCCGTTGTTGAAAGTAAATACCGCACTCAAATTATCGACCACGCCGGTCGGTTGATGATAGTTGCCGCCAACGGCAAAAACCGTGCTGGGTTCAGCGCCGGCGAGGTAACGCAACAGGTCGGCGCCATGTACGCCCTGAGAAATGACATGGCCGCCGCCGATGTGCGGATCGTTGGCCCAGAAATCCGCCGGCCAGGGATCGTCCATCACTTGTACGGAGATCATGAATGGATCAGCAATCAGGGTTCTCGCTTTTTGCACCATTTCATAAAAACGAAATTTCATCGCTACCATGGCCTTGACGCCTGCGGCCTGAGCCGCCACCCAGATTTCTTTGCTATCTGCTGCCGTCAGACAGACCGGTTTTTCAATCATCATGTTTTTCCGGCTCTGAATACCCTTCATGCAAAGTTCTTTATGACTGTTCGTGTGTGTGGTTATGTATATCAGATCAACAGCGTCGGCTGAAAATATTTTTTCACAGCGATCGGTTGCCATTTCCGCGTTGTATTGTTGTTGCATGCCTACGGCTTTAATCAATTCTCGATCGCAGAAAGCTAAAAGCCGGACCCGGTCCAGTTGCGCCAAACAATGCGCATGAACGCGACCCATATCGCCACAGCCGATGATCGCAGCGTTTACCATGTGATTTTCGTTTTTTTTGGTTTCATACTCGCTGAAAAGGGAGGAACAGGTGCCATTCAAATAATTGACTCGAATGAAATTATACAACAACTGTGCGCAAAAAGCAAGTGTAAACTAAATGCAGGTAAAATCAGGCTGGTCTCGTAAAAGCATGCCGTTTTAAATATTTGGATCAGCATTACTGCGAAAAAGGCTCCGTCGACGCTTGTGATATCTAAAATAGACAGTTACTGTTTTTCCAGCTGCTCTGGCCGATCTAATCATTTGACTTTCAGTTTGTGATTAGCTAATTTGGTATGATTTCAGTTTTTCCTTGATTTTTGATATGGTGCTGCACTAAATTTGGGAAGAGATGGTATGAAACGACGTCGTTTTCTTTCCTGTATGGGTTTTTCGTTGGCTGCATTAGCCGGCACGGACCGTCTGTCGAGAAGGGCGGACCGTCCGAATATTCTTTTTGCTCTGGCTGATGACTGGTCATGGCCTTATGCCGGCGTTGCCGGCGATCTCGTCGTGCGCACGCCGGTTTTTGACCGGATCGCTCACGAAGGGGTGTTGTTCAACCATGCTTTCGTCACGTCACCGTCCTGCACGCCGTCGCGCGCCAGCATTTTAACCGGACAATACCACTGGCGGCTTGAAGAAAGCGTCAACCTGTGGAGCACCCTGCAGGCGAGATATGTCAGCTATCCCGAACTATTGGAAAATGCCGGCTATCACGTGGGATTTACACGTAAAGGGTGGGGACCAGGGCGTCACGAGCCCGGTGGACGCAAGCATAATCCGGCGGGCGAGCCGTTTACTGATTTTGCCGCATTCCTCAAGACCCGGCCAGCCGGTGCGCCGTTCTGTTTTTGGTTCGGCAGTAACGATCCCCACCGTCCCTATGAAAATGGCATTGGTGTGCGCAGCGGCATGCAAATGCAGGATGTAAATGTTCCCGCCTGTCTGCCGGACACTGAACAAGTGCGTTCCGACCTGTGCGATTATTTATGGGAGGTGCAACGCTTTGACCGTGAGGTCGGCGAACTGCTCAAGACACTGGAACAGATCGGCGAGCTGGATAACACGTTGATCATCATGAGCGGAGACAATGGCATGCCCTTTCCCCATTGCAAAAGCAATCTCTATGATACCGGTACTCATGTGCCTCTGGCGATGCGATGGGGTAATGCGGCAGTGGGTGGGCGTGTGATCGAGGACTTTATCAGTTTCGCAGATGTGGCGCCGACTCTGCTACAAGCCGCTGGAATTGAGCCTCCTGTGGAAATGACCGGTCGCAGTATTCTTCCTGTCCTGCAATCCGATAAAAGCGGATGGCTCGATAAGGAACGCGATCACGTGCTGACCGGCAAGGAGCGTCATGCCTGGGTGCGCCGAGGAGGCCTGGGCTATCCCTGCCGCGCCATTCGCACCCGTGAGTTTTTGTATATCCGTAATTTTGCGCCGGATCGCTGGCCGGCCGGAGATCCGGTGGAGGATTTAAATAACGATCCGCCGCGCATCTATGGCGATATCGATGATTCGCCCAGTAAAACTTGGATGATGCAACATCAACAAGAAGCGGCTGTTGCACCCTTATTCGATCTTGCTTTTAACAAACGCCCGGCAGAGGAACTATACGATCTTGAGACGGATCCGGCGCAGTTGCATAATGTGGCTGATGGGCCGACCTACGCCCAGGTCAAAGCGATGCTGGCGTCTCAACTTGAAGCGGAATTGACAGCTAGCGGAGATCCCAGGATGATCGGCGGCGCTGAGCGGTTCGAGCGTTATCCTTATTATGGCAATGTTAAAAAATAACATGGCCAGGATTGATCCGAGCAAAAATCCTGTACATGCTCCAACATTCCCCGATCATTACAGCATTGTATAAAAAGCTTGCAACTTGATTATATATACACTAAATTTGTGTACACAAAATTGGTGTAAAGGAATTTATTATGTTAAAAAACATAACCTTAAGTGCTGAAGAAGAATTAATTAATAAAGCACGGCAAAAAGCTCAGCGGGAGCGGACGACGTTAAATACCACGTTTCGTCACTGGTTGACTCTATATGTCAATACCGGTTTAAATGGAACCGGGTATGATTCCATGATGAATTCGTTATCCTATGCCAGGCCTGGTAAAAGATTTTCACGGGATGAAATGAATGAAAGGTAAATTTTTTCTCGATACCCATATCTTTATTTACTCATTTGACAACACGATGCCGGTAAAACAGCGGAAAGCGCGCCAATTAATCCAGGCGGCGTTATCAGAAAACAGGGGATGCATCAGCTATCAGGTTGTTCAGGAATTCATAAATGCAGCGGTGAAAAAGTTTGCTGCGCCGCTTTCCGTTATGGATTGCCAACGCTATCTGAATTACGTTCTGGCGCCGCTCTGTCAGGTGTACAGCAGCGTTGATCTGTATTGCCAGGCGTTGGATTTTATGCAGCGCTGGCATTTTTCTTTTTATGATTCCCTGATCGTGACGGCGGCCTGTAATGCCGACTGTAGAATTCTTTACTCTGAGGATTTGCAGCACGGGCAATCGATCAATGCGCTCAAGATAGTCAATCCGTTCCTGTGATGAGCGGAAAATTTTTTGCATAACATCAACCACAATTCAATCAGACTTTTATTTCTGGCCGACACCCACCTCGGTTTTGACGCAGCGATACGTCCCAGGGTTCAGCGACGGCGCCGGGGCGACGATTTTTACCAAAATTATCTCACCGCCTTGCAACCGGCTTTTGCACGCAAGGTCGATTTGGTGTTGCACGGCGGCGATATGTTTTTCCGCAGCCGGGTTCATCCGCTTGTTGTCCAAGCGGCCTTTGCGCCTTTGCTGCGCATTGCGGATTTGGGTATTCCGGTTTTCATCATTCCGGGCAATCACGAACGCTCCAACATTCCCCGATCATTGCTTGAGAATCATCCCAATATTTTCATATTTGAAAAACCGCATACGCATGTCATGACTTTACATGGTTTCCGACTCGCTATTTCCGGATTCGCCAACATCCGGGAGAATCCGAGATTTTTTTTTAAACAACGTCTGCAAGAAACCGGTTGGCGCAACCATGAAGCAGATTTACGATTGCTAGGCATGCACCAGACCGTAGAGGGCGCACAGGTCGGCGTGCAGAATTACACCTTTCGCAGCGGTGAGCAAGTGATCAGGGGATGTGATATTCCGGCTGATTTCAATGCAGTCTTGAGCGGACACATTCATCGTTATCAGGTATTAATCAGAGACCTTAGCGGCAGATTACTTGATGCACCGGTCTTTTATCCGGGTTCCACGGAACGCACCTCTTTTGCCGAACGGAAGGAGGAAAAGGGTTACCTCCTGTTAACCGTTCATCCGACTCTAGGCAAACGCATCGAGCATCAATTTGTGGTTTTACAAACTCGTCCCATGATCGATCTGATGGTCGAGATCCGGGGTGCAACCCTCGAACAGATACGAGAAAAGCTGCAAAGGCAAATTGCCGCTTTGGATGAAAACGCAATCGTCCGCGTCCATACCCATGATACGGATGCGGATCGAGTGTTGAGTATGCTAAATGATCGTTGGCTGCGTTCCGTGGCGCCAAAATCGGTGAACATTGGCTGGGCTTTTCGCCGGCGCCGGGAGCAAGAGGATTCCAATTCCCGCTGATCGATCCATAAAATTCATTTCTATCTTAAAAAGGCAATGGGTCATGAAATCATTGTTCTGCTTTTTTCTAGTTCCTATGACGCTTTGCGCCGACAACCTCATCACTTTTTCGGCTATAAATCCCGTCACGTATGAACAGGTGACTTTGGACAGCATCCGCGTGCAAAACGTTACACGTGGCCGCGACACCATGCTAGTGGGCGTTACGGCGTTTGCATTAGATGCCTGGACAAGCGTTGCTGAAATCGAATCGGCGCCCGGCCACTTTTTTCTGTCCTCCAATTATCCGAATGGATTTGAGAGGATGACAAGTTTCTCGGTGGCTGTCGGGCGCACGGGCCTGCTCAATGTAGAAATTTACAATATTCTTGGCCAGCGCATTCTGGCGCATTCACAAATACTGACGCAAGGATGGCATGCTTTTTCATTGCAAGCCGACGCGCTGGTCAACGGCGTCTATTTTCTGCGCGCAGCGACCGAGACAGAGCAGCAAATTGTCAAAATGCTCAAAATCGGTTCGGTACTCCATGACAGTTTTAAAATTAATTATCTGGGTGCAGGCCGGCATCCAGGTCCTTTGACCCTGCACAAGCCGATGCAAACGGATTTGTATCGTTTTACGGCTTTTGCGTCCGGTTTTGAGAACAGTGTGGTTGAAAAAAACATCTCCGGCAATGAAACCATGCAATTCGAATTAATCCCCATCAGACCTCCCGATGATTTCACCTCGCGCTGGCGCGGTTTTAATCTGACGGGCTTTTTCGCTGTGGAATGGAGTCATGACGGTTTTTATGAAAAGGATTTTCAATTAATAAACGAATTCGGTTTTAATTTCGTCCGATTGCCCATCGATTATCGTATTTACACCAAACCCGGCGACTGGTCCACTTTTTTGGCAGCCGAGCTGGCGCAGATCGATCAGGCCGTTGCCTGGGGATACAAGTACGGCATTCATGTCTGCATCAATCTCCATCGCGCGCCCGGTTACTGCATTAACCCGCCTTCCACGGCGCTGCCGGCAAATCAAAATGTCAGTTTGTGGGATAATGCCGGGGCGCGGCAGGCCTTTGCCGGTCATTGGCGCATGTTTGCCGAACGCTATAAAAATATCTCCGGCACGGCCATCAGCTTTAATCTGGTTAACGAGCCCTATAATGTCAGCGCAGATGCTTATAGCGCCGCGGTATTGCCGGCAATCCAGGCGATTCGCGAGGTTACTCCGCAACGCATCATCATCTCTGACGCGCTGGACGCCGGCAACGATCGCCTTGCCGCTTTACTCGGCTCGGATGTTGTACTTTCCCCGCACTTTTATAATCCGGTTACTATCACGCATTACAAAGCCGAATGGGTCAATGGCTCTGATACCTGGCCGCAACCCAATTGGCCGCCGTTCATGGTGTCCGGCTATTTTTACGGTTCTGGAAAAAAACCATGGAATACACCTCTGCGCATTCAGGGTGATTTTCCGGCAGGGACGGTGGTCACCCTGCACGTGGGCCAGGTTTCTGCACGAGCTGATTTTCGCGTGACTGCCGGTACGCAGACGATTTACAAACATGACTTTCGACCGGCGGCCGGCGCCGGAGAATGGAAACAGGTCATCTATCGCCCGGAGTGGAACATTTATCAGAACATTTACGACCGGGACTATGCCTTTACCTTGACCTCTCACGCCGGTGAACTGACTTTGAACGTCCTGGATGGAGACTGGATGACCTGGAGTGAACTGCGTTTTGTGCCGCCGCAAGGATCAGCCATGGTCCCGGTCAGCATCCAACCCGGCATCAGCGATTGGGGCGTGCCCCAGGCCGGCTACGCATTGCAAAATGACGGTTCGCTCATTCTGATCAAAGCGCCAACCGGTTTTGAAGATAAATTCCGCATCAATGGATTTTTGCAGCAGTGGGTTGATCTGAAAAAGAGCGGCGCCGTGGTTCATGTCGGAGAGTGGGGCGTCTACAATAAAACACCCCACGATGTCACGCTGGCTTTTATGGAAAATCGGTTGCTGGCCATGAAATCCGCCGGTCTCGGCTGGGCGTTGTGGAATTTTCGCGGAAGTTTCGGCATCCTGGACAGCGAGCGACCGGATGTGCAATATGAAAATTTTCGCGGCCACAAGTTGGATCGGAAAATGCTGGAGCTTTTACAGAGGTACTGATATCCGGACTGCAGCGGTACAGCGATATCCTGAATGGATCGCTAGGCGTCCGAAAAACCCCCTGACGATGGTTTCAATCCTTCGTCGGGATAACGTCATCGCCCAATTTATGATTTATGCAAGGGCAACGAGGCTCGTTATTTTATCAATACCATCTTTTTGACTTGAATAAAGTTCTCTGTTGATAATTTATAAAAATAGGTTCCGGAAGCAAATTCAGTGCCATCCCACTGCACCGAACGGGTTCCTGCTAAAGCGTATGATTGCAACAAATTCTCAACCAGTTTGCCATTTACATCATAAATATCAAGCGTGATTAGAGCCGCCTCTGGCAATTCATATTTAATGGTAGTCTTTGTGTTAAAAGGATTGGGTGAATTTTGCAGCAATTGAAATGACCCTGGACTTTCTTGTACGGATCTTGTCACAGCAGCAGGCCAGCGTCCCATGCTTAGAAAAACATTATCAAGTACGATATCTTCTTTAGAGGCCCCGATATCAAAACCAACTCGTGCCGCACGATCTGTAGGATCATTCATGATAAACGAGAGGGAATAGGTCTGGCGTTTTGTCGATAGAGATATGCTCTTGTTGCCGCTGTAAACATTCCATGGTGATGAATTTTTACCGACAAAAGCGAAAATATTTCTTGCCCCCGTTGCATAGGCGTCGAATGAAAGAGTATACTCTTTCCCCTGTTCCATCGTGACTCCGGCCTGTCCGACAAATATGTCCCAGGTATACACGCCGCCATTGCTGATGGAGATCGACAACTCGCCATTTTCTACGGCTGCACTTGCCTGAGCAGGGGAAAAAGCGTTGAAAATCCAACCATCCCTGGCGGATGAAAAATCAGCGTTCATTAGCTGATTTGCGGCGGTGGTCGGCATCGTCAGCGCAAAATCATCAAAATAAAATTTGCCGGATTTGCCGCCCATATCCACATTGAAGGCTGCCGTCGCATTGGCGGGCGCTGTAAAATTTAGCTCGAACTGCTGCCAGGCGCCGGTGATTGTGATGGATTTGACGGCATACAGAGTGTAATCGGATGAATTGATGACGGCCATGCTGATATTGGCTGATGCGCCATCCTTTTTTGCCCAAAAGCTGGCATGATATTGTTCCTTGGATTTTAACGGCAAGTTTCCCTGAGAGAGTTGGATATCCCATGCATTTACTCCGGGTGCGTTAATATCCACATACATACTATAATCGCCGCCATGAACCTGATCGCTTGTCAAAGCAAAGGTCGATTCACCGGGATGCGGGCTGTTTTTATTCCAGTATTTCACACTCTTTTCAAATCCGGCGTTCTTTATCAGATTGGCAGAAACGATTACAGAATATTCACTGCGGTAGGAATGATCGCCGATGGTTACCTCGGCCGTTACCAGACCTCCGAAAATACCCCAGTCCACAGTAATGCTGTGAGTATTGCTGCCGGCCGTGATACTCGCTCCGTTCGGAAGGCTCCAGTGATAACTTGCACCCTCTATTCGGGGAAGACTGTACACAACGCCCCGGCTGTCCGATAAAACATAATCGTCGCCGTAAATGACCAGATCACTCAGGTTTTGATAAACTCGGACATAATCCACTTCCAGGATGCCGGGGAATACGGTTGTTTTGTTCGGATTCCCAACCCATCCGCCGCCAACGCCCATGGCGAGAAGAACATAAAACGGCTGATCGAACGGCCAGACTTTATAACCGCTGTGGTCATTGACAAATGTATAGTATTTTTCATTGTCGACAAAAAACTCAATTTTATCGGGAGTCCATTGAGCGGCATAAATATGAAATGTGGTTTCAGAGTCCGGGATGCGGATGCTGCCGCCGGCTGGGCTTAGGGAGCCGGTAAAATAGCTGTATTGCCAGGTATGGCAAGTGCCGAATATCCGGTCCTGATTGGTGGGATGTTCCATAATATCGATCTCGCCACTCCAGGGCCAGAATCCGTACTGATCGTTCTGCGGCAGCAGCCAGAATCCCGGTACAAATCCTGTGGTTTTAGGGAGCTTCATGCGAGACTCGATCCGGCCGTATCGCCAGGAAAACTTTGTTTTAGTCGTGAGCAGCGCGGCTGTGTATTCAAATCCTTGGAAGGCTTCTTTAAGCGCGAGGATCTGCAACTTGCCGTTCACGATTTTGGCGTTATCCGGACGATCGGTGAAATAATGCAGTGTGCCGGCGGTCGGGCCCGTCTCAAGATTCCAGCGGCTGTGATCGATATCGATTCCTGCAAACTCGTCTGCCCAGACCAGTTGCCAGTCCTGTGCTGATAATTCGGAGAGACCGAAAAGCAGGGCTAGTAGGATACCTGCTCTGATGCAAGTCGCATTTAATAAAGAATTCATCATCTAGCCTCCTTCATTAAATAAATAGGATATTTAGCAATCGCCGGCCATTATCCACGACTCGTTAATCGTTACATGCTTGATGGTTTTATTGTTATCTGCCGCGTATGAAAAAGTTATGTGAATCAGTCCGTCCCTGGCTTGGATCATGGAGGGATAGGCAAAAGATTTTTCACCCGGTAAAGCCCGAGCAATATGGCGGCGCCATCTCCAGGTCTGACCCTGATCATCAGATATGCGCACGACCAGACTGTGACGCCCTTCTTCCGTATCGTTATGAACCATGAGCCAATGCCCACTCGACAAAGCGATCACCTCCAGACTGGAACCCGGATTAGGGATATCGGTATCCCTGGCGGGCGACCAGGTAAGACCCCGATCCGGAGACGTGCTGACAAGTACACGATTGGGCGCATCGCCATCGTCGCGCATATACGCAATAATAGAACCGTCCTTTTTCTGCACCAGCGTTGGTTGATTAGGACCATAACCCACAATGGGGGAACTGGGCTGCCAGGTGTCGCCATTATCATCACTGATGGCAATCAATCCGAGATTAAATCCATCGGAGTAGAGCGGTAAAAGAATCCGGCCGTCTGCTAAGATTAAAGGATGGATCCGCGTCATCCAGCCGATCTGTCGTTTGAATGGATCCCGGCTTGCTTCCTCGAGCATTCTCACATAGGGTGGAGCATACTCGGCCCACATGGGCTCATCCCTTGCTATTTCCTTGAATCCATCATGCACACGGCGGCTAAATTCATCGCCGGGATTCAGCAGCAACACGTCCTGCCATTGCCAAATCGGCGCTTCCTTGCCCTGATAATCCTCGGAAATCCGGTATTTGAGCAGTGAATACTGCCACTGATTGGCCAGCACGGTCAACCACACCAGCCATAACCGCTCCCTGGCATCGATAAAAAGCACGGGATTGCAGTCGGGAAATCCCGGCGTATCAGCCATACCGAATACCGGGCTCCAGTCTTTAGCGTTTTTGCGCAGGCGGCTGCCCTGGATTTGCACATCATTGGCTGTGCGTTCGCCGGAGCCATGAAACCAACAGGCCAGCAGATCGCCATTCGCACATTCAATAATGCTGCTGCCGTGTACATGTTTTTCCTGAAAAGGAAAAATCGACCGCTCCTGAAAGAGCGGCTGGGCCGCGTATGCTGCAAAACAGGGCAACAGTGTAAGAATTAATTTGATCATTTTTCCACCCTTTATCAGGTACCTATAAAGTGACCGTTGAGGAATTCAAAGGCTGAATGGGGGCATTTGTGCCAATTCATTCCACAAGAGCTAAAATCCGCTATACCATCGAATCCATTCAATCTACAACGCCCAACCCGACCGATAGGTGTAATGCAACAAATGATTTGCTTCTTCATCATTGCTGATGCGCATAGCAGGCGCGTCCCATAACAGTTTTTTGCCAGCCAGCCGCACCGATATCATGCCGAGCAACACGGCCTCAGTCAACGGACCGGCAAAACCGAAAGGGGAGGCCGTGGCAGTACCCTCCTTGCAGGCTTTGATCCATTCGGCGTGATGACCGATGGAACGAGGCAAGGTCTTGGCTGGTTGCACATATTCGTGCATGCGTGATTCAGGCAACAGCCGCGGACTGGCGCCGCCCCAACCCTCCACCAGCATGACGCCTTTATCACCGATAAAAATCAAACTGTCCTCTTTAGGCAATTGTCGCTGGTCTTCCAGTTCTGCCGGACGTTGCGGCAGCAAACCGCCGTCATTTAATCCAGATATTTTCGCGCTTGGAGTATTGCCACCTTCGGTCCAACTATAGAATTTGCATTCAACCAGAATTTCGGTGTTACCGAAATCAAATCTATGTAGTTTAGTACTCTTACTGCTCTATCAGTTAAGCAATTTTAAGCTCCAAGAGCCATTTGATAGAAAGGCGACGGCAGTGTGGGATAAACGCGGTACACATGCCGATAAACCTCGTCCGCGCGGATCTGCACCTCGGCTTCCGTGTAATCCTCCACGGGAAGTCCGCTTCTGTCGTTCCACAGGAAATCCAGAATGGTTTGCCGCACAGCGTCACGGGTGGCTTCTTTGTCCTGCCAGCGGCTGATGCGCAGTTTCTCAGCCTTGAGCGTCTTGAGCAAGTCGACCGCCACGACTTTGATGCGTTTGATCTCTCCGGCTGACAACTCGGGCTTGACCAGGATATCAAATATCGCTAAAGTCTCTTCGTCAAGACCCTCTCTCATGGCACGATGCTCTTCTGCACTCATTTCTTCAATAAACCGCAGCAACTCTGCAAAGGTCTGCTCGATGGTTACCCGGTCTTTTTCTCGGTTATATTCGGCCACAATCTCTTCATAGTGATGCTGAAAGTCCGTGCGCAATGGATTCTGCTCCAGCAATCGCTGCAGCCGGGCTTCAATGGCTGTCTTGAGATTTTGTATAGTGGTTCGCCTGGTTGTGCTGCGCTCGAACTCGCGCCGCAACCGTTCAAAATCAATTCGACTGATGTCCCAGGGAATCTGTTCTTGAGCAATACGGTTTTCCCTGGTCTCGATTGCCTGGTCCACCACCTGATGTAATCGTCTGATGATGTCGCTGATGTCCGCTGTATCGCGGTCATGCTGCAGGCTTTTGTATACGGCGTTGACAGCTTCGTAATCCCGGCGATAGGCATGAATGCCTGCCAGGTTGAAGCATGCCTTGAATTTGGCAAACACGGCACGGCACATCACCTCGAAACGTTTGCGCGTCTGATCGTTTTCATTGGCCGCTTCCTTGGCAGCGACAATGGCCGCATTGCGCGCAAAGCCGGTCTTGTCAATGATATCATCCAGCGATGCGCCTCGTTCGCTGAGCCAAGTTCGCACAAAACCAATAGCTTCTGCCAGCTCTTCCAATAGTTCGGTGTCCGGTTTCGCCGGTTCTTTTTCACTGCCATCGCCCGTACGGCCTCGGTCGCCTGTTCCGGAAAAGGTTGCCAACGCCTGACGCAGGTGCTTGAGGATGCCGCAATAATCCACAATCATGCCGTTATTTTTGCCTTCGTTGACGCGGTTGGCCCGTGCAATGGCCTGCATTAAGGTGTGCGCCTTGAGCGGTTTGTCGAGATAGAGCGTTGACAGGCAGGGCACATCAAAGCCGGTCAGCCACATGGCGCAGACAATGGCGATGCGGAAGGGATGCTCCTCTTCTTTAAAGGCGTCGTCCATGGCCATGCGTTGCATGGTGCGATACTGCGGTTTGCGCCGCATGGCTTCAGGCAGGTCTATGCCTTCCTTGATGAGACGGCGATGCGGCGTAATATCGAGTCCCCAGTTGCGGAATTTTTCCACTTCACCCTGTTCCTCGCTCACCACCACCGCCATGCGGGTCTCGCGCATCCAGTTGATCTGCCGACGGCGATACTGTTCGTCTTGTTCATCACTCGTCCTGGGCAGTTCTGCATCCAGTTCGGCCATCCGCTTCTGCCAATAATGGAAGATCAGGTTGTACATCCGCACGCAGGTGATCTTGTCGATGCACACCAACATGGCCTTGCCGGTTTCCCAGGCTGTGGAATAGTGCTGCACGAAATCACGTGCTACCTGGTCGAGTCGCTTTCCGGCAGTAATAATGTGATAGTCGCGCTTGAGCTCTTGCTCCAGCCGCTGGGACACATCGATGTCGTCGGTTTCCAACTCTTCCAGTTTGGCGGCGATGCGTTCGTTCAAATCTCCCACTGCCACGCCGAGTTTATCGCCGCGCGCGTCATAGTATAGCGGCACAGTGGCCTTGTCTTCCACTGCGCGTTGAAAGTCATAGGTCGAGACATACTCGCCGAACACGCGCCGGGTAATCTCGTCGTCCTTGAAAAGCGGTGTTCCGGTAAAACCGATGTAGGAAGCATTCGGCAGCGCATTGCGCATGTTCAATGCCAACGTTCCATATTGGGTGCGATGCGCCTCGTCTGTGATGACGATAATATCGTCGCGCACCGAGTATGGCTGCTGAGGCTCTACCAGCCGGTTGAACTTTTGGATCAACGAAAAGATGTGCGTTTTCTGTTCTGTAAGAAGACGGTTCAGGTGCTCGCCGCTTGCAGCCCGGCAGGGATCGCGATCATTGTCCGCCACGCCGCAGCCGGCAAAGGTTTTGTAGATCTGCGTGTCCAGATCGTCGCGATCGGTCAGCACCAGAAAAGTGAAATTGCCGCCGAGTTTGCGATGAACCTTGCGGGTGAACAGCACCATGGAATAGCTTTTGCCTGCTCCCTGCGTGTGCCAGAAAACGCCCAGTTTGCCCCCGCGCTGCTTGCGGTCCATTACCGCTGCAAGAGCGCGATTGACGCCAAGGAATTGATGATTGCGGGCCAATATCTTTTTTGTTTCTCCTGCGGAATCATCAAAGAGGATAAAATTTTCCACCAGATCGATTAAATTTTTTTTGTCGCACACGCCCTTGAGCAGCGTCTCCATATCCACCACACCCGGCTCTTCTTCAGCCAGCCGCTTCCATTCGTGGAAATGCTCCCAGCGGCTGGTCATCGAACCGATTACGGCCTCTACGCCGTTGGACAGCGTCACCACGGCATTGTGGTGAAAAAGATGCGGCACCGTGTCTTTATAGTCTTTGAAATTCTTTTCATAAGCGACGCGGATGTCCTTGCCCACGTTCTTGAGCTCCATAAAGAGCAAGGGCAGGCCGTTGACAAATCCCACGATGTCTGCCCGGCGGCGGTAAAGATCGCCCCGTACCCATAACTCGCGCACGCAGAGAAAATCGTTATTTGTCGAATTATTGAAATCCAGCACCCGCAGCCGTTCCTTGACCCGCTCGCCCTTGTCGTTGCGAAAACTGACCTGCACGCCGTCGCGGATGAGGTTGTATTTCTCGCGATTGGTGGCAATGAGGGACTGAGTTGCAGATATAGCTACGATCTGACGGATTGCGTCGTTATAAGCCTCATCAGGCAGGCCGGGATTGAGTTCAGTAAGTTTTTTTTGCAGGATTCTGGTCAACACCACCTCGCGGTCCGTTGTCCGGCCAAGCAAACTCTTTGGTCCGAAATCCTCGTTGTTATAGGCATAGACCGTCTGCCAGCCGAGTTTTTGCTGCAGATATTCGGCAGTGGTCTGCTGGACGAGTGTGTCTTCGTTATAGAGCGTTATCTAGCCTCCCAGAGCATGGAAATAGGAACAGCATACAGATTTTCCCCAAAAGGCGCCACTGCGTCTCCGTCGTACAGCACGACCCCGGCAGCGAAATTTTTTTTAGCGGCATCCGCAAGTTTACGCAGGCCTTTAAAGTCGTCGCCGCTAACCGTCGAAGCTGCTTTAATTTCGATTCCCGCAAGCCGTCCGGTGCATTCTAAAACTATATCCACCTCGACTTTATCCTTGTCGCGGAAATGACTGAAGGAAATCATCTCCTCATACCAGCTCGCCTGTCTACGCAACTCTTGAAAAACAAAGGTCTCTAGAATTCGTCCAAAGAGCGCGCGGTCTTGCCACAGAATATCCGCATGCAAACCCAGGAGTGAACAAGCAAGCCCGGTGTCGCACAGATGAAGTTTTGGCGTCTTGATCAGCCGGTTCAGCCGATTGCTATGCCAGGGCGGCAGTTCTTCCAAAAGAAAAATTTTCGACAGTAAAGTGACATACTCACGAATGGTCGGTCTGCTTATTTGAAAAGGTGCGGCAAGTTCGGACACGTTCACCAGACAGGCGGTTTGCGCTGCGGCCATTGCCAGAAGGCGCGGCAGCAAATCCAGCGCGCTGATGCGCGTCAAATCCAGAACGTCGCTCTGAATTAAGGTACTGGCATAGTCCCGGTACCAGGCTGTTCGCCGCCGCGCACTAGCTCGCGCCAGGGCAGCCGGGTAACCACCTGCCGATACGCGTTCTGCCAGCGTCCGGCCAAGACGACGGCCATAAGCTCCGGATTTAAAAGCAGAATTGAATAGAGTCGGCAAAAAATCGCTCTTGCCTCCGGAAAGCTCCACCTGCGCCAAAGGATGTAATCTTAAAATCTCCATGCGGCCGGCAAGCGAATCGGCCAATTTGGGTACAAACAGCACATTTGCCGAACCGGTCAGGATAAATCGTCCCGGTTCCCGGTGTCTGTCGACGGCTGATTTAAGAGAGGTAAAGATATTCGGAACACGCTGCACTTCGTCCAGAATAATTCGTCTGGGCAAATCGGCTACATAACCCACCGGGTCAGCCTGCGCTGCCGCGCGCTGCACATCGTCATCAAAACTCTGATAGGCAAAGCCTTGCGCAGCGGCGACCTGTTTGGCAAGGGTGGTTTTGCCGCATTGACGTGGACCATGAATCAGCACCACCGGCGAATCGGCCAGCGCTTCGATAATGCGCGGTTGGAGATGTCTATGATATAATTCCATGTTCTACAATTGGTTATTATTAATACCGGCTTCGTCCAATTGTAAGAAATATTTCGGCCAATTGCAAGTTTTTCTTCGTCTAATTGTAAATTTAGATACCTAAAGCAACCGGTTCCAAAGGTGTCCAAGGACAGAACAACCCCGGGGTCGCGTTTTCTGCGACCCCGGGTGTTATAATAGATTTGCCGATATTTCTCAAATATCAATAAATCCGTGTCATTGCGAACAGAGGCACGGTTGCTGAAAAAGATCACTCTCTATGCTGAAGTGAAGCAATCCCCTTGAACAGCAAGAGGCGCCCCCTGAGATTGGCAGGCAACTCTTACCATCCTAAATTGAGCGATATGTGTGCTCGAAAAACACCCTTGCGAAGGTTGGAAACCTTCGCAAGGGTAATCGGGGGCTGGGCTATTGCGCAAACCACTAAAGATGTCCGACATTAAATTTTAGTTTATCTGGGTTGGATTTTGATCTCTCCGTTCATCAGGCGGGGGAGGAGGAGGTCACGGGC
>CAYLWO010000087.1:24676-27410 GCA_964387285.1 uncultured Cytophagia bacterium | reverse complement strand
TAGAATATTTATCAAATCCCGTCACTACCTGAGCTATGATGTTATCTGCTTGTAATGCATTATGCCTGCGCAGCAAATGCAATAATTCAAAATCTTCAAAACCGATGCGATGCGCCTCAAAGCGATGACTGGAAAGCGGGCACTCTGCTATGGGGTAAATAATGTGTGAATCGCCGGCTGGCAGGTATTGACCTTCCATATGAAATCGGACCAATTCTTCGAACGGTTTTGCCGTATGATGGTTCAATCCCCAATGTAGAAAGCCCTGCAAATTATACTTGGCGCATGCCCACCCTATATAAACCTGACGCAATCGTTCCTGATCCAGCAACCGATTCATCCATGGCCCGCCAGGCGCAAGACAGGTATACACCCATACCTGGTCGTCGGCTTTTTTACGATTGTCAAAAAATTCGCGATTAGCCTGATACTCGTGCACCTGTGGACACCAGATGTTCACATCCCCGGCCACTTGCATGGTCAAGGTCGCCTCGAGGATGCGTATATCAGGATAGAGGCTGCGCAACAAGGAGACCAGTTGTTTGTAACGATCAACATATTCCTCCGTGGGTTCATCGAACAACCCTTGCACCCAGTGCTCTTCCCAGTGATTCTCCTTCATCATGGCAATGATTCGTGCCGCCATTTGCGTGAGCATGCGTTGACCTTTATCCGACATGGCATACACTTCCTTGCCGTCTGCCGCACGTGCACTGAGCAGCATATCGCATGATCCGAGCCAATCGCGTCGTCCCACCATCGGCGCTCCGTGGATCGTGGTGAATCCTTTGTCCAAAAACAAACGAATAAGACGTTCCAAACGATAACGTCGAAATTCCACCACATTGCCGGTGCTGTCAAAGGTAAAGTACTCACCCCAAATGAACCAGAAGGCGTTCTGACGGCCTTTGGCCATCAGCGAAGCATATTTGTCGAGCATGGACCAAAACGGTTCACTCCACTTGTCGACATGATGAGAGTTGCAGATATTATCGAGACTGTGCCAGTTGATATAAGCAATGGTGGAGCGATTGAGGGCAGGCACGGTCGATGCGTGCACGGTCACCTTGAATTGTAAATCCGCAGTCGTCCCGCCGCCGTTGATATGAATCCGATAAATCGTTGTCCCGACTGTGGCGTCGGCAGCAATCGGCAGTTCAAGTCTTAATGCCACTATGGAGCTGTCGGCGGTAATCGGAGAACTCGTTTCCCTGAACGGGTCATAAATGCGAAATGGCGCTCGCCGGATGACATACGGATTTATCTGGCCGCTGTATTTTTCCGTATTACGATCCAGGCCGGTATTCTCAGCCACCGGTACGTCGATCATGCGGTACCATCGGCAGCCAGATGGAGAACGTCCGTCCGGCCCGGTAACCGAAAACGCAATAGACTCAGCGCCCTGCAGGCCGGCGATCATCACATGCACTCCAGCGACAGAGTTGCGCGCAACATCTTGGTCGAGACGAAAGGCGGTTTGCTTGGGGAATTTGTCTGGAAAAATTTCCTGCACTTCGTCTATCAAAGCAATACGTATTTTATTTTGCTTGCTGTTTTTGCCACTCGAAACGAGCGCAGACGCTTGAGTGACAAAGAGGATCGTGGTCAAAAAAAGAGTGATAGATTGCAGAAACATCGGAGGTACTCCTGGGATAAATATGGTTATGGTTAGTCGAATGTAATCATCAGGCGCCCGCCATTCCAGGGCATCATCTCTGGCGTTTTATCCTGTCTGATAAAAAATGAACACCTAGTAACTTCAAGTTACTCCATTGAGAACTGAAAACCAAATAAAAATTTCATAACATCCAGGCCGACTTAATATTTCATTAAACATCCCGGGGCGCGCTTTTTTGCGATTGCGATTGCTTATAACAATGCAAATGACGGAAACGGGCACCATCGATTATAACCAGGGTGCAAATATTGCGAGGTTGTATAAAAAGTTTGGGATAGAACTGTTCTGTTCCTACGGGATAGAAATAAAGAATTTTTGCGTGCCTGCCGCGCTTGAATTTCTTTACTGTTCTTAGAAAATTAAAAAATCGAACCGGATCGGCCTATCATTTTTTTCTTTTACTATAAAACGGTTATGATATTTTCACCGAATTCCATAAATTTAAAAGCAGGTTAGTCTTTTCAGCTTAGATTCTATTGGAAAGGAAACGCTATGCCCGATCCTGTCAGCCGTCGAAATTTTATAAAGAGCGCAGCCCTGGGCGCTTGCATGTTTCAGGGCGGCATTGCCCGCACAAGAAAAAGCTCGCAGCCGAACATCATGATCATCATGGCGGATGATATGAGTTTCTCCGACATTGCCTGTTACGGTTCCAGCATTGCCACGCCGAATATCGATCGTCTGGCGCAAAACGGCATGAAATTCACGCAATTTTACAATTGCGCCCGCTGCTGTCCCACACGTGCGTCTTTGCTGACCGGATTGTATCCCCACCGCGCCGGCATGGGCGACATGGTCGACGACAAATCAGGTCCAGAGTGGTCCGCTTATCAGGGCTTTTTAAACGACCGTTGCCTGACCATTGCCGAAGCCTTGGCGCCTGCTGGATATCACTGTCTCATGTCCGGTAAATGGCATGTAGGCGAGAACAGACCGCACTGGCCCCTTGACCGCGGTTTCCACGACTATTTTGGCCTGATCGGCGGCGCCTCCAGTTATTTCGACCCCAACTATACGGAACCGCCGCGAAATCGCAAACGGGTCATGGCGCGCAAC
>CAYLWO010000087.1:0-24576 GCA_964387285.1 uncultured Cytophagia bacterium | reverse complement strand
CGACCCCAACTATACGGAACCGCCGCGAAATCGCAAACGGGTCATGGCGCGCAACTATGACCAGATCATCAGCTTTGATGATAATTTCTACATGACCGATGCCATCGCTGACCATGCAGTCAGGCAATTGCAGCAGTCTGCCGGTAAAGAGAAACCGTTTTTTCAATATGTCGCTTTTACCTCTCCGCACTGGCCGTTGCACGCACTTGAGAAAGATATCGAGAAATATCAGGATCATTTCAAACATGGCTGGGATGAAGAAAGAGCGCGCCGTCGGGAGCGGATGCTAAGCCTTGGATTAATTCAATCACACTGGAAGCTGACGCTGCGTGATGAACGCGTACCGGCCTGGCAGGAAGAGCCGAACCAGGATTGGCAAATCCGGCGCATGGCGGTCTATGCAGCGCAAATCGATCGCATGGATCAAAACATCGGAAAAATTCTGCACACGCTGGAAGTAAACGGGGAGTTAAAGAATACGATCATCCTTTTTCTTGCCGACAACGGCGGATGCGCTGAAAACAAAGCGGACAATGTTCCCGGTAAAATGCCGGGAGGTCCGGATTCCTTTCAGAGTTACGGCATCGGCTGGGCGCAGGCAAGCAATACGCCTTTTCGACGTTATAAAAGCTGGGTGCACGAAGGCGGGATTGCGACGCCGCTCATCGTGCATGGCCCGGGTCGGGTGGCTGCTGCACTCAATAACGACTATGTTGGGCATGTGATGGATCTGATGCCAACCTGCCTGGAACTGGCCGGCGCCGAGTATCCGAAAAATAGACAACCGCTCGATGGGAAGAGTCTGGCGCCGGCATTTAAAAAGCAAAACGGAAAAGGACATGAAAGGTTATATTGGGAACATGAAGGAAATCGCGCCATCCGTGAGAAGGAATGGAAGCTGGTTTGGGATCGCGAGGTGAAAAGATGGGAGTTGTTTAATCTTGAGCAGGATCGCACCGAGCAGGTCGATCAATCTGAGGTTCATCCTGATAAAGTAAAAAAGCTAGAAAAAGAATGGGAAAACTGGGCAAAGGAATTAGGCGTCAAGATGCATCAATAAAAAAAACGCCACCGACAATCCAAAGGAATTATACCTGAGGGCTCTTTAAAAAGGAAAAGTCCACTTCTGCGGACTCTCCCATTGGAAATCGAGAACAGTCAAGCTTGTCTTGAATCCCAAACAATCAGCAACGATTGCCAAGTTATGATTGAAAAATGTTGGGCATAAAAAGCAAATCATTTTGCAGCAAGTTGGCCTACATGCTACTTGAAAATGGAAACTTGAAAAATTGATCGTTAACCTTGTTGCGACCCGCTGCTATACGTTGGACCAGGTTATCAAAACCAGGCCGATAATATAAAATGAAAACATGACCGACAACATCTTGATGGTCACAGAATCAGCATCCTTGAACTCACGCCATACGAAAATTCCCCACAGCATGGCCACCACCGGCGCTGCATTGCTCAAAGCATAGGCGATGGCGGGATTGGCCGCGCCAACGGCCATAAAACTCACCACCATACCGATACACCAAATCATGCCGCCGACAACGCCAGCACCATGCTCTCGCATGGACCCTTTCAAATACATTCGTATCGTCACCGGCTCCCCCTCTACCGGCCTGGCCATAAAAAACGGATTAAATATAAACGTGCTTAAAAATACGCCGAGCGTAAAAAAGAAAAGTGCTGTATAAGGAGTCAAGGTTCCGGTACTTCCAGCCACAAATGCGGGATCGATGGATTTTATCACAAAACCGTAAAAAAAGGCAATGACCAGACCGGCGACGACTGAGAGTACGATGCCTTTCAGCGAATTTTTGCTTTTCTTTTGCGCCATGCGGCTGTAGATGTTGCTGCTGAGTACAATGGCCGAGACGATCAGAATAACGCCAATCCACAGCAAAACTGGCCGACGTGAAGCGCTCCCTCCGGCCGAAACCACGATCATATAGTTGATGATGATACCCAAAATCCACGCGATCCCGCCGCCGATGGGAAACGCAATGGCCATGCCGGCTATGGCAATGGCAGCAACCAAAAGCAAGGTGCCGAGATTCCACAAGATTCCGCCAATCATGGCAAAACCGATGCTTTGCAGACCAGCGGTTTGCAGGTCAACCAGAAATTCACGACCGTGGCTGCCGAAACTTCCTAAAGTAAATGCTGCAACAATGCCTAATATAAAGATACCAAACGCCATATCCCAATAATAGAGCTCGAATCGCCATGTTTTTGCAGCCAGTTTTTGAGCATTAGCCCATGAACCCCAACATATCATAGCTAAAACACAAAAGAAAATCGCCAGCGCATAATTTTGAATAAGAATCATAGTTCTGATCTCCTATGCTGATTTTTTCGATGTGTCAATACGGATCCGTTTTTTTGAGTAATAGAATTTGACTACTCTTGCGCTCACTCTGTTTTGATCAGCTGGTCTCCCCGCCCTGACTTGGCCGGTGCTCGATGTTTACACAACCGTCTCACCAAACATGTTGATCAGCATTCCGCCCTCCGGACTCTTACGGTCTGCTGATTCAACCATCATTGACCGGGCGCCGGATAATTCGCCCTCTCGTCGTCCAGTACCAGGACCCAGTCGTTGCCGCGGTTCATGGTTGGCGGCGTAAATTTCTGTCTGCCTCTGGCTTGCAGATTTTCGATGTATTGGGCAACACCGGTGCGCGGATTATACCACCAGGCCTTAAGCTTTTCAGCATGGATGGCATCGAGATTGATCTCGGTGGCATTTCCATCAGGAAGATAGATCAGCGCATAGTCCTTGCCGCGAGTGGCTACCCGGTAAGCATGCTCAGGGTAGTACGGATCACTCAACAGTTCCGGTGCAGGAGTCCGACTGAGAAAATCTCTGGACTCTAGTAATTTTCGGACATGGATCATATCCCAGGCGCCAGGCAAATCCATATCCGCCTCCCAGCTGTTGCGCGCATAGCCGATCGGTTGCCGGCCTTCAGACAAGAATTGCCAGATGGCATGACACCCATAGGTATGGCCAAAAGATCCGGTAAATAAACTCCAATAAGCGGCCTGACGAACATCGACATCGTCAAACCAGCCCAGCACATTCGGATTCCAGCATACCGGATGATCTTCATAGCGCGGCTCGCCGTCAAAGCATGGCTTGATCGGCTGTCGATTATAATCCTGAGCGGTAAGGGTCTTATATATGCTGTACGAACGTTCGCAATGACCGGTCTGACTCATATTAAAGTCCAGCCAATCCGTTTTATGAAACCATTGCGAAGAACTTTTACCGCCTCCTGGATGAAAGGTCAGCAAATGATTTTTATCGGTTTTCTTAATGCCCTGACCGATCGCGTTCCAAATCGGTTGATTGTTGCCGCCGCCGTCGCGATCTCCGCCGTTAATCCAGATGATATTGGGTCGATCCTGGTAGCGTTTAGCCAACCAGGCGGCATATTTTTCGGCAATATCCGGATTGAAAATCACCGGCCCGACTCCCCACTGGGCTCTTTCCACCTTATCTCCCCAGGTAGGCAGCAATCCGATAAAGAGTCCTTTTTCCCTAGCTTTGTCAATCACCCAGTCCACATGGTCAAAATATTTTTCATTGGGTCGAAGCGGATCGTTGTCGAATAAAGGTTTTTCACCCAGTGCGTTCGGTACATTTAATCCGTCCAGTTCGGCCAATACGACGGCTTGAATCACGGTGAAGCCTTTCTGCCGTCTGTTTTCCAGATATTTTTCCACCTGCTCCGGTGTGAGACGATGAAACAATTCCCACGCCGTATCGCCCAGATAGAAAAAGGGCGTGCCGTCGTCAAAAACCAGGAAACGTTTATTGTCTGAAATTTTCAGTCTACCGTGGCTGAAATCCACAGCAGGTCCGTTCCAGACCACCTCTTGTGCAAACAGTTGCGACGCGACGATCAATAAAGCAATAATAATCCATTTTTTCATATCTTTTCCTGTTTAGATCATGTTCTTGTTTTCTGCTAATGTAGGTGAGAAAGCCAGGTCCACACAGGCTAGTGCGAACGGTCTTAACTCTACTTTTGATGTTCGGTGCTTTATTGGCAGCAGCTGATCAGGATTTTGTTTAAAACCGGCCAGATTAGTCTCATCGATCACGGTTATCGCTGTACAAGGTTCCGGCAACGCCAGGAATTGCGTTGTCGGCGTATAATTGGCAACGATCAGCCGATGCAAACCGTTCACTTCCAACAGCATCCCGTCGACCAGCAAAGGTTGCGAACTGGTGAGCGGAACAATGAAACCGTTTGGCTGCTCGAGCAGCCATTTGAAAACCTGCCAGATCGGAAACACGTCGCCTTTCTGGGCTGGAAATTTATCCGGCAAGGGAGAATCTTTTTCGCCGAGCAGGACACCACGCCAGCCAACCGTTTCAAAGCAGGTGATGCTTGCAACACCGGACTCGGCTAAATACTTTAGGCAACCAAGCGTCCATCCGGCGCCAAAGAGTGACTGCTGCCGGGCATCGACCGTTGCGGGCAACTGGTCTGCCGCCAGTTGCGGTTCCGGTCCGGTGGCATTGGGATTAAAGCGCATTTTCAATGTCACTGGAGATATGTGGATTGCCTTACCGTTGCCGAACAGTTGGGCGCTTTGCCCTACATAACCGTGTGCCTGCATGGTTTCAACCAAAGATAGCTGATCAGATGCATGCACCTGCGGATTTACCGAAAAAGTAAGGAAATCGACGAGTTCAGTGGGCGTGCGTTCCCGATTCAGTTCCGCAAAAAAACAATCCGTACCTGCACCGATCTTTACCTCCGGCAAAGCCGACAGAATGTGGGGCACGGTACGGCGCAGCAGTTCGCCGTCTGTAGTCTTTTTCGCTGCATTGAAAACGATCACCTGGCGGATGAGGGCAGCGTGGATTTTCAATTGTTCCACGCAGGCTCTGAATGAAATCTCATCAAATTCCTCTATGTGCAAAGCCACCTCAGCTGTGGTCTGCAATGCCACAGTGTTGGCTAATTCGCGATCTGCCTCGGCAGACCAATCCGCAGCGGCCAGACGAACATCAAAACGGTAATGATTCAGACCGAGTTTTTTCAACCAGGTTAGACTCTGGTCGGAAAGTTTCTGTCTCAAGTAGGATGCAGCAAGCCCTAAGCGGGGCATCCTCATTTTTTCCGATGAAAAAGTAAACGTCAAATCGCGGTTGGCAGGCACATGTCCTTTCCCACGGATACGCAGATCCACCGACTGTTCGAGGGTTTGTCCGATGCGCATGCGTACAGGAAACGGCAACGCCAATGGCGTACAATAGGTTTTGTAGGAAGCGTCGACCCAGTTGCGTTGATCTTCCATCTCAAAGACGTCGCCCGTAAAATCAATTTCCGCCTCAACATCGACGCCCGGCTGCCATTGCATGGCGCGGATGTTCCTAAACGGCTGATCCGGACAGACCTGGAACGGGAATACGCCCCTGGAGGACGTGCCGTCCGGGTGAAAAACGACGCAGGGCTTTCCTGCACATTCTTGAATGGGATGCAGAACACAAAAACCGATGCGATTTTTCAAAAACGGCGTATGTGCGTGTCCAATCATGTTAAAACGGATAGCGCCGGGTGTGCCGATCATGCTGTACTGTGCGGTGAAGTGAATGTCCGCGCAACGATATTCCGCCGAATAGGAGATTTGAAAGGAATTCGCATCATGTTGAATTTTTTCATCCCGAATCGTTGGCACGATGGTTGCCCAGTTATGATCGCGCAGAGCAGGAAATATTCTCCGCAATATTTCCAAACCGCCGAGTTTAAGATAGCGGAGACTGCCGTTTTCATACTGGGCCGTCAAAGCTCCGGCGTGCAGCTCCAGCGGCGGCGTCGGCCAGTCGGGCGATCCGCACAAAGAGTATGCACGCCAGGTATCAGACATGATTATCTCCAATGCTGACTTTTAAATCCTGCTTCTTTAAACTAGGCCATCAGGCGAGACCGGTGATTTCGCGTACGCTCTGTCGAATAGCCTGCAGATTCATCACCCGGTCCTTCCAGTCAGGTTTGAATATCTTTTCATAGGCATTGGCTATGGCCAATTTTGCACCATCGGAAAAGGGAAATCCGGCAAAACCAAAGATAATGCCGAATTCGATCCGTGCATGACCGGAGAGGAACTCCCAGGCAGCCTCAGCCGGAACGCCCATTTTTACGGCTTCGTCATAAGCTTCTTTAATAGCGGCGATCAAGGTAGCTGAAAATGTTTCCACCAAAGCCGGTTCCAAAATGGCCATCTGTTCCACGGTGATGCGGAAGGATTTTAGAACCGGCGCGAACATGTCACGGGAAATCTGTTCGCCTAATTGATAACTCTGTTCCGGCCCGTGATGTAAAGCACACACAATGTGATGTTTGGCATGCACCCCGCCAAACCAGTCAGCTCGAGCTTCCGGCGTGACTTCGTCGTTAAACAACGGAGGATGGCATGGGTGGGTAACAAAATACACCAGGTCTTCGCGAATGGGCATGACACCGGCATAACTGGCTGCCGGATCCAAACCGATGATCATGGCGCCAGAGCGCAGTGCAGGAACGATTTGCGCAGAAATTTTGCCAATCAGCTTATCCGGCACCGCAAGGATGACAGCATCGGCCCGAGCTAATGCCTGGCTTTGCGGCGTCACCGGCAAACCGCGCCGGGCCAGATTTGCAATGCCTGACTCGCTGATTTCAACATAATCTGTCTGATATTGAGGATTTTTCATCAGATTGTCGGCGATTCGGCACCCCATTTTTCCGCCAGCGCATAATAAAGTAAGTGTAATCATGTCACATGCTCCTACAGAGTACTGGCTGTTCAAAACGCATCCATCTGAATTATTTGCCCTGTTTTGGCGCTCTCATAAGACGCCCAAACCAATTGCACAGTCTTAAAATTATCGTCGCCCGTGGTCTCGGCTTCGCCTCCACGCAACCCGTTGAGAATGTCCCGCTGCGCATCAACAATGCTAGAATGCACCACTGCATATTCGGGATCTAACCAGTCGTATAAGACCGGTTTGACCGTTTCCGTGGTGGTACCCATGCGCGTGGTTATTCTCAAGTCAAAACCAGCGTCCAGCTTGATGGAGCCTCTGGACCCTTCCAGCAAAAGCAGTGTTTGCGGAAAAACCTCTTTTTCCAAAATCGAAGCATAAGACATTTCAGCATAACACTGTATGCCGTTTTTCATTTCCATAAAACAATTGGCTACATCCTCACCTTTGATTTTCGGATTCACGCGCTTGATCATGCAATGCAGCGTTTTGACATCTCCCAACAGAAAACGACAGACATCCAGGATGTGCGAACCAATATCCGTAAGAATGAAATGATCCAACTCGGCCAGAAACGGTTGGTTTTCGAAAACAGGGAAACCGGAACAGAATGTCACCCGCGCTTTGAATAAATCGCCGATCACGCCAGAGTCCAATGCTTTGCGAGCGGCACGGATGGGCGCTTGCCAACGAAAGTTTTCATTGATAAAAAGGCGGACGTTATTTTCACGGCAAACCTGAAGCAATTTTTTCGCATCCTGATAATTCGGCGCCATGGGTTTCTGGCACACCACATCCAGTCCTCGCAAGGCCGCCAATTCCGTGAATTTCAGGTGTGTATCGACATCGGTAAGGATGTCGGCAACGTCCAGTTGTTCCCTGTCCAAAAGTTCTTCTGCATTATCATAATAATGCGGAATTTGGAATTTTTTAGCTATGGCCTCGGCTTTGGACCGGGTACGATTGTAAACTGCGGGAATTTCGACGCCCTCCAGTTCCAGCCATCCTGGAATCTGAAAATTCGCCCAAAAACCGCAACCAAAAATGGCCATCCGCTTTCTTGCCATCCGGTTCGCTCCTTATTCCGAAAAAAAAAGTTTTAGATATTGAACGCTGGCCTTGGCCCATTCCTCTTCCTTGGCGATCGTTGCCTGGATGTCTGGTTCCGGCGGCACCCATTGCTCTAAAATCGCACTTGCACAGCTTTTCCCGATTTTTGCCAGCATCCAGCGCAACGGCAACAGGCCCTGTCCGGCAGGCCTGCCTTCGATCTTGAAGCCCATTTTATGATCCATACGGGCAATGGTGAATTCCTTTACATGAAAGTTGATCGTATAAGGCCCTAAAAGTTCGGTAACCCAATAGACGCCTTCGCCGGCGCCCATCGAATTCACTGAATCCAAACAAATGCCGATTCGGGGACTGGGCACCGCTTCCAGGATATGCAAAAATTCTTGTGCCTTGAAACGGTCGTGATTTTCAATCGCCAGGCTGACCTGCCGCTTTTCCAGAATCGGAGCCAACTTTTTCAGCGTTTGAATAATTTCCGACATCTCGGGTTTATAATCCTCGTCATCGATGACCACGCGCAGGATCGGAGACTCGAACCGTTCGGCCAGGTCCAGATAGACGGCTATGTTATCCGGCTGCAAACCACGGGTTCCGATCTCGATGGCGATTTTCAATTCTGCGGCATATTTTTTTATTTGCGCTTGCTCTTGCCTAGATAAACGATGCAAGGGCAGGTTATCGGCAAATTGTACGCAAGCAAGATCCCATTCAGCAGCCTTTTCCAAAAGGTTAACGGCTTTTAATCTCTTTTTGATCGGATAACCGGGCACGCCAAAAGCCCAGGTAAAAGCGTAGGTACTGAGGCCTAAACGCATGTCAATTGCGCCCCTGTTTGTTTAATTTAAATACGAATAAAAGGTTGCGATAGTAGGTTATTGTAATCATTCTGTGAAGCCAGGCCAGTTGAATTCAATTGAAACAAGGTAGGCAAAAGAGAGGCAAAATACTATAACAGGTTTGATATCTAGTTGCACAATTATGACATTAAGCATCAGTAGCCGACTATTGATCCTGCTGCACTCATCAATCGCGGATCACGTAAAGTATTTGCCAGGGGAATAGGTCTGACGAAAAGTCTTTGGACTTACACTGGTATATCGCTGGAACACGCGATCGAAATAGCTCTGACTGTTGAATCCGACCTGAAAGGAAATTTCGGTTACAGAAGCGTCCGAATTGATGAGCAGTTCTTTGGCCTTGTCGATACGAAAGCGAAGAACATATTCTACCGGCGATAATCCGGTCACGCCTTTGAAGAATCGACAAAAGTAAGCGGGACTCATATAAGCGGCTCGAGCTAGTTGTGCCAAAGTTATCGAGGTTGCGTATTTTGCATGAATGAAACTGAAAACACCATCCAAACGTCTGATCCGATTCATCGGTGTCTCGGTTGCCTTGGCCGCATTGGCATCAGGCACAAGCAATTTTTGCATAAAAACAATCAATAGATCGCACAACAGCAATTTTAAACGGAGTTGATGAAATCTCTGAGCGTTGTTTAAGGTTTCATACATTTCAAGAATCGGCTTGGAAATGGAAACGCCGAGATCCCGTTCATACATAAAAGGAGGATGCTCTCGGGTATGCGAGATAAATGGCATTAAATAGCCGTATTCATAAGGTGTCGAGCCGGGCTGATAGACCAGTTCAGGCATAAAGTAAATGCTCGCCGATCGAAGCGAGTCCTCCGGATCTGCATCGGCATGATGCATGATTCCGGAATGTATCAATGCGATCGCCCCCGGCAAAATATTGTAACTAGAGTCCGCAATATGGTAAACGCCTTTTCCGGAATAAAAATAGCTGATCTCAAAAAAATCATGATAGTTCGGAATGACGGGGTGCGCAGTTGTAAATTGGTAGAACTTGATTGCCAGGGGAAAATCTTTATCAAGGATGAGGCTGTATTTATGCTCTGATGTAAACAACATCTCCTCGCTGGTGGTCCAGTGGATTGAACGTAAAAGCTTTTTCATTTCGTTTTTCTTCATCAGGGGAAATCCAAGTAACGAATCGTTATCTCGGTTCTTCTGCTCTAGCGCAGAATTCTTGGCAATATAATTTTTCTCATATCGTCAATGATGAACAAATTCGATCATCTGACCAGCTAGGCCATAAACGGGTCTTGGCGCAATTCAAACAAGACAAGACCGCCCATCAGCATTTCGTTCAGTGCAACTTTTTGAATCAATAGGGCAGGCCCCTATTCCAATTTCTCCACTATCTGCTGCAGAAACCGTGCACTCGGCCCTGCTGTCGCCTCGCTGGTTTCTTCCAGCAAGATGCTGATGCCGGGTTTGTGTTGCACGCAGAATTTCATCATCAGATCGTGACGCAGCAGACCGGTTCCCATGGCTGCAGTTTTAATCCGACCGTTGTCGACGACAAAATCCTTGGCATGGATAATCGCAATGCGATCGCCGAACAAAGCAAAGGATTCGTTAAAAATGCGCTCTTGATCCTGGTAATTTTCCACTGACAGCAGATTCACCGGGTCAAAAACCACCTGCAGATTATTAGAACCGACGCTATCCAGCATACGCCGCATCTTTTGCGGCGTGGACACCACATGCGATGACACCGCTTCAATGCCCACCATAACACCGAATTTTTCCGCCTCGGACGTCAGTTCGGCAATGCTGGCCAGGGATTGTTGAAAGCAAGCTTCACTGTGGTTATCGGCATGCGCTGAATAATCGGCATTGACCGAGCCGGTTTCCAGGGCAACCAAACCATTGCCGAAATCGCGGGCATAACGCAGATGTTCCTTAAAGAGTCCGAGCAACGATTTGCGCGTCACCAAATCAGGATAAATTGGATTGACATAGCACCCCAGCACAGCGATCTGGATACCCTGATTATGAAACGCACGACCAATTTCAAAGGCCAATCCCGGATTCAAAAGGCCGGGTTTGAGATCAATGCCAGCAATGGCTTTGCCAATGGCAAGCTGCACACAGGCCATGTTTTTAGCAGCGATTTTCGCCGCCAGCTCGGCTGCCGGCAAACAACCGAAATCGTGGGCGCGGGCGCCGATACGTATGGGAAATGGGGTAATCATGAAACCCGCCTTTATTAAAAAGTTTGAAATAATGGCTTGAGCTGCAAAAAGCTGCCGGGAAAAAATTATTCATTGCTGGTGAGCGTAATTCTATGGATTACGCTACGCACAAGCCGGAGTCATGTGCTACGAATTTGCAGCTATAAACAGATATCTCGAAAAACTACCTTGCGAGGGTTTGCAACCTTCGCAAGGGGGCGTTAAATCAGGACTTGGCGTCAGGGCCAAGATATTCACTCAACATCATCAATGTCAAGCCCTGGCCGTAAAGCGTGGGATAGCAGGTCAGTTTGCCATACGCCTCGATGCTGGGCATAATAGGCGTGCCGCCGGATACGCCCTGCACCGCGCCCTCTGTATCGATTTTAGCAACCACCCCTTCCACCGCTTTGTGCGCTCTGGGCAGATATCCGGCATCCAATATTTGCAAACGAACGGCCTTCATGATGCCGCCGCTAAATCCGGCGCTGCCGGATGTTTCCTGATAAAAATCTGGCCGCGTCATCACCGTATGCCACAGGCCGTTTTGCGCCTGAAAGCTTAAAATACCATCCACGAGTTTTTTATATCGCGTAATGATTTCCTCCGGCGTCTGCTGCAAATGCTGGATGGTCTCGATTAGTATGGGCGTGCCGAGGACAATCCAGGAATTGCCTCTGGTCCACAAGGCGCCGGACATGTGATTTTTGTGTACGCAATGGTAGCCGTGATACAGGACGCCGGTTTTCTCATCCTGCAGCAGTTGCAAATGCCCGAGCAATTGTTTAAAAACTTCTGTTGCCATTTTTTTATTTGCCGTAAGTTTCGCCGTACGGGATAAAAAAACCAGGGCCATAAACACCGTATCCGCCCACACCTCATCCGATACTGAAGTGCCGTGAAAAAAGATGCCGTCTTGCGATCGGCCGGCAGTGGCCACGACCCAGTCGGCGTAATCGACGGCGATATCGTGATAATAAGCGTCCTGGGTTCTCACATACATATCCGGATAGATGGCCAGGGGCGCCAGATAATTGACATGATCCTTTTTTGCACATTGATGTTTATTTTTGGCTACCCAACCGGAAATGAAATCCAGTACTTCCGGATTTTGCGTTTTTTCAAAATAATCGGAAATCGCGATCATGCCGACGCCGGCATTCCAGTCCCAATCATCGATGTCCATGCCCCAGCTGGCCGGATCGTGATCCACCTCATTGGCGGTCTCGCGGACCAGTCCGGCGTTGCCTCTTTTCATATATTCATACACTTTTCTTGCTGTTTCTTGTGCTACTGTTGGATTCATTTTTTTCACTCCTTATTTTGAAAATAAACACCCTTGCGAAGGTTCTCCTGATAAAGCAAGGTGCAGATCCAATAGTCCTCTGCTATAATATCATCAACCTTCACAAGAGTGTTGCTTCAAACACCGATCTCGAACCAATAATAATATAAGCAGAATATCTTTTTTTGCCAAGAAGGCTTTACTCCAAAATGGCATTGTTACCAAAATATTACATTGCTTAAAAAATTTGTTATGAATCGAGTGTTTTTTCCTTTTCCCGTAATGCGGAAAATTGCTCGGGATAATTTTTGGCAACAATTTTTTCCCAGAGTTCCGCACCCTGAATGCCGCAGCGTGCAGGCACAAAAACCGGATCAAGCCCCATTTTTTTCTGCGCTTCATAATCCCGCAAAGTTTTTATTCCCGGTTTGGCGAGGAACAGGATCACGATCACATTGAACCAGGCCATGGCGCCGACGCCGGCCGAACCGAAATTCCACACCACGTTGGCGGACAGGATGGCGCCAATAAAGGTAACCGCGCAAATGGCTACCCGGAAGGTCGTGAGCGTAATGACATATCCTCGGCCTCTGCTGTTCTCGCGAAAAAGATAACCGATATTGGATTCAGTGTAAAAGGCATAAGCCAGCACCGTCGTAAAAGTAAACAGCAAAAGTGCAATAGCGACAAAACCTCCGCCAAAGCTCGGCACCACGCTGTTAACCGCAGTCTGCGTAAAATTCCCATACTCAATTCCCGGGATGTTTTCAGTAATAAATCCTCCGCTTGGATTGGCGACATTGAACGCATTGGTAGATAAAATCATGATCGCCGTGGCTGTGCAAACAAACAGAGTATCCACATACACCGAAAAGGCCTGCACCAGACCTTGTTTGGCAGGATGCGAAACCTCTGCTGCGCCTGCAGCCTGGGCGCCGGTTCCTTGTCCTGCTTCGTTGGAAAAGATGCCTCTCTTGACCCCCCAACTGATCGCAGAACCAAAGATGGCGCCATACAGCGCATGCCGGTTGAACGCACTGCTGAAAATTAAACTGAAAATCTGCGGGATTTTTTCTGCATGTACGAACAGAATAACCAGAGAAAGCAGTATATAAGAGATAGCCATAAAAGGCACCACCAATTCAGCTGTTTTGGCTATTCTTTTACCACCGCCGAATACCACATAACCGAGCAAACAGGCGTAAAAAAATGCCACGTAGAGAGGTTTGAGGGAAAAGGATGTTTTCGCTGCTGTGGCAAATGCGTTGGACTGAATGCCGGGCAGCAGAATGCCGCAGGATATGATGGTAAGAATCGCAAAGGCAATGCCCAGGTGCTTGCTGTGCAATCCTTTTTCCATGTAATAAGCCGGACCGCCGCGATATTCGCCGTGGATTTCTTCCTTCCAAACCTGAGCCAGTGCGGCTTCGATGTACGCCGACCCTGCTCCTAAAAAAGCAATAGCCCACATCCAAAAAACAGCGCCTGGACCACCGAAAAATATCGCGCTGGCCACGCCGGTGATATTGCCGGTGCCGACACGACCGCCCAGCGCCATGGCAAAACCCTGAAAGGAAGAAACACCCTGTGCCGAACTCTTGCCGCCAAAAAGCTGGCCGACCATATCTTTAAATAAACGCAATTGCGGGAATCGCATGACAATAGAAAAGCTGATGCCGGCAAATAAGCACAAATAGACAATGATTTTACCCCAGAAAAAACCATCCAGGATTTCCGATATTTTAAGCAAGTCCATTACTCATCCTTCCGTTTATACATAATCAGGCCACGCTGCGTAAAAAAAAATAGCGGATGTATTATTTACGAAATTAACCATTCAAACAAAGAATTACAACGATTTTTTCAGCAAATAAATTGAGCATTACGGATTTCTAACCATTTTTTTAGGTGAATGCATACAAGGTACTCGGAGGTGAATTCTATTCACCAATCCGTAGGCAAAGTTGCCAAACGATGCCAGAGGGTCATCATATAACGGTGTTTTTCACCTCTTTCCGTTAACCGGCCCGGTATCGAATTCAACTTGACTTTCAAACCTCATTTAAGTATTTTGCACAAAAGCTGGACACCGCCGGCCGGCAGCTAATAATTATAAAACGCAAATTAATCGGGGTCCTTTATGATGAAAACTGGAAAAATACTGTTCATCTTTTTTATCTGCGCCGATCTGACAGGTATTTCATCGATCAACGCGCAGAAGCAATATCAGGCTGCTGATCTACAACGTGTTGAGCAGGTCAAGAAAGCCATGCTGGCCATGCAGCGCCGCGCCTGGGAACAAGGGGTTGCCGCCCAGGCGTTGTTGGAACTTGGGGATTTCGAGAATACCGTCCTGCTAGCCAAAGACGCCGTGGTCAATCAGCTCAAAGATGGACGGTTGGGACTTAATGAAGGCAACAGTCCGGTGACCGATCCGGCCAGCAACGGCGAGCCGGTGCTGTATGCTGCACAAGCTAACAAAGACAGCACTCTTTTCAAGGCGGCTGAACGTATGCTTGAGTTCCTCTTGTATAAAGCGCCCAGGACGCGGGACGGCATCATCTATCACAATCATATCGAAAATCGAATTTGGGTAGATGGCGCTTATATGGCGCCGCCCTTTCTCGCCAAAATGGGGTATTATAAGGAAGCTGTGAAACAGCTGATTGGTTATAGAAAAATTCTGCAGGATCCGCAGAAGAAACTCTATTATCATATATGGGATCAGGACCGCCAGGCATTCGAACGCAAATTGCTATGGGGCGTGGGCAACGGTTGGGCAGCTGCCGGTATGGTGAGGGTCATCAGGACCTTGCCCGATTCGATGCAAAAAGAAAAAGCACTGCTGGCTGGATTTGTCAAAGAAATTATTGACGGCGCTCTTCCCTATCAACGCACCGACGGTCTCTTTCATGACATCATCGACGATCCGAAATCTTTTGTGGAAACCAACTCGGCGCAGATGTTTGCCTATACGATTTATCGAGGCGTCGAGGCCGGTTGGTTGGATGCTTGCTACCTTGCTTTTGCCGAGAAAATGCGGGCTGCTGCGATCAGCAAGGTGGATTCGTTCGGCCTGGTGCAGGGCGTTTGCGGCGCCCCCCATTTTTATAAAGCCGGAACGGCCACCGAAGGCCAGGCGTTCTTTTTGCTGATGGAGGCGGCGTACCGGGATATAAAAAAATAAAATTTTTTATCGCATTAGCATGAATTTAAGCAACTTGCTCGAATTCGATGTGCTGATGCGACAAAAATAAACACCTGATGCATATTCCTTACCGTCCCAAGTGGCGCAGAGAACGCCGGCATTGAGTTTTCCCAATTCTTTACTTTCCACAATTTGACCATTGGCATTAAATACATCCATCGTTACCTTGGCTGCCCCTGTCAACAAAAATGTAATAACTGTTGTCGCATTGAACGGATTGGGAAAATTTTGCAGCAGATCAATTTGTTGTAATGATCGTTCATTATCGATCATGACCTGTTCCACGGCCAACAACCGACCGCTCTTGTCAGCGCATTTGATGTCGAATTCCAGCTTGGAATTGTTTTCAAAAACCAGTTCCGCAAGTTTCCCTGCACCGCTTGCACCTTTATAAATTCCATAGCTGAACGCCGCCACGGTTCCTGTCAATCCACCGGTCGAATGATGCACTGGCAGGGATAGTATCGTATTACCGGAGGTGGAAAGAAAACCGCCCAATTCCATTTTTTCAATTTGCATAGGCTTTGCAGAGGCGCATTCAACCTGGAAGGCTGCCAACTCCTGGGCGCCGGTAACCCAGAGTTCATATACTTTTTCTGAAGCATGGCGGATTTCTATTCGCAAAGGTTGTGTGGCCTTTAAGGCGATCCCTTGGTCACTGCGTGCTAAGGGAATGGTTTTGTTCCACCAAAAGGCCACCAGTTGAATATCGAAGATATCGATGAAACCGTCGCTGTTGACATCGTAAACAGGTAGGTAATTGGCGGCATATCGGTCCGCTCCCCAACGACCGGCCACCAATTGAATGTCCATGATATCAACATCATGATCCTGATCCACATCAGCCCAGAAATCGGCCGGCGCTGATGAGGACAACACCAGATCACCGTAAGCGAAAGGCCCATGCGCCCACGCATAACCCTTGACAACAGCAGGTAATTTCAAAGGCGCTTCTTGCGGCCAGGCGCCATAAAATTGACCATTAGCGCCGTCATAGACATAGATCAAAAATCCCATTGCTGCAAAAGGCAGCAGGTTAAACGGCGCCAGATCCAAATTGATAGAGATCTCGGTCTGTACATGCCCATTGGTCAGGCTAAACCCCTGGGTAATACCTGTTACTACGACAGCACTTTCACTGGAGAGCTTGTTCGGCCATTTGCCGTGAAACGGGATAAAACGATTTTTGGCAACGCCATTTTCCCAATAAATCTGCACCAATCCTTCTGCTTTCGCTTCATTGGACCATTCACGATCCATGTCGCGGTCAAAGAAAATACCAATGCAATCCGAATTATCCAGTTTGCTGCTTTTCCGATCATCAACCGCCAGATAAAGGCAATGCGCGTCACTCATGACATAGAGTCGGACGATGCCGGTCAACCCGGGATAAAGAATATCGACCATCTGCGCTCGCGACCATTCAGCAGAATTAATAACACCATCAAGCGTAGGAGCTGCATCAGCAAAGGCAGAACGGATGACATAACCGTTCTCCTGCTCTTGGCCGTTAGCGGCATCGGAAAATCCACTCTCGCTTTTTGTATAAACAGATTTGATTTTGTAATAATAAAGCGCGGCCTGGCCAACCGGCTCATCACGATAATAACAATTTTGCAGCAAACGTGCTGACCGGTTGAAAGTTCCCGCAGAGGACGCACTTTTATAGATATCATAGCCCAGCAAAGAGTCTGAGGTAATAGGCGTCCAGGCTAGAGGAACCGTATTATGATATCCGCTTAATCCGGCAACTTTACCAGGCGGTCCGCCAAGCAAATCGGTCTGCCAGGTAATGGCTGCTGCGTGATCAGGAATACCTGGTTGCCGTACTACCTGCGCATGCATTATCGATGAACAGGCCAGAAGCAATGAAAGAACAATCCGCTGTTTCATAACCATATCCTTTCATGAACACGACAAAAAGGATTAGCGAATGAAAATCATTTTATGGGAACGTGTCTGTTGCCCTGATTTCAAAATCAGGATATAAATACCGCTACTCACCCAATGATTGCCGTCGTCACGTCCATCCCAGGTAATGATATAGCTACCGGGCATTTTTTCGCTCTCACATAACGTGCGGATGCGTTGACCGGTAATGCTGTAAATGACAAGGCTGACTTGTTTTCTTTCTGCAATGGAGAATTGGATACTGGTCTGCGGATTAAATGGATTGGGATAATTCTGCTGTAAAGCGAACTCTAGTATCGGCTCCGCAGCGTCGTGCACACTTGTCGTTATGTGTTCCACAGGTACGGAACTGCCAAAGCGATTCACCGCAGTAAACGTAATATCGGTGAATGACGGCAACGGCTCTGAGAATTGGATATCAGCCAAAGAGCCGGCGCCGCTGACTCCTTTGTTGGCGCCATAACTGTACGCACCCACCAGAACGCGATTTTGTTGAGTATAATAGATCGGGCCTAATGAAGTTGCTGTATTTCCGGAACCAGTGAGTAAAGCGCCCGGCGTGACGCCGATAATGTTCATAGCATTTGCAGATGTGAGATTGATTTCAAAACCGCCCAATTCCTGCGCATTATCCACATACAGCTGCAACGTGTTGGTTGCACTTTTCTTTAAAATAAGGCGGATGGGCGCAACCGATGCAGGCGCCTCTGGCACGCGAATGAGATTCTGTTCCGGAATCGGTTTACCACACCAGGAAGCGATCAATTGCACGTCGATTACATCGATATCGCCATCGCCAAGACCGCCCTGATCGGCATCACATTCAGCATTATAGGTACTCTCCCCTCTCGAACTTGACCAATGAGACGCAGCTTGCTGGGCATCAACGCCGGATAGCAGATTGTTTTTGTCTATATCTGCCCAAAAATAACCGCTGACTCTGATGGCGCTGCTCTCCAGCAGCACCGGCGATTTTTGCCCATTGGAATCACAGAGTTTGACGTCATTCAGTTGCAGGATGGACGAACCGCGCGCCAATGCTTTGCAAACAATTTTTGCGAGCATGCCGTTGCCTGATAATCCGGCGGCGCTGCCGACGCTATAAGCGCCGAATACAATTTTTCCTTCCTTTTGATTAATGACGGGCCCTAAAGTAGTGAACGTCCGTCCTGTATTTTTAATAAAGGAGCCCAATTGCACATCCAGGGACTGATTAACCAGGAGAATATTTTTATCATAGAACAAACTGAATTCAAAACCTGCCAGATCGGCAGCATTCTCAATGTTCACATAGATAGTGTCGGCCTGTCCAACCTCAATGGAGGCAAAAGATACGGCCAGCTTGATTTTTCGATATACCGGCGGTGGCGGCGGAGGTTTGACGGCGCCGTCTCCACCTGGACCAGTAGATGGTTGCGAGTTATCGATCAACGGTTCCGGATCCTGACTGTTAGGGATGCCGTCGCCATCGCTGTCTTTATCCGCAGTGATATTGATCGTAACAGTAGCTGATGCGGTCCTGGCGTCACTGTCGGTTACAGTCAATGTAATCGTTTGCACGCCGACGGCCAGACTGTCCAGCCACATCTGAGAACCAGTGGCCAGTTGGCCTTCTCTGCTTGAAATCCAGGAAAAACTTTCTTCCGGCAATTGCTGATCTTCCAGATCAAATGCCTCACCACTGAGCTTTATTGATTGGCCGCGGAAAAACTGCGCATGATTTCTCGGCGACACAATCTGCACCTCCGGCGCTTTGAAAGGTACCGAGAAGGATTGATCCGATATATCCTCCGCCGTATGGACCCCGTCATTGGCAACTACTTTAATCAGGCCCTGGTTGGCGCCGCTGCAATCGTACGTACTCCATATAAAATTGTTTTGCGCGAGGCTGAGCGCAATGACCTGCCAATCCGCACCGTTATTGGGACTGTATAAAAGATCATATTGCAGCGCATCGCCATCGCTGTCATAAGCGTTCCAGGTGATGTTCTGCTGACCGCTCATCGTTTCGCCGCCGTTCGGGTAGGTAAGAGTAAGTAACGGTTTGGCCGAACTCATGTCGATGGTTTTGATGATATTATCATCATGTTTGAGCTGAACGCGCCTCGTTCCTGCAGGGCATGGAGCAATAAGAGCGAAATTAGCTGCATAGGTCATCTGATCGAGCGGATTCCCTGCCATAATATTAAAGAACTGACTCAATAACATGGAACCGGATGGGGATAACAGTTCGATACGATAAGGGCTGGAGGACACCTCATCCACTGGAGCAGAATTCAGAAAAACCTGATGGCATTTTACATTTGTAACCACATCGTTGGCATCGATGACGCCGGAAATAGCGATAAATTCACCCTGTGCATAGTGGGCCTTTGCCAGGGCTTTGTGGGCGTTTGCCATTCTGGAGTAGAGTGCTTTATATATATAGGTTGAAATCCATTGACCTTTTCCATCAGAGCCATCGCATGGAGCATATGTCATGATATCATAATATTGGTCTTTGTCATAAATATGCAATACCGAGTCGCCGATGCATTCGACGCCATAGGCATCGATCTTGCCGGGTGGATCAGACGGAGGATAATCGAGCATAAAAGGCGGGTCAGCGTTACATGTATCATACACATGGCCCGGCCAAAATCGACCGCCTTGAGGAAGTTGATAATAGTACCATAAAGGAATGAGACAATGACCAATCTCATGGGCGATCGTTTCTCCGGCGAACGAAGGCACTGGATTATATCTGGCGCCGTAGGGTTCGTCCTGGCGCAGAGCCCAGGCCTGTTCATCCCAACCCATGCCGGAGACAGGGCCATAGAAATATGTATCCATTAAATTGAATTCCTGGCAAACCAAACCGAAATAGATCATGTCATCTGCCGGATCGTTGGTATAAAAATTGATCCACCATAGATCAGCATAAAGTCCGGCGCCCAGGGGCCCGAATGAAGGATCTTGATAAATCGGCAAAGCGCCTTTTTTCCAGACATGCACTTGCGACACCGGAAAAACCTTTCTCATCCATCTGAGGCTTTCCCTGAAATCCGACTCACTGGGCGCCTTGCACGGCGGTAAATTAAAATAAGGCATTGGAACATAGTATACCGGGACCAACATGATGTTGAGGTCGCTAACCGAATGGCGGACCAGTTTAAAGCGTTGAGGATTGTTGTTCCAGGGATTATCATCCGCGCCGGAGTATAAAATGGTGATGTCGACATTGGGCGTGGCATCCCAACCGATCTCGGCCGGAATCCTGAAATTCAGCGTATGGCTGCTGTTGAGCACATCAAAATCCGCTGCTTTGGGCGCCATGATGCTGTTCATGGAATAAATAGGACTAGACCGCATAATGCCGTTTTGAAAATAATTCATAGGCAGTCCATTGTCATAATAAAACCTGATCATCCCGCTCACCGGTCCCAGTGCCTGTTGTGCGCTGCCGACATCAAAATACACTCGAATATAAGTATCTTTCCCGGCGATCAGCGGCACGCTGTTGTTCTCATCCTGAATGGATTGCGTCAACTCGATCCGCCTGACCGATAGATCGATCTCGCAAACATCTCCTCTGCCATTATGATTCACATCCAGCTGATCCGGATTAAATTGGGCCGGGCAATTATCCAGGTTATCGGCCCATTCATCGCCGTCCTGGTCAATGGCTGCATTGCACACATCACCAACACCATCATGATCTGTATCCTGCTGATCGGGATTATAAACAGTGCGACAATTATCCACGTTATCCGCAATGCCGTCGTTGTCATCGTCCGGATCGCAGGCGTCGCCGAGACCGTCATAATCAGAATCTTCCTGATTCATGCTGCAGAGGCCATCTGGTCCGCATGCGCTGTTTCTGCTGCAGGGCGTGGTCCCACCCCGGTTGATACAAGTGCCGCGCAAAGGACCGTTAGGTTGATCCGGACAGTTGTCGCAAACATCGCCGACCCCGTCGCTGTCCCGGTCCGACTGATTGGCATTGCTCACCCTAGGACAGTTATCCTGCAAATCGCCGATGCCGTCGCCGTCTTTGTCCCCGCTGGTTATATGAATGACGACATGCCGGCTGCCGCCATTGGAGCATACGCTCACCCTGCCGGATGCCGAAAGCTCTGTCAATTTGCTGCGATCAACCGTCACGGTGACCGTGTCATGATCCGAACCTGACGACGGTTCGACACCGGCGATCCAGGCGAGGTCGGGATTTTCAGCTGCCGCCCAATCGAGTTGACCCGGACCGCTATTATGAATGAGAAATGATCCAATCGTGTTGGTGTTGCCGAAATCCAGAATCAGCGGATCAACCGTCAATTGGGGATGAGTTCCGGCAGTTGCCAGGCGCAGGGAGCCGAACGCAAAAGGACAGGCACTCCACTTTTGCTGCGCGGATTCAACAGCCGTCACTTTTTGTGTTTCCTGTGGCCAAATCGCAGAAAAGGCATTCGGACTTGCCGCCTCCTCTCCTACTCCGAACAACACCCCAAACATATCTCCCGTAGAAACGCCAAGTTGGCCTGCACCGAAACTGATGCTCATCTCGTATTGCACGTGGCCGGAACCGAGCGACGCAGCCTGAGTTACGCCTGGATTGTTGGAAAGCAGATTGCCCAGATTAAGATGATCCGGCCAATACCCCCACAGCGGACGATACCTGTTGCCGGCTTTAGCGGATGAACTCTCCCAGCGCAGCCAATAGGCGCCTTCTTTTGCGCTGGAGGCAGGCCACTCCCAGTCATTGTTGCTGTCAAAATACATCATCAGTTGGTCGCCATCTCGCAGTTCGGTATCGTTCGGATCATCGACAGCCATGCATAATCTAAAGCTGTTGTTCATCAAATATAGTTTGACCGGTTGCGACTGCCCCGGCCTGGTAATGTCGACGCTGACAGCGCCGCAATATTCATAGCCGTCAATCACGCCATCCACTGTTGACTCAGACCAGGCCCAGCCGGACTGAATGGCATAACCGTTTTCCTGCGGATTGGCCATACCTGCAGGCCGTGTATCGCTTTCACCGGTATTGTAGACAGCTGATATTGAATAATAGTAGGTTTGCCCGTTTTGCACGGTTTTGTCGCGATAATACTGTTTGGTTATTTTATCTGCGATTTTGGCAAAAGGTCCGCCGGCGGAACCACTTCTATAAATATTGTATCCGGTTACGGTGGGTGGATTGGATATTCCGGGCGGCTCCGGCTTTCCCCAGGCCAAAGGAACCGAACGATGATAGCCGCTCAGTGCGACGAGGTTTGTGGGTGGATTCAATGGCGTAGCGCTGCTGCGTGCCAGAAAAACGTGCACAGCGCCGGACTGCACGCCCGGCGTCGTTCCTCCATGGGGATGAAAAGCGGACGGATCACCGATAACAAGATCACTCAAGCCATCGCCGTTGATGTCCCCGGCTGCCACGGTCTGGCCAAAGCTGGTGCACATGTTGGGGATGTTTTTATTGGTAATGTCCATGGGATCTATAATAAGGTCGCACGTCTCCGGCGTTGCACCCTGTCCTAAACCGGTCGGATCCGGTGTGGTTGCAGCACCGCCATACCAGATATGCACACGACCGTCTTTGCCTAATGTCTTGTCCGGATTGTACGAGCAATCACCGATAAAGATATCCCCATAACCATCACCATTGATGTCACCGGCGCTGCCTAATGACGGATTGAGTCCTGCCGGATTATTGGGAATGTTGCTCACACTCCAGTCATAGGGTACCGGACGATCGGTTGTGTTCACCCGATCATTGTCTCCCAGGTACAGAAAAATCTTGGGCGGCACGGCCCATTTTTTAGCGCCGATCATGATTTCGCTATGACCATCGCCATTTACATCTCCAGCATTCCCGACCACATAGCCGAATTGGGTGTTCAATTTTTTATCGCCGGAGAGCAACCACCAGCGCGGCCCAATGAGCGCAACGCCACAACTCTGCTCCTCATTGCCAAAGATGCCGTTAGCGTTGAGGTCAATATCAGCGCCCGGAATGCTGATGAGAAAATTATCGATATTGGCCTCCGTATGTCCATCCTTGGCCACCACCGCACCCAGCAATCCGGCGATATTGTATTTCGTACTGCCTTGCGTCATAACATATTCACCGGTCGGCGGGATGATCGCGTCGGGCAATTTATCTGCCGGTAAGCCGGTTGTGGCGCCATAATAGATATACGCTTTTCCCTTGGTATATTCGGGAGAGCCGATGATGAGATCATCAATAGTGTCGCCATTCACGTCGCCGGAGTTCGACAACGACTTGCCAAACTCGCCGGTCGGTTCTCCGGACGGTGTGTTCACCCGCCAATCACAATTTGCATAAGCATCCAGAGTCAATGTTGGATTCCACCTGGCCCATTCCGCTTTGCCGTAAAAAACATAAGCAGACCAGGACTTGCCGGCTTGATAATAGGTAGTATGTCCTATAATAATATCCATGCGATGGTCATGATTGACATCCGCTAACGCCACGGCACCGAAACTTGGCGAGTATCCGCCCTGTGGGCCGATTTTCAGCATGGGGTCTGCCCAATCCCAACCAACCTGTGCTTGAATGGGACCGGCGAAAACATAAATCCAGTAAAGCGTGGATACGACCAGGTCATCATAACCATCGCCATTGACGTCGCCGACAGCAACAGATTGACCGAACTGCTCTTTATGATACGTGGCGCCGTCACCAACAGGATCCGGCCACATGCTGGTTTGCCATACCACGTCTTGAGGCAGGACATTTGCAATTCCACCGATGACGATAATCATGGTGGTCAGCAGAGGAAATATTTTTGGCTTCATTCTTTTCTCCTCTGTATTTGAAATTGGAATTTGAAAAGACCAGGACAATTATAATTTGACTGTCCCGGTTGATAATGAAGGTTGTTCCAATGTACCTGATGTAGTGTAAATGGCCGCGATTTGATTTTCGAGTTTTACCACGGCACTCTTGCCGTTAATTTCCTAAAAATCGCGTGCATTCTGCCTGCCTTATCAAAGTCGGGTCACAAAGAAATTACGGCCGTTCAGTGCCGTCGTTATAAAAGAATAGTAATTGAGAATCAGAATAAAGTGAGGGGCCCCATCCGACCGAATTGAGATTCGTGGGTTGAAATCAGACAACTGAAAGGTAACTAAAAATGAACAAAGCATTGATCGGTAAAATAAAATTATGCAAAAAAAAATAAAAAACAAAGCGATTTTTGCATTAGGATCGGATTCTGACAAATAGAATATTTCCCTTGATCATGCCATTTTATTCCATCTCTTATATCATTTAAAGTATTTTCCCGGTTTAC
>CAYLWO010000086.1:22903-27579 GCA_964387285.1 uncultured Cytophagia bacterium | reverse complement strand
ACCACCATATGTATAGAAAATGCGACAACAAGGCAGGCAGCAGAGCTGTATAAAAACAATATTGCAGCAACGCACAGATTTTTAGAAAATGACAACTCGAGGTGTCAAGAAGTGACGCAACCGTGTCATTCCTCGACCTCTTCAGCGGTTGAGGAATCTATCAACGAACTGAATTTCATACTCATATATTTTTCTACGAGGCCATAAACTATGACCAGAAGGAATAAAATTTCCTTTTTGGTCAGCCTCGAAATGATAGACAAGGGCATCTTGCCCGAATAATCCCGCACACTGATTGCCGCATTTCGGTAAGCTGGATCAACCAATCATATTATAGGCCGCTGCACCGGAGATGTTTCCGGTGCTTGGACTTGATTAGGACATTGGTCCCAATACATTTGGCGGTTGTTTCTTAATAGAAAAACCGCTTTGCTTCAAAGGGCAGTAAAGGCCACTGTTAGTCTGGTAAAAATGCCATAGCAATGGCATTTTTACCAGTATCTGAAAATTATCACCCTCATTTTGCAATAGACTAAAATAATTTAACTTATTGTTATTTAGCATTTTAATTGCCGGCTTTAAATATATGGTTACCTATACTTCTTGGCACGAAATTTGAAATTGGACAGGAAAAAAGGGGGCAATATGCTCAAGTACAATATCTATTTAACTATCTGTGTCATCGCGCTCGCTTCGATTGCATTCAGCGAGGTGGTCCTGCAGGGCGTTGTAATGGATCCTGGCAAAGAACCGATTGCCAACGCCTCCATTGAATTGGTCAATACCGTTGATTCGGACATCACATTTCAAACCACAACAAACGAACAAGGGGAATATAGAATTCAAATAGAACCTACCAGTGTGCAGAATGGTAATGTCACTCACCTTGCCCAGTATCAGCTATTACAGAACTACCCAAATCCGTTTAATCCATCCACGATGATTATTTATGTACTACCGCAACCGGCGAAAGTTCGAATTACTGTCTATAATGCTCTCGGCCAAAAAATAAAAACTCTGTTTAACGGATTTCAGGTCAACCGAACCGGTCAGGTGATCTGGGATGCCACGAACGATCACGGACACGGCGTAGCTGCTGGCATCTATTTTTATTCACTCGAATCCGCAAACGTCCATCTATGCAAAAAAATGCTCCTGCTCGATGGTCATAGCGTTGTTGCAGAAGGAGCGGTGACGATGATGGAAACACAGGCGCAAAACGACAGAAACTTTTTAAACAAAAAACTTGCAATAACCTATAATCTCAAAGTGACTGGCGTCGACATCGAAACCGCTGAACAAAAAAACCTAACGATATCCGGTATTACGGTATTAAATATCACCACATACAAAACGGTTACTGATATCGACAATAATATCTATCGAATCAGAAAAATCGGCTCCCAATGGTGGATGGCGGGAAATTTAAAAACGACCCGCTATCGTAACGGCGACATTATTGCTAATGTCACAACCGCCATTGAATGGAGGAAATTGACCAGTGGAGCATGCTGTCCGGTGAACGGCAATGCCGCCAACAAGGCGGTCTATGGCCTGCTTTATAACTATTATGCTGTGCTTGACAGTCGTGGCTTAGCCCCGGAAGGATGGCATATACCAAATGATGAGGAATGGAAAATCCTGGAGATGTTTTTGGGAATGAGCCGCAAGGATGCAGACACCACCATGTTTCGTGGTACAACAGAAGGTGGTATGTTAAAAGAGACAGGTACGACGCATTGGCGAATCCCCAACACCGGCGCTACCAATTCAACCGGTTTCACTGCATTGCCTGCCGGCTACCGCAATCCGGGTGGTGATTATTTTGATCTGGGAAGTTATGGTTTCTTTTGGACCTCTACTTCCTTTGACAATGTGCAGAGCTGGACTCACATTTTACATTTTGATTGGGCCGGCGTTTATCGATATTTTTTTCATCAAGGCGACGGTTTTTCGGTTCGCTGCATCAAGGATTAGCATGCTTGATTGCAGACATTACGATTGTAATTCGATTTGGAATGCGACCGGTCTTTCTGGCGCGTCGCTAAGCAGCGATAAAACCTCGATCAGCATCGTGCAACTCGCCAACTGATCGGATTGTTTTTACCTATCCATAAATGTTTTCGATCTTTGGAAAAGTTATCCTGCCAAGACAATCAATTCAAAAACAGACTGCGCGTTGAAAAATCCGGATCACAGGTCAGGTTCAGTCCCAGTTTGCGCAAACCCGCTTCGTCCCCCGGCGTCGGTATATGGGTGATGTGCACGTCGCAGCCGCGGATTTCTTTAAGCTTTTCTACAGCGGTTTGCGCCACCGGATTGGCGGCGCCGCTGATGCTCAGGGCAATCAACGTCTCCTCGAGATCCAAGCTCAATCGTTTGCCGTTCAACACATCGCGTTTGAAATGGGTTAAGGACTCGATAATGCTCTTGGGCAACAGATCAAGCTTGGCCGGAATGCCGGCCAGATGTTTCGCGGTGTTGAGTATCAGAGACGCGGCTGCGTGCATCATGGGCGAATTTTTGCCGGTGATCACGGTTCCGTCAGGCAAAGCGAGGGCAGCGCCGCAGAAAATGCCGTCATTGCCCTTGCCGCGATCACGAGCCTCTTCCGCAGCCTGGCGTGCGGGCAACACCACCGGACGATCTTCAGCTTTCGCCCCGATCTCTTCCATGATCAACTGGCTGCGTTCCACGGTGCCCTTGTCGCAAAGCCCAATGGCATATTCACACGAATAGCGGAAATACCGTCTGATGATCTCCTGGATCGCAGCCTGCCGCACCACTTCATCATCGATGATGCCGAATCCGGCCCGGTTAACGCCCATATCGGTGGGAGATTTATAGACGCACGGTTCCCCGGTGATCTTTTCAATGATTCTGCGCAACAACGGAAACGCTTCGACATCGCGGTTGTAATTCACAGTCCGCTCATTGTACGCCTCGAGATGATGCGAGTCGATCATGTTAAAATCGCGCAGATCGGCTGTGGCTGATTCATAGGCCACATTGACCGGATGTTTGAGAGGCAAATTCCAAATCGGAAACGTTTCAAACTTGGCATAGCCCGCATGCACGCCGCGCTTGCGTTCATGATAAAGCTGCGACAGCGCGGTCGCGAGTTTGCCGCTGCCGGGCCCGGGCCCGGTAACCACGACGATGGGTTTGGTGGTAGCGACATACTGGTTGGCGCCGTACCCCTGCTCACTTACGATCATCTCCACGCTGGTTGGATAGCCTTTGGTAAACTTGTGGGTATGCACGGTTATTCCGCGCCGCTCCAGCTTGTTGCGGAACTGGCTCGCGGCCGGTTGCTCTTCAAAGCGCGTGATCACCACCGCTCGCACGTCCAGCCCCCATTCGCGCAAATCGTCGATGAGTTTCATGGCATCCGCATCGTAAGAGATGCCGAAATCAGCGCGCATCTTTTTATGCTCGATATCGCCCGCATAGATGCACAGAATAATGTCGATTTTATCTTTCAGCTTTTGCAGCAAGCGCATTTTCACATTAGGATCATAGCCGGGCAAAACCCGCGCCGCATGATAATCGTAAAGCAGCTTGCCGCCGAATTCCAGAAACAGTTTATCGCCGAATTGCGCGATGCGATGCAGAATTTCAGCAGATTGCTGTGCAAGATACTTTTCATTATCAAATCCGATTTTACCGGCCATCATGTATTATCTCCGCTATTCTTTACCTGATCATCTAACAATAAAGTAAACATTTGATCCTAATATAACTTTTTGCTCAGTCGAGATCAAGTCATTTGTAATAATTAACCGCATTTTAAGATTGACCAGAATCATCGTATCGTCAAAAGGGTGACCAGAGTGCGCTTTCAACAAGAGTACGGATGAACGGTTATATTGTTATGGGTGGCTGTGCGAGGATCAGAATTCCAGCAGAGGGGAATCAGGCTTGGGCAGACCGTCAAAAAAAATATAAAAAAACTGTCACATTTCGGGCATTTGCCGACATATATAATATATCATTGCCGTTAAGTGAAATGGGAATACGCTAGCGTTATGGTCGGCAAACAGCGGATTAAGGATGAAAACAACTCTCTACGCCGGCAAAACCTTGGCCTGAATTCCCGTATAAAATAAAAGGCAGCGCCGCGGCAGCTGCTGATGCAGAGGTAGATGAGAGAACCCTTTCAGGTTATTGGGGTGCTTTAATCGATACTGCACCTAATCGCCCCCAGCCGCATCTCCTCACAGGTACGCTGCCGGTGCAGAATCTTGGCCGGCAGCGCATTTTATTTTCCCTTTGACTTTAGCGGGGCCAGTGCACCCGGATTTCTACGGCATCCCTCAAATCCAGCATGACGAATCCCGTGCGGCTTGTCGCCTTTGGCTACCTTGATCCTTTCCCAAGGCCAATATTTTTGATTTGTTCTGCTCGGACCTTGCATTGCCTGAGGCATCACCCTTCGACCTTTTTTAATCCTAGGTCGATCATGTGCGGCTATGGTGTTGTCGTCAGGCAGAGACATGACCGCAGGCATTTGCTCGTGTATATCTGGTGAAAGATTGCCGGGGCCGGGGTACGGAATTTTCGGTTTATGATGATGAGGCTTGAGCGGCGGCACATGCACATTGCCGTTGGGATTGACCGGCTCTTGCTGTGCCGACAATATCTCATTCATTCCCCAACTGAACAGCAGAAACAAA
>CAYLWO010000086.1:0-22803 GCA_964387285.1 uncultured Cytophagia bacterium | reverse complement strand
CAGGCTGGTTATTTTTTCCTTATCGATTTCTGATAATTTTTAAGAAATTTACCAAACGCTTTGTCCTTTTGTCGTTTCTCCACGTAGGACATGGCATAATAAGCGGATTCTTTTTGAATCTTGAGATAATTGTCATATCTATCTTTATCAATAGAGCCCTGCTGGACCGCTTCGATCACCGCGCAACCGGCTTCATGGGTATGCGTGCAGTCGCTAAAGCGGCATTGACCGTGCAATGCAGCGATCTCGGCAAAGGTTTCTTCCAATCCGGCGTCGACATTGAAATTGCCCAATTCGCGCATACCCGGCGTATCGATAAAGATACTGCCTGAAGGCAAACGAACGAGTTGCCGTTTAGCTGTCGTGTGTCGTCCTTTACTGTCCTTTTCTCTGACCTCATTCACTTCAAACAACTCTTCGCCCAGCAACTTGTTCAGCAACGTAGTTTTACCCACGCCGGACGAGCCCAGTAGACAATAGGTTTTACCCTCTTCCAACAGATCCCGCATGGTTTTTAAGCCGTCTTCGGTCACATTGCTGATCGGCAGGAAAGGGTATTTATGATTGAAGCGTTCAAGCTGGGTATGAATTTCAGCCAAAGTACTGTCGGCCAGCAAATCCGTTTTGCTTAAAACCACCACCGGTTGGATTTTGCTTTCGTGGATCATGACCAGGTACCGTTCCAACCGATGCAGATTAAAATTGACGTCCGCAGATTGCATGATGAAGGCATAATCGATATTGGCGGCGATCAATTGAAACGCTACCGCCTTGCCCGGATCTTTGCGCTTCAGCAACGACTTTCGCGGTACAATGTGATGAATAATGGCCAGGTTGTCATTATCAAAGCATTGCACCACCACCCAATCGCCAACCGTCGGCAAATCCAGGCTGTTGTCGCTGTTGAACAGAAATTTGCCGGAAAGTTCGGCAAAAATATCCTGCCGTCCCTTACTGATCTTGAAATTGTTTTTATTAACTTCCACCACTCGCGCAACAGCAAAGCCGTCCTGAAGGAGTTCGTTGCTCTGTTGTCGCAACCATTCATCAAAGCCTAACGATAAAAGTTCGATTGACTGAGAATGGAACATATCTTTTTGGTGTTTTTCTACTATTTGTGACATTGCTTTCTCCATGTGTCGGAACAAATCTGTTGTTTTTTTTGATCTCTTGCACCAAAAGATATCTCACAAGTTTCATATTCATGTCCTCCTCTGTTAAATTCTAAATCGAGCGATGTGTGCTCAAAAAACAACCGTGCGAAGGTCTGAAACCTTCGCAAGGATAACGCAATCGTTCAATTCAGGTCAATATATCCTTGTCGAAAAAGCAGCTGGCAGATTTTTGCATGAAAACTTTACCTGTACCTTTCTGCCTGAACGCTGGGCAAAAAATTAGGGAAAAAATGCGACTTTTACAATAGAAAATCCCTGCTGCCGCATAACTAATTCCCAGATCACTGCCGACCTGGCTTTATCACAAACCCTCTCAGACAACAAATGCCGGCATTCTTAAAAACCACTTGCGTTTGTACGTAGAATTAGCTAACATTATTCAAATATTGAAGATTATGGCTGATTCAAAATTGGGGTGGGTTGGCATGATCTAAAGAAAAGCACAGATTTGGTCATCAGTTGATGATTTGGTTTGTGCTTTTTTTATTTTCCAAACTTAACCAACCAGGCAGCGAATCGTTCCTTTCCTTGATTTAAGGAATTCCTATGACAACATCGCTAAAAGATGGTCGTTTTGATCAACTTGCAGAAGAAAACCGCAAATTGCGACGCGCACTGGATGAACTGGTCATCCTCAATGAATTAGCGCTGGAAATCGGCGCTAAATTTGACCTGCAGGAAATTCTGCAGACGGTTGTCAAGCGGTCTCTCAAAGCTGTGCAAGCCGAGCAGGGCACTATCACCCTGGTGAAACAGCAACCGCAAGACGTGCAACTCACCCTGGTACGCACGCAGCAAAGCACGGATCATGGCCAACCGTTTCATCTCAACCAGGCGCTGTTGGGCTGGATGCATATAAATAAACTGCCGCTCGTCATCCGTGACCCCAAACAGGATGCGCGATTTCAAGGCATCAGTTGGGATGCAAACATGCGTTCTCTCCTGTGTGTGCCGCTGCTTATCAAGTCAGCTTTGATCGGCATCCTTACAGTCATAAACAAAAAGGAGGGCGAGTTCTCCGAAGAGGACACCCGCCTGTTAACCATTGTCGCCGCACAATCTGCACAGATTATAGAAAACGTTCGTTTGTATGAAGAGGAAAAAGATCTTTTTCAGATGCAGGAACAGGTGCGCCTGGCCTCGCAGATTCAGTCCGGCTTGTTGCCCAAATCAGCGCCCGTCATTCCCGGGTACGATATTGCCGGTTACAGCAAACCGGCGCAGGTGGTCGGCGGCGATTATTACGATTTTATTTGCATTGATCCGCAACGGTTGGCTATTTGCGTCGGCGACATATCCGGCAAAGGTCTGCCGGCGGCCATGTTGATGGCCAATCTGCAGGCAACCATTCGCGGACAATGCATCATTGATCCTTCGCCCAGCGTCTGCCTGGGGCGGGCGAATAAATTGCTCTATCAAAGCACAGACCCGCAAAAATACGCCACGCTGTTCTATTGTGTCCTGCATTTGCAAAACCATTGCCTGGAGTACAGCAATGCCGGTCACAACTGGCCCTATGTGCTGCTGCAGAACGGTTCGGCACTGGCGTGCAAATCCGGCGGCATTGCCCTGAGTTTTCTGGAGAACGCCGAATTTCAACAGGACACGGTCTTTTTAAATCCGGGCGATTTTTGTGTTCTGTATTCCGATGGCGTGACCGAAGCCATGAATGCGTCAAGCGCGGAATATGGCGAAGAACGACTGTTGGCCTGCATTCGTGAAAATCAAAAATTGACCGCCGAACAAATAATCCAAAAATTGATTTTCTCGGTCGAAAAGCACGCACAGAATTGTCCGCAATCGGATGATATGACTCTGGTGGTCATTAAACGGCTTGATTCATTCTAATCTTTCCAATTCCTCTTAATGAACCGAGCCGTCAGACCTACAAGAAAGGAAAACCTGTTTCAAGCATGCTAACACACTAACTAGGAGGACACTATGAAGAGTCGTAATGTACTCACGGCAGTTGGGTTCATGCTGTTGCTCACAACGACGGCATACGGTCAGTACAATTGGCCCATGGCCAACGGCAATCCCGAGCTCTCAAGCTTTGCCAGGAACGAAAAAATCCTGACTCCGCCTTTCAGTCTCGTCAGGGACATTCCATTTTCTGCTACCTACATGTCAATCAATGGACGCTTTATGGTCGGAGGAACAGGGCCGTATCAAAAGCCTAACACAGTCCAGATGCTCGAGCTCTCCAGCGGCGCAGTCCTCTGGACCTTTGAGGTTCCCGGCACGACCGGATCGATAGCCGTGATACCGGCTCTATCGGATTCTTTGGTGTTTTGTTCAGGTCAGAATAGTAAAACTCTTTATGCTCTGGAGCTTATGACCGGTAAAATCAGGTGGGAGAAAACATTTAAAGAGGTAACAACCTATAAAAATCCCATCATCGACAGGGAGCGGCTCTATTTTATCTGCGACAGCCTCTACTGTATGAATGCCCTTACCGGCGCCGTCATCTGGAAGCAGATGCTCAACTGGACGCAGATGACACCGGCCATAGATGATTCAACGGTATATGTCGTTTCCAGACCATTGGTGACCAAAACCTGCTGGGCATTCAACAAATATACCGGTGAAAAAAGATGGGAGGCGGAAAATGACGGCAACTACCTGCTGACCGTGGACCGCAAATATGTCTATCTGAATAATGGCCGCGACATTGTAGCGCGCGACAAGCGAAATGGAAAAATAATTCTTTCCTATACACTTCCGCAGAATTATGTATTAGTATATTGGTCGCCCAGCGCTGCCGCTTTGACCGACGATTTTCTCTGCATCTCCGTGACGGACACTGCACTCGACAAAGGGCATCTGCTCACACTGCACCGTGTGGATCTCTCTTTTGCCTGGGATCAGGCAGTCGATAGCAGATACTTTTATAATCCGACTATAGCCAACGGCGTTGTCTATTGCATCGAGCAGTACGGCAGATTTTTTGGCTTTGAATTATCCAGCGGAAATATCGTTTTTCAGGATACCACAGCCTATTTTTCATCCCAGGCGCTTGTGGCCAATCATTCGTTGTATATCATGACCGGTGGGAATGTCAGAATATACACCAATCCGCGCACAGGCGTTGATGAAAAATCTGTCGACATACCGGAACAGTTGACACTGGCGCAAAATTTTCCCAATCCGTTCAATGCGTCGACAGCCATTACGTTCGATCTGCCGAACCGCACGCACGTTGATCTGACTGTCTATAATGTAATGGGACAGGCGGTGACAAAACTGGTCGATGCGCAGATGGAGCCTGGCTCTCACCAGGTTGCCTGGTCCGCCGACGGCTGCGAATCCGGAATATACTTTATCAGACTGACCAGTGCTGATTACAGTGTGACGAAAAACGCTACATTGATCAGATAGATTAAAACCGGGTCGGACCAGGACAAGTATTTTAAAAATAATCTGTTAAAATAAGTAAAAAAACCTGGTCCGACCCGGATTCTGTAGATGTTTTGTTTTGCCTTTTTTTGTTTCATTCTGGATAATGGAATGAATATGATCGGAAAACGCATTTCCCATTACAAAATCCTGCACAAGCTCGGCGAAGGCGGCATGGGCGTGGTTTACAAGGCTGAAGACACCATACTCAAACGAACCGTAGCACTGAAATTTCTTCCTTCGGCATTGACCCCTGATGTTGAGGCCAAACAACGTTTAATCCTAGAAGCCCGGGCAGCCTCCTCACTCGATCATCCCAACATCTGTACCATTCATGAAATCAACGAAACCGACGACGGTCAACTGTACATGGTCATGGCCTGTTACGAGGGCCAGACCTTGAAAGAAAAATTATCGCATGGACCGTTATCCACAGAAAACGCGGTGGACATTGCTGTGCAAATTGCCCAGGGATTAGCCGAGGCGCATGCAAAGGGTATTGTCCATCGCGACATCAAGCCGGCCAATATTATGATCACCGAAAAGGGCCAAGTCAAGATCATGGATTTTGGCCTGGCCAAATTAGCCGGCCAGGAACATTTGACCAGAACCGGCTCAACCATCGGCACGGTAGCCTACATGTCACCCGAGCAAGTACGGGGAGAGCAGGTCGATCAACGGACAGATATCTGGTCGCTGGGAGTCGTAATATATGAAATGCTGACCGGGAAGCATCCGTTCGGCGGAGAATATGAGGCTGCCATAATCTTTTCAATTTTAAATGAAAAACCGAAAACCTTACCTGACTCCCTTCCCGCTATTCAATTCAATCAAGCACTCGTGGACAAATGTTTGGCAAAAGACAAAATGCACAGGTATGACTCGATTGACGATATGCTGACTGATTTAAAAAACGAACAAACTATATCTGAGCCAATCTCCGAACCCATGTCCCGATATTCAAAAAAATCATTACGAACATATGCGTTGCGCTTTTTCGCAATACTCGTAAGCGTGGTCTTGCTGAAAATCCTGTTGAGTGTATTCGTTCATGTGCAACGACCCTCAACAACCGCGTTCGCAACACACAGGCAATTGACCTTTACCGGTAAAGCGGTTTTACCGACGATATCGCCGGACGGACAATTCATGGCCTATGTTTCTACCGAGAAACCGAATGAAAATAAAGTCATGGTTCAAGAAATTAATTCCTCACAACCTCGGCAAGTGTTCCAAGAATCGAATATTTTAAATTTGCGATGGTCCCCCAATGGTTCCGAATTATTGATATCGCATTTCAATATTGCCGGCAAGGCCGGTATCACTCTGACGCCCCGAATGGGCGGTTCCTTGCGCAATTATCCATATGCCGGCGTGTTTATCTTTTGGCTGCCCGATGGCCGGTTTGCTGGGACCAACTACACCAGTGGTCGTATCTGGATTGCCGAAAAATCTACCGGCGACACTATATCCATTCGATATCGGACACAGCCCGATCAAATTCTCCGTGATCTCGATTTGTCGCCTACAGGGAAATGGCTTGCATTAGTGACGAATAGACCGCAAAAATACGCCCTAGTGACCATGTCCCTGGACGGCAAAACGCAAAATCAGATCATTGAAGACAGCGTAGCCATTTCAGCTCCCCGTTGGTCGACCAACGGCGATGTGATTTACTTTTTACGGACAGCCGGACAAACAACTGATTTATATAAAATTCAGGTTTCACAACGTACTGGAGAGCGAAAAGGTGAACCAACCGTCTTACAAACCGGCATTCCGACAGACAATTATTTTACCTTATCAAGAAATAATCAACAACTACTTTACTCGCGAGTGCTTTCTTATAGCAATCTTTGGCAGTTTGACAATATCAATGTTGCTGATGGAATGATCGTAAAACGACCATTAACCAAAGGCACCATGACGATCAATTGTCCAAAATTTTCACCAGACGGTCGACGGTTGGCTTATATCTCCGGTCATCCAGCCAATATTTTCATCAAATCACTTGAAAAGGATTCAACTTGGCAGTTGACGTTTCTTGATGCCGACATTCTGCATCTGGCCTGGTCCCCGGACGGCCAGGAGATCGCATTTTCATGTCCGGAGAGCGGCGCGATCAGGATTTGGAAGGTTGCGGTCGCAGGTGGTCCTTTGTTTACATTCAAAAACAGCCAGACAAGTGAAATCGCGGAGGTGGTCTGGGCGCCGGGCTCAGAGATTCTTTACCACAAACCCGACCACCGCAATTTTTATTTTCTGAATCCACGAACCGGGCAGATCCGCCCATTGTTTGAAAAGGAATCCGGCTCTTGTACCTATTCCCCGCGTTACGCTCCAAACGGAAAATCCCTCGTTCTCATCTATTGGGGAAGCAAAAAAAAGAGCGATCGCTTTCAAGAGGGTATTTATCTGATTTCATTGACCGATTTTTCAGAATCACTATTATTGGCCGGAGCTTATTGGGAACCTATTGAATGGTCGCCGGACGGTCATTGGATATTTGCCCGCAATTGGAGTAAAAAGTATCCCGAAATCCTCATGGTGCCGGTGAACGGCGGCGCGGTAAAATCCATTTTTACCATGCCCTTTGAGACCGTGCCCTCGATTTGTATTCATCCCAAAACGCAGCGGATGATCTGTACAGTTGCTGAAGAGCCATCCGATGTTTGGCTCATGGAAAAATTCGATCCGGAAATCGAATGAAAGCATAGGATAGAACAACGAGAAAGCTATGATCGGCAAAACCATATCCCATTATAAAATCCAGGAAAAACTCGGCGAAGGCGGTATGGGCGTGGTCTATAAAGCCGAGGACACCCGACTCTTACGCACGGTTGCGATTAAATTTTTACCCGCGGATTTAACAGAAGACGAAACCGCCAAACAGCGTTTTATTCAGGAAGCGCAGGCAGCCTCTTCGCTGGACCATCCCAATATCTGTACCATTCATGAAATCGGCAAGACCAAAGAGGGCAATCTGTTCATTGTCATGGCTTTTTATGAGGGAGAAACGCTGCAGGAAAAGCTAAAGCAAGGCCCCCTCCCTCTGTCCGTGACCATCGATCTGGCCGCTCAAATAGCCGGCGGATTACAAAAGGCGCATGCAGCCGGCATTTATCATCGCGATATCAAGCCGGCCAATATCATGATTGCCGAAAACGGCGTTGTAAAAATTCTGGATTTTGGCCTGTCTAAATTTGCCGGTCGCCGCGGCATTACCCGATCGAGGACAACCCTGGGCACGCCGGCTTATATGTCGCCGGAGCAGGCACAGGGCGCGGACCTGGACTGCCGGACCGATATCTGGTCTTTGGGAATCGTATTGTTTGAAATGCTTACCGGCCGATTGCCTTTTGCAGCCGAATATGATCAAGCCATGATATATTCCATCGTGAACGAAGCACCTGCCCGGATCGCTGATATACGCCAGGATGTTCCGGAACACCTCAGTGCCTTGTGCCAACAATGCCTGCAAAAGGATCCGACGCATCGTCCGCAATCCATGGCAGAAGTACTGACCATGCTGGAAAAAAGCCATACTGATTTTCACCGGACTGTTTCTATGATGCCCGGTCTATGGAAAAAAGCCAGGGTGGTCATGATCACGTTTCTTGCCCTATTGCTGGTCACCTTATTGTGGCAGACCGGCTATCATTTTTTGCGTTCCAAAGGAACAAAACCAACAAGCCTGCGCATTGCCGTCCTGCCGTTTCAGGACCGGACCGAGCAGAAACAGAGCGATTTGCCGCTGATTGTGCAATCGCTGATTGTCGGTGAGCTGTTGGGAGTGGACAATCTAAAAATTGTCGATCCGTTAAGCCTGAACGACATGATGGAACGCTCCTTTGCCAGTTTCGAACCCAGACGAGGAACTGCCGCCCACCAAGCCCTGCGCGAGCTGGGCGTCGCTTTTGTCATAACCGGCGCTATTGTTAAATCTGATAACCGCTATTTGATACAATCGAGCATAACCGATCTCCAGAATTCGGAAATCATCTTTACCAACAGCACCACCATGGGAAACGAAGACGACGTCATGCAGACCGTCGCTTCCCTGACAGAAAAAATATTGTATTGCTTCCAGATCAAGGTATTATCCTATGACGAAAAAGGAAAAGACCTGAAGCTATGGCTGGAACACGGCTCGCGGAATTTGGCTGCTGTCAAAGAGTTGATTCAGGCCAATCAATATATCTATCGCCGGGAAACCACGCGCGCCCAGGCATGTCTGCGGAGGGCCATTGCGCTTGATTCAAATTTTATTTCACCGCACATCTGGCTTATTTCAAGGCTGGTGGAGGACGGCAACCGTGCAGAAGCATCCCGGCATTTTCAACGATTGGTTACACTCCAGTCGCGAGCCGGTCCCTTTGAACAAGTGATGATCGATTGGGCAGGCGCCTGCATGACCAATGATATAGCTTTGCAGGCGCGCTATCTTAGCCTGGCCGTGGATTTTTCACCGCATAATAACATTCTGCTTTATTCATTGGCCCGGCTTCGCTACATGCTGGCCGATTATCAAGGCAGCCTGGAGGCGCTGATCGATCTGATAAAGATGAAAATACAATTTTCTTCTGCCTACTATTTATTGGCCGCCAACTATTATCAGCTGCAAAAGCCGGAAAAGGCCAGGGAAGCTCTCAACCAGGCTTTATCCTTCAAGCCCGTGGAACCGAACAGCTACCTACTGTTGGCGCGCTTATGCCTGGGCAACGCCGATTCCGTCCAGGCGCCCTATTATGAAGAGTTGTACATCAACAGTTGCAAAGAAGAAAACCGGCCTCTCGGCAACGTCTATGCCAATCTCGCTGCAACCAACTATGCGTTTAAGCGATTTGATCCGGCCATCACCTACTTTCGTCAGGCTATTGCCGCAGACAGCAACTGTGCGGCCCATCATAAGGGATTAGCCGATGCGTTATATCAAGAAGGCCGGCTGAAAGAAGCGACGAACGAGTATTTCTCTGTTCTGCGTTTGCAGTCCAACAATGCCGATGCTCATGATATGCTCGGTCAAATTTTCGAAAAACAGGGAGTGGCAGCCAAAGCTAGTTATCATTTCAGGAAATATTTGCAGCTGGATTCGTTGAGTGCAAACGCTGCCCTTGTTAGGCAGCATTTATCACAATTACAGCCTTAACCGGCATTTTAACTGTTAACCTAGGAGGGGAAGATGAACAAAAAACAAAAATCCAGGAGCAAGCAAATCAGCTTTAATGAGCTGTACAGAATGGCTTGCACGGACAGCAAATTCCTGAACGCCTTGTTGAAAAACAAGGACCAGGCCCTGAGGAATCGCCGGATCACCCTGAGTAAAACTGCCAAAGAAAAACTGGATAGGGTTTTTGATGCACAGCTCGATATTAAAGGCAAAGAGCTGCTGCAATATCTGAATAAGCTGTATCATGATGTTTTTGCCGGCACCAAACCGCCGATGCCGCCGCCTCCGCCGCCGCCCTGGGGCATCATACTGCACCCACACGGACCCTGGGATGATTTGCTGGATTTAATCAAAATCGAAAATCGTAAAATGACAAAAGAACTGATCAACAAATTGCAGCCTGGTCCGGAAAAAATCACGGTACCCAATGAAGAATTTTAGCAGCCTGCTCAACAACCGTTTGTACAGATTGCTTACATCATGGCCGCCGTCTCTGGCCGGTGATTTTGTACAACACTATTTACATCTGCAAAAAACCACCGGCTATGCTAAAAACTGCAGTGGACAGAAATATCTTTATCCCTTCTGGATTCTGCTTCCGGATTGGTTGCAACGGAAATACGTCAAAATCCCCGGAAAGAGCGATGCGGCCTTTTTTAGCGATCTGCTGTGGGCGGAATACTGTCTTTTTCTTTGTATTCGGATTCAGGACGATCTGTTCGATGGTCAGGCAGACGAGCCTGCTCTGGTCTTTGCTGCCAACTTGTTTCTGCTGGAAGCGGAAAAAGTACTGTCGCGTTATTTCGCGGCAGACAGCGCCTTCTGGGATATTTTTCGGGACGTGCAGAAAAAAACCATCTACGCGATCTTGGAGAATGCGGCCATGCATCACTCCCGACAAAAATCGCCGGCTAAATTGCTGGCCGGTTATGCCAGGCTGTCCACGCACTTTAACCTGGCCCCGGCCGCCGTTTGCCTGCGCTATCAACGCATGCAGGATTTTCCGCATTTGACGAAATTCTCCATCGCGTTGGCGGTGGCCGGACAGATTATCGACGACCTTGAGGATATTCAGGAGGACCTGCGTTGCGGCAAATACAATTATGCGGCGCAACAATTATTGCCCGTTCGCGGCAAAAAGATCAAACCGGTAAAAAACATCTCTGCGGCTATTGCTAAAGAGATGCTGCTGTCGCCGGGCATCCACGCGTTATTCGATCAGGTTTGCCGGTATCTCAAGCGCGCCGAACAGGCCATCAAACCGCTCGACATTAAAGAGGCGGAACAGCTGGTAAAAGCGTACCAAAACGGCATGCAGCAGATGCAAAATCGGTTTCTGACGAGCCGAGCGGATTTTATCTTTAAAAGGAAAATCTAACGTGATCGGTCAAACCATATCCCATTATAAAATCCTCGAAAAGCTCGGCCAGGGCGGAATGGGCGTCGTTTACAAGGCTAAAGATTTAAAACTCAACCGCATGGTCGCTTTGAAATTCCTGCCCCCCTCCTTGACCGCTGATCCTGAGGCCAAAGAGCGATTTGTTCAGGAAGCCCATGCTGCCTCTTCCCTGCAGCACGAAAACATCTGCACCATCCATGATATCGACGAAACCGAGGTTGGGCAGCTGTTCATCGTCATGGATTACTATAGCGGGACAACGTTGAAGGTACACCTGGCTCATGGCGCCATGGCCATTGTAGAAGCTGTTCACATTGCCATGCAAATTGCCCAGGGATTGGCAGAAGCGCATGAAAAGGGCATTGTCCATCGCGACATCAAACCGGCCAATATCATGATAACGGAAAAAGGCCAGGTAAAAATAATGGATTTTGGACTGGCTAAATTAGTCGGTGAGGCGCATCTTACACGAACGGGCTCGACAGTGGGCACCGTAGCTTATATGTCGCCGGAGCAGGCGCGGGGTGAAGAGGTGGATCACAGGAGCGATATCTGGTCATTGGGCGTGGTACTATATGAAATGTTGACCGGGAAACTACCTTTTCGCGCGGACTATGAAGCGGCAATGATCTATTCGATATTGAATGAAAATCCGCAATCACTGCTCTCCTTTCGGAGCGACCTTCCCGATTATTTAGAACAGATTATAGTGAAGTCATTAAAAAAAGATATCGGTCAACGATTTCAGAGTATGGATGATTTATTGAAGGATTTGAAGGAGCAACGCTTGGGGATAAAAGAATCACTAAAAACAGAAAAGTCAATTATTGTCATTCCTTTTGATGATATGAGCCCTAACAAAGACAATGAATATTTTAGTGATGGATTGACTGAAGAAATCATTACCGACCTCTCTCATGTTCACGAATTGCTGGTCATTTCCCGGAATTCCGCAATGACATTCAAGGGGACAAAGAAGAGAACGAAAGAGATAGCAAAAGAAGTCAATGTACGGTATGTTTTAGAAGGTAGCGTAAGAAAAGCAGGCAATAATTTACGGATAACCGCACAGCTCATCGACGCCACAACCGATACTCACCTCTGGGCGGAAAAATACAGCGGTACGCTGGATGACGTATTTGATATTCAGGAAAAAGTTTCCCGATCCATCGTTGATGCATTAAAAATAAAACTTTCGTTTGAAGAAGCGAGAAGGCTGGTTGCTCAACCAATCGTAAATGTCCCTGCGTATGAGTGCTATCTTCGGGCCCGTCGGGATATGATGAAGTTCAGTGAGGAAGGACTAAGGCGAGCACAGCACGAACTGGAGCGCGGATTAGAGATAGTAGGAGAAAATGTTCTTATCTATCAGGGGATGGCACAGCTTTATATCTTGTATTATGACATTGGTGTCAATGCAAATGAAGAAACATTACAGAAGGCGGAAGATTATGTTCGCAAAATCATAAATATCGAACCAGACTCTTCACAGAGTTACTATTTCCTGGGTGCCATTGAACGATACCGAGGAAGTGTGCTTCGTGGCATCGAGTATTTCAAAAAGGCATTGATCATCAATCCAGAAAACTTGGATTCCATGTTTTGGCTGGGTGGTAATTATGCTCTTCAAGTTGGCAAACCATCCGTCGCAGAACCGCTGATAAAAAAAGTATTAAAAATTGATCCTCTCACCTCAATCAACTATTTGTTTCTTGGATTCGTTCAATGGATGAAGGGAGATCTGGATAGTGCGCTTTTATCTTTTCAAGAAATGCATAAACTTGAGCCGGAGCACTTTATACCGTTTTTCTGGTCTGCATATGTCCTTGCATGGAAAGAGCAATATGATAAAGCGCTTGAAATGATCGAACAGGTTATCGGAGAACCGTCGCACGAATTGTCCCGCGATATCTTTGCTGCATGGTTGCGATTTTTCAAGCATGCACTAAATGGCAATAAAGAGAAAGCGCTGGCATCCCTGACTGATGAAGCAAGGTCATTTTTTTGGAATGATCCGGACGTGCCGTGGCTTGGGGCATGCAATTATGCGCTTATCGGTGAAAAGGAGGAGGCCCTGGATTGGCTGGAACGGGCCGTAGACAGGGGGAATATCAACTATCCTCTTTTAAGTCAAAATGATCCTTTGCTGGAAAGCATTCGCGGGGAAGAACGATTCAAGAAACTTATGGAACGAATAAAATATGAATGGGAACATTTTGAGGTGTGAGAAATGATAGGCAGGACGATTTCACATTACCAGATTATTGAAAAGCTCGGCCAAGGCGGCATGGGCGTGGTTTATAAAGCCGAAGACACCAGGCTCAAGCGCATGGTTGCGCTCAAATTCCTGCCCCCCTCCTTGACCGCTGATCCTGAGGCCAAGGAGCGATTTATTCAGGAAGCACATGCTGCTTCTTGTCTGCAGCACGAAAACATCTGCACCATCCACGATATCGATGAAACGGAAGATGGCCGGATGTTTATCGTCATGGATTGCTATTCCGGGACAACATTAAAGGATCACCTAGCTCATGGCGCCTTGGCCGTTGCAGAGGCTGTTCACATTGCCATGCAAATTGCCCAGGGATTGGCAGAAGCGCATGAAAAGGGCATTGTCCATCGCGACATCAAACCGGCCAATATCATGATAACGGATAAAGGCCAGGTCAAGATCATGGATTTCGGCCTGGCCAAGTTAGCAGGACAGGCGCATCTGACCCGAACCGGATCCACGGTCGGTACGGCCGCCTATATGTCGCCTGAACAGGCGCGCGGCGAGGAGGTGGATCACAGGAGCGATATCTGGTCGCTGGGAGTAGTCATGTACCAGATGCTCACCGGGCACTTGCCGTTCAAGGCTGAATATGAATCCGCCATGCTTTACGAAATTCTCAATCATACCCCGGTCCCGCTTAACAAGTTGAGATCAGATATCCCGCCAGGGTTGGAGCTGGTGATTCAAAAGACTTTGTGCAAAGAGCGCACCGTCCGTTTCGACAAAGTGACCGATTTGTTATATGAATTGAAGCAACTGTACTCCCATATCCCGGCTTTTGGGAATACAACGCCTGTCATGCCGATCCTTTCTACGATTATGAAGAAAAAATGGCTGCTGATCGGCTTCATTTTGACCTTGTTGATGATAGCGCTGAGTATAGCCTGGCAGGTGAAAAGAAATGCTGAGGTCCGATATGTACGAGAACACCTGCTGCCGAAAATTAAAAATTATACTTGGTGGTATGACACAGCCGAAGCATCAGACATCTTAAAAATGACAGAACAGGTGGAACGCTGCCTTCCAAACGATCCGGATTATGTCGCAAAGAAAAAATGGCTCAGGAGGTTTGTGACGGTCAAGACAGATCCTCCAGGTGCAAGAATATTTATGCGACCCTATGGCAAATCGGATGATAAGTGGAATTTCATCGGTGAATCACCCGTTCATTCGGTCAAAGTGCCCTGGACTTATTTACAATGGAAGATGGAAAAGGAGGGTTATGAAACGACATTGGCGGCAACGACATGCAATGTTGGTGATACAGCAGGCGTTGTATTAGACAAAATGCTGGAACCCGTCGGCAGCATGTATTCCGGCATGGTCAGGGTCAATGGAGATAGCAGCACCGGCGGTTTTTATATCGACCGCTATGAGGTGACCAATAAAGAATTCAAACAATTCATGGGCGACGGCGGCTATCGAAAAAAGGAATATTGGCAGCACGAATTTATAAAGGATGGAAAAATTCTGACCTGGGAACAGGCAATGTCCTTTTTTGTCGATGAAACAGGACGGCCTGGCCCCGCTAGCTGGAAAGTTGGTACTTTTCCGGACGGACAGGGGGACTATCCGGTGCAGGGGATCAGCTGGTATGAAGCAGCAGCTTTTGCAGAATGGGATAAAAAGTGCTTGCCGACGATTCATCATTGGCGAGAGGCTGCGGGTATTGGATATTTGTTTAATTTGGCGGTTCTTGTTTCGAGCAATTTCAGTACAGCAGGCGCGCAATCGGTGGGAAGCAGCGGCAGCATGAACCTTTTTGGTACTTATGATATGGCCGGCAATGTCCGTGAATGGTGCTGGAACGAGACAATACAAGGCCGCGCTATCCGCGGCGGCGCCTGGAATGATGCCACCTATATGTTTGGTAATATAAGTCAAGCCCCTGCCATCGACCGTTCAGAAAAAAATGGTTTCCGCTGTGTGCGATTTATCGCAAGTCAAAAAGGAAAGGCCGAGCTCTACAAAGCATACTTTAGATCAGAAAAGATCCGAGATTTTCACAAGGAAAAGCCGGTAACAGATGCCATTTTTCAGATTTACAGGCAACAATTCGACTATGATCCCGCAGATCTCGCTGCAATCACAGAGGAAAAAGACAGCAGCTCTCTGGATTGGAATTTTGAGCGCATCTCTTTCAATACCGCTTACGGCGAACGGATGAGTGCATTTTTATTTTTACCAAAAGACATACCGCCACCATGGCAAATTGTACTCTATTTTCCCGGCACTGGAAGTGCCGATACCAGGTCCAGTAAGAATATTCAGAATTATCGTGAAGTAAACTATTTGGTTAAAGATATCGTTAGAGGTGGTAGAGCAGTTATCTATCCTGTATATAAAGGCACCTTTGAACGAGGTCCGGTTAATTATGAAGCAGGGAGTGTAAGACAAGCGGAATATAATATAATGTTGGTCAAAGATATACGCAGGTCCATAGACTATATCGCCGGTAGGCTGGATATGGATATCCAAAGACTTGCCTATTATGGTTTCAGTTGGGGAGGAAGAGATATCGCGGCATTGGCCGTATCAATTGAGCCGCGGATAAAAACGGCCATACTGGTTGTTGGGGGATTAAATTCAAGGAGGAAGCCGAGACCCGAAGTGGACGGTATCAACTATGTAACTCGTGTCAATATCCCTGTGTTAATGCTGTCCGGCAAGTACGACATGACCGTTCCTGCAGAAACAGATGCAAAGCCCATGTTTGATCTTTTGGGTACAGCAGAAAAAGATAAGAAAATGGTCATATATCCAACCGATCATTACATCCCCGTCAATGAGCGCATCAAGGAAACACTCGATTGGCTGGACAAGTATTTGGGACCGGTGAGGTGATGTGCAAATGGTAGAAAGTAATGGAGAGATAATGATCGGCAAAACAATTTCACATTATCAAATTCTGGAAAAACTCGGCCAAGGCGGCATGGGCGTGGTATACAAGGCTGAGGATTTAAAGCTCAAGCGTATTGTAGCGCTCAAATTTCTGCCCGCCTCCTTGACCGCTGATCCTGAGGCCAAAGACCGATTCATTCAAGAAGCACAGGCCGCATCGGCTTTGGAGCATCCCAATATCTGCAACATTCACGAAATTAATGAAACCGACGACGGCCAACTGTATATGGTCATGGCTTGTTATGAGGGTGAGACTCTAAAAGAAAAATTGACGCATGGAGCGTTACCAATAGATAACGCAGTGGATATTGCCGTGCAAATCGCCAACGGCCTGTCCAAAGCACATGCGCAGGGAATTATCCACCGTGACATCAAGCCGGCGAATATTTTTATCACCGACGACGATACAGTTAAAATTCTCGATTTCGGCCTGGCCAAGCTGGCCGGGCAATCCTTGCACACCAAAACCGGTTCCACCCTGGGCACTGTCGCCTATATGTCGCCGGAGCAGGCGCAGGGAATAGCGGTTGATCATCGAACCGATATCTGGTCGCTGGGCGTGGTGTTATATGAAATGCTGGCCGGTCAATTGCCTTTTCAAGCAGAGCATGATCCGGCTATGCTGTACTCGATCGTGAATAAAGAGCCGGAACCTGTGGAAAAATATCGTCCTGAGCTTTCTTCGGAATTATTGCATGTTCTTAACCGCGTCTTGGAGAAAAATCCGGAAAATCGCTATCAACTGATTAAAAATGCTTTGATCGATCTGCAACGGTTGAAACACGACAATAAACAGGGTGAGCATAGATCTTCGGATGTCATGCAAAAGCATAAGACAGGATCAGACAGAATCATTCACAAGAAATTTCCTATCTACGCCCTCTTAGGCTTGGTAATGATTATGGCAATCATAACCTATTTTATTTTCTTCAATTCGGTCGGGAAACCTGAAAAGCGGGTGACCCTGGCTGTTGCCGATGTGGCCAATGAGACAAAAGAACCGGAATTGGACGGCCTTTCAGGTTTTCTCATCACAGCGCTTGAACAATCACACTATCTTGCTGTTTTGCCACGCTATCGCTTGCTTGATATTCTTAAACAAATGGGAAAAGAAAACGTTGATCAGATCGATGAGGACCTTGGAAGAAAAATATGCAAGCAAGAAAACCTGAAAATCTTGGTAACCGCTTGCATTCGGAAATTAGGCACACTTTATCTTATTGATTTGAAGGTATTTGATATTCAAAAAAACGAACACTTGTATACCGATCGAGAAGAGGGGAAGGGTCAGGAAAATATTCCCGCAATGATCGATCAGCTTGCCAAAAAATTGCGAAAGGGATTAAAGGAAGAGGAAAAGCAAATTCAAGCGAAATCCGTCAAAGTCGCCGACATCACCACAGCTAATCTTGAAGCCCACAATCATTATTTTAAAGCCGAGGTATTTTGGAATAAACGCGCGTATAACAAAACAATTGAAGAACTGAACTTGGCCATCGCTAATGATTCCCTATATGCTCTCGCCTATTTAAAGCTTTTTATCGTATTGAGTGAGTTTACCTATTTCCCGGAAAAACAAAGATTGTATATACTGAGCAAAGCCAGGACATTGAGCGACCGATTACCCGAAAAAGAGAAATATCTGCTGTCTGCTTTGGAACTGAAAGAGAAAAAAGGATGGCGCGCCGGAGTGGAACAACTCAAAAAAATGGAAAAAATATATCCGGACGAAACAGATATGTTAATGAAAATTGGCGAATGGTATTCTACGGCCGGTCAACATGAAGCTGCTGAGGTTTACTATAAAAAAGTTTTAGATTTGGATCCTGCACATGGTCGCGCACATAATTTCCTCATCTGGACTTATGAGGAGAGAAGATTGGTCGAAAAAGAGCTTGCAGCTGCCAAACGTTTTGTTGCAGCAGTAGGTACAGATGGAGCCTACTATGAACTGACAAAGGCTGCGGTACTTTCGGGCCAATTCAATGTTGGATTAACCAAGCTTCGCGAAGCTCAAAGTTTGTTTCCTGATAGGGATGCTCTTGCTAAAGATATAGCCCAGCTTTACACTCATCAGGGAAATTATGCACAAGCTATACAAGAGATCGAATCGACGATTGTTGGCAACGAAACGCGTGAGGCTCATATTAGTAAATATCTATATTTACTCCGAATCTATCCTTATCTCGGCAGATACCGCGATACTTTGTCCTTATTGAACGAGTTTATTTCGCTAGCCCGGTTGAAAAACGATTCCGTTGGGATCGGTTGGGCCACAGCCATGAAAGGTCTATACTATATGTGGGGATGGCATAATAGAGAAAACGCATTAATAGAGGTCAAAAAAATTCCTCCTTTCTTAAAAGATACGAATTCAAGCGGTGCATGGGAAAAATTGGGATTACTACAGGCATACCTTGGCAATTTTGCGTCAGCAGAAAATAGCGCTCAATTGGCAAACGAAGGAGGGAAAATTTGCATCCTCTCGTTGATTCAAATGAGTCAAGACTGTGATGTGGTGAAAACCTATCCTGATAATTTCTACTTGACGCCGATTAGCAATATTTACCAGATTTTTCTTCAATACCATATAGCAGAATGCCACTATAAAAACGGACAGTTCGAGAAAGCGATTTATTATTTGAAAAAATTACAGGGAATGTTTGAGGTAGTAGGAATGCGGGCGATATTTTATCCCAAAAGTTTTTATCTGCTGGGAAAAATTTATGAACAAAAAGGCGACAGGGAGAAAGCAAAAGCGAACTATCTAAAGCTGATTGATTTGTGGGCAAACGGTGATCAGGATTTGCCAGATTTGATCGAAGCGAAAATGAGACTGGCCAAATTGAAAGGCATAAACAATTAGCACCATACTCATATCGCGGAACCCATGGCGATGTTGCCTAAAAAGCAAAGCCGCAAAGCGGCGCAATAGCATAGCCTGGGGCGCAAGCCCCAGGACTCTGGTTAGAATTTTTTTTAGCCCTGAAAGGGCGCGATAGTACGCCAATTTTAAAACTATCGCGCCCCGTTGGGGCTATGATTTTCGTTTTATTGATCCCAGGGCTTGCGCCCTGGGCTATGATATTTCGGCCCTTCAGGCCTAATATCTGCTTTCAAAAAGCCACACAATTTTTATGGTTACTTGATATCCCTATCGCGCGGGTAATGTTTAGAATGCGATCCTTGTGAAAATGAGTGATGGAAATTCTTCACTTGCTGTCATTTTTAAAGCCAACCTTCGCAAGGCCGCTTATATGTGGAAAGAAACAGGCTCAAATTTATCTGATATCAACGGAGCGAGAACCAGGCTGTCACTTTTAGAATCAGGAACCTCAAATGACTGGTAAAACGATCTCTCACTATAAAATCCTCGCCAAACTCGGCCAAGGCGGCATGGGCGTGGTATACAAGGCTGAGGATTTAAAGCTCAAGCGCATCATTGCGCTCAAATTCCTGCCCCCCTCCTTAACCGCTGATCCTGAGGCTAAGGAGCGATTCATTCAGGAAGCGCAGGCAGCGTCTGCTTTGGAACATCCCAATATCTGCAACATTCACGAAATTAATGAAACTGACGACGGTCAATTATACATGGTCATGGCCTGCTATGAAGGTCAGACCTTGAAGGAAAAATTAACCCATGGAGCGTTACCTATAGAAAACGCTATGGATGTTGCCGAACAAATCGCTAATGGCCTGTCCCAAGCCCATGCAAAAGGCATTGTCCACCGCGACATCAAACCGGCGAATATTTTTATCACCAACGACGCTACGGTTAAAATTCTCGATTTCGGTCTGGCCAAACTGGCAGGACAAACTCTGCACACCAAAACCGGTTCCACCCTGGGCACCGTTGCCTACATGTCGCCGGAGCAGGCGCAGGGGTTAGCGGTTGATCATCGAACCGATATCTGGTCTTTGGGTGTAATTTTATATGAAATGCTCAGCGGACAGCAACCCTTTGTTGCAGAATACGATCAAGCGATTCTATATCGCATTGTCAATCAAGAACCGGACTCCCTGCAAAACTATTGCGCGGGTATTTCGTCGGCGCTGGCCGAGGTTATTACCGGTGCTTTGCAGAAAAAGCCGGATAATCGTTATCAATCGATTCGCGAATTTAAAGCAGCTCTACAAGAAGCAACTGGTCCAACATCAGATGGCAAGATCCGTGTGAGTTTCAAAGCCAAGCCTGCAGCAAAGCACAATCTTCCGACGCTACTGACCAGTTTTGTCGGCCGGGAACAGGAAATCAACGAGGTCAAAACTCTGCTGCAAGAGCATCGACTGGTGACCCTCACCGGCGCCGGTGGTTGCGGCAAGACGCGATTGGCAATTAAAATAGCCGGCGATCTGGTGAACCAGTACCAGGATGGGGTATTTCTGGTAGAATTGGCCTCTGTCACAGATCCCAAGTTGCTCAGCCACGTGATTGCAGAGGCATTAGAAATTAAAGAAGAGCTCGATATACCGGTGCTACAAACCGTTATGAAACAGTTGCAGGATAAGCAATTGCTGCTCTTGATCGATAACTGTGAACATCTTGTCGCCACATGCTCGCAAGTCGTCGAATCGCTCCTGAAATTCAGTCCAACGCTTAGTGTGATGACCACCAGCCGCGAATCACTCAACATAGCAGGAGAAACCGTTTGGAAAGTACCCTCTTTATGTGTACCGGATGAGACGAAACCTTGGTCGCCTGACCAGCTTGTACATTTTGATGCAGTGAATCTTTTTATCGAGCGCGCAAAGGATTCTTGCTCGACGTTTGTTTTTGCTGAACAAAACGCAGAAACGATAACAAAAATCTGTTGTCGTCTGGATGGCATCCCCCTGGCCATCGAACTGGCTGCAGCAAGAATCAGGTCGCTGAATCCGGAGGAAATTTTAAAACGTCTGTATGATCGTTTCCACTTGCTTACCGGCGGCAGCCGCACCGCTTTGGAAAGACAAAAAACTTTACAAGCCACGGTTGATTGGAGCTATGCTCTGCTTTCGGAATCGGAGAAATTGCTGTTCAATCGTCTTTCGGTTTTTGTCGGCGGCTGTAACCTGGAGGCCATCGAAACAGTGTGCACAGGCAGTCCTATTGCCAGAGAACAAATCGTTGAACTGGTGTCAAGTCTGATCGACAAGTCGCTGGTAATATCCTTGAGTGAAAAAGAGGGTAATTATCGTTATCGACTTTTGGAAACCCTTCGGCTTTATGCCGGTCAAAAGCTGCTGGAATCCGAGGAAGCGGCAATATATCATGATCGACATTTTGAATATTATCTCAATTTAGCAGAGCAGGCTTATGAGAATCAGTTCGGCTATGAGAGCATGTGGGCAGATCGCCTGGAAATCGATCACGAGAACCTGATAACCGCTTTGGAGTGGGTAAAAGAAAAGCCGCAACAGCGACTCGTTTTATCCGGAGCATTGGCCTGGTTCTGGGGCATCCATACTCATTTTCAAATGGGCATTGATTACCTGCAGAATGCCATTCAACGCGCGCTGGAAGAAAATGCCGATTACGCCCGTGCACTGTTCGGCATGGGATGGTTCTATACCTATCTTTGTCGTTTTACAGAAGCACTCCCGTATCTCGAAAAAAGCCTGGCCATATGGCGTGCACTGAATCGGGAGAAAGAAATAGGATTGGTGCTTTTCACTCTAGGTGGTAAGATTCTTGAATCATCGACTGAGGTTTCACCATTTATTAAATATTATGAAGAGAGCCTGGCCATATTTCAACGTATTGGCGAAGATCGGCTTGCTTTTCGATCACAAATTTATTTAACCGCTGCGCTGATCTACGCCTTTAATGCCGACCGTGCGGAACCGTTAGTCAAAGCAAATCTAAGCAAGGCGGGAGAATTAAACCTACAATGGGAAATGATGGTGAATAGGCATTTTTTTGCCGATTGTGCTTTAATTAAAAAAGATTATCACATCGGCGAAAAACGCTATGCCGAAGCTATGCAGGAAGCTATCGGCTTGGGGGACATTCGACAAGCAGCGGTCGAGATGCAGGGCATGGCTATGAACATTGCCGGGCAAAAGCGATTTGTCAAAGCGCTTCGCCTGAATGCTGCTGCAACAAAGAAATTTGAGGAAATAGGCTTTATTTCAAACATATATTTTTGGAATGTTTTATTATCAAGAACCATAACGCCGGCGCGTGAAATCATGGGGCCGCAAGCCACAGCCATCGCCGAGGCCGAAGGCCGGCAAATGGGCTTTGAAAAAGCTTGTGAATACGCATTGGATTTTGACAAGGACTGAGCACAAAAGATAATAGGTTAGAAGGAACAAGCATGATCGGCCAAATCGTTTCCCATTACAAAATCCTGGACAAGCTCGGCCAGGGCGGCATGGGCGTCGTCTACAAAGCTGAGGACACCAAACTCAAGCGCATTGTTGCACTGAAATTCCTACCCCCCTCCCTGACCGCTGATCTAGAGGCCAAGGAGCGATTTATTCAGGAGGCTCAGGCAGCCTCTGC
>CAYLWO010000085.1:19567-27738 GCA_964387285.1 uncultured Cytophagia bacterium | reverse complement strand
AAAATGAACAACACCAATCTGCCCGATATCATTGAACTGCAAAACATCGCCACCAGCTATGACCAGGGCAAGTCTTTTATCATTAAAGATTTTAATTTGCTCATCGAGGATATTCCGGATCAGGGCGAATTTATCGTCATTCTCGGCAAATCCGGATGCGGCAAAACCACGGTATTGAAATACATCGCCGGACTGATGCAGCCCTATGGCGGCAGCGTGTTGATTCACGGAAAAAAGCGCGAGCAGGAGGTGCCCATTTCCATGGTGTTTCAGGAACCCTCGGCCCTGGAACACTATACGGTGCTGAAAAACGTCATGTTGCCGCTTTTGTACCGCGGCGTGGCGGAAAACGAAGCCGCCCATCGGGCCATGAACATGATCAAGGCCGTGGGCCTGGAAGGCCATGAATACAAATATGGCAAATTCGGCAAACTGTCCGGCGGTCAGCTGCAACGCGTGGTCATTGCCCGCAGTCTGATTGCCAATCCCGGCATCATCCTCATGGATGAACCCAATCGCGGATTGGATAACGACACCGCCCTGCAGATCGATTTGCTGGTCAGCACTTTGTGGCAGCAACTGCAATCCACGATTATTCTGGTCACCCATGATATTGATCAGGCGGTGTTCTTAGGCACCAGAATTTATGTCATGGGTGGCAAGCCGGCGAATATCATTCAGGAATATGACGTTCATTTGCCGTTTCCCCGTACTCGCGAAACGCGTCGTCGCAGCGAGTTTATAAAGTTGCGCAACGAGATCGATGATTTTATGTTTACTATATAGTTCGGATCGTTTAACAGATTCGGAATGCATCGGTCGAAAATACAGACGGCATAAGGCACGGGTTGCCAGAGTTCCCGCCTTTTAACAACCAATTATCAAATACACAAGAAATTGCAGGATTTCAGCCAAATGAGACTCGGGTATTACATCAAGCGATTGCAAAAACTGGGAGTGCAAAAGTCTGCACGTTCTCTGCTTGGCCGAATAAAGAGAAGGATGTACGGCTCCTATCCGGCTTGCATCAGCGTTGAAATCATGACGCTGTGCAACCTGCACTGCAAGCACTGCCGCGTCACCTATCACGGCGATCTGATTCCGGATGTGACGCGGGAGTTTATGACGTTTGAATATTTTACCAGAATCGCCGATCGGTTATCCCCGCTGATTCGCAAAGCCCGAGCCTTTCAATTCTCTTCCATCGAACCTTTGTTTCATAAAGATATTTTTAGGATGATGGATTATGTCTCCGCCATTCATCCGGACCTGCGTTATCCTTTGTTGACCAACGGCTTATTGTTGGATAAGGAGCGCATTGCCGAACTGCTCAGGCGCAATGTGCCGACTGTCGCCATTTCGCTGGATGGTTGCACCAGGGAAACCGTCGAATCATTTAAAACGAACACCGATTTTGACCGGGTCGTCAGGCATATAAAAATGCTGCGCGAAATGGCGGGCCAGCGGCTGGAAATACATGTGGTTTTCATCGCCACGCGAAATAACATTCATGAATTGGTGGACTATGTCGGTTTCTGCAAACAACTGGGCGTCGATCGCATCATGGTGAACGGCTTTACCAGTTTTTTGCCTGAAATGGCCCATTTATATCTTTATTCCCGACAGGGCAATGCCGATGTCGCAGAGATTTTTCGCCAGGCCTACCACCGGGCCAAATCCCTGGACATTGAAATAATGTTTCCGGCGCTGACGGTTCAGCCGACCGGATGCGAATCTTTTTCCTGCATGACGATTACCGAAAAAGGAGATGTGGCGCCGTGCATCCTATTGGCGCGGCGTACGCCTTTTGAATTTTTATCCGCGGTCACGGTTGTCGAACCGATTATCTGGGGCAATGTGTTTGCTGAGGAGCCACTGTCGATCTGGCGAAAACCGGAATTTCGTTCTTTTCGCAACCAATTGCAAAATGGTCAAATTCCGACGGGCTGTTCGTTGTGCCCGGATGCCTATGGACTGGTTTGCTCCAGAAGGAGCGTGGCCCCGCAATGACAGGGTTGCCTTTTCAGGCAAAATATTTTTTTTGGGAGGAGCATTATGTCGTCACTAGGTAAATTTTTTTTCTTTGCCGTTCTGTGCAGCAGCCTCGAGGCCTCTGGCGTTGTTCGGACGCCGGTGCTGGCCAATGAGCAGACGCTCGCGCAACTCCCCGATGTATTGATTACCTCAGCCGATTATCATCCCTTTCCGACTTGCACCGAACGGGCGGCATGGGAGGCTTTGTCCGATTCTGTGCGCCGTTTTTACATTCAGTCGGCAGAGCCGCTGCTCAACTATCAATGGCCCGCATTGCCCGCCTCCCTTTTCCTCGAGTTCAAACGCGACGGCAATCGATCCCGTTTTGAAAAGCCGCACTTTGACCGGCGTACGCGCCTGGGCCAACTGGTGATTGCCGAATGCATGGAGAGTAAAGGTCGATTCCTCGACGACATTGCCAACGGCATCTGGGCCATCTGCGAAGAGTCTTTTTGGGGGTTGCCGGCGCATATGAGTGCGCAAAAAGCCGGCGTTGGTTTGCCGGACGTCAGTGAACCCATCGTCGACCTTTTTTCTGCGGAGACCTCCAGCCTGCTCGCCTGGACCCATTATTTGCTCGGGATAGAGTTGGATAAAGTGTCGCCTTTACTGCGCCCGCGCATAGAAATGGAAATGGAACGACGTATGCTGCAACCCGGTCGCGACCGCGAATTTGGCTGGATGGGTTTTCCGGACCGCACGCCGAACAACTGGAATCCGTGGATCAATTCTAATTGGATGGCCTGCGTTTTGCTTATGGAAAAGGATGAAGACCGACGGGTGCAGTCCATGAACAAAATTTTACGCAGCCTGGATCGCTTTCTGGCCGGCTATGGCGATGACGGCGGTTGTGATGAGGGACCCGGCTATTGGAGTCGCGCCGGCGCCTCTCTGTTCGATAATCTCGAACTGCTGTCCGGCGCCACTAACGGAAAAATCGGCTTTTATCATCTGCCCATAATTCAGCAGATAGGGCGCTATATTTATCGCGCTCACATCGCCGATCGCTACTATGTCAATTTTGCCGATGCGCCGGCTGTGCTCAGTCCGCCGGCTGAATTGGTATATCGATACGGAAAAAGAATCAACGATGCGCAGATGATGGAGATGGGCATGAGCCTGCAGCGCAGCAGAGGCATCGGCTACATTGGCAGTTTGGGAAGAGAATTGCCGGCCATTTTCGAACCCATGCCCCGGCCTGACGCTGCAGCCCGGCCGCCGCAGGTTCGTGACTATTTCTTTAAAGATATCCAGGTTATGGTAGCGCGTTCCTATGCAGGTTCCAGCAAGGATTTGTATGTTGCCGCCAAAGGCGGTCATAATGCCGAAAGCCATAACCATAACGATGTCGGTCACTATATCATCTATCAGGACGGCCAACCCATGATTATCGACGTGGGCGTCGGCGCCTATACCGCCAAGACCTTCAGCCCCAACCGATATGAAATCTGGACCATGCAATCTGCCTATCATAATCTGCCCACCATCAACGGCATCATGCAACAGGCCGGTCGAGAGTTTCAGGCAAAGAATGCAGCGTATACCTGTAATGAGCAAAAAGCCGTGCTGCAGCTGGATATTGCCGGAGCCTATCCCGCCGAAGCGGGATTGAAAAGCTGGCTGCGTACCATCACGCTGCAACGCGGCAAAGAGGTAACGATACGGGAACAGTATAATATTGCCAACCCGGCGCGAGAAATCATGCTTTCGCTGATTACGCCCTGCGAGGTGACCATCGAAAAACCCGGCCGGGCAAAACTGATTTCAACCATAGCTCATGACCAGGTTCCTGCCGAGTTGATGTTGCTATTCGATGCCAGGACGTTCAAAATGAGAACCGACGAGATTGCGCTGGACGATGAAAAGTTGAAATCAACCTGGGGCAAAAAGGTAACGCGCATCCTGTTGATCGCGGATAAACCGGCGCAAAAGGCGGATTGGGTGTTGCGATTTAGAAAGTAACACAGTGTAGAGCAAGATCGTCCAGACGCCGTTGTGTGTTACGAGTCGATTTTCGCGCAAGATGGTAAAAATGTCGTACATCTGCGGAGGTGTCCGACATTTGGTTCCGGCTTGTCCGGATTGGGTATGAACTATACAGGATGGAAATCCTGGTTTGTAATTTACTGCTCATTCTCCCACTGTCCGGCGATGCATTCGATAATTTCCTGTCCATTATGAGGATTGCTGATGACCGGCCAATGCCGGCGTTGGGCATAACGTGTTAATCGCCGGCTGGAGTCGACCACCACGGATCTAAACCTGTTCAACAGAAATCGATCCGGCCAGTCATTGGCGATTGCCACCGTATCCTTCCATGCAACACCATGCATCTGGAGCCACTCTTCAGCGTAATCTTTTTTCAGACGACCTTTCGGATGCGGTTTGAGCAACCGGCCTGTGTATTTTTGTTCGATGATTTCCGGCTCTGCGCAGAGGGCGTGTTGGATGTGTAAAAGGTCCATAAGCGGTCGAGCCAGGGGACGGGGCGTCCCGCTAAGCAGAACGATGGTGCAGTTTTGCGCCTGCAACCAGGGAATCGCCGTAAGCCAACCCGGATAGATGCGCCGGACGATCTCACTGTCCCAGGCTTTTTTGATCGAGTCGCGCACATCGTCTGCTGCGGATCCGGCCAGATAGATCAATTTATAGGTATGCGCCTGTAACGGCCATTGCCACAGATTTACGGCGTGACGAACGGTGCGGATGATCGACAGGCGATGATTGTGCACGAGATATCGGATAAACCATTTTTCCAGACTGGCGGGCAGCAGGGTGCCGTCAATGTCCAGCAGTACGATCCGCGACAGACGCCGCCTCCTTTTCCTGAATGAGTTGAATGCCTTCAACGATGACCGGCAGGCCGCGGAGCAGACAAACCAGGGCCGTTATAACCGCGAACCAGGCGCCGACCTTGAATCCGATGTTCATCCACAGGGGCGGAATCGGTTGCCAGTGTTGGATGATTTTTTCCAAACCGGATAACAGCAGCAACAGCCCGAAGGTGACAGCCTTGAGCACGGCATAACCAGAACGCATGACAGGCGATCCGGTGAGAAACCTGCCCACTTTTGTGCGCATCATGGTTTTTTCGCCGAAACCGGCATAGCCGAATTTCAGCACATAATTGCGGATGCTGTCGGTGAAAATGTCGCGTGAAATCACGACGATCGGAATCCAGATGCCGATGAGTCGCAAATCAGCGAGACAAATCCACAGAACGCATTCCACAACACGGTCGCCGGCGATGTCGAGAACACTGCCGATGGTGGTCGATTCGTTGAGCTTGCGCGCCAGGTAGCCGTCCAGCCAATCCATGACAATGACGATGACGGTCAACAGTCCGGCAAACAATCTGGCCCAGATATATTCATTATAAATGAGAAATACCAGGACAAACAGCAGGCCGATGCGCAGCAAGGTCACGCGATTCGGCCAGGTGAGAAATTGTTTCATGAGAGGTTCCTTCCAATTGCTGGGAAAAAGGTACAAAAATTTTAGCTTATTTTAAAGTGCTTTGTATTGATGATTCATATTGTTACTCAGAATATTTTATAATTTTTAATAGTCCGGGTTATGGGACAGATGACATTTTATTATGACAAAAATAATGGGAACCAGCTTAATGGTGCATTTATAATCTACTAGATAGAGATCGGCATAATGGCACGCTTTTTGTACTTGTATACTTGAATTGCCTACTGCATTCTGCAATCTGGTTGCAGTCTGGTGATTTGACCATTTTGTCTTTCTCAATCAGGGCATTTAACCATATTTTCGTAGACGCTGGTGGATATTTTCTAACAGAGTCACGATAACTGTTTTTTTACAAAGGAATAAAGTTTGACGTTTCTTATTGGCATAATAATTGCGCGTATTTATTTATATTGTTATAACTTGTAAAGCAACTTTAATCGGAGACATGCACATGAATCGAAATGTACTGATAATAATGTGTGGCCTGGTGTTAGGATTGAGCGGTTCGGCTGAGTCACAAATTATCTTTAAGAACTCGGGTCAACAGGAGTTGGCGCGCATTACGCAGAACGGTCAAATGGGCGTTGGCACGACCGAGGTGACCGGCATGCTGCACATTGTCAGCCCTTCGACAGGTACGCCGGTACTGCGTTTGGTCGGATTAGGCGTTTCCACCACGAACATCGATCTTCTCACTGTTGACGCTAATGGCAATGTCAGCAAGCGAACCCAATCGGACTGGTCGGATAATGACACTCAGGATTTGAGTGTTTCCTCTGGCGGTACGAACAAGGCGTTGCTTAATTTAACAAACGGCGGCAGCGTGGCCATCGGCAGCAGCGGCGCAGTGCAGGTGGCGGTTGGCGGCACGCAAATAACCATTAGTGCGCCGACCGCTAGCAATTATTGGACTCTTAACGCGAGCAATAATATTTACAACAATAACAGCGGCGGTCTGGTCGGCATCGGTCAGACGGCGCCGCGATATTCTTTGGACATCGCCCAAAAGGGGGTCAACAATTACAGTTCCATCCATGTCGGCAAAGGTCTAGGAGACGAAGGCGCTTTTATCTCTTCCTGCTTTCCGCATCAATTCGTTATCAGCGGCGGCGCGGCGTACGTCAACAACACCGGCGCGGAAATGACGCCCAAGTCCGCTTATGCTGCCAGTGTCGCATCCTATTACGGCAATATCTATTTGACCACCAACCTGAACCCGGCTAATCCATTTACACCCACCAACCGAGTGGTCGTGGGCGGCAAGGGTCATGTCTTTATCGGCGAGGCGCCGGCCGGCACCGGCTATCTGGGGTATCAGAACGATAACGATTCCAGATTGAATATATGGGAACCGACCGGCTATTCACAGCTGCAATTTTCCACCGCTTTTTCGGAAACCGGCGGCGGATTTTTAACTTCGCAAAACGTCGCTCACTTTGCCATTAGCGGCGGAACCTATTATAACGGCTCTTCATGGTACGCCGTATCGACAACGCCGACCATCATTGCTTCCAGTTCCGGCTATCTCAACTTTTTCACCGATGCATCAGCGCCGGCCGGCAACTATACGCCGAGCAAGCGCATGACCATCAGCCCGGCCGGTCTGGTCGGTATTGGCGTTACTGCGCCGCGCTATCAGTTGGATATCGCCTACACCACGGCCAATTATAACAGCTCTATTCATGTGGCTAAAGGAACCGCAGATGAGGGCGCGTATTTATCTTCCGGATATGCTCACCAGTTTGTCCTGAGCGGAGGAGCCGCCTATAATAATAATACAGGTTCAACCATGACCGCTAAAAGCGACATGGCGGCCAGTGTGGCATCCTATATGGGCAATGTCTACCTGACTGCAGATAGGGACCTGACTGCGGGAGTCACTTTTACGCCAAGCAACAGAATGGTGGTCGGCGCCAGAGGCAGTGTCTATATTGCCGATATCCCAGAAGGCACCGGTTACGGCGGCTTCCAGGGTGTGAACGATCCCAAACTTACTCTGGCGAATGCATCCGGGCGTTCACAGTTGCATTTTTATAAAGGGTGGATGGCAACCAGCGGCGGGTATTTGACCTCCGGCCATTCAAGCCAATTCGCCATCAGCGGCGGCGCTCATCATACCGGCACCACCTGGTCCGCGGATGATGGAAATCCGTCAGTTATCGCTTCGTATAATGGAGATATTTATTTTTATACGGATCAGGGCAAAACGGTTGGCAACACCTTTACACCTACGCAGCGCATGAAAATCACCAGCGCCGGTTATGTGGGCATTGGCAACTCTTCGCCCGGTTACCTGCTGCAGGTCGGCACCGGCGGCGCCTGGTGCGACGGCACCTCCTGGCATGACGGTTCCAGTCGCGCGTTTAAAAACAGCGTAGCCGAACTCTCCCTTGATTCGGCCATGGAAACGTTGCAAGCTCTGCAACCGGTCACCTATCGCTATAACCATGCGGATGGCGATCTGCGCGTCGGTTTTATTGCCGAAGATGTGCCGGAATTGGTGGCGGACAAAGAACGTAAAAGTCTCAGTCCCATGGACATCACGGCCGTGGTAACCAAAGTGGTGCAACAACAGCAACAGGCCATTGAGCAGTTGCGGGAAGAAAATCGATCCTTGCGCCAAAGATTGACTAAATTGGAAGCGCGGTTGTAATAACCTG
>CAYLWO010000085.1:0-19467 GCA_964387285.1 uncultured Cytophagia bacterium | reverse complement strand
CAAAAAGTAAATGAGAATTTTGCAAATTCATTTGAATTGCATTGTAAAATCGAATCGCTTACGGCATCTGAAGACAAAAATAAGAGCCTTCACCAGACGATCAGAAATACAAAAGCTGTTGGAGGCTTTTCTTTTTATTTGCTCATGAAGCGCCTTTACCTGACTCGGTGAAATGCTTGTGATTCTTTTTGTACCTGAAATCTTACTCCTTGAACCAGCCTGCTGAACTTTCCCTTACGAATCCAGAGATATGCGGGACGATATGGTTAAAAAACCATCGTATCGATTACTGTAATTTCTCGTTCTCGCGAAACCTTTGTTCTCCATTAAACGTAAATAAAGTGCGACACGATTATGGACGCCAGACGTTTTCCTTTCCCGGATTTCACCCATATCCCATAGAGGTCTCGTGCATGAAGCGAACTTTTTTTATTTTGATGCTGTCCGCTTTCGTTTTACAGGCAGCAGAAACAGCGCATCGCGTCTATCACGCCTATGCCGTCAATCCCCATCCACCTGTGATAGACGGCTGCAGCAACGAGGCCATCTGGCAAAATGCACCGCTGGCCGGCGATTTCATCCAGTTTGAACCCGTCAACGCTGCCGCACCTTCGCAGCCGACCGCTTTTCAGATCGCCTATGATGCGCAAAATCTCTATGTGCTGATCCGCGCCTATGACAGCGAACCGGACAAGATTGTCGGTCGCGTCAGTCGTCGCGATGAAGACCGGCAATCGGATCGCGTCGGAATTTTTATCGACAGCTATCACGATCGGCGCACCGCTTTTGAATTCACGGTAGATGCCGCGGGCAGCAAATGCGATGCGCTGCACAGTGAAGGCGGCAGCAGCACAGACAAAAACTGGGACGCCGTCTGGTATGTAAAAACCGGTCGTAACGATTCCGGCTGGGTGGCGGAAATGCGCATTCCCTTCAGTCAATTGCGCTTTAGCGATCAGGAAGAGCATGTCTGGGGCCTGGAAGTGTATCGGGATTTGCACCGCAAAAAAGAACTATCGATCTGGCAACCGATACCCAAGGACGCTGCCGGTATTGTGCATGAGTTCGGCGCCTTGGCGGGCATCCGTAATATCGCCAAACCTCATCATCTTGAACTTTTGCCCTACAGCGCGGCCGGTTTGCACGCTTCAAAAATTGACGCTAACAATCCATTTTCTTTTAACCGTCAGAGCAACCTGCGCGCCGGTCTGGATGGAAAAATCGGACTGGCGTCCGGACTGACCATGGATTTCACCGTTAATCCGGATTTCGGCCAGGTGGAAGCTGATCCTTCCGAAGTCAACCTGACTGCGTTTGAGACTTTTTTTCAGGAAAAGCGGCCATTTTTCATCGAGGGCAAAAATATATTCGACTATCGTCTCATGATCGGCAACGGCGATCTGGCCAATGATATGCTGTTCTATTCGCGTCGCATTGGCCGTGCTCCGCAGCGCGATCTGGATCTGAACGACGACGAGTACGCGGATGTGCCGCAAAACACTTCGATATTAGCTGCGGCCAAGGTATCAGGCAAAACCAGCAATGGCTGGTCCATCGGCATGATCGATGCAGTGACTGAGGATGAAAAAGCTGATATCAGTCGCAGCGGCCTGCGTACGCGTGAAACCGTCGAGCCGGGCGCCAATTACTGGGTGGGAAGAGCTCAAAAAGATTTCGGTCAGGGCCGCTCTTCACTCGGCGTGCTGCTCACTACCACGCATCGTAATATCCATGATCCGGCATTGAACGTTTTCAATCGCGCTGCATACACCGGTGGGGTGGATTTCCGCCATCAATGGCACAATCGTCAATACTGCTTTGACGTGCGCACGGCCTTTAGTCACATTCGCGGCCATCGCGATGCCTTGCTGGATTTGCAAACCGCTTCGACGCATTATTTCCAGCGACCGGATGCCGGGTATCTGACCATGGATTCGACGGCCACTACGCTAACAGGCAACGGCGGCTTTGGCTACGTTGGCAAAATTGCGGGTCATTGGCAATTTGTGCTGGCCGGCTTTTGGCGTTCACCAGGCCTCGACTTGAACGATGTCGGTTATATGCGCCGCGCCGATCAAATTATGGAACTTTTTTGGGTTGGTTATTACTATTGGACGCCGAAATGGATTTTCCGTCAAATCAACGTGGAAGCCGATCAGTGGCATATGTGGAATTTTGGCCGGGAAACCATCGGCCTTGGACTCGAAGGCGGCCTGCATACCCAGTTGACCAATTATTGGGGCTTAGATGTCGGCTGGAACCAGCAAGGGGAACGATTGAACATGAGCGCGTTACGCGGTGGTCCGGGATTGATCTCTCCGGCCCGCCTCGGTTTTTGGTGGCAAGTGCAAAGCGATAATCGTAAATCCTGGCAAATCTCGTTCGAAGGGTTTCACAGTCAGTATGACGATGCCGTCAGTTTTTATAAAAATTATTCCATTGCGGTGACGCTGAAACCGAGTCGAACGTTGACCATAACAGCTGCACCGAATTACAGCCATTCGGTGGATGATTGGCAATATGTCGATACCGTGGGCAGTGATGTGCATCCGCGCTATATCATGGCCAACATCAAACAGAAAACTCTGGCCATGGTGTTGCGATTGGATTATTGTCTGACGCCGAATTTGACCATTCAGTATTACGGCCAGCCGTTTGTGGCTGCCGGAGAATACAGCCGCTACAAGCGTGTTACGCAACCGCGCGCCGTCAGAGCGCAAGACCGTTATAGATTGTTATCTGATAAAGAATTGTGTTATGACGCCACTGACGAAGTCTACAGAGTGGATGAAAATAATGACGGCAAAGACGATTACAGCTTTGACAAGCCGGATTTCAATTTTCGTCAATTTCGCTCCAATCTGGTATTACGCTGGGAGTATCGTCCAGGCTCGACAGTATATCTCGTGTGGGCTCAGGGTCGCACCGGCAGTGAGTCCGCCGGTCGTTTCAAATATGACCGCGATTTACGCGATCTGTTTCAGGTCTATCCTGAAAATATTGTGATGATTAAATTCAATCACTGGTTTTCGTTATAGTATTTTTTCAAGTTTTTCTGACACCTGAATTGAGCGATTGCATTACCCTTGCGAAGGTTTCCAACCTCGCAAAGGTAGCCGCGGATGCTGCGTTCTCCGCATAAACAACCTTGCGAAGGCTGGTTTCAAATAACCAGCTGAAAATCAGGCATCGCCTGGTCTTCATAATCACACCTTCGCAAGGTTGTTTATCGGGTATACATCGCTCAATTGAGATCCTGTGGTCTCCCGGAACTAGTTGTCATCGAAAGTCAAAGTTCTGTAGGAGAGGATATCTCTGTCAATACCCTCGCCAGCTCCTCCGCCTGTCGCTGCCGCGAATAGTGTTGTTCCACAAACCTTCTGCCGTTTTCGCCCATCAGCGCGCATTTTTCCGGATTAGCCTGCAGATAACGAACAGCTTTCACCAGTTGTTCGGCGTTTTCCGGTTCGATGCAAGGTCCGACATTTTCTTCCTGCACCAGTTGGCGCGCTTCGCCATCCACGCATAACAGAAGGGGTTTGGCGCAGGCCATATAGGTGAACATTTTGACCGGCAAAGTGCCCTGACATAAATCGATCTTTTTGGTCGTCACCAAACCGGCATCCGCAGATTGAATAAAAACGGGCAATTGCTCCTCCGGCTGCGCAGGCAGAAATTTTATATTTTCCAGCCGGAGCGCTGCGGCTGTTTCCATGAGATATTTTTTACGTACGCCATCCCCGATAAATAAATAAACGATCTCCCTGTCCATGGCCGTCATTCTGGCTGCGTCCAGCACAAACTCCAAACCGTGCGCCAGTCCCATAAGACCGGTATAACAGACAACAAAGCAGGATTCCGCCAATCCCAGCTTTTTACGCAATTCCCCATCTTTAACCGCCGGACGGTAAAGCTCGGTATTGGCGCCGTTGGGTATAAAGACAATTTTATCCTTCGGGATTTTGGCCGTCAGTTTTTCGGCAATGCCACGAGTGACCACAACCACTTTTGCAGAATGGTCGTAGAGAAATTTTTCCAGTTTTTCCGCCAACGCGATAAATTTTTTATTGGACAGCTCACCCAGGGCCACGGCCGATTCGGGCCAGAGGTCGCGCACTTCCATGACGAAGCGACTGCGACGCAATAGACGCACTCCATAACCTGCTGCAGCGACAAAAAGCGGCGGAGAGGTGGCATAAACGACATCATATTTCCTGCGCAACAGCAGTCCGGCGATAAAAGCCATAAACATGTATGAAATATAAAAAGCCATGCGTGTGACAAAAGTTTTATTCGGGCGTGCAAATACCCACAGCCGAATTACATCGATGCCGGCTTCTGTGCTGCGCTGAAATAATTTCCATTTGTATTTGGCGGGGATGACGCCCAGGGGGTGGTTCGGAAATTCGGTGAGCACGGTGACCTGATGTCCCATGCGCGTCAAATTGGCAGCCATTTCCACGGCACGGGTCTGAGTTGCGCCAATCTCCGGCGGATAGTATTGCGAAAGATATAAAATTCTCAGGGGGTTTTCTTTCTTTTGTTTTTGTCGGTATTTTAGCGATTCGAGCAACCATAAGTTAAGAAAAATATTTGCTGGAATCAATATTGCAATTGTCAGAAATATAGAGTAAAATAAAGATCATAGATCTTGACAATGCAAAAACGTAAAGGACACTGCATATGAACCGGATCTTTTTTTTGCTGTTGCTCTCTGCCGTTACTTTGCTCGGCCAGGCCGGTAAAAAAAGCATCTATCTCGACCCGGCCCAGCCTTTGGACAGACGCATACAGGATCTGATCGGTCGTCTGACTTTAGCGGAAAAAGTGTCGCAGCTTTCGCATGAAGCGACGGCCATCGATAGACTCGGCATACCGGCCTATCATTACGGCAACGAAGCTGTGCACGGCGTTAAAGCCGAGTCCGGAGTTGCAACGGTTTTTCCCCATGCCATCGCCATGGCCGCTACCTGGAATGCGGAATTGATTTTTCGGGTCAGCACGGCCATTTCCGATGAAGCCCGGGCGCGATACCATGCGCATGTCCCCAATGTGGGTCTGACCTTTTGGAGTCCGACCATCAATATCGGCCGCGATCCGCGCTGGGGCCGAACGCACGAGGGCTATGGCGAAGATCCTTATTTGACCTCTCGCATCGCTGTGGCGTTTGTCAAAGGCTTGCAGGGCCATGATCCCCGTTACCTCAAAGCGATCGCCTCGCCCAAGCATTATGCGGCCAACAATGAAGAGTGGCGGCGACATACCGGTTCCGCCCAAATTGATGAGACCTTGTTGCGGGAATATTATCTGCCGCACTTTCAAGCTGTAATGCAGGAAGGTCGGGCTTTTTCGATTATGGCTGCTTATAATGCAATCAATGGCGTGCCGTGCTGTTGCAGCAAGTTGTTGCTTACGGATATTCTGCGCGGCGAGTGGGGCTTTCAAGGCTATACGGTTTCCGACTGCGGCGGCGTGCGCGATATTTTTTCCGGCCATCATTTCAGCGCTTCCATGAAAGAGGCCGTGGCCATGGCCATGAACGCCGGCCTGGATATGGATTGCGGCGAAGAGTATCGCGGATATCTGCTGGCTGCGGTGCAAGATGGTATGGTTGCGGAAAAAACCGTTGATCAGGCGCTATATCGCGTGTTGAGCGCCCGCTTTCGTCTGGGCGATTTCGATCCGCCGGTCATGGTGCCGTACAGTAAAATTCCCATGTCCGTGGTGGATAGTCCCAAACATCGTGAGCTGGCCAGAGAAGTCGCTCGCCAATCCATCGTCCTGCTCAAGAATGAGAATCGGCTTTTGCCGCTGGATAAAAACAACATACGTTCCATTGCAGTGATTGGGCCCAATGCCGATGTTTGTCAATTCGGCGGTTATACTGGAAAATATTCCTATGCCGTTACGCCCTTGCAGGGTATGAAAAATAAATTTGAACAGGCGGAGATAAAATTTACCAAGGGATGCGATATCAACATGGTCATGCCGGCTATACCTGCTGAGCAGCTGCGCACGGCCGATGGTCGTCATGGTTTGACCGGTGAATATTACAGCACCACGAATATTTCCGGGCGTGCGACGCTGGTGCGGGTGGATGAAAAAATTGATTTTGATTGGGAACGAGGTTCCCCTGACGCCCGATTGGCTGCAGATAGTTTTTCTGTGCGCTGGACCGGAAAATTCATTCCGGATGCTACCGGTGATTATTATTTCGGCGCCACCTTTGATGATGAGATTCGCATCTTTCTTGACGGTGAACCGTTTCTAATAAAATGGAACAATCGCAACAAGAACACGGCGGTAAAAACGATGCCTGTGCAAGCCGGCCGGCCCATGGATGTGCGCATCGAATATGCGGAACACTGGTATAAAGCGCAAATGCATTTGAACGGCATGCCGGTCAATTCCGATCAATTCAAAGACGCTGTTGCAGCAGCGCGCACGGCCGAGGTGGCCGTCATTTTTGCCGGCACCGATGCGAGCGTGGAAGATGAGGGCGTCGATCGTTCCGATTTGGTATTACCCGGCATACAACAGGATTTGATCAAGGCCATCGTGCAAGCCAACCCGGCTACCGTGCTCGTGCTGATAAACGGGAGTCCTTTGGCGATTGATTGGGCGCAAAAAAATGTTCCGGCCATTATTGAAGCGTGGTACCCGGGTGAGGAAGGCGGCAACGCCATAGCGGATGTGCTTGCCGGAGATTACAATCCCGCAGGTCGTTTGCCCATGACTTTTTACCAGTCTGTGGAACAACTGCCTGATTTCAGCGATTATGATATTCGCAAAGGCAGAACCTATAAAGCGGAAATTCGTCGTGGTGGAGTTTATACGGCTGAAGCAGATAGCGCGCTCTTTCCGTTTGGATATGGGTTGAGTTATACGCAGTTCCGTTACAGCGATTTGCGCATAGATAATAAGGGCGGCAGTGTGCGTGTGGCAGCAACCGTCGAAAATACGGGCGCTTGCAAAGGCGATGAAGTTGTACAGATGTATATACAAGATGAACGTGCCAGGGTACCCAGACCACTGCAAGAGCTCAAAGGATTTCAGCGCATCACTTTAAAACCCGGGGAAAAGAAAACAGTTGAATTTATCTTGCAACCTCAAGATTTGCAGTATTGGGATAGCCAAAAGAAAAAATATATCTTCGAACCGGGACGATTCCTGGTGTTCATAGGGTCGTCGTCAAGGGATAGAAAATTAACCGGCTCGTTCGAATTAGCGGGATTCTAACATGTTGCTCTGGCCGCTTTTGCACTGTTCACTTTTACCCGTATTAATCCGGTGCTGATTGTCCTGGCTGCCGGGATTTTTGGATTGTTGGTATATCGATCATAATTATACGATTTGTGCTCGAAAAACAACTTGCGAAGGTTTGCAACCTTCGCAAGGGTAATACAATCGCTCAATCAAGGATCGATGAAAACAACTAGGAAAAGAACATGAATCATTTTGACAAACACGCTGCGCAGTGGGATAAGGAGACACAGCGAATAGAATTGGCGCAACAGGTGGCGGCAGCTATTCAGCGCCGCGTTCCATTTCATTCCGCTAGGACAGCTCTGGAATACGGCTGCGGCACCGGACTGGTTGGTTTTGTCTTGCAGCCTTTGTTGGCGTATTTGATTATGACGGACAGTTCCGCAGGCATGCTGCAAATGGTAGAAGAAAAAATCCGAATACAGAGCATAGCCAATGTAAAGGCGCAGAAACTGGATCTTTCAGAAGAGGATCCCCTAACGCAAACATTTGATTTGATTTTCACCTCCATGACCATGCATCACGTCAATGACGTGCCCAGGGTATTAAACGCATTTCACGCCATGCTTAATCCTGGCGGTTATCTTGCTATTGCCGACCTGGATACAGAGGACGGCTCTTTCCATGATCATGCCGAATACGTGCACAAGGGATTCGATCGTCAGGCGTTGCAGAATTCATTGATACAAATCGGATTTGATCACGTTGTTGCTGAAACGATTTTTATCAATCGTAAGATGCGGGCCGGAGAGTATAAAGAGTATCCGATATTTTTGGCGAGCGGTATAAAAGTGCAAGTTAGAGGGTTGAGGTGAGAAGGTGAAAACGCTCCACGTTAAACGTTGAACGGGAGAATATAATGAAAAAATATGCGATATTTTTTTTATTACTCTCAATAGGTTATAGCCAGACGATCGATACGGATGTGCTGAAAAAGTGGCAACAACCGGCCGGCGAAAGCTGTTCCGTGTATAACGCATTCTGTCAGCGCGCGCAGACTCTGACGCAAGCGCGAAAAACGCGAACCGATGCGATTATGGCTGCCTCTGATTTTCTGCAGTATCAATCGCTGCTGCGCCAACAATTGCAGCATGTGGTCGGAGAATTTCCCGAGCGTACGCCGTTACAAAGCCGGGTTACCGGTGTGGTGCACAAACCGGATTATCGTCTGGAAAAAGTGCTCTTTCAATCCATGCCGGGCAATTATGTAACCGCGGCACTTTACATTCCCGAAAAACGCGCCGGCAAAAGCCCGGCGGTTTTATATTGCAGCGGGCACACCACCAACGGTTTTCGCAGCGACGCTTACCAAATTGCCATTCTCAACCTGGTCAGCAAGGGCTTTATCGTTTTGGCAATTGATCCGGTTGGACAGGGCGAGCGTATGCAATACTATGATCCGGTCACAGCCAAATCTTTGATCGGCGGTCCTACGGCCGAGCATTCTTACGTCGGCGCTCAGTGTTTTCTTGCCGGTTATTCGCCGGCCTTGTACTGGATATGGGACGGCGTTCGCGCCGTTGATTATTTGGTCAGCCGCAAGGAGGTGGATCCGCAACGCATTGGCATTACCGGACGCTCCGGCGGCGGCACGCAGTCCGCCTATATTGCCGCTATTGACGAACGCATTGTCGCTGCTGCGCCGGAATGTTATTTGACCAATTTTGCACGTTTATTTCAATCCGTTGGCCCGCAGGACGCGGAACAGAATTTTCTGCATGGTCTGGCATGCGGCATTGATCAGGCGGATCTGCTATTGATGCGCGCACCCAGGCCGGCGCTAATGATCACAACGACCGCTGATATGTTCAGTATTCAGGGCGCCCGGGAAACATATGGGGAGGTTTCCCGATTCTACCATATGCTCGGCCGGGCGCAAGATATGCAGATGGTGGAGGATGATACCGTGCACGCCTCGACACGCAAGAATCGCGAGGCGATGTACGGTTTTTTCCAAAAGTATTTGCACTTGCCCGGCGACAACACGGAACAAGCCATTCCGCTGTTGACCGTTCAAGAGCTGCAGGTCCTTCCAGAGGGGCAGACTGCACTGCTTGCCGACCATAAAACGGTATTCGTTTTAAACCGGCAGCGGGCGGAACGAATCGTTGCGCAGGTCGCTGCTGCGAGAAAAGAAAATGTATCGCAATATTTGTCCAGTGTCCGCGGCAAAGCGATCGACCTGTCCGGTTACAGCGCCGAGTTGAACCATACAGAACTGGTTTTCACCGGTCGAACGCGATACCTGGATTTAATGGTAGAAAAATATTTTATAAAGGAGCCGCGTTTACTGACGCCGTTTCTTCTTGTCCGCCGGCAGATTTTTTCACATCAAGAACAACCGTTGGTTTTTCTGTTGCATTCGCAAGGCAAGTCGTTATTCAATCAAAGACCAGAGTTGGTTCGGTCGCTGGTGGATCGGGATTATATGGTTATGCTGCCGGATTTGGCCGGTTGTGGCGAGAGCGCCATCGGTCTGGCGCCGGGCGACTCGTGGAATTTTTCAATAGGCCGCGCTCCTTTTAATCTGTTGTTCGCCGGCATCCAGGTGAAAAGCAGTCTGCTGGGGCTCGCAGCCCGACAAATTTCGCTGCTTGCTGCCTATATGCGTCGGGATAAAGGCGCAGGAGAAATTTCCGCTGTGGCTTTCGGTGCACTAGGCCCGGTGCTTTTGCACGCTGCCGCTTTTGACGCTAATTTGCAGCGCATCGGGCTGTGCGATAGCCCCATCTCCTATGCGGATATGGTGATGAATACCTATTACCAACCCGAGTATATGATGTACAGCGTAGCGGCGGCCTTGCCGGTCTATGATCTCCAGGACCTGGCCGCTTGTTTGTCGCCGCGCAAATTGGTTGTTGCCAATGCGCGCAACAGCATGGCTGTCGCGTTGACTGAAAATGAAGTAAAGAACGCATGGAGCTTTGCACAAGACGTGTATCAAAGCAAAGGTCATTCTGAAAGTCTCCAGTTTTTTATCGGCGATATAAAACAGTTAATAGACGAATGGTAAGGAGAGAGTGTTGAGCGGTCCTGTTACAGCATTTTGATCTGGAACGGATTTTTTGTATATTGTAATGCATTCCGTGGAGAACATGATGGAGAACAAATCATGAAAAACCATACCTGTGTTTTCCTATTGCTGTTTGCAGACATCTGGCTACCCACCACTTTTGCGTCTGCCGCTCTCCCGCATACCTTCACGAGGGCGAATCAAGCCTCTTTTCGACAACTTGATTTCGCCAATATTTCCTGTTGGTTGGCCAACGACGGCATTTTCGCAACGGATCCAAATGGCCGGCTTGGCGGACTGGAGTATCCAAAGGGTTCGGGCAAGTCCCTCATTTATTCTGCCGGAGTGTGGTTTTCCGGCAAAGTAGATGGTGAGATCAGGGCAGCTTGTGGATATTATGGTTCTGATTTTGCTCCAGGACGTATTCGCAGCGATGGCACGCCGGCAGATTCTGCAGATCCGACTTTTTCTCTTTACAAAATTATGCTTACCGATAACGCCGAATCCAATCCTGATCTGAAGAATTGGCCCTGGCCGTATGGCGCTCCGATCCATCCCCATTCGCTTTTGCCGTTATTCTGGGGTGAACAACAGGTGTGGGGCGTTTTTAATGATTTGGGCAAACGTTGGATCACGCCGTGCCAGCCATTTGGTTTGGAAATTCGTATGTTGAGTTGGGTGGAGGTTCCAGACAGTGCATGTACGGTGATTTTTCTTTGCTATGATTTAATCAATAAAAGTAAAAAAACGATCCAGGATGCTTTCATCGGTTTCTTTGTCGACAACGATCTTGGCGCCGCAAACGATGATCTGGTGGGATGCGACACGACGCTCAATCTGGCCTATGCCTATAACGGTAAAGCGCAAGACGGCATCTATGGTTCTAGGCCGCCGGCAATTGGTTTGCTGTGGTTGCAGGGCGCGCAGGTGACCAGTCCTGGCGATTCGGTACGGCTTGCTGACGGTCGTGTTCTGCGCGATCAGAGATGCTTGGCCATGACCTCCTTTAACGGCTACACCTGAGGCGGAGCTTTCTGCGGTCCGCAGATGAACATGACGAATACGGCATCCCAGATTTATCATAATATGCAAGGCGTAAACGTCGACGGCATGCCCTATATTGATCCGAGCACAAAAAAAGAAACGCGATTTATGTATGCGGGTGATCCGGTACAAAATACCGGTTGGACTCTTGTGACCACAGAAGGACCCGGAGAGTGCTACTTTCAAACCAATAGCGGCCCTTTTATCATGTTGCCCGGGCAACAACAACAGATTGTCGTCGCTCTTCTGGTCGCGCAAGGAACCGATCGTTTGAACAGCCTGGCCGGCTTGAAATTGGAAAGCCGGTTGTTAACCGAATGCTTCCGTGAAAATTCCAAGGTGAGTGTTCCCCAGGTAGCTTTACCTGATCACGCTACTCTGCATCAAAATTTTCCTAATCCTTTCAATACTACTACCACCCTGGCTTTTACACTGCCGCGATCTGCGTCGGTGCAAATTGAAATCCACAATTGTATCGGACAACGGATCCGGTCCTGGCCAGGACTTCGGTGTGCTTCCGGATTGCATCGGCTGGTATGGGATGGACGGAATGAAACAGGCAGGACCTGCCCGGCAGGCGTTTATTTTTATTCTGTAAAATTGGATAATGCAACTTTAACAAAGAAATTGCTTCTGTTGCGCTGAACCCGATGATTCCATTCGCCGCTCAGAAGCGGCTCCTGCGGATCTAACAGAGTTTTTAAAAGGAGTATTTTGTGAAAAAGTTATTCATGTCCATTTTCTTTGGTTCTCTGCTGTTATCAAACTGCCGTCAGGCAGGTATGGACCAAGCCAGGACGAACGTCCTTTGGTACCAGCAACCGGCAACCAAATGGATGGAGGCGCTGCCCCTGGGCAACGGCCGCCTGGCAGCCATGGTGTTCGGCGGCGTCAAACAGGAACGCATTCAACTCAATGAGGAGAGCTTGTGGTCCGGCGAACGCATGAACACGGTTAATCCGCAAGCATGGGTGCATTTGCCGCGCGTCCGCGAGTTGCTGTTTAGCGGTCATCACCAGGCAGCGACGGATCTGGCTGACAAGTACCTGATGGGAATTCCAGAACGCATCAAACCCTACCAAACCCTTGGCGATCTTTACCTGGAATCCGACGGCGACAGCGTTTGCACCGAGTATCGCCGGCAGCTGAATCTGGATGAAGCTTTGTCAACAGTGCGATATAAAAAAGATGGCGCTGTTTTCACGCGCGAAGCGTTTATTTCAGCACCGGAACAATTGTTGGTTATTCGAATCACTTGCAGCAAGAGGAACAAAATATCAGCCGTCATTCGGTTGTCCCGCAGTCAGGATGTCAAGCTTGGCGCTGCCGGAGACAATATGCTGATTATGCGCGGCCGGTTGGATGAAGGTCAGGGACTGGCGTATGAGGCCTTGTTGCTGGCCGCGAATGAAGGCGGAGAATTGTATTCGGCCAGAGATCGACTCGTCGTTAAAAACACCAACAGTTTGACTATTTTTCTCGCTGCCGCTACCTCTTATAGAGACAAAAATCCGCGTGTGCTTTGTCAGCAGCGCATTGAATCTGCCAGAAAGGGATATGACCTGGTAAAGGCAGAGCATATCAAAGAACAGTCAAGATGGTTTCGGCGCGTAAGCCTGGATCTGGGACCGGCACCTAAACCGGATCTACCAACTGATCAACGGTTACAACGTGTTAAAAAGGGTGCGGATGATCCGGGATTGGCAGCGCTCTATTTTCAATACGGCCGTTATTTGTTGATGGCCAGTTCGCGTCCCGGTTCTTTGCCCGCCAATCTACAGGGCAAATGGAATGATTCCATGACCCCGCCGTGGAATTCCGATTACCACACCAATATCAACTTGCAGATGAATTATTGGCCCGCAGAATCGACAAATTTATCCGAATGTGCTTTGCCGTTGGCAGATTATATCGAATCCCTGGTGGAATCAGGACGAATGACGGCGCGCATGCATTACGGATGCAGAGGGTGGGTGGTGCATCATCTGTCCGATGTCTGGGGATTTACCACGCCGGCAGACGGCGTCTGGGGCGTTTGGCCCATGGGCGCGGCCTGGTTGTGTCAGCATTTATGGGAGCACTATGCCTTTACTAATGACGAGGTCTTTTTGCGCCAACGCGGCTATCCGGTGATGAAAGAAGCGGCCGAATTTATCCTCGATTATCTGGTTCCGGATAAAACCGGCTACCTGGTCACCAATCCGTCCCACTCCCCGGAGAATGCGTTTGTGACGGCTGATGGGAAAAAAGCCATGTTTTGCGTCGGCGCTACCATGGATTTTGAGATCATTCATGACCTTTTCAGCAACTGTATTGCAGCAGCCAATATATTGAATCAAGATGCGGAATTTGCGCAAACCTTGACTGAGACCATGAAAAAGTTACCGCCGCTGAAAGCTGGCAAGTACGGGCAGCTGCAAGAGTGGCTGCAGGATTATGAGGAGGCGGAACCCGGTCATCGTCATATGTCCCATCTGTTCGGATTGCATCCGGGCCGACAGATATCCGTACGCCACACACCCGAGCTGGCTCAGGCGGCCCGTACAGTTCTGGATCGTCGGCTCAGCCACGGCGGCGGTCACACCGGCTGGAGCAGGGCGTGGATCGTTAATTTTTATGCGCGGCTTTTGGACGGTGAACAGGCTTATCATCATTTCCATCAGCTTTTGCAAAAATCCACAGCTGACAATCTGTTTGATCTGCATCCGCCTTTTCAAATCGATGGTAATTTCGGCGCTACGGCAGCGGTCGCAGAGATGCTGTTGCAAAGTCATGAACAGGAACTGTTTTTTTTGCCGGCGCTGCCCAAGGCCTGGCCAAACGGTTCGGTACAGGGCCTGCGCGGTCGCGGCGGTTATACGGTGGATCTGCAATGGCAACAGGGCATGTTATCAGGATGCAAAATTGTCTTTGCTAAAGGCGGCTCTGTGGTCTTGCGTAAAGCTCCTGAAATGCCGGCGTTGGTCTTGATGGATGGAAGCGGCGCGAAACATAAATGGGATCAGGAAACCATAACCATCAGCGCGAAGGCTGGACAAGAGATATTGGGCGAAAGTAAGTGAACGCCGGCTGGGAACGCCGATCTCCTGATTGGCGAAAAGCCGATCGGGAGATCGGCGATCCCGGGCAGTAATTCCACGCGAATAATGTTATAAAGATTCCACTATCACCGCTGTCCCATAACAAAGCACTTCGGTCACACCGTCCATGACTTCGGTCGTGTCATAACGCACGCCGACAATCGCGTTGGCGCCGATCTGGCCCGCATGATCCACCATAATTTCAAAAGCTTCGGAGCGCGTTTTTTCGCATAATTCCGTAAACAGGGTAATGTTGCCGCCGACAATGGTTTGCAGCGCGCCGCCGATGGTGCCGAAAATGGATCGGGACCGCACAACAATCCCGCGCACCACGCCCAATTGACGAACGATGCGGCAGCCTTCTATGGTGAAGGTAGTAGTAGTCAAGGGATGCTTCATCAGGTCCTGATTAATGGCCTGTTTTTTACTCTCGGCGTCCATGCGATCATAACATTCCAAACACAGAGTTTCGGTTTTGAAATAGTACTTGGATGGATATTCTTTATTACAGTGAGCGCAGTGCATAATGACCTCCAAAAGTTACAAGTACGTGCTGTTGTAAAAATGTCGTGTAAATGTCGTGGTTTGGCAGGAATCTTTTTATTATTTTTTTCGTATCACAAAATGGATAATAAAGGAGATCACTCATGTCCCCTGTTGATTTAGGCGCCCGCATTGCAGAGGTGCGGCGGCAAAAAGGCTATTCCCAGGAGTGTTTAGCTGAATTGTGTCAAATGAATGTACGCAGCATTCAGCGCATCGAGGCCGGACAGGTTCGTGCCCGAGGATTTACTCTGCAGACCCTGTCAAAAGCGCTGGATTATGATTTTTGTGCAGAGATAGAGATTCGGCCGAATCTGTTACAGCAGGTCAAATCTAAAATCAAGGCCCTTTGGTCAAAAAGAGGAGATAAAATTATGAATAGAAATGTATTGCAGCGTCTAGCTCGCTCTGAACAGGATAAAAAAATAGCCGGTATTTGCGGTGGTTTGGGTGAGCAGACATCGGCGCCGGCGTGGTTTTGGCGCGTGTTGTTCATTGTCATCCTGCCTGTCTATGCTATGGGCGCCATCGCTTATATTCTATTATGGATTTTTATGCCAAAGAGCAATGAAGAAATACGGGTTCCGCAAAAAACCGACAGCGGCTGGTTGCGGCAATTGGCCCGCTCGAATACCGATAAAAAAATAGGTGGTGTTTGCGGTGGATTGGGTGAACACACCAGTGTGCCGTCCTGGTGCTGGCGCGTTCTGTTTCTCCTTGCCGTCGTTTTTTACGGCCTCGGCATCGGAATCTACATCCTTTTGTGGCTTTTTATGCCCAGAGCCGAGGCAACCGGCCACTCGGTCATGCTGGCGACAGAGTAAAATTCAAAAGCCTGATCCATTCACAATTCTTTTACGCCTGATCAGAGCTGGTTAATTTATTTGTCGAGAATTATTGCCATTCCAGTCTAAGCATTTTCGATTCGAATGGTTTCAAGGCCAATTCATCCGCAGCGCTTTGGAGTGTTTCGTCCAGTACGTTGACCAGCGTCGCTTTGATCAGTTTTTTCCCTGGTAACAAATCTACCAGTTTTAGGTTTGCCTTTTGTCCGCCGGTTTCCCGTAAACAGAGCACAATGCCCTGGCCGGACAACGCCGGACGTACAGAGGTCACCAATATATTGTCCGGCATGGCAGCAAGTCCTTGGAGAGCCGGCAGCTGCGATCCGCCGGCCCCGGGCGCCAACACCCTGGCGGCCATAGGCACGGCCGAACTCCAACCGAACCGGGCAGCCAGCGAAGCATCTTTTCCCTTTTGTGATGCAAGATAATAACGCCAAACAACCTCGCCCTCCTGTTTGGCGAGAAAGTTGGTGAACCAGTAGTTGTTCATGACCCATGAATAAATGTGCGGTTTGTCAACCTGCGTTACCGGCATCCATTTTCCCAGATTGATATCTCCCAATTGTACGAGAGGAATATCCACACTGCCCCAAACGATCTGACCTTCGTCGCCCTGCACCACGGCGTAATTTTGCACGGCCTGCCAATCCGAGGCCGAGCGCGGCAACTGTCCGCTGCCGGGGACGACCGATCCGCCCTGACTTTCATAGAATAGACGGCTGTTGGTCATGGCGAATGGAAAGGACACATAAACCGCTTCCGGATTGGTTGCCGGCAGTTTGCGTGCGCTGTAAATCAATTCGATTCTTTTTTCCGTTTCATAGAGACGCACTTCACAGCTAAATCCGCCATTTTCCTGCAAACCCGGCGCATCCGCTTTGATTTGCAGGCTCTGCCAAATAGGACCGTTCGCCAACGGCTTTATGGTTGTCTTTTGCACTGTTGCGCGGTCGAATTTTCCTTTAAAGGTATCCCGACTGCCATCCAGCTTTTCGTATATATATTGCCCCAATTGCCATTGACAATTTTTATCCACCAACTCGATATTGTTTTGTTTATCCACGCAAGAAGCTATGGCGCCGGTCTTTGGATCGATCGTGAGACGATAAAAACTGTTTTCCAGAACCGGTTGTTCGTTTTTTTCCTGAATGGACAGGGGCTTGTCCTGGTCGAGGCTGATGATGCGATAGCATTTGTAACCAAGCGCCGGAACATTCTGCGCCCAAACGGCCCAGTAGCTGCCTTCGCTGCGGCTTTTCAGCAATTGCGCCGGCGTGCTTTCACCGGTTTGCGCATCAACGATGCGAAAGTCTTTTTTTAACGCTAACATTTCATGATCGATAAATACGTTGACCAAGCCGGAACGCGGCCAGTTGAGCGTGTTGTAAACAGCTATCGTCGGCGCCTGGCTGCGCGACATTCTATCCTGCAACAGTCCCAGACACTCTTCGTGCAACATGGTCGCTCGTTTAACACCCTCCCAGGCATAGGAGGATTTTTCTCCCCACTGCACCATCGAATTCTCAGCCAGGGGGTCGCTGATGCTTTCGGCAGCGCCAAAGGTATGTTCATCGTAAAACAGCAATGCATCGTTGGCGCAACTGATACGTTCATGGATGCTTTCAGGCAACTTTGCTCCGAGCAGTTGCGCCATGGCCAACAATCCCTGATTGACTTGCATGGTTTTCTGCATCTGCCGCGTTACCGCAGTTTCGCGTGCTGCCGAACCAAAGCCGTCGGTCCACCAGTCCGGCCAGGCCTGTCGATAAACCGGCAATTCTTGGCCGTGATTGGCTGCGACGTAATCTAAAAATTCCCGGGCCGTGGCCATGCGCATTTTGGGATACACATATTTTTCGTTCCAGGTTTTCACCAGATCGCATTCAACCATAGCCGGCGGCGAGTTATCGGTATGATAGCCGGAGTATTGTACGGATACCTGATCAAACGGATAGCTCTTTTTCTCCAGAGCTGCCAGATAATCCAGCATCAGCGGTTCGAAGCGATTCAACTTGGCTTCATGAATTTTCATAAAATTGCCGGTGTGATAGTGGTCCGGCCGCCAGGCCAGTACGCGTTTGCCTGAGGGCGATTCCCACCAGAATGCGGTGGGCCTGTCAAAGGGCAACAAGGAGCGGGTTTCATTGATGCCCATGGACACATATTTGACGCCGGCGTCGTTGAAATAATCGGTCAGGCACCAAGCCATGCCGTTAACATCGTTCTGCATGGCGGTAACAACAGGCGCATGCAACACGCGTTTGCATTCTGTCAGCGGCAACAAGGAAGCGGCCAGAATGTTTTCATCCGCCACATCGGACATGTTGAGGAACATGGCGGTGACTTCGATGCGACCTTCGGCAATGCGTTTCTTCAGGCGATCGATCTGTGCCTGGGGCCGATATTTCATATATTCACGCACGGCCCAGGAAATTTCGCAGGTCCAGCGAAATTTACTGTCTTCGGGATAAGAATCCGTGAGATCGCAGTAATCGAGGGCGTAATCGATATAGCGCAAATGTTCCGGCAGAATTTCGGTCTGCGGGCGCGTATAGCCGATATCGGTGTGCACGTGTTGCACGAGATAAACCGTCCACGGTTTGACTTTAGGCAAGACAGCGTCTTGAACGACATATTTTTCTTTTCCTGCTTCCAGCATAACCTGAACCGGGCCGGCGGTCTGGACAATCGGCAGCCAGATGTCGCGATAGCATTTGCCGACCGGTAAAGCGCCGAATTTGATGGTAACAGCTTCCGGCCAATCCGTCTTGGTCATCCGACAGGTCATGTTTTTCAATCCGTTTGAGATGATTTCCAGGCGCGCCTTTTGGCGTTGGCCCTGCGTGGTATTTGCGATCAGGGCATAGGGCATCAGTTTGGCGGATACAATTTGCGCCGGCAGCGGTTGGGCCAAATTGATGCCGGCACGCAGCGATGTGAGGGGCTGGTTTTTCTCATCCACCACAAACAGGTCAAAGCCCCAATCGCCTGTGTTCTGATCGATTTTAAGCAGCAGACGATTGTCCCCTTTTTTCAAGGTGACAGGAACGACATCTTCAGCCGAATGCAAACCCCGATGGATATGATGGTCGTGCACCAAATCCTGGTTAAGCCAGATGCGCACCGCATCGTCGCTGCCGACTTTGAGAAGCGCCTTCTGCGCTGCCGGCGCCTGCAGCGTGCAAAACGCATAAGCGACCGCCGGCTCACGAAACCTTCCGCCCACCATATCCAGCAAATTGACGGCGCCCATACTGTCGGCAAACACCCGCTGCCAGGTTATTTTTCGATCTTGCGCTGTAAACACAACGTCATTTTCATTAGGGATGGCTTTGGTCTCACCTCCGGCAGCGATTAAATAGTCGGTGTAAAAGCCGGAACAGGTTATGACCGATGTGCCAATTTGCTCGTTTGGCAGGGGTGCGGCCACCAACCAGACTGCTGAGGAGCCATTGGCGCGCAGCGCTATGGAATGCTGTGTTGCAGCCGCGCAAAGAGATGAAATAAGCAGTAATCCGTAAAGTTTTTTCATCACCGTTCTCGATAAAGTTAGTCCACTTGGCCTACTTGGTCCGCTCTAAGAACCACGAATTTCACCAATGATTATTATTCTCACCTTTTAAAAAAAGATTCGTGGTTGATGCTTTCTAGACGCGGCTCATTATTTGTTTGGAAA
>CAYLWO010000084.1:0-27991 GCA_964387285.1 uncultured Cytophagia bacterium | reverse complement strand
AAGTGGACTCATAAATTAATCAGGTAAAGTGAATTGCGTCCAAAAATCGACTTGATGTTTGAATCGCTATTAAAAAGGATACATATATGTTTGAACGCAAAAAAAGCGGCTCCATGGTTTGTCCGGGTTGCGGCCGGTTGATCTCTGTCACTGCGCCGGCTTGTATTCATTGCGGTAAAAAAAATCCCGGATTGTGGGGATGGGGTCCGGATATTTTCCGTCGACTGGCCAACTTTCGCGGTCTGGTTTCCATATGGACCATCACCTGCGTTGTATTATATGTGATCAGCCTGCTGTTGGATCTGTCGGCGATTCTTTCTCCCCACGGCATTTTTTCATTGTTGTCGCCTTCCGGTATGAGTCTGGATCGCATGGGCATGACCGGTATGTATGCCATGAGCCAGGGCCGCTGGTGGACGCTGCTGACTGCGGTATATCTGCATGGCGGCTTGTTGCATATCCTGTTTAATGTGCTGTGGCTGCGCCAGCTGGGCTATATGGTGGAAGAGCTGTTCGGCACTTCGCGGGCGTTTATTGTCTTCACCGTATCCGGCGTAACCGGTTTTATGCTCTCGGTATGGATGGGTTCCATGGCGACGTTGGGCAGCTCCGGCGCCATCTTTGGCATGCTGGGCGCTTTGATCTATTACGGACGCAGAAGGGGCGGACATTTCGGCGCTGCGGTGTATCGCCAGGTAGGCACCTGGGCGATCATGGCTTTTCTTTTCGGCTTTATATTTCCCAACATCGACAATTGGGCCCATTTCGGCGGTTTTGTCGGCGGTTTTCTCAGCGCTGCGGCGTTGGGATTCAACGAATTCAGAAAAGAGAATCAGGTAACGCGTTATCTGGCTGCTGCATTGGTTGTAGTGACCGTCATCTGTTTTGTGCTGGTAATTTTTCGTTATTAAAACGTGGATTGTGCTTGCGCATCAGCGTTATTATACCTGTTTATAATCGTCCTCAGGTCCGTCAGGCTGTCGATTCGGTGTTGGCACAAACGCGGCCGGCCGATGAGGTGATTGTCGTAGACGATGGTTCCACCGACGCCACACCGGCCGTGGCAGCCGATTATGGTGACAGCGTCATTTGGATTCGACAGGCTCATGGCGGTGTGTCGGCCGCGCGCAACCGCGGCATTGCGCTGGCGCGTTATGAATGGCTGGCTTTTCTCGATTCGGATGATCTTTGGCACGAAAACAAGCTGCAGCGACAGTGCGAAGAGCTGCAAAAACAACCGGATTATTTCGCATGTTATACGGATGAAGAGTGGCGCAAAAACGGCCGCTGGATGAATCAAAGCAAACATCATCAAAAATATTCCGGCTGGATTTATCATTATTGTCTGCCTTTATGCATCATCAGTCCTTCCTCCATACTGTTGCACCGCCGGACATTAGACGCCAGCGGCCTGTTCGATGAACAATTGCCGGCCTGCGAGGATTATGATCTGTGGCTGCGACTCTGCTTGCGTTTTCCGGTATTGTTCATCCCGGAGCGGCTGATCGTCAAACAGGCCGGCGCCTGGCCACAGCTTTCCATGCAACACGGTTTGGATCGTTATCGCATTATCGCATTGAACAAAGTGTTGCAGAATGAGTGTTTGACACAGGAGCAGCGATCAGCGACCATTTCGACACTGCAGGAAAAGTGCCGAATTTACGCGTTAGGTTGTCGCAAACATAAAAGAGAAGAGGAAGCGTTGTGGGCGGAGGAGGCAGCTAACAGCCCAACCCAGATAAACTGGAATGAATAGTATATTAATCCGCAGATTGCGCAGATAGACGCAGAAAAGGCGCCATCCGAATGTTATCTGCGAACATCTGCGTTATCTGCGGATGAGCAGGAGATTGACTGATAATGCCTAGTGCAACAGAACTGCAAACAATTGAAAAAAACAGCAGCGAAAAAAAGGCGGTTATTTTTTTCCATCGCAAGAAGGTGTACTGCTTAAAGATTTTTTTGCCATTTTGTGCGAAAAACAAATCGTAATACAATATAATGTTTTTGGGCTCGGCGCAATAGGAATAGAGATGTTTAGATTTAAGGTTTGCACGCTACTCCGGATAACGCGATGAGTGAAAGTACAAGTCCGCGGCTTGAGCCACAGTGGATATGGGCTCGCTGCCGTGAAACGGAAAATACGCACACGAACTTTACATTCAAGAGAGGGGGTAGCGGAGGACCCCGCAGTGCCGGCGCAAAATGAAAACAATCAAACCGCTGTATCTGTTGGCGCCGGCACGAGGAGGCCGGAGCGAGGGGGAGACTTCCCCCTGCTAAATCCTGGTTAAAAGTCATTTTTACGAATTTGATCAGGAATTGCACTTTGTCGAAAAATCGGTTGTTGATTCGAAAATAATTGACTGTGAATAAGGAGCAGGAATAATGCTGCAGCAACGCATCGGCTTTATCGGTTTAGGCATTATGGGCAAACCCATGTGCCTGAATTTGCTCAAGGCCGGATTTGCATTAACCGTTTATAATCGCACCCGGCAACGTATGCATGAGGTCGTACTCGCCGGCGCGAAGGGCGTGGACACGCCTGAGCAGGTTGCACAAAACGCCGATATCGTCATTACCATGGTGACCGATACGGAGGATGTGGAACAGGTGGTCCTGGGCGAAACAGGCGCGTTACGAGGATTAAAACCCGGCAGCGTGCTGATCGATATGAGCACGATTTCGCCTTCAGCGACGCGCAAAATAGCGGAGAAAATCAAAGCGCATGGAGCGGACATGCTGGACGCGCCGGTCAGCGGCGGCGATGTCGGCGCGCGCGCCGGAACTTTGGCCATTATGGTGGGCGGCGATCAAGCTGTTTTACAGCGATGCCTGCCGGTGCTGCAGGCCATGGGCAAGAGCATCACGCACGTGGGCGGACATGGCATGGGACAGACCGTTAAACTGTGCAATCAAATCCTGGTCTCTGTCACCAACCTGGCGGTTTGCGAAGCGGTGCACTTTAGCCGGCAAGCCGGCGTCGATCCCGTGACGATGATCGAAGCGGTGAAAAACGGCGCTGCAGGTTCCTGGCAGTTGAGCAACCTGGGGCCGCGCATGGCTGCCGGGGATTTCGCACCGGGTTTTATGATCGATCTGCAGCAAAAAGATCTTCGTCTGGCCTTACAGGCGGCTTTTGAAATGCATGTGCCGTCGCCGGCGTTGAGTCTGGTGCATCAATTATTCTCCGCCTGTCAGGCGCGTGGTGAAGGACGTGAGGGCACGCAGGCTTTGATCAAATCCTTGCATGCATTGACCGGCAGGGATAATTGATTTCCGCAGCGATTGCTTTGTGATGGTATTACATTGTAACCGAATTTATAGGAACGGGTGGCTGGTGCAGAAGCGGACCGCGATTTTTACTCTGTTATTGGTTATTTTAGTCAACCGATGGATCTTTGCGGTTGAAGCGAATAAATCCATTGCCTATTTGCCGACAGCCAACGGTTTGTGTTATGCCAGTTACAATCTGCAAAAAGGTTTTGTGGATGCTTTTTATCCGCATATTAACGATGACTGGGATGTTGGTGAGCGCACGCCCAATCTGGTTCAAGCCGTTGGTTTTCGTTTGGTGGTCGGCAACAAATCCATTTTACTGGCGCAACAACCGGCGGTCAACCGGGGTTACATCGCCGGAACGAGCATCATTCGTGTTGAACAAAAGCTGGAAAAAGCGGAGCTGATTTCGTTCATCTGGTCGCCGATGATCATGGATCAAAAGGCGCTGCTCTGGGTGCTGCATGTTCCCAAAGCCAAAAAATTCCGACTGGTGCGCGATCATTTTCAGCCGTTTATCGAACCGCCTCTCCGTGAAATGCAAACTCTGATCAAAGACAGTTGGGACGATGATGATCTGTGGATGATGTATGCGGTGGTTTTTACAGCCGGCATGACGCCGCCCATGCGACAAAAAGTGTTCTCCGAGTTGCGCAAAGCGGATCCGAAGCGATTGCTCGAGGCGGAGGAACGCTGGTGGATGCATTGGCATATGGTCGGTCATGAGCCGGCAGAGATCATCAACAAAAAACACGATGTATTCATACAATCCAATGCGTTTATTAAAATGGCTCAGTGCCGTGAGTTGGGACCGTGTTTTGGCCAGATCGTCAACAGTCTGGCGCCGTTTGAAGACAACGTCGCGCTCACGCGCGATATGGCTTACAGTGTGTTGGCTTTGTCGTCCGTTGGTCATTTCAGCGAAGCGCGCGCTGCGTTAAAGTTCATGTTGTATGCCGACGCCGGTTCCTTTCGCACGCATCGTCTGGCTGACCAGGAATGGGGCCTGGGCCGCAATTATATGGTCTCCCTTTCGCATTACGCCGGCATCGGTTTTGAGCGTGCGGCCAATTTGGGCGACAACAGTCCGGCGCTTTATTTCAGCAGTCATCCGCTTTTTTTGTGGGCTTTGCAGGACTATTACCGTCGCAGTTCCGATCGGGCGTTCTTGGATCAGGTTTGGCTGCTGGTCAAGCAGCATGTTTTAGAGCCGTTGATTTTTTCCCTGGACAGCAACGATCTGATTCGTGCGGATTCCGGCTTGTGGGATACACCGGCGCCCGGCGAGCATTTTCTTTATACATCGGCCGGCGCTTATCAGGGCTTAACCTGCGCCGCCATCCTGGCACAATCGCTCGGTGATGAAGAAACGGTCAAACGGTGTACACGCCGGGCGGTGCAGGTGCGCGAGAGCATTTTATCGCGTCTGACCTACGGCAAGGCCAAGGTTCTACGGCGCAGTTTGGAAAAAAAATCATTTCCGGAATTGCTCGATGCTTCGACGCTGGAAGCGGTCAATTGGCAGGTGGTGAATCCGGAATGGAAATCAGCGCGCGCCACATTGGCGGCTCTGGATGCTTTTTTGCGCGTGGATGGAATGACGCGGGGCTATGCGTTGGGTTTCCAGAATGCCAAACAGATCGGCCATGAACATCTGTTTGCCACGTTGCGCGGTGTGGAAGCGATGATGCGCATGAAAAAGAACCGCGAAGCCAAAGTGGTTCTGGACTGGGTCGTTGAACAGGCTGCGCGCAACGGCGAGATGGTTCCCGAGTATTTTGACCGGACCACAGCCGCTTTCAAGGGATCGTATCCGACTATCGGCGCCGGCGCCGGAGCTTTTATTCTGGCCTGTCTGGCGAAATAGTTGCGATTTTAAATTTCAATTTATCTGGTTTGGGAAAATGAAAAAAAAAGTGGCGGTGGCAGTGTTGTGGGGATTGGGAATTTCCTGTTCATGGAAGTCTCCCAAAGCCCCAAGTTGGGAAACCCGGTTGCATGTACCGCTGGTAGACCGTGTCTATACCGTGGAAGAGATGGTTAATGACCAGGAGCATGTCGTTTTTGATGAGAATGGCCGTCTGGGATTTCATATCGAAGAGAATATAGATGCGACGCGCATCGGTGAAAATTTCAAACTGAACGGATTCAGTCAATCTTTTCAATTCGGCCTGTCGGATATGGAAACGCCGACGTTTATTGTCGGCTATGACCGTTTTTATTTTCAACAGTTATATCCGGCTGCGGCCGGTCAGAACGGCAGCTCTATGGTTGTCAACGCCGCCTCTTTTCAACGGGTGGTGGGTGAGAAACATACAGACCCGAGTTTTCACTCCGCCACCATCGCACAGGGACTGGGCAAGCTGTATATCTATAATCGCCTGCCCGTTGCCCTGGAGAATGTGACCTTGCAGCTGCGCGACAGCGATACCAATAATATTCTCGTAAATACGCCCCGACTGGCAGCCTTGGCTGCCTACGATTCCACGGTCATCGACGTGCCTCTGGACGGCAAACGCATTCCGGAAAGAAATCAGTGGTTGATCTCCGGATCGATCAAGAGTTCCGGCACAGCGGTTCCCATAAAATCCGCGCAAAGCGTGGATTTGGTGACGGAAATAGAAAAAGTGCGCATGTCGCGCCTGGATGCCAAGATACCCAGCGTCGGTCTGATGATTAATCAGACCATCGAACTGTTGCCGGGCATGACCATTACCGTGGAAGAGTTGGCGTTTCAAAAGGGTTCCGTAACCCTCAATTTGGATAATAAAACGCCATTTGGTTCCAGTGAAGTCATGTTGCAGTTGGATCAGGTCCGGGATGTCAAGACGGGAATGCCGTTGACCTTTACCATCACTTTGCGGCCTTTTGAAAAAACGACCAGCACGCTGGATTTAAATCAGTATGTCGCGAAACTGGACCTGCCTCGCGACGGATCGCAACAGTACCTGAACGTAATGGTGTCCGGCGCCACTACGGATCTCAGCGATCACTTTGTCAGCCTGGATGAAAAATCCACCATTACGGCGACGATTGATTTTTCCGAATTGGTGATTGATCATCTGTCCGGTCGTCTGGCGGAGCAACAGGTCGTGCTGGACACGATGACGAAGAGCATCGACCTGCCGGACCGTTTGGATGACTTGGACAATGTGCACTTTGGCGAAGCGTACTTGACCATGGACATCTATAACACCGTGCAATTGCCTATCCGTTTTGAAGGCAAACTCTGGGCCTATAACGACAAGGGTGAAAAAGTATTTTTTAGTTTTGATCAGGCCATCACGCCCGGCGGCGCCAATGAGGTGTTGACCCGGTTGCCGGTCTTTACCAACAAGAACAGCGATATTGTCCGTTTCATGGATATCCGTCCCAATCTGTTTGTCGCGACCGGCCGGGCCTGGATCGGCGACGGCGTCACCTACGGCAGCATCAAAGCCGGCGATTATATCCGCGCCCAGGTTTCGGTGGACGTGCCGGCCCAGGTAAGTTGGTCGGCCAAAGAGTTTCATCTGGACACCACGCAGGTCGAAATCAAGCCCGCTGTTGAGGGCGGCGACCTGTATGACGACGGCGACGTGGTGCGTATTTCCGGAGATGCGACCGACAATCTGGTCAATGCAAAAATCACGGCTAAAATTGAAAACCATTTGCCGGTAGGCGGATCTGTGCAATTGTTGATGGCCGAGGCGTTGCAGCGCTTGTACGATAATCCCAATGTGGTCCTGGACGAGATCAAGCTGCCGGCTGCGGTGACGGATTTGGCCGGTAAAGTGATGGCATCGCGTAATATTGAAGTCACTTTGCAACTGACCCCAAAAGACATGGAGCTGTTGAAAAATTCCGGCAGCGATCTGAAACCGGTTTTTATTGCCGCTGATTTGAAACTGGACGGCACCAACAACGAAGAGCGGCAGATTTTCAGCAACGACTATATAAAGATTCAGGCCTTGCTCACTCTGGATGTTCTGGTCAAAGAAAAATGAAAGAGGCACGATATTACCGGACCGCGGATGCGAAAGCGGTGATCTGTACCTTGTGTCCGCATGGCTGCAAACTGGCAGATGGCAAAACCGGCATCTGCGGGGTGCGGCAAAATCGCGACGGCGTGCTTTATTCGCTGGTGTATGAACGTCCAATAGCCATGCATATCGATCCCATTGAAAAAAAACCGCTCTTTCATGTGTTTCCCGGTTCGTCAAGTTATTCGCTGGCCACCATGGGCTGCAATTTTTCCTGCCGGTTTTGTCAGAATCACGATATTTCTCAGGTGGTTGGCGAGCCCTTGGGTCGTCCTTTCACCAGCCGTGAGATCGTAGAGGATGCAGCGGCTCATCGATGCAAGACCATTGCCTGCACTTATACAGAACCTACCGTGTATTATGAATATGCACTGGACATTGCCCGCCAGGCCAGGGAAAGAGATATGGCCGTGGTGTTTGTCACCAACGGCTATATCAATAAAGAACCGTTGGCGGAAATTGCGCCTTTTTTGACTGCAGCGAATGTGGACCTGAAAGGATGGAACGAATCCTTTTATCGCCGCGTGGTCGGCGGGGAATTGCGCCATGTGTTGGCTGCGCTGCAACAGATGAAAAAAGCCGGCATCTGGGTAGAGGTAACGACGCTGTTGGTTCCGGACGGTATCAGCGAAGACGATCTGGCAGCCATGGCGTCCTTTATTAAAACTGAGCTGGGAGCAGAGACGCCCTGGCATATCAGTCGTTTTTATCCTCAGTATCAGTATACGCATGTGGCGGCCACGTCGCTGTCGTTGCTGCAACGGGCGCGCGAAATCGGTCTGCAGAGCGGTTTGCGTTATGTCTATAGCGGCAATGTAGCGGGCGACGCAGGGGAGCACACGCTCTGCCCCGGGTGCGGTAAAACAGTGATTGAACGGTATGGTTATGAAATTCTGGCTTATCATATGCAAAACGGCTGCTGCACTTTTTGTCATACCCGACTGGACGGCGTAGGTCTGTGATTTAAGGTTTTTCTTGTATTTTTTCCTCTTTTTTGCTTACTTTATTCTTGATTGCCGGTCCGCATTTCACACAAATCTTGTTGGAGGTATGGCTGATGAAAATAGCGGTGTTCTGCATATCCTCCCTGGCGCTGATTTATATCTCGCGCGCTTGTCTGTTTAAACCCAAATCCCATGGTTTTCATCGCTTTTGGGCCTGGGAGACGATGTTGCTTCTTTTTCTGCTGGTGGTCGAGTATTGGTTTCATGATCCCTTTTCTCCGCTGCAGATCGTTTCCTGGCTGTTGTTATCTGTGTCCGCCTATCTGGCCATTAGTGGATTTTTACTGCTGTTGAAAAGAGGCAAGCGCGATGCCGGGCGTGATGATGCGGCCACGCTGGATTTTGAAAAAACCGCTGAATTGGTGACCACCGGCCTTTATCGCTATATTCGCCATCCAATGTATAGTTCCTTGTTGTTTCTGACCTGGGGAATCTTTTTCAAAAAGCCGTCCGGCCTGACCTGCATCCTGGCTGTCGCCGCAAGCGTTTTTTTGTGGCTGACGGCTTGGCGCGAGGAAGCCGAAGACATCGCCTACTTTGGCGAGTCCTACAAAACTTATATGAAACGCTCCAGACGATTTGTGCCTTTTATTTTCTAGCATCGCACCATAACCACAGGAGATCGATATGAGCGCGCTGATGAAAAGTATTAACATTTTATTGGTACTCTGTACGTGTTCCCCTGTTTTGAGCCAGGATAGTCCGGTTGCCCTGGCGGTGATCGATTTCAACGCACCGGATCTGACCTCTTCGGCCGTGGTTACGCTCTCCAATATGGTGCGCAAGGAAATTTTGAAATTGGGTTCCTATACCGTGGTGGATCGCAACAATATGGAAACCATTTTAAAGGAACAGGGATTTCAGACTTCCGGCGCCTGTAATGATGTGATGTGCATGGTGCAGGCCGGACAGATTCTCGGCGTGCAAAAAATGGTCGGCGGCAATATCGGCAAACTCGGCAATAAATATATCATCGACTTGCAGATTATCGACGTGCAAAACGGCAAAATTGAAAAAATGGAAAACGATGAGTACGTGGGTCCTTTGGAAGAGTTGGACGGTTCGGTGCGGCATGTGGCGCTGCGTCTGCTCGGCAGCGGCAAAGCGGAAAGCGGCGGCACCCGGTTGCATATCGCTTCATCGCCGGAAGGCGCCCGTGTTTTCATCGATAAGGTATTCAAGGGCAATGCGCCCCTGACTCTGGATGCCGTAGCCGGAAAATCGGTGATGGTGCGCACGGAAATGCAGGGTTATGCACCCTGGGAACAGCTGGTCAAGGCTAAAGCGGAGCAAACCTCTTTTATCAATGCGATTATGACGCGCATTGGCGACGGCAATGTCGTTCGCGTCAGCGATGATGAATATGAACGGCGTAAAAAGAGCCCGGGCGGCGCTTTTATCATGTCGTTTCTGCTGCCGCCGTTGGGCCATTTTTATATCGGCAAAACCTCCAACATCCTGCGCGGTTTGTTGTATACCGGTTGTCTGACCTATTTCGCTCTCCATATTGAAAAGGAAACCGAGACTCTGGTGGGATCCTCAACCTGGCCGTACAGCACGCATATAGAAAAAGAAAAGGAAACCGATGAGACCATGATGCAGGCTTTTGCACTGGTTTACCTCGGCTGCTGCATCGACGCCATGGTGTCGGCAAAGCTGTACAACAATGAATTAAAGAGGAAATACGGATTGTCGTTGAAAACAGATCCCCATTTGCCCGGACGCAATGTGCAGTTGGCAATGCAGTATCGCTGGTGATCAAGGATATATAAATACCCTGTCATTGCGAGGGCCGCGCTTTTTGCGGCCCGTGGCAATCCCCGCATAGAAGTCCGTTTCTACTCTTAAAGCTGGAATTTTTTCTTGGCGCTCTTGGCGTCTTTGCGGGAGACTGTTTTTGATTCTCCCGCCAAGACGCAGAGGCGCAGAGAAAAAAAGTGAATGTGGATGGTAAAGGATTTGTTTAGAGTCGCGTCCGTCGAAGGGATTCACCGAGCGATCTTGATGCTGTACGGTTGAATATTCAAGAGGTCTGTGATGAATAAAGCTTTCGGGATATTCCAAAGAATACTATGGTGCCTTTTACTGTTTTTCGTGCCGGCGAACGCGAAAGACTCGCTTCCATTCTGGCCGCAGTTTCGCGGGCCAAACGGCTCTGGCGTTGACGATAACGGCGCAAAACACGATTGGTGAAAAAATATTTGCCACACCGGCTATTGTCGGTTCTGTGTTTTATCTCCGCACGATCGAGCACCTTTTCGCCTATAGTCGAAAGTAACTCTAACCGTACGGTTGTATCCGAGATCATTTGTTTATTCCAGCGTCACCCGGCCAATGCGCCAATTCATGGCGCTGTTGTTGTAGATCAGTTCAAAGGAGCCGGACTCTTTGGTCGACACATGAAAGTGGTACTCCCGATCCCTGCCGCGATTCTCATTCCATATGCCGTTCACTGCCGTAACATGATACGGCCGGTTGCGCCAGCGAAACCGCAACGGCCGCATTTTTTGGCCATCGTGATAGCTCAAAACTTCAATATTTTCATTTATTTCTGTAAATTGCATAATTTTGCATTAAAGTGTTAAAATGTACACCTAATAGTAATTAAAATTTTTTTCATTTGCAACAGTTTTCGGTAAATGGGTTGGCATTTGCCGGAGATTTTGTTAAATTAAACGCACTGTACAAAGAGCATTAACAATAAGGATGACCAGGGTAAATCAGTGGAAACAACGCAAAGAGTCATCATTTCCGATTCACGCCATTTGACCCTGGAGAACGAATCCATCGATCTGGTGGTCACCTCGCCGCCGTATCCCATGATCCGGATGTGGGATGAGCTTTTTATGCAACAAGCATCGGACATCCGTGATCTGTTGGCGCAGCAACACGGCGACCGCACCTTCGACGCCATGCATAGGGAATTGGACAAAGTTTGGCGACACGTGGCCCGGGTGCTCAAGCAAGGCGGATTCGCCTGCATCAATATCGGCGACGCCACCCGAACGCTTGCTGAAAAATTTCAGCTTTATAGCAATCATGCCAGAATCATATCGGCTTTTAGGAAATTGGGATTTGATTCTTTGCCGGTCATACTGTGGCGAAAACAGACCAATGCCCCTAATAAATTCATGGGCTCCGGCATGTTGCCCGCGGGCGCCTATGTCACCCTGGAGCATGAATACATTTTGATTTTCCGCAAAGGCAACAAGCAGGAGTTCAAAAGCCCGGCTGATAAAAAGAGAAGAATGGAAAGCGCTTTTTTCTGGGAAGAAAGAAACGCGTGGTTCTCGGATGTTTGGGATTTTAAAGGCGTGTCGCAAAATCTCGGTCAGAAAGAATTACGGGAACGCAGCGCCGCCTTTCCGTTTGAACTGGCTTTTCGTCTCATTAATATGTTTTCCCTTGCCGGGGATACGGTTCTTGACCCCTTTCTCGGCACCGGCACTACGACGCATGCGTGCCTTTCCTCTTGCCGCAACAGCATCGGAGTTGAAAGGGATATGGCGTTGGCACACTCGATTTTTAACAATGTCAAGGGATGGACCGAGCTGGCCAATAAGCGACAGTACGAGCGTATGCGCCATCATAGGGCTTTTCTGGCGGACTATATAAAGAAAAAAGGGAAAACCAAATATATCAATATCCATCATGGTTTTCCTGTGGTGACCCGGCAGGAAATGCAGATGCTGTTGCGGGAAGTGAAACATACTGAAATGCCGGATCGTTATACTATCAAGGCCGGTCATGAAAAAATCCGGTTGGAAAGCTCCAAGCCTTCGCAAGGTTAACCGTGAGCACGACTCGCTTTATTTAAATAACAGAAACAGATGCTGAAAAAGACCACTTCCACATCCGTATCCTTACGCCATCGCATCGTCATCCGTGCCGCCATATTGACGGCTTTATGTGTGGCCATCGGCTATCTGTTTTTGTTGATTCCCAATTTTGAATTTATTACAGCAGCGATATTTATCTCCGGCTTTTTGCTGGGACCGCACTATGGATTGCTTATCGGCGCGATAGCGGAATTGATTTTTTCCCTGTTTAATCCCTTTGGAGCGCCTTCATTGCCGTTGTTGTCGGCGCAAATAGTTGCCATGGCCTGCACCGGTATGATCGGCGGCTGGATCGCTCGTCTGGGGTGGTTAAAACTGCCCTTTGTGTTGCAGATGTTTTTGTTCGCTCTTGTCGGTTTTTTATCGACCTTGCTTTTCGATGTTCTGACCACTTTGAGTTTTGCCGTTATCATGGCAGCCGGTGACATGCGCAAAATATGGTTGACTCTGATCTCCGGCATGGGTTTTTACCTGGTGCATCTGCTGGTCAATACGGTCAGCTTTGCGGTACTGGTTCCTGCATTATTAAAAAGATTGACGCGTTTATATGAAAATTAAAGTTATCAGCCTGTTGCTCCTCACCAGCGCCAATTTGCTCTGGGCTATGGCCGCTGATTCCCTCGCCCGGCACGACAGTTTGCACACCGCATCGTTATCATCCGTCGTTCAGGACAGCGTAAAGTGGCAAGCAGGGGGAAAAGCGATACGGTTTTTAACGGAACATGACAGTCTGCGCAGTTTTGCCGGCGTGATCATGGATTCGTCCCATATTCAGCGTTCTGCCTATGGCAGTCTCGGCGATATCCTGTCCGAATTGGCCGGCGTTTATGTCGCTGATCGCGGCAGTGTCGGCCAACTGTCGTTGGCTGCGCTGCATAGCGCTGATTATCGCCATACGGATGTTGTCTTTGACGGTCTGTTGTTGAACGATCCGCTCACCGGTTTGGCAGATTTGAACCTGGCGCCGGTGCAAGCGGTGCGACAAGCCGGCATCATGCCCGAGCCCTACGCTTATGGGAGTGAAATTTTTTCGCCCGGTTTTTCACTGAAGATTTCAAGTCGGGACCTTGCGGCTGCCTCTTTGCGTTCTGCCGTTGCTTATCGCACCGGCGCTAACGGCTATGACGACATAGATGCGCGCCTGGGCATGAAATTATCAAAAAACAGCACGCTCAATCTGGGCGGCATTCTGAAAAACTATAGCGGCACCATGTCTGCGATTGAAAAATACCGGGCGCAAAAAATAAATATGACCATGACTCGCCACTTCGGCCCGTCCTGGCAACTGGAATATCTTTTGTTGCTCAACAAAATGGATCGCGACCTGCCCTGGTTGGATGCTTCTATGCCGGCAGTCAACCCATTGCATGAAAAACAGGATCGCTATGATCACGGATTGGTCTTGAACCATCGCGGTACGAGGCTGTTTTGGCAATATACGGATCTGCATCGCGAATTGTATAATTATTACTATGGCGTTAAACAAATCCAGGATGCCGCCAGATCGCGTCTTTCTTTCAGCACCCATGGCCATCTGGGAGCAGTCCGTTGGCAGACAGGCGCACTCTGGCAGTACACGGGTTTGACCGTGACGGAATTCAGCAAACAGCATCGTCACGATTTTGATCTCTGGGCTCGGCTGCGTTCTTCTGCCAACAGCGCCTGGTTCTGGCAGATCGGATTAGGTGCCGCCAAACAAGGGGATTTGCAGATTTGTCTGTTGCCCGAGTTGCATTTTCGTCCGCCGCTCTGGCGTGGCTGGCAGAGCTGGTTATGGTTCGGCAGTCATGCTACAACGGCCGGGCTTGCCGGTGACCATGCCACCGAATCCTATTATTATGGCCGACGGATATTTCACCAGGAACAGAGCCGTATGACCGGAATGATGCTGGAAAAACAATGGCAAGATTCCCGCTTTTTTCTTTCTGCCTCCTACAACACGGTCCAGACCGAATGGGCGGTTGATTCGGTTTTCGTAACGCCGTTGTGGGATGAACGTTGGGTCGTTGATTGCAGCTGGCAGCAAAATTTGGGCTTCCATTTTTCTTTTTTTATTAAACAACGGGTCGGACGTTCCATTGAAAAGTTGTGCACATGGAGTTATCTGCAATATCGCAACATCTTTTTTTCAGGCGATTTGGATGCGCAACTGCGCATCGGCGCCAGTCAGATATTTTTGGATGAGCGGTTGTCCTATACGGGAATCAGCGCCACGCAATGGATTCCTTATGCGCATGCCGGTTTTAAAATCAAGGATGTCTATCTGTTTTTCAGTATGCAGAATTTATTAGGCTTAAATTACCGGCTCGTTTCCGGTTATGCCATGCCGAAACAACAGTTGCGCTGGGGTTTTGTGTGGAATTTTTATGATTAAACCTCCTTGCGAAGGGTTCAACCCTTCGCAAGGGTATTTCACTTGCATTCCTAAAATATCTTTATTATATTAACGCGTTCTTTGAGACATAATCTTTGGTATTATTTATGTAAAAGGGAAGACGGTGCAAATCCGTCGCAGCCCCGCTACTGTAATGGACTACGAAAGCCGCACACAAATGGCCACTGGGAAACCGGGAAGGCGCGGCCGGTAGGTTGGACGTCCAAAGCCAGGAGACCTGCCAAAGAGTTGCCAATTGAGCCTTCGCGGGTGAGGTGCTTGTCATTGTCGGATCATTACGCCCCAGCTTCGAGACTGGGGCTTTTTTTATCTCCCCCGCCGAAATAGCCCCTATTGGCATCGATATTTCAAGATCAGCAATTTTTCAAAAAGCGAACACGGATTGAACGGATAAAACGGATCGGAACGGATTCATTTTTTTCATTTATGTTCCTTGTCCGGTTTATTAGCATCCTTGAGGTTGCCTTAAAAAGAAAACCTTCTGCATGTAGTTCCGGAACTACATGCGATACATCTACTTTTTGGACAATCGCAAGGGGGCTTGCATGTTTATCACACGAGTATTGGCTTGATCAAAAAATTTACAACATTGCTATCGGTTTTCTGCTGTCTCACGGCCGCGGCGCAATCCGACATAAAAATCAGCGGGTCGGTTTACGATGATCGCACCGGGAGATTCCTGAGCGGCGCCAATGTTACGGTCAGCGGCGCTGCACTAGGCGCGGTGACTGATGATCATGGCCGTTTTGTTTTGTACAATCTTTTGGCAGGCGAGTATACTCTGGAAGCGAGCATGATCGGCTATCAGTCTCAAAAAATGGCTAATGTCGCAGTGGGTTATGATCAATCCCGGCAAATTATTTTTCGTCTGCAGCCCAAATTGATCGTCCTGGCTGATGTGGATGTTACGGCTGCAGCAGAAAAAACACCATCATCAACCGCCATTGTCATCGATGCGGAGACGATTCGTAAAACCCAGGCCCGGGATGTCGGCGAGTTGTTGACCAAAACCTGCGGAGTAGAGGTGCAGGACAACGGTTCGACGAAAACGCTTTCTATTCGCGGCAGTCAGACCGGTCAGGTGTTGGTCATCATCGATGGCGTGCGTTTGCAGAACGGCGTCAGCGGCGCCATTGATCTGGCGACCCTGCCATTGTCGCTCATCGAAAGCGTCAAAGTGTATAAAGGCGCGCAATCCAGCCGGTTCGGCGCAAATGCTCTGGCCGGCGTGGTGGAGATCATTACCCGGCAGGCCCGGGAGAATCAGGCCTGCCTCGAACTGCGTAAAACCTCCTTTTACGGCGAAGGCGTTACGGCCTCGGTCATGCGCAAAAATTTTCATTGGGACTATATGCTCAGTGCCGAACAGAATCGCAGCCGCAACGACTATGACTACGCCTATCTGAACGCCGGGCAGTGGGTCACAGAGTCGCGCCGTAATGCGGACGTCCATCAACGGCAATTCTATGGCCGCATCAACCGGGAAAGCGGAGGCCACCGTTTTTCCTTTTCCGGGCAATTTTATACCGGACGGCGCGGATTGCCCGGCGCGGTCTATAGCTGGACGCCCTTTGCCCGCGCTGATAATGAACGAACGCTCATTTCTACCTCTTTTGCGAGAAAAAGCGCCACCGCTTTTTTTACACTGCGCGGTTCGTACAGTCGCGATTTTTCCTCTTATAAAAACATATATCAGGACGCGCCGCTGCGCTACCGCATGGTGCCGCCCTATTGGAATCAGGATGAACTGAGCGCCTGGCAGGCGGGCGTCGAGTACGGCCGCTCCTTTTTTACATGTCATAAAATCACCGCCGGTGCCGAGACTGCTCTCACCCGCTTTACAGATCAAGACCGGCTCTATCCGCTGTTTACGCCGGTAGGTCGCGCGGACACGCGCAGTGCAGGCTTTTATGTGCGCCACGAGTTTGAAAAAATCCTGTTCCATTCCTTCACCCTGCACAGTCTTGCCGGATTGCGTTTTGATGCGGCGACGACGGTGCATGTGCACGATCGCCGTCAGGACGAGATGACCAGTCCGGCTGTGGGTCTCGGTCTGCGAAAACATTGGCTTTTTGACTGGCATGTGCAGGTCAATTGGAGTCGGGGTTTTCGCCTGCCCACCTATGCGGATCTTTTTTATCAGCAGTATCGCGTGCGCGGCAATGCCAATCTGTTGCCGGAGCGCAGCGCCAATCGCGAATGGTCGGTCAGCGGCTTGTGCAAGGGACAATTATTCCGCTTTACGCAATTTCATAATCGTATCGAGGACCTGATCATTTGGCGCATGGGTTCATTTGCCGCGTTTACGCCCATTAACACCGACGCGTTGTTGGCTGGCAACGAGTGGGAATGGACCTGGCAGCTCGGCCGTCCGCAAGTGGCAACCACTGTTTCTTATAGCCGATTGCACAGTGAAAATCTCAGCCCGGAACGGACGGTGCAACATAAGCAACTGCCCTATCGACCGGAACAGAGTTTCAAGGCCGGCGTGACCTGGCAAGGGCGAACGTTATCCATTGAATACGGACTGCGCAAGACCGGCAAACGCTTTATCACCGAAGCCAATACCGTGCAACTGCCCGGTTATACATTACATGAAATCACCATGAATGTCGTTTTTACATTATTTGGAATTTCACAGCAGATTAAGGCTGCTTGCTATAATCTGTTTGACGAGAATTATCAGGTCCTGGAAAACGCACCGCTGCCCGGACGGGAATGGCGCGCCGGTTGGAGCGTGACGTTTTAATTTTCAGCGGGTATGGAAAAAGCGAACGCGGATTGAATGGATAGCGCAAATAATAATTTAAATTTTTTAAAATGATGCAGTCATTCGAAAAATATTTTTAATCAGATTCAATCTAAAGGAGAAGAAAGTGAAAAAGCTGTTATTTATTCTTATCATTATAACCACATCTGTGCCGGCTGTTGAGCTGCCGCGCACGCTGTTTGTTGAAAACAGTCTCGGCCGCACCCTGTCGACCGTTGACCTGGAGACGGGCATTGTGAACAACGACGTTTTAACATTAGGCCAGGTGCCTAATCAGGTGCTGGCTTTACACGATAAAGTGTTCGTCTTGAACAGCGTTCCGGCTGAAGTTATGATTATTGATGCCATTTCGCTGCAGGTCCTGAAACGGATAGCGTTGCCGGAAGGTTCGAATCCATATGCCATGGCGTTAGTAGGCAGCAACAGACTCTACGTGACCTTGTTGATGGCTAACAGCGTTGCGGTCGTTGATCTGGAGAAAAACCAGGTGAGTAAACTCATCGCGTGCGGTACGGCGCCGCAAGGGATTATCACCGATGGCAATACGGCCCTGGTGGCCAACACCGGCGGCTATCCGTCCTATCAGGAATCCAGCGTTGCGTTCATCGATATTGCCGCCGATTCGGTGACACAACGCCTGCCGGTGCCGGCCAATCCTCAGGTGGTGCGCAAGGGACCGGACTGGAATTATTATGTGCTTTGCTCCGGCATCTGGGGAAACAATGCGGGCAAAATAGCTGTTATCAATCCCATAGCACCACCTGATTACAGCCGTCCGGCCCTGGTGGATACCATCGCTATCGGTGGTTATCCGAGCGATTTGGCGGTGCTGCCTAACGGCATGGCCTATGCCTGTGATTGGGGTGATCGCACCGGTGGATTTCTATATAAAGTGAATATCTATACGACCGAGCTCTTGCATGGGCCTGCTAATCCCCTGCGTGTTGGACGCGGCGCCATTCGAATGTTTTGGGACAAGAAAAAAGCGGAATTGTATATATGTGCATTTGACCAGGACGTTTTACAAAAATTTGATATAAAACAGGACAAAGTGTCAAGCACGTATCCGGTTGGCGATGGCTGCCAGGATGCAACGGTTGTGGAAAGAATTGCCGACACGGATCCGTGGGCGGACGAGGTGGTCTCGTTTTCACCAGGTCAAAACTGGAGCAGGAGTGGGTATGATTTTTTTCCTGACAATATATTAGGTCCGCCTGATCCGGATCAGGCCGTTGGCGCGACTTTTTCTTCTTCCGATCCGAACGAAGTGCTTTCGCTTGGTCATGGCGGCGAGATTACTCTCGTTTTTACCGATAATGTGGTGATCGATAATCCAGGACCGGATTTTTTAATTTTTGAAAATGTCTTTATCAATTCCTGGACCCGCCAGCCTTTCATCGAGGCTGCTACCGTGGCGGTCAGTCAGGACGGTGTGAATTTTGTGGAATTTCCCTGGGATACCGTGACCTGTAACGGCCTGGCCGGTGCGCATGTTATAAAAAGCACGGTAAATCCGACGGATCCGGAAAGCTCGGGCGCTGATCAGTTTGATTTGCAGGATGTGGGTTTATCCTGGATTCGGTATGTGCGCATTACGGATATGGGAGATCGCTGGCATGAGGGACTTTATAACCGGGATTTTGATCTGGATGCGGTGGTGGCTGTGCACAGTCGCACGTCGGTCATGACGATGCAGAATACAAAACAGGCCGACCTGTTCTGTTTGCTGGCCAATTATCCCAATCCGTTCAACCCATCAACAACCGTGCAATATGAATTGCCCGAGGCATCCCATGTCAGAATAGAGGTGATGAATGTGCTGGGCCAGCGCATAGCCGTATTGCGCGATCAGTCCGTACCTGCCGGCTATCACACCGTGCGCTGGGACGGCAGAACAGTATCCGGAGAAAGAGCCGGCAGCGGGGTTTATTTCTGTCGCATGCAGGCGGGAGCTTTTGTTAAAACAATCAAGATGATGCTGTTGCCGTAATTAGTTTTTTCCCACCAGGAACGCGACCGTCCCGGTCGCTTGTGCGGGCGCGTTGTTTTTGCGGGCGGGACGCCCGCGTTCCGGACGTTGCCGGTCTTTTTCTCACATGCGTCGATGAGCATAAAACAAATCAGTCCTATCCACGTTCAAACCTCACAGGTCTCCAAGACCTGTGAGGTTTCATAATCCGTGTAAAACATGACCAGGCAACGGATCGCCCCTTTGGCGGCTCTAACGATGCAATCCGATCGTGAGATCGTGCGTCGGGAAGGCAGTGTATTCCAGTTTCTTCGGGAATATATTGGGTTGATGTACAGTTCGGTGAAGAGGAACAGTGAATAATGATGGCGTTGTTAAAATAGAAATAATGCATAGGATACTGTACCCAATTGACGTCATTTCTCGAACCTGAAGAGCTAGGTTCGCAAGTTTGCTCGCTAAAGGAAATTATAGCATTTTAAATTTGCTTTTAGTAATTTGTCGTTTAAATCGCCTGCACAAAGCCTATTGCGATTTACCTCTAAGTTATTTATTTAATTTTCAGACATCAGGCGTTTTAAATTTTGTTTTGTCGAGTGTTTCCCAAGGAATGATTCGATGAAAATTTTCCTGAGTTACGGACGACTAGATGCGGTAAGGGTTGCTCAAGATTGTGCCAGGCATCTCGTACAGATGGGTCATGAACCTTGGCTTGACGTCGAAAACGGCATCCCATTCGGCGCTCCTTTTGATATTAAAATTGAAATTGCCATATCTGAATGTCACGTCTTAATAGCTCTATTATCCGAGTCGAGCATAAGACCGGATGGATTTTGTCGAAATGAGCTTTTATTCGCCCAGGCTAAAAACAAGCCGATTGTACCCATTCGTCTGCATAAAGTCATACCGCCAATTCAAATTATCTCGCTCAATTATCTGGATGTAGCTGACGATCAAATCATTCCATATGATCAATTAGCAACAATCCTGGAAGAGATTGCCGCGCACGGACAATGCCAAATTGATCCGTTAAAAGCCAAGGCATCATGGTGGGGGGATCTCAGGCGTCTGAATTACTCCGAAGAACTTGCCAGGCATGGGGCTACCTTCGTAGGACGTGCATGGCTTTTTGCCGACATCGGCGATTGGATCGCCCAACCGCATTCCAGATTGTTGCTGATCACTGCCGATCCCGGTACTGGTAAGAGCGCTCTTTCCGCACAACTGACCACGCGTCTAAATGTCCGCAGCATCCATTTTTGCTCACGATCCAATATTGAGACCTGTCTTCCCAGATCATGGCTTTCGGAGGTAATCTACCAATTAGCCAGGCAGTTTGCACAATATCGTATGGAACTGGAACAATTGAACTCTCCCAATTGGAACGATCCGCCGGAATCGCTTTTTCGAAGCCTGATCATAGAACCCTTGCGCAGCTGTGAAAGCCTACTCAACATTACTGAGCCTTGGGTGTTCGTCATCGACAGTCTTGATGAGTCGTTGGCTGAAGTGGGACCGGTTTTAATCGATCTGTTGACGGAATCGGCAGAAAGAATGCCTGCCTGGCTCCGTATTATTATGACCAGCCGTCCTGATCAGACCATTATAGCCAAATGCTCGATCCGAGGAGCTTTTCACTATCATATAAATGCGGACCGCGCAGAGAATCAGAGGGATATCAGCGATTATATTGAGAAATGCCTTGGGACGCAAATTGGAGAAGAGGAATCAGACAGACTAAAAAACAGATATTCGATCATCAAGGATATCTCCAATGGTAATTTTTTATATGCAAGGCTGTTGTTATCTGCCCTGACGGATAAAAGCTCATATGGGTCCATTGATTTAGAAAACGTAAAATCCGTCCCTGCACAACTTGGCGGTCTATACGACAGGATGTTCCGGAATCGCTTTAAGGATCAACAGATATATCAGCAGGAAATAGCGCCTTTGCTCGATTGTTTGGCAGCGGCTCAAGAACCTTTGACTGAGGCATTGCTGCTCAAGGCCAGCAAATTGCCCGAACATACGGCGAAGAAGGGCTTGCTGGCATTGTCACAATTTTTAAGCCGCGGCAAAACCTGTCAACTGTTCCATCAGAGCGTTATCGATTGGCTTAAAGATGCAAATTTAAGCACCGGATTTGCCGCATCAGTCAAAGACGGTCATCGTTATTTATCTGAGGCGTGCTGGGCGGAATATGCCAGCGAGTCGCAGAATATTTCAAATTATACGCGATCACATTTAGCCACTCATCTGGCGAACAACGCGAGTTGGGATCAGTTGATACTGTTAACCAGAGATCAACAGTTCGATCTTTTTTCTCGATGGATTGCAGGTGGCGAAGCGAAAACCGGTTTGCTCTGTTTGATCGGTGCTATCGGGCATCTGAATAAGCAAAAACGGAATCTTACCCTCGCAGCCGGACTGGCCACGCAGCTTGCGCGAATTTACAGCAAGCTGGGACGCTATGAGGAGGCCGAACAGTGGCTTACTTTTGCCAGGCACAAGACCTCTGTTTTGAAAGGAAGGCGGTTGCATGCCATCGCTCTGCATGAACTGGGATCACTGGCGCTGTATCGACAAGATTATCAGTTGAGCAAGCATTTGTATCGCAAAGCTTATTATATATGTCTCCTGGGTATTCCTCGTTATTTGGACGAGGCGGCTGCCAATCTGCTCGGCCTGGCCACGATTTATCACAGCAGATATTCTTTTAAAAAGTCGATTCGTTTAGTAAACAAAGCACTCAAAAAGGCGAAACGTGCCGGGGATCTGCATCATTATGTTTCCGGTGAACGGCTGTTGGGAACCGCCTATAAATCGCTTGGTCAATTTGAAAAATCCAGGGAACACTTGCAAGCAGGACTTGCTTTGACTGAATTGGATGAGCAGAGTTCGGAAAAGATTAATCTTCTCGCTTTACTTGGTTGGCTGGAATACGAGTTGGCAACTCTGCAGGGAAAAGTTCCAGAGAAATCCAGACCTTATTTTGAGCAGGCGTTGACAATAGCAAGAAAAGTCCATAATTATTTTTCGTACCTGGAATCTCAAATCGCTTTGGCTTGGTGCGATTTAGCCGAGATGAATTGTGTGAACCTGGCAAGCTCTTTGCTCGCCATGCAAAAAGAATTGCCCAAAGAACAGCATTTCGAGTTATACATAAATACGGAACTAGCCTTGGCTGCGTGTTTGCAACAGAATGGGGAATTAGAGAAGGCTGGGGAAAAATACGGTTCTACAATTCAATCGGCTGAAACGCACGGTTTTCGCTTTTTGTATGCCAAGGCGCATCTTGGTTTGGGCGCGGTTTATTGGCATTCGGATCGCAAGGCGGAAGCGGAAAAACTATGGGAAATCGCCCTGGGCGCCTCTCACAGGATTTCCAAATCTGCGGCCGCACGCATTCAGGCCGGTATTGATTTATGCAAAGGCAATCCAAGAGCAACACCGCGATAAGCATGCGTTTCAATCATACCAGCAGGATAGGGATCATTGAAGCGACCTAATTTCCTTCCCTGTGCCGTCGGTACAGCTCTTTTTTAATTTCAGCACGAATTTCGCCTTCCATCCAAGGATTGATCTTTATCTGTTCCAGCAATTTTTTTCGTTCTCGACGCGTACTACAGATCTTGTTTAAAATTTCATCAATGCCGACTTTATCCAGCGCCTCAATCTCGGGAATCCAAGCGGCAAATGATATTAAGTCTTGATCCAAATTTGTATCTGTAACGTATAACGATAAATTTTGATCAGAGTGATATCTAGGAGAATCGGTTTTAAAAGCTTGGTAATTGTCCTCTTTTACAATTTTCCTTTGAATCGGCTGAAGGGACGCGTTCTCATCGCCTGCCTTTGTCCGGATTTCTCGATGCTGTTGCTGTATCTGTTCATTGATTATCTGTTGCTGCCTATGTTCATCGTTTGCTTTTGCCTGGATTTCCTGCTGCTGCCTCTGTTCAATCAGCTTTTGTCGTTGCTGCTCCGTTTGCTTGATTTGTTCTTCCCAGGAAATTCCTTTCATCTTGTGAAATTTCAAATAGAGTATACCAATAAAAATAAGCGCAATAAAGAACAGCATTACGTAATCCATAAAACCTCCAAAATCAGGCCGTCCTGGTTTAATTGTGTATGACCTGAACAATTGGAACAATAATAAACAATTTGTATATAAATTTTGAATTTTACCATAATTTTGGTTGTCTGCTCGTGATAATAGTAAAAGCCAATCATAGAACCGGTGATATGACCATTTAATGTCTACACAGCTTTCGCTGCCGGTGAACAACAAATAGGCGACTGTTTGCAGGTAAAAGAGAAATATCGCCGTCAAGATACTGTAAAAATCACAATGTGCATTTTCATCCGTCATATGACGGCATCTAAAATCCATGGCGATATTTTTTGTATAGCTCTTTTTTGATCGATTCACGGAAGTAATGTTCTAGCGCGGGATTGCTTTGTACCTGTTTTTTAAACGCTTTTTGTTCTTTACGGGTTAAGCCGCACTTTGCCAGCATTTCATCAAATTTCATTAAATCCAACTGTCCCATTTGCAGGGCTAAAATTTCCGGGCTTTCATCTGCGTGCGATTTGGAGGTAATGCTGTTATATTTATTTGTGGGGCCCCGCTGTGATGCCATATTTAAATCAACATGGGATTGGGGGGAATCACTTTGACATTCTTCTTTTGTTGTACTCGCCATTGAAATCCGCTGACGTTTTTCGAGCTCTTTTTGCTGCCAAAAACGTAGTTCTGCTTCACGTTGCGCCTTTATTCTCTGTTGCTGAGCCTGTATATGTTTTTGTTGCCGAGCGGCTCGCATTCTTAAAGTAATAATGATAAAAATAAAAACAGCGACAACTGCTATCCCTATGATATACCATTTCAACATGCTTTCGTCCTTTCATCGTATTTTGTCCAGTCATCGAAACTAGCTTCTCGATTAAAAGTAATGCTCCAACGATTTTTTTATCAAAGTATCATAGGATCGCTTTATTTAGCGATTCTTCATATAGCACAACAGCAACCTAATTGTTGTTTGAAGGTTATGAGTATTAAAGGACATCCATTTATTTATCTGTAACAATAATAGATCTTCATTCCATGTCGAATGTTCGTTTGTTTTTTTTATCTTTGATTGAGGTCGGAAATTCGTTTAATATATGCGGTGGTGGTGCAATGTTGTGAGTCAATCTCTCAAAGTTTGGAGGGTGGAGCTCTTGTAAATAAAAGGATCTTTCATTGCTTTTTTCTGGTTCAGTTTGTGAATACTCTAAAAATTGCCGTAAAACTATCTCTGCTCCGTTGCATTTTTCTACCAGCTCCTTTATATAAACGACCATTTCAGGTTCCAGTTTTTCTCTTTGCAACAAATAATCCAAATCGTCATTGAGATAATCAATTGGAATTTCGTCAAAAGGAAATTCATCAGCTAATTTGACAGGTCCTTTTTTGCTGATTAGCAGACCAAGATCTTTTTCCTCCTCTGGCGCTGAGCTTTTAAAAGAGCTAAAGTTGTTTTTACTATGCATATCTGGAGACGCAGGGAGCCGCGCTACGATACGATTTTTCAGATACTCGCGCAGGACTGTTTCTGCTCCTGTATTTTCTGCGAGCAACTGTTGCATTTGCGCGATTTTTTCTGAATCTTTTATACATATTTTTATTAATTGATCTATGCCAATTCGATCGTAGAATTCAGTAATCCATTTTGAATCAGCATGATGGTTATTATCCTGGCTGTTATTGTCAGTTAGCATGATTTACTCCGCATATCAACCCATTATTTAGTAATTTGTCCAAATCAAACTTGTAAGATTGTACTATCTTTATATACCGGCAATTCAGGCCAGTGAAAGTATCCCCAAATCGTATGACTGTGAGCGCGATTCAATAAAAAAAGCACAAATTCAGCTGCCTGCAATCGCTCAACTTGTGCTTTCCCATGCAAACTCATCCTGTACCCCTATACAGAAATAGATGCACAAAATACTTTTTTTATTGTAATTAATTATTAAAAAATAAGCAAGATATATTTTGTGTTTCTCTCCAGGATAAATTTAGGATTGGACCGAGACAACTCATATAAAATTAAAAACTAAAGTTGGTTTGACCCGGTATCGCGATCTACTGTGAATTCCATGCACCTTGTCTGTTAAACGTTTAATACGACCGGCGAAAACATTGCATCAAATAATCCCCGGATTCCATTCAAGTGCATAACCAATATTGGGGATTGAATATCTTGTTGAATTGTTTTTGCTTTACTATGATCCGATATTATTGTAAATTCGCTCAACTCCACACCTATTTACAGCCATGAACCTGATGTAGCGTTCGACGTTTGCTCTTTCAATTCACTATCCGATGCAGTGTGAATTTTATCCAGCGCAGTATCCCAGGAGGCGATTATGAGGCTGTTTGCGAAAAGTAAAAGTTACGTGATCAGGATTCTGTTGCTTGGTTCCTTATTCATCTCCTCGCCGCACCTGACCGACCGGCTGTGGGCGCAGCCGGCTATGATGCACGGCCTTGCGCGAACCCAGCAAGCGCCCGGTGCAACTGTCTTTGATTCCTTCACACCTTCAACATGTACTGAATTCATCATTAGCGGCGTGCCATGGTATGTGTTTGATTTGGTCTGCGGAATCACATCCGACATGATGATACTGGGTTATTGGGATGATCATGGCTATAACGACTTAATCCCGGGTGGTTCCAGTTCAACCGGATACCTCAGAGCTGCAGCCGAGGAGATCTTTTGGCTGGGAGAGGCGAACAGAGGCATTGTTGAACGTTATACCAGCGCCGGTGAATACGGCCTGCATTCCATTTTCCTTTCGGAATTTGTGTACCGGCCGGATTGGTCGGCCTACAAATACGCTATGGACACCTATCGACAACCTGTCAAGCTGGCTTGGATTGGCCCTCCTTTTGGCGGTCATTCCATGGTCGGGATTGGTTATAAGGACGACGGCGAAAAGCACTTTTTAATCGGTCACGACACCTGGACCTATGATAATGTCTATGTCGATTTCGATCTGTATAAAGAAAATTGCCTGAGCATGACGCGCTATTACCCGTCTGCACAACCGGGCGTTGCCGATACATCCGGCAAACCGATCGTTGTCATTCCTTCCGATTCACTGACGCTGACGCCGGTACAGTGGTCAGCAGAACCTTTTCTGAATCATCACCAATATTCCTACCAGTGTTTCGAATTGGCGGACATGGACGGCGATCATGCATCGGATTTGCTGATCTGCACGTTTGACTATTCGCTGCAAATGTACTTGAATCAGGGCGATCGTTTTGTTAAAAATGACGCTTTTCAACCGCAACTCACCATCGTCAATCAATTGCGCGTAATCAAAGCGGCGGATTATGATCAGGACGGCGATACGGATTTTGCGGTTACCGGCATGTGGGCGCCGGTTTATATCTTTATCAATGAAAACGGCACTATTGCCAATAAACCTTTAATCGTTGATGATCAGGGCCGGGGCTTTACCGATCTCGACTGGGCGGATTATAACCGCGATGGCCATCTGGATTTGGCGGCCGCCACCTTGAACGGGAAAATCAGACTCTACAAACAGCAGGACGGCGCCTTTGCCCAAGATGGCGAAATCGGGGACGGCGTGCAATATCTTGAAACCAAGTTCTGTGATTTGCAGGGTGACGGTTATCCGGAAGTATTGGCTTGTGATCGGTACGGCTCAGTGTCGGTGTTCCGGAATGACGCCGGGCTCATTTCCGGCGTCTGTTCTTTCCAGCCTGAGAATGCACATGGCGCTTTGGCATTCGATGCAGCGGATATTGACGGCGATACCTACGCAGAAGTCGTTACCGTACACGACGGTCAAATCGTCATTTTTGATAATTTTTTAGGCAAACTCTCCGCTCAGCCGATTTACCTGGATGCAGCATCCAGATATTATGCCAAGGATATCGTGCTGAGTGATCTGAACGGCGACCGGTTCCCCGAGTTAATTATCGGTTGCTATAACTCATTGAATGCCGTGTTTCTTAATCGCGGCGGCCGGTTGAGCGCCCATCCGGTTTGGACTTTGGACAAAGTTGACCCTACTGTCCGCGTCCATGTTTTTGATCGTAAAGGCGATGGCAGCAAGGAACTCGTTTTCCTCCATCCGCGCGGCAGCGCTGTGGAAATTTATCGGACCGGGTTCGCAACCGCTGTATCTGACAATGTGAAGCCGCAGCCGTCGAAAATCACTTTGCGCCAGAACTATCCCAATCCTTTTAATGCCCATACGGTGATCGGCTTTGACCTGCCACGAATGGATCACGTACAGATTAAAGTTTTCGATGTTAGCGGCAAAGAGCAAACAGTGCTTTTGGATCAATCCGTCTCTGCAGGCAGGCATCAGGTGCAGTGGAATGCAACAGGTTACAGCAGCGGTGTTTATTTCCTAGTGCTGCAAAGCGGAGTGAACCGATTTTTCCGTAAAATGATGCTGGTGCGATAAGTTGGGTCGGACCAGGACAACTTAAATAATATCAGCTTTCAATGGAACAACATTCGTCATAACCGGATTCAATATGAACTCACCTATCAGTCTAAGTACTGCACTTTCTTTTTGAATCAAAATGAGGTTAAAGGGATTGCCGGTATCGAATCCAGGGATGCAAGGTCACTTGTATTAAGTGTAATAAAATCAATTTATTGAGTTGGTCCGACCCCGAACG